>NZ_JBYOJT010000005.1:0-561640 GCF_057798875.1 Cupriavidus sp. 94F1
GGCCGCTTCAAGATTCCACTACGCAATATCGCTGGCGCTGACTTCTGGAAACGAAAGGAAGCCGATTGCGGACCATGGTTCTGGGGCGGCGGTGCGTTTCAGAACGGTACGAACAGCCTCCAGCAAATGTGGAACGGTCTGGGTTTCAAACGCAACCTCATGGGCTTCGTCGATCTGGAGGCGATGAATTCGGAGCCAGAGCGGCAGTTGCAGGACGCACCGCCGCGCGACTATTACCCCCATGCCGCGCAGCGGCTGGCCAACCTGATCGACAAGATCCGTACAAAGCATCCGCACGACACGATTTCGGTGATGTCGCACAGTCAGGGCACGATGATTGCCCTGGCAGCCTCGGCGCTTTGCAAGACACGGGCACCTGACGCGCTGTTCCTGATGAACTCGCCCTACGCGCTCGACGACAAGCTCGCGGATGGCGCGACATGGAGCGATGCCCGCCCTTCCGAGGCAGCGCGCGTGCAGACGTTTCGTAATTTCGCCAATCGGATCAAGGCGGAGAGGCGCCTGCTGGACGACCGACTGCTGGTCCAGCAGCGGGTTGGCAGGGGCCGGAATGGCAAGCGTTGGCGCCCCTTCAGCGAGATCACGCCGACGGTGAGCGAGCGCGACAACCACGGGCGGGTCTATGTCTACTTCAGCCCGCACGACCGCGTCATGGGCCTGACGACGCTGGAAAGCATCGGATGGCAGGGGCTACCGGACGACCTGCTTGCCGAACTGGGCGATACGGTCAAGCAGCGCATGCTGGCTCGCCTGACGCCATGCGGCGACGCGCCCGGCATCAAGCGGTTCGGCACCCTGCCGGACATGAAATACGGCAGCCACTGGGACCCCAATAATACGAAGCCGTTCTGGGATGGGAATCGCGGCCCGCTCTTCAACGCCATGAAACTGTGGACGGTGCCCCATCCCGATCAAATGGTCACCGTCAATGCCGAGGCCGTGGCAAATCCGTTGACGCCTGAAGAAACCGCCGGATTTGACGAATCGGTTACTGACGATAACGTGCGAGCCATGGGGGAAATCGATCCTGACACGGGCCGGTATTTCAAGCCTGAGTTTCCGTATTTCGAGTCGATTTATGAGCCGAGTTACCAAAATCGCGGCCAGGACATTTACAGCGGCGACCGGCCGATTCGAACGCTGGAATCGGCTGAAGAGGCGCGGGATCGGTTCCGCCGGCACAAGCCCGAACCACCCGACCACAGCACGCTGCCCGAACACATGGAGTTCATGCGGCGGATCGTGGCTTACGACCTGCCCATTGGATTTTGCGAGGCCTTCGAAGACCGGGAGTTCTGGATCGGGCTGATGCATGACGCCGACTGGACCCACTTCACTGACAACTATTTCAATTCGGGCGTGTTGCTGAAACCAGAAATGCCAGCGGCCATCGACAGGGATACGGTCAAGGACGCCACGGCGCGTGCTGCAGCCGAAAATCAGACCAGAAAGCCGCGTTGGGATTTGGGAAGCTGAAATCAGGAAGCATCATGAAACACGAAAAACGAAAATCCATGTATTTGTGTATCGGTGTGGCAGTCGCATTGCTGACCGGCTGCGCCCAGAAGAACTGGCGCCTGGCGACGCCTCCCCCCGACTACGACGTCCCCCCACAAGCCATCTACTGGTTCGACGACCACCGCTATATTTCGCTGGAGAACTACAAGGATTGCCACCACGGCACGACGTATTACAACGACCCACGACAGGGCATTCGCACACGGCTTGGGCGCTACGGCATTGAGAACTACCAGGGACGTTTGATCAACGCGGACCCTACGGGACAGATTATCGTGATTCCTTCGTCGTACACGCCGGATGGCGTGTGTCCGGACAAGGGCTGCAATATCTCGTTTGTTTACTCTACGGATGGTGGTCGTTCATTCCGCGGTTGGTACTACATGCGAAATACCCAGACGCCTTATGAAGATTCAAGAAACTACATCGTTGCGGCCACTTCGGATCGCGTCTATATCTCGGAAAAATGGCGACCGGGAGACTACAACGTTACGCAATACCCGCTGATTCCTGGAGGCGGCATGGCGCTTGAGCTGCCTTCCGGCATCCGTTACGAACACTTTCCTTCCGAAAAGCGCCCCGACTACCTAAAAGGCCTCCGCACCCCTTCAGGCCAGGAATACATTTCCTGCGACGACTCGATCCGTCCCACCAACCTTCCAAAAGTCAAATCAAAATGAGCCATCCGGTATTACTCGGTGATCCCACCTCGCACGGTGGTTGCGTGAAAACAGCTACCTCGACCTTCAATATCGACGGTCGCCGCGCGGCGCTGGTTGGAGATCTCGTTTCCTGTCCAAAGCACGGCGACAATCCCATCGTCGAGGGCGGTACAGGGTATCGGGAAAACGGCAGAAAGCTGGCGGTACATGGCTGTCGTTCGGCATGCGGCAGCGTGATGATCGCAGCGTCGTCCGGAGCAACGATCGAATGAATTTGCAATGGAACACCCGCAAAGTGGCTGAACGGCCCGAGCCGGACTTTCCACCGATCTGGCTGTTTGTCGTGTTCTTCATTGCCGTTCAGGGTGTTGGCGTCCTGATCGCCATTGCGCAATGGCCCGACGGCAAGGCCATCTCGTGGAGCCCCTTCCTGTTCCAGGCAACGTTCCTGCCTTTTCTGTTTTTTGTAGCCGTCTGCGGGGCAGTGGTGTACGCCGGCTATGAAATGCCGTGGAAGGGCGCCGTGCTATGGAACTTGATGTGCCAGTGGCGAAATTACCATTGGCTCTGCTGGACGCGCGATCACGTCGTCCTGGTGGATAGCGTCGTGATGACGCCCGAAGACGAAATCGCGGAGCGGATGCTCGGTCTGGAAGGCCGTCCCCCTGACAACGCCGGCAAGGCCGTCACGTTCGAATTCGACCTGGCATCGGGGGAAGCGCGCATCGAGCATCTTTTGAAGAATCTGCTACTCCCCCTATTGCCGGCGTTGCAGCGCATCGGGCGTACGGCGTCGATACCGATTGTGTTGCAGTCGGAGGACCAGGATGACCTGACGGTATTGCAGCGTGTGGTGGGAGCGTGGAAGCTGCCCGGCCACCCTACACTCGTGTGGCAACCGCCGGGGCAGCCCGACGCCATGGACTCGCTTTGGATAGAACAAGAGCCGATGTCGGGCGTCCGGCTATTCATTGCGTGTCAGCTCGGACGCACTGGTGCCGAGCCGCCGTGTTCCGAAATGGCAGTCGCAATGCTATTTGCCGACGCGACCGCGTTGGCCCGCAACCGGCACGGGCTCAGGCCCCAGGCTTGCCTGTATCGGCCCGTCGTGGCGGAGTCCGATGAGGTAGATAGAGGTATCGCCATGCTGCTCGGCTCTGAACCGGTCGCTGCGAACCGTATCCGGCAATTCTGGCTTACCGGCCTGAACAAGCCGTTGCGGCATGCCGTCACGGCGGCGGTCAAGGACGCGGCACTACGTGCGGACACGCAGGATATCGACCAGGCGCTCGGCAAGCCAGGACATGCAAACGGGTGGGTGGCGCAATCGCTCGCCGCGAAAATGGTGCGGCATGGACAAGGTGCGCAGCTTGTTGCAATACCGTGCAAATCAGGCGTTGCAGTGAACATCGTGGCAAACCGGCCGGAGAGCCCGGACCGTCCCGCAGAGGACGGCGTAGTACCCTTTTCTCTGATGTGGGCAACCGCCATGATTGCGATGGCAGTGTTTGTCGGGAATCCGGGTGTGGCTGACGGCGACGCCGACCGCACCGGGCTTTTGCCGTGGTGGGCGGCCGCGCTGTTTGCGTTCGCCGGCATGGCGTTGCAAGTCGCGAGCGAGTTGCTTTACTACCGCCTGTTGTCAAGGGAGTTTGACGAAGCTTGCTATCCGGCGGACGGGCTGAGGGGCTGATCGGCGGATGCCCGCGTGCTGCGAGGCGGGGCCACGCAAGGATGGCCCCGGCATCCTGGACACCGGGGCCGGCTTCAGGCAAGCGGCATAGCCCCCCCACCTTCTCAAGCCCCATCATAAAAAGCACTGCGCGGACGATCGATCCGGGGCACGGTGTTGGCGGCGTGCATGGATGCCTTGACCGTCGGCGTTACCGCCGGGGCGGGCTGGATGCCCTGTTCGGCTGCGACCTTGGCCTCGGCGGCCTGGATGTCGACGGGGTAGTTGTCGTCATTGCGGCCGGGGTGGTAGCCCGCCTTTTCCACGGCGATCAGGTCGGCCAGGACCGAAGCCCGGGTGACCGGGGCCTGGGCGGCCGGGACGCTCTGGGCGAAAGACATGGCGGGGGCCGCGACGATGGCGGCGGCGATCAGCAGTTTCTTCATCGTGTTCATGATGTGCTCCTTGTCAGCAGGGGTTGTGAACAGGATTCATCATGGACGCCAGCGCCCAATGGGCTTTTTCAGATCGCACGAAGTTGTCGGGTTGTCACGATCGGGCGCGCGCGTTGGCATTCAACGCCGGATTGTTTTTTGCCGATGCTGGCAACTGCCCTCTTCGATGTGGGCGCCTGGCCCCTGGTGCGCCATCACGTCCTGCGGGTTGCGCAACGGACACGCCTTGAGCGACAGGCAGCCGCAGCCGATGCAGCCGTCGAGCTGGTCGCGCAGCATGGTCAGTGTGCGAATGCGTGCATCGAGGTCCGCGCGCCAGGCGGCGGACAACCGGCGCCAGTCGGCCACCGTCGGCGCCTTGTTGGCGGGCAGATGTGCGAAGGCGTCGGCGATCGTCGCCAGCGGCAGGCCCATGCGCTGGGCCACGCGGATGACGGCCAGCCGGCGCAGGATGCCGCGCGGATAGCGGCGCTGGTTGCCGGCGCTGCGCGTACTGGCGATCAATCCCTTCGACTCGTAGAAATGCAGCGCCGATACCGCGATGCCGCTGCGCTCGGCCACTTCGCCGACGGTGAGCGGATCGCGTGCCCGCAGCCGCCGTTCCGCACGAACGGGGGCCGCGTCGGAGACGCTGTCGGGGGCGACGGTCTTTGGCATGGTGGTCCCTATTTTTTGAAGAAAATTCGAAAGCCCTTGCAGGGCGAGATGGTATCGCAACGGCGCTTGACCTCAAGTGCGCTTGAGGTTCGATACTGGCGCGACTCTGACTCAGGACCCTGCCATGCTGCTTGAATCGCCCCGCGCGCCGTACCTGCAATTCGTCAATCCGCCAGACCTCTACGATCCCCGGCTGAACGGCTATTCCCATGTGGCGATCGCCAACCGCCCCGCCCGGATCATCTTCGCGGCGGGCCAAGGCGGCGAGGACATGTGTGGCGGATTGCGCGCCGATTTCTCCGCGCAGGTCAATCAGGCCCTGGTCAACCTGCGCGTGGCCCTGCAGGCTGGGGGCGCCGATATCCCCGACGTGGCCAAGATCACCGTGCTGATCGTCGACCATTCGATGGAGCGGCTGGCCATCTTCAGCCGCGCCTGGCAGGCGCTGCTGGGCGACTGGCCCGCACCCGCATGCACGTTGATTCCTGTGCCGAGGCTGGCGCTGGACGGCATGCTCTTCGAAATCGAGGCGGTGGCGGTGCTGCCGGACTGAGGCGCCGGACGCCGGTCAGCGGTTGTCATACCGGCGTATGGCCGACCGGCATGCCCCTTGCAATGCCACGGGTAACCCCGGCCCATGGCCGGGCCGGATTCATTAACGCCCGGTCGGCATTGCAAAATCATGGAAATTCCACATCCGCTGACGATAATTTCCCCTCACCTTGACGATGCCGTCTTCAGTTGCGGCAGCCTGCTCGCTGCCAGCCGGCAGGCGCTGGTGATTACGGTGTTTGCCGGCCTGCCCGGGCCGGATCTGGCGGCGCCGGCCCGTGACAGTGCGGCCGGTTTTGCGTCGGCCCGGCATGCCATGGAAGCCCGGCGCCATGAAGATACCCGCGCCTTGTCCGCGCTGGGGGCAGACCCGGTCTGGCTCGACTTTCTGGAACAGCAATACGGCCAACGCTACGACGCCGTCAGTATCGCGCTGCGGCTTGGCCGCCTGCTGGCATTGCAACCGGGCGGCACGGTGGTGGCGCCGATGGGGCTACGGCATGCCGATCATATGCTGGTCAACGCCGCATGCATGCTGGTGCGCGAAGCAGCCTTTGTCGACTTGCCGGAAACCGTCCCGCATACCGAAAACGAGCCGCAGGTGCCTGCATTCCGATGGATTTTCTACGAGGAAGCCATTTACCGCCGCATGCCGGGCGCCGTGCAAAGCCGGATGGCCGGTTGGTGGCAGGAGGCCCTGCTCGCCTCTCCCGTCCACATGCCGATCAGCGTCTTCACGGCGCAGAAGGCGCGGGCCGTGCAAGCCTACGCCAGCCAGCTGGCCTTGTTCTCACCCGCCGAACTGGCCGACGTCTGCGCACCGGAACGCTACTGGTCTCTGGATGCGGCCGACGTGCACCAGTAGTGCGCGCCGGTCCGCTTGCGGCATATCGCTAGGGCCGCTTGGCCGGCGCCGTCTTTGGCGCGGAAGCGGGATAGTCGTAGGTCTGCGCCGAGGACGCCCCCTGATTGAGGGCTGGCCCACTACCGGGCTTCCGATGCCCCTCCTTGGTCAATCCCCACTCGCGTGCGCCGGGCGCCACATCGGACGCGGCGGTGCCGGGTGCGCGGTTGTCGACCTTCGGTGTCTGGGACGGGGTCTGGGCCCACGCCACGCCGCCCAGTGACAGGCAGGCGGCCACGCACAAGGCGCGGCGGGCACGGGTCGGCATCAGGTGGATATGTCGCATGGTGGCGGCTCCTGTCATCCGTTGAGGGACTACGAGCGGTTATCGACCGGCGGCGCATCCGGCTCGCGGCTGCCGGGGTCCAGCAGATCCTGGCTTTTGATGCCCGCCGGCTGGTCTTCCTGCCGTGTGGTGGCCCGCTGTCCTTCGCGCGCGCCGGGGCTTTCCTCGCTCGATGCACGACGGGTGGCCAGCGGGTCGCGCTCTTCCCTGGCATCCGGCGCATTCCGGGAATCCCGGGAATCCCGGGCGTCGGGTGCGCCCTCGCGGTCGCGGGTTACGGCGTTGTTCTCCGGCGATTCGTGCGTGCGACGTCTGTCGCGATTCCTGCGGCGGCGGGTTCCTGCATAGGCGAAAGGCATGGGGCATCTCCTTGTTCGAATGCTTTGGTGTATGGATGCTTGCAGGTGAAGTCGCCAGCGCGCGGGGCCATCCCCCCACACGCTGGCGCAATGCGTCGGCGGTCAGCTTCCCGACCTGCCCGACGTGGAGCCTGAAGTGGAGCCTGAAGTGGAGCCTGAAGGGGAGCCCGATGAGCTGCCCGATGTCGTGCCGGAGCCCGAGCCGGAGCCGGATGACGACCCTGAGCCGATGCCCGTGCCGAGGCTGCCCGAGCTGCCCGCCGCACTGGAGGGCGCGGTGCTGCCCTGGCTGCTGGGGCTGCTCATGCCTTGCGACATGCGCGACCCGCCGGACTGTCCTTCTCTGCCCCCGCTACCTTCCCTGCCCATGGCGGAATCGCGCGTGACACGAATCTGGTTGTGCACGTCCTTCACGCCGAACACTTCGTCAGCCATATCCTCGATCCGGTATTTCTGCTGACGGTCCTGTACCGTGCCGCTCAGCGTGACCACGCCGCCGCTGACGGAGACCTCGACCTCGCGGACATCCACGCGGCTGCTCATCGCCAGGCGTTCGCAAAGATCTTCGCGGATACGCTCGTCGGAACGCTGGTAGCCCTTCGGACCGGCGCGTTGCGCCCGCCGTGCCGCCGCAGAGCCACCGGCTCCGCCATAGCCACGGTTCAGATCGCTGCGTTCGTCGGCGCCGGTGAAATGTTCGTAGGCCCGTTCGTTCGGATCGTAGCCGCCGGCGCCAGTGCTACCGCCGAAGCCACGTCCGCCACGGTCGCGCATGGACCCCTGGCCCGACCCCTGCCGCTCGCGCTGCCAGTCGCCGCCAGCGCGGCGCTGCCAGGACTGGAAGCCCTGGCCGGCAGACGGGTCCTGGTCGCCATAGTCGGATACGCCGTAGCCGCCGCGATAGTGCGTGCGCATGTCGGGTTCCGACCCGGTGGGACCTTCCCAGCCGCTGCCCCAGGCGCCTCCGGCGTCACGGCCCGACTGGCGACCCTGCTGACGGCCTTCGCGCCCTTGTTCCCATCCGCCCTGGCGCTGTGCCGATCCACCGCGTGCCGGCTGATCCCAGCGGCCGCGGCCCTGCCCCCACTCGTCGCCCTGGCTGCCCTGCTGGCTCGACCATTCGCTGCCGTGCCCGGCGCCGCCCTCCTGGTGCCAGTCGCCCCAGCGTTCACGTTCATACCGCTGCGGGGCATTGCGCTCGCCGCCCTCCCGGTTGAACTCCCGGCCTGACTGCTGGCCAGACTGCGGGCCTGGCTGCTGGCGCCCGCCCTGCCGGCCTTCGCCGTACTCGCCATAGCGCCCTTCGCCATAGCCTTCCTCGAAGCGCCGGTTCTGCCCTTCATAGCCGCCGTAGCCGCTTGACGACACCGACGACGAGCCTTGCGACGACGACGTCCCGCCGCTCCAGCGGCTACCGCCGGGCTGCTGGCCGCCGCCCTGCCAGTCGTTGCCCGCGCCTTGCTGGCCCGGTTGTGACTGGCTGCGTCCCTGGCCTTGCCAGTCGCTGCCGCCCTGCTGGCGATGGGTAAGCCAGTCTCCGCCGCTGTAGGCTTCCTGCTGGCGCTGCGTGCCGCCCTGCCGACGGCGGTCGTCGCGTTCGTCCTGATCACTGCGATCGTCACGGTCAGCGCCATAGGCGCTGTAGCGGTCGTCCGAACCACTACCCCTGTTGTTTCCCTGGTTCATGAGCGTCTCCGGTGGGGTCAATACGGCCAATACGGTCAATACGGACCCTCCGACGCAAATTCCATACCGCTGGCACCGGCGCGCCCGGGCAGCCGGCCAGCCATGGCGCGGCGGGCGCCTGCCCGATGCCGGGCGCCGGTTCGATTTACATGGCCATATAAATCCTGCAAACGGGCTTCACATGCTGTAGTCAACGGCCTACACCCGATTCAGTGGCCTCCCCCTGAGCGCACCGCGGGCGGAGTCATATCGTGAAGTCACCGCCACCAATTTTCGGGAGACGATCGATGAAACGCCTGCTCACGACCACTGCACTGGCCATCAGCGCCATGCTCTGCATGCCGGCCATGGCCCAGCCCAAGAATGACCCGCCGCTCTCGCCCAACGCAACGAACCCCAGCGCCCCGCCGGCACCAGAAGGCCCGTCGACCCAGCGCGGCAGTTCGGGCAGCGGCGCGATGATGAGCGGCGACTCGACCATGCAGCAGGACAAGACCGCGCAAACCAAGTCGGCCCACAAGGCCAAGAAGAACACGGGTCAGCACGCCAAGAAGCCGCGCGAACAGGACGCTTCGCCGGTAGCCACGCCGACCGCACCTTCGGGGCCCAAGGGCGACTCGCCTGATCCGGTCCAGAAGCCTTAACCGCCCAGGTCACGCCAGCGGGCCTGTCTTTCCACGGGCCTCCCCCGTAGACCCGCTTGCGGCGCGCCGCACGTTGTTCCCCAAACCGGAGCAATGTGCGGCGCGTTTTTTGCGTGTGTCTCGCGGGTTCGATCGGACAAGCACGCCCGTATCGAATTCGGTGAATTCCGATCTGTAAAAGATTAACCACACCGGCCATGCAATTCGGCCGTCCGCCAGCGCGCTTCACCTACAGTTAAAGCATCAACCGGAGACGTACATGGATGCACTCAACACCACGCTGGCGCGGCTTAGTCGTCACGCCATGCAGTGTGCAGAGGCGTTGTCCGCCGTGGCGGCCGCGGCATCGGACCCGCAGATTCGGGCCGTATTTGCCCATCGTGCCAATATGCAACGCTGTGCGTCCGCCGAACTCGGCGCGCGTGCCGCGGCGGCCGGCGATGGCAAGGACGGCAGTGCAGAAGGCCGCGCGCGGGATCCGCAACATGTCGCGCCGCCCGCAGAATCTGGCGAATTGCCCCTGCTCCGGCATGCCGCCCAGCAGGCTGGCCGTGCCGCCGCAGCCTATGGCGAACTGCTGCGAGAGCCGCTTCCCGACCCGGAGTTGCGCCTGCTGCTGGCGCATTACTATCGCGGTGCCACGGAACTGCAGCGGCTGCTGGAACAACGGGCGATGGAGTTCGCCCCGGCGCGCTCACCGGGCGCGGGCGCGCGCCGCATGGTCCGGCCGGTGCCGTAGCAGCCGGTCCGTTGGATTCCGGTGCGGTGGCCGCCAGGGGCGCTCCCGGCCCATCGCGGTTCAAGTGGAGCGCGGGGGCACCTTGATTGCCGCCTGGCGGTGTGCGGTCAGTTCCTGTTGCGGCTGATAGGGCCGGATCACAAGCGCCACATAGTCCTCGTCATCGGGATTCACGACCAGATAGACCAGTCCGGACATCACCAGGGCCACTTCCCCCAGATGCCCCGCGATGCGCGCAGCCACGAAGTACTGCAGCAGATTGGGCTCCACGGTCGCGTCGATGGCCCGGGCGGCCGTGCAGATCGTCATCATGCACTGCTCGGCGGCCCGGCACACCACCACCACTTCGTCGATGGCATACCCGGTATGCGCGGCGCGCACCATGACCGATACGCCTTCGCTGGTGTTGGCGCGGTGCCAACCCGGTTTGGCCCGGAAATCGGGCAGCGTCAGCTTGGCGCCCGCGTCGTGGGCGACCAGGTTGAACTGTTGGGCAAAGTCGTGCGGGCTGATGGCCAGCAGCTGTTTCTCGACGGGCGTCGAAGACACGGCCACGGAGGACGCCACGCTGAGCGTGGCCAGGACGCCGGTCAGGTTCATCGTTATCTCCCTCGCACGATGCTTGCCTTGTTTCAGCAATTGCCGTTCCAGCCTCTTCACAGGCAGTGCGGCCAACTGGTTCTGCGGCGGTCCCCTGACTCAATATAGGCGCCGCGCCCGCCGCACGCGAATCCATTACCGCCGCAGCCTGCAACGCCGACATTGGCATGCAACTTGCCGCAGGTCCTGCATACCCGACCATGCAATACGACAACAGGAGTGACGATGAGCAAGACCACCCGACACGGCCGAGCGGACGCCGACAGCAAGAGCCGCAACCTGGAGGCCGCAGACCCGGAAGGCATCCCCAGCACGCTTGACCCCCGCCTGGACAGCGAAGCGACCGAAGACATCGAAAGGGAACTCGGAGACGTATCGCGCGAGCGGCATGAGCCGGACGACGACGAGCTGCCCGAGGACGAAATTTTCGACGAAGTACGACGCGCCGCCGAGGAACTGCCGGCCGACACGCCGGTGGATCGCGCCGACCAGACCGACAAGCGGATGGAGAATCCGCCCAGCGGCAGCGACTTGTAGCCATGCACGCCGACCGCCGCGCCAGCAAAAAGCCCCGGCAGTGCCGGGGCTCGCAGGCGGGTGGTCCGGATAAGCGCCGCGAATGTTCTGAATCTGTCGAGGACTATTCCGATGCCAGCGCGCCATACGGGCGCACGTGGATCTGGTTGACCACATCTGACACGCCATACGTATCGTCGACCAGATCTTCGATCTCATACTTCATGCGCCGGTTGTCCACGGTGCCGGTCAGGGTGACCACACTGCCCGCCACCGCCACCGTCACGTCGCTCACGTCCAGCGTGGGCGCGTGCGTCAGGCGCTCGCAGACTTCTTCGCGGATGCGCTCGTCGGAGCGTGTGTAGTTCTTGGGGCCGGCCGGGCGGCGGCCATAGACCTCGGGGCCCCGTCCACGCACCGCCTGGCCCATGCGCGGACGCTGCCGGAAATTGCGGCCCGATTCGACGCCGTAGTCCTCGTAGCCCGAGCCACGCTGGCTGTCTCGGCCACGTTCGTAGCCGCCTTCATAGCCGCTGCGCGTGCCGCGCCAGCGCTCGTCGCGGCCCGGCATCTGCGCGTTCGACGTCCGGGTGCCGGCGTCGTAACCGTCCTCGTAGCCGCTGCTGTAGGCGCTGACGTAGCCTGGGCTATGGGGCGAGCTTTCGTCGGGCGACTCATCGTACGTGGGCCGGCCGGGATAGTAGACGGTGGCGCCGCGTGAACGCCATCCGCCGCTTAGTTGTGCGGTGCGGCCCTGACGCCAGGCGTCGCGGTTGCGCGGATCTTCGTCCCGCAGGCGGGCGTCGCGATCTTCATAGGCGTCATACGGATTGCGTTCGCCGGCGTTGCCATAGCGGCCTGCCGACAGATCGCGGCGTCGCCAGTGACGATCGTCGCCAGGCACGTTGCCATAGCCCTCTTCATAGCCACCGTACTGCTGATCGGGCCTACGGCGACGGCCGTAGTCGTCTGATCGGTTCATTGCCATGCCTCCGTGAAGCCGGGGCGATGAACGCCCCCGATGCATGGAGACCGGCAAGTTTCGTACCGGAGCGGAGCACCATGAAAAATGGCGCCGGAAGCACCGGCGCCATGCAGTTTCTACAAGCCCTGCGCGCAGGTCTTGCTGCCTAGGACGATTTGCGCGCGCCCTGCATGGCCGCGCTATCGGCACTCTGTGGCGTCACCAGCCGCAGCCCGCTGGCGACGGCTGCCGCTGCCGCGAAAGCGGCACCCAGGCTCAGCGCCAAGGTGGGCCCGTGTGCTCCGGCGATGCCGAATGACAAGGCCACCAACGCCGCGCCGGTGGCCTGGCCCAGCAGTCGCGCGGTGGCCACCACGCCGCTGGCGCCGCCTGCGCGCTCGCGCGGCGCGCTGGCCATCAGCGCCTTCAGGTTGGGCGACTGGAAAAAGCCGAATCCGGCACCGCAGATCGCCATGCGGATGCCGATATTGAGCACGCTGGCATCGGCCGGCATCATCGCCAGCGACGCCATGCCCACCGCCATGATGGCCAGGCCGATGCCGCCGAGCAGGCCCGGCGGATAGCGGTCGGACAAGCGGCCCGCAATGGGCGCCATCACGGCCACCACGGCGGACCAGGGCGTCAGCAGGAAGCCGGTCTCCACCGGATTGCGCCCCAGCACATGTTCGAAGTAGAACGGCAGCGACACAAACGCCAGGCCCTGCGCGGCAAAAGAGCAGACGGCGGTGGCCGTCGACAACGCGAACATCGGCCGCTTGAGCAGATCCACCGGCAGCATGGGCGCCGGATGCCCGCGCTCGCGGCGTAGCAGCAGCACAAAGGCCACCACGAAGATGGCTGCGGCAGCCAGCACGTATTCCAACGGCTCGCGCTGCACGCCCTCGCCCAGCGCGAAGATCAGCGCGGCAAACGTGATGGCGTTCAGCACGGCCGCCACCGGATCGAAACCATGCTGGCTGCGCCTGGTCTGCGGCAGCGACGGCCAGGCAATGACCAGCGCCAGCAGGCCGATCGGCAGGTTGACGGCAAACAGCCATGGCCACGGGCCGATCGACAGGATCACCGAGGCCACCGTCGGTCCCACCGCAAACGACACCCCCACGACCAGCGCGTTGAGGCCCACGCCCCGCCCAAGCCGGTGAATCGGAAAGATCGCACTGATCAGCGCCGTGTTGACGCTCATGATGGCCGCGGCGCCCACGCCCTGCAGCAGCCGCGCCGCCGCCAGTGACGGCAGCGACCAGGCCATCGCACAGACCACCGACGACAAGATGAACACCACCACGCCGCCCAGGTAGATGCGTCGGTGCCCCACCACGCCGCCCAGCGCGGCAAACGGCAGCAGCGTGGCCACCATCGCCAGCTGGTAGGCGTTGATGATCCACACCGACGCGGCGGGCGTGCTGTTCAGGTCGGCCGCGATGTTCGGCAAGGCCGTGTTGGCGATGGCCGTGTCCAGCGTGGCCAGCGACACGGCAATCATGATGGCGGCCATCCCGCGCCTTTCGCGGGCGGTCATCGGGCTGTCTGCAGGAGGAACGGCCGCGGCGACGGCGGGGCCTGCGGGGGCTGCTGCGTCGCTTTCGGCGGGCGGGGTGGCGGGGTTCTGCACGATATCGGTCCGGGGGGCGAGCGGGAACGGATGGAAAGCCGCGGCACAAATGACGTGGCAATCATTGCGCCGTCAAGTATCGCAAGACGAGACGATACGACAAAACGCGCGGGCGTGCTGGCGGCGATTTCAAGCCGGGTGGGCCGCTGACGCCGTCTTGGGGGGCGAACCCAGCGGATTGGCCCTGGTTCGTCGCCGAACACGGGCCAACATCATGCAAATCCTCGGGAATGCACCGAGGTAACGTGAGGACGGATCAGTGCGGCCCGTACTTCATCTGGACATCGTCCACGCGCAGGGTGCGCATGTTGTAGAGGCAGGTGTAGCGGAACGCCATGGCCTCTTCGCTGGCGTCGGGTTCGAACGTGCCTTCGCCGCTGATCGACGTCTGGTTGGTCGTTTGCTGCGCGATGCGTTCGCGATCCGGCATCATCATCACGCTGCCCGGCTGCGGGTAGCGCGTCTTGACCGCATCGGCCACCCGTTTTTCGCAGGCATTGCCGGCGGCATCGAGCTGGGCGCGGCTGACACCGGTCTGCGGCGTGGTGATGGTGGTCGTCGGCTGTTGCGACGTGCGCGGCAGCGCGGGCGGCGGCATTGGCGCACTGGCGCAGCCCGCCAGGATCATGGCCAGGATGGCTGTCGAAAACGGGTACAAAGTCGTGAAACGTGGCATCGGGTCTGTCCGGAGTCGGCGAAAAAACCGTCGGAAAACGGGGTGCTGATCCCTTGGACTCTATGCCAGAAATGCTTTCGGAGCAACCTGACGCGGCAAGGTCAGGCGGCGGGCGCCTTGACTTTGGCCGGTGCCGGCGCGGTCATGTACGACGCCGCCGAAGACAGGCGCTCGCGTGTGCGAGCGTCCGCCGCCGGCCCTGCCCGCACCACGTGGCGCTTGCCCATCTGCAGCGGCTCGCCGTTGGCGGCATCCACCAGCAGGGGCTCGACGACCGTGCCGGTGTCGCGGTCGACAATCTGCACACTGGCCCCTTCCGGCGCGAAATTGCGGTTGCCCCAGGCCAGCAGCGCCAGCAATACTGGCCGGAAATCGCGCCCGCAGTCGGTCAGCACGTATTCGTAGCGGGGCGGCCGTTCCGAATACTGGCGCTTTTCGAGCAGGCCCTCCTCGACCAGGCCATTGAGCCGGCGCGTGAGCATGTTCGGCGCGATATCGAGGTTGCGCTGGAATTCGTCGAAGCGTTTCGTGCCATAGAACGCGTCGCGCAGAATCAGAATGCTCCACCACTCGCCCACGCGTTCGAGGCTGCGGGCGATCGGGCATTGCATGTTGCGGAAAGTCTTGCGTTGCATGTCGTTCCCGTTTGTCGGTGTATCGGCCCGATGATACCCACCTTTCGGCACGCATCGGCCAAAGCCCCGTCGGCACGGCCGACATACCGGGCGGCACCTAGCGAAAAAAGGCGCCCCGACCATTGGCCGTGGCGCCGCAATGCCTGCGCGTCGTGGAGTCCGCGCGGGCCCCTCGCTTGCCTTGTATGAGCCGGGAACGGCTCCGGATCAGAAAATGTGCCGAACGCCCAGCGACACACCCAGCTGGCCGCTGGCATCGGGCGTCTTGTAATAGACCTGCGACGTCGAGGGCAGGTAGCCCACCGACTGGCCGTTCGGCAGGTACGAAATGTTGTCCCAGTTCAGCGACGCGTTGCGCGCGTAGTTCACCGCGAAGAACACATCGGTCCGCTTGGACAGGCTGTAGTCGGCCAGTGCCAGGTACTGCTGCGGGTTCTTGGGGTTGGTCGTCACGCCGCCGATACGTGCGGACTTGATGTCGTCGTAGTAATAGGCCAGCGACAGGCGCAGCGCAGCGGTGGCGTCCCAGTTCACGCCCACCCAGTACATGTCGTCGCGGTGCGGCAGCAGGGTTGGCGTGCCGGTGGCCGGCGCCACCGAGTTGCCCCAGCGGTAGCCCGCCACCATCTTGACCTGCCCCAGCCGGTAGCTGGCCCCCAGCATCGCGCGCATGTCGCGGCCATAGTCGTTCGATCCCGAAGTGCCGGCGGCCTGCGCGGTGTTGAGCGTCGTGACCTCGTCATAGGCCGCCGCGATACCGAACGGGCCATTCGCATAAGACAGACCCACGCCATAGGCCGAGCCCGCGGCGAACGTGCCGCTGCGTTCACCGAACGACCAGTGCGCCATGGCCGTGAGCGGGCCGAACGTGCCTTGGTACTGCACCACGTTGTTCTCGCGGAAGTTCGGGCCGGCGACGCCCACCACCGGTTCGAATTCCGGGGCATACGCCAGCGGCGTGAAGCTGCCCATCGTCAGGAACGCCGAGGTGTACTGGCGGCCGAAGGTCACCTTGCCCCACTGGTTCTGCAGGCCCACGAAGGCCTGGCGGCCGAACAGCAGCCCGCCATTGCCCATCTTGCCGTCATCGGTGTTGAACTGGTTTTCCAGCACGAACAGGCTCTTCAGCCCACCGCCAAGCTCTTCGACGCCCCGCAGGCCGAAACGCGACTGCGCGATGCCCGACGAATTCATGAACACGGCCGATCCGCTGCCCGGTGCCAGCACCCCGTTGCTGGTGTTCTGCACGTGGTTGACGTACTGGATGCTGGAGGTGACAACGCCATAGAGCGTCACGGACGATTGGGCCCAGGCGGCGGGCGCAAGCAGCGCGCCGGCAAGCGCAGCGAACAGCGTCTTCTTCATTGTTTTACGGTTCCGAGTGTGGTGGCTGGTGGCGCCAGTGGTCTCCTCCGTCCAGCGCCCGGGTGCGATCGTCGCCAATCGCGTCAGGTCGAATTAATCTCTCGTATTAATTTGACATGGACCGCAGGCTAACGGCATACGCACGTTCAGTTAGTTAGGACTTTCCCGGAGAGGTACGAAAATGGAGAAAATGCGACGCCAAATGGATGTCGGACATCGGATTTTTCCGTATCCTTGCGAGGCTTTCATTTTGATAACGACAAGCCAGCCAGCGACGCCACCACGCCATGAAGCTCAAGCAAGCGCGCGCCATGATCGCGGATGAGCAGCGCCCACCCGCGCACGACCCCCGCCGTACGCCAGGTCGCAAGGCCGCTGCCGCCGATGCCGACCGTCCGGCAGGCGCGCCCGACGCCCAAAGCGCCAAAAGCGCCCAGGGGACGGACGCTGCCGCCGCTACCGCCTCTGGCGCCCCTGACGGTCTGACCGATACCGCGCGGCGCATTCTTGAAATCGCCGAGCGCCTGTTTGCCGAGCAGGGTGTGGAACAGGTGCCGCTATGCCAGATCGTGGTGGAAAGCGGCCAGCGCAACCGTTCCGCCCTGCACTATCACTTCGGATCGCGCGAAGCCCTGGTCAGCCACCTGCTGAACCGGCGCCTGCACCAGGTCAACGAAATCCGCCACCGGCATCTGGACGAACTGGAAGGCCGCGGCCGGCCCATCGACATACACGGCGTGGTGCAAGCCACCATCCGACCGCTGGTCGAGGTGGTGCTGGACACCGACTGGGGCACCAACTACCTGCAGGTGCTGGCCCAGACCACGTTCAGCCCGGCCCTGCTCAACAAGGGGCTGGTCGACAAGACCGCCATGAGCGCGCTGTACCGGGTGCGCGAACACCTCTATGCGCTGCTGCCTGACGTGCCGCGCGACGTCATGAAGCTTCGCCTGATCTGGTTCATGGATACGGTGGTGTATTCGCTGGCCCACTGGGTGCGGGAACGCAGCAAGCGGGCCCGCAGCGGGCCGCCCGTGGAGGAATTGATCGATTTCTGCGCGGCGGCCCTGGCGGGTCCAAGGCCGCCGGCCGGCACGTCCGGGGCATCCGGGGCAGGCCCGGGGCTGGCGACCTCCCCGAAGCCGCCGAGAGCGCCCCGGGCGCGCTGATCAGCCCGTGGCGCGGGCCGCGTCGGGCGCGGTACGGGCCAGCACCGGCACCAGTGCCGCACCCGTGTGGCTGGCCTTGATGCGCGACAGCGTTTCGGGGTCTGCGGCCCCGACGATGGTGCCGCCATGGGCACCGCCCTCCGGCCCCAGGTCGATAATCCAGTCGGCCTCGGCAATCACGTCCAGGTCGTGCTCGATCACCACCACGCTGTGGCCGCCGTCCGTGAGCCGGTGCAGCACGCGGATCAGCCGCGCCACGTCGGCCATGTGCAGGCCCACGGTCGGCTCGTCGAGCACGTAGAGCGTGTGGGGCGCCTTCTGGCCGCGCCGCGTGATGTCATCGCGCACCTTCGACAGCTCCGTCACCAGCTTGATCCGCTGCGCCTCGCCGCCAGACAGCGTCGGCGACGGCTGACCCAGCGTCAGATAGCCCAGGCCGACGTCCTTCATCAGCTGCAGCGGATGGCCGATCTGCGTGATGGCCGCGAAGAACTCCACAGCCTCGTCGATCTCCATCGTCAGCACGTCACCGATGTTCTTGCCGCGCCACGTCACCGCCAGGGTTTCGGGGTTGAAACGTTGCCCGTGGCACACGTCGCACGGCACCTTCACATCGGGCAGGAAGCTCATGCCGATGGTGCGCACGCCCTGCCCCTCGCAGGCGGGGCAGCGCCCGTCGCTGGTGTTGAACGAGAACCGCGATGCGCTGTAGCCGCGCGCCTTGGCTTCCAGCGTCTCGGCAAACAGCTTGCGAATCGCGTCCCAGACGCCGATATAGGTCGCCGGACAGGATCGCGGCGTCTTGCCGATCGGCGTCTGGTCCACTTCGAGCACGCGGTCGATCGATTCCCAGCCGCTGATACCCGCGCAGCCGTGCCAGGCGTGCTCCACACTGAGCGCCTTCGTGGCCGTGGGCTTGCCGGCTTTTTCGGCTGCGGCACGCGCCCGGCGCGTGGCCGGCGACGACATCACCGAGCGCCCCACCGCATCGAGCAGATTGGTCATCAGCACGTCCCGCGCCAGCGTGGACTTGCCGGAGCCCGACACGCCCGTGATGGCCACCAGCCGCCCCAGCGGAATCCGCGCGGTCACGTCACGCAGGTTGTGCAGGTGCGCCCCCTCGACGGTCAGCCACTGGGCCGGCTCGGCTTCCTTGCCGGCACGCGCCGGCCTGACCGGCCTGCGCGGTTGCAGCGGGTGGATCATCGGATGCGCCAGGAACCGGCCCGTGGTGGAATCGGCAGCGGCCGACAGCGCGGCCACGCCGCCCTGCGCCACCAGATTGCCGCCGCGCTTGCCGGCCCCCGGGCCGATGTCGATGATGTGGTCGGCCCGGCGGATGGTGTCCTCGTCGTGCTCCACCACGACCAGCGTGTTGCCCTTGTCACCGAGCTTGCGCAAGGCATCGAGCAGGATCTGGTTGTCGCGCGGATGCAGGCCGATGGTCGGCTCGTCCAGCACGTAGCAGACGCCCTGCAGGTTGCTGCCAAGCTGGGCGGCCAGCCGGATACGCTGCGCCTCGCCGCCAGACAGGCTCGGCGCGGCACGGTCCAGGCTCAGGTAGCCAAGTCCCACCTCTTCCAGGAACTGCAGGCGGCTGGCGATCTCGGTCACCACATCGCGGGCAATCTCGGCATCGCGCCCTTTCAGGCGCAGGCCATCGACCCAGCGGCGGGTGTCGGACACCGTCCATTGCGCCACGTCGGTAATGGCATTCGCGTCGAACGTGACCGCCCGGGCCACAGGGTTCAGGCGCGTGCCGCCGCAGTCCGGGCATGGCGTATCGGCCACGCCTTCGGGTTCCTGCTCCTCGGACGGCAGACTCTGCTCGCGGCCACGGTCGTCGCCGCCCAGCACCGTGTCATCGAACGCCGCGCGCTGTTCGCCCGTTAGTGCCAGACCCGTGCCGACACAGGTGCCGCACCAGCCGTGCTTGCTGTTGTACGAGAACATGCGCGGGTCCAGCTCCGGATAGCTGGTGCCGCAGACCGGACAGGCGCGCTTGGTCGAAAACACCCTGGTTTCGCCGACCTTGCCCGACCCCTTGCCGTCGTGCATGGCGTCGTGCAGTCCGTCCAGCGGTGCCAGCAAGTGCATCACGCCCTTGCCCAGTTCCAGCGTCTGATCCAGCAAGGCGCGCAGTGCCGCCTCGTTGTCTGGAGAAACGACGATGTCACCGACAGGCAGTTCGATCGTGTGCTCGCGGAAACGGTCCAGACGCGGCCAGGGATCGACCGGCAGGAATTCGCCATCCATGCGCAGATGCGTATTGCCGCGCGCCTTGGCCCACTTGGCCAGGTCGGTATAGACGCCCTTGCGGTTCACCACCAGCGGGGCCAGCAGGCCCACGTGCTGGCCGCGATAGTCGCGCAGCAGCTGGGCTGCGATCGATGCCGGGCTTTGCGATGTCACCGGCGCCCCGTCATGCACGCAATGCTGGATGCCCAGCTTGACGTAGAGCAGCCGCAGGAAGTGCCAGACTTCGGACGTCGTCGCCACGGTACTCTTGCGGCCGCCACGCGACAGCCGCTGCTCGATGGCCACCGTCGGCGGGATGCCATAGACCGCATCCACTTCCGGGCGCCCAGCCGGCTGCACGATAGACCGCGCATAGGCGTTCAGCGATTCCAGATAGCGGCGCTGTCCTTCGTGGAACAGGATGTCGAATGCCAGCGTGGACTTGCCCGAGCCCGACACCCCGGTAATCACGTTGAACTTGCCGTGCGGAATGTCGACGTTGAGCGCCTTCAGGTTGTGCTCGTGGGCATTGACGATGCGCACCACGCCCTCGCCTTCCACGGCGCGGCGCGCCCGGGCGGCCTGCACCGCGGCCTGCAGCGGCAAACCGTGCCTGGCCTGTTCCTCGCGCTCGGCGGCCAGCGTGCCCGATTCGCCCAGGGCCTTGTCATAGGCCAGCAGCGCATGGCCGGTATGCGAATTGGCGCAGCCCTTGACCATGTCGGGCGTGCCCACGCAGAGCACCTCGCCACCGGCGTCCCCGCCTTCGGGGCCCAGATCGACAATCCAGTCGGAAGCACGGATCACATCGAGGTTGTGCTCGATCACGATCAGCGAGTGCCCGCCATCGAGCAGCTTGCCGAACGCGCGCATCAGCTTGGCGATATCGTCGAAGTGCAGCCCGGTGGTCGGTTCGTCGAACATGAACAGGCGCTTGGGCAGCACCACGGCCTTGCGGTTCTTCACCGGCTGCGCGGCCGCCGTTTCGGCCAGGAAGCCGGCCAGTTTCAGGCGCTGCGCCTCGCCACCCGACAGCGTCGGCACCGGCTGGCCCAGCTTCACATATTCCAGGCCCACGTCGGCAATCGGCGCCAGCACGCGCAGTACGGCCGCATCGCCTTCGAACAGCGCCGTCGCCTCGCTGACGGTCAGTTCCAGCACGTCGGCCACGCTCAGCGTGCGCGGTGCCTGGCCGCGCGCGGCACGCTCGATCTTCACTTCGAGCACTTCGGCGCGATAGCGCGTGCCATCGCAGTCCGGGCAGCGCAGGTAGACATCGGAGAGGAACTGCATCTCCACGTGCTCGAAGCCCGAGCCGCCGCAGGTGGGGCACCGGCCGTCGCCCGAGTTGAAGCTGAACGTGCCGGCCGTATAGCCGCGCTGCAGCGCCAGCGGCGCCTTGGCAAACAGCTTGCGGATCTCGTCGAACGCGCCCACGTAGCTGGCCGGGTTGGAACGCGCCGTCTTGCCGATGGGCGACTGGTCGACAAAGACCACGTCATCGACCAGATCGGCACCCACCAGGTCGCGGAATGCCCCGGGCGATTCGGTGGCCTTGCCGAAATGGCGTGCCATGGCCGGATACAGCACATCCTGCAGCAGGGTGGATTTGCCCGAACCGGACACGCCAGTGACGCAGACCAGCCGGTTCAGCGGAATCTCGACCGTCACGTCCTTGAGGTTGTGCTCCGTGGCCCCTTCCAGCTTCAGGCGCGGCGTGGTGTCGTCCACGGGCCGCAGGCGCCAGTCCGTGGCATCGGTCACGCGCCGGCGGCCGCCCAGGTAGTCGCCCGTCAGCGTCGGTTCCTTGCGGATGGTGTCCGGCGTGCCGTCGAAGATGATCGAGCCGCCGCGCTCGCCCGGGCCGGGGCCCATGTCGATCAGGCGGTCGGCTGCCAGCATTACCGACGGATCGTGTTCCACCACCACCAGCGTGTTGCCGGCATCGCGCAGGCGGTGCATGGCCTCGACGATGCGGTTCAGGTCGCGCGGATGCAGGCCGATGCTGGGCTCGTCCAGCACGAACAGCGTATTCACCAGCGACGTGCCCAGCGCGGTGGTCAGGTTGATCCGCTGCACCTCGCCGCCCGACAGCGTGCGGCTCTGGCGATCCAGCGTCAGATAGCCCAGGCCCACGTCGCACAGGTACTTCAGGCGCGTGCGGACTTCGGCCAGCAGCAGCTTGAGCGCATCGTCGAGCAAGGCGCTCGACAGCGTCAGGTCGTCGAAAAAGCGGCGGATGCGCGCAATCGGCATCAGCATCAGATCGTGGACGGTCAAACCCGGCAGGCTTTCCAGCTGGGCGCGGTTCCAGGCCACGCCCTTCGGCAGGAAGCGGCTGGCCGGCGCCAGCACGGCGTCAGCGTTGTCCTTGCTGCCCAGGCGCCACAGCAGGGCTTCGGTTTTCAGGCGCGCGCCGCAGCAGGTTTCGCACGGCGTGTAGCTGCGGTACTTCGACAGCAGCACGCGGATGTGCATCTTGTAGGCCTTCGACTCCAGGTAGTTGAAGAACCGCATCACGCCGTACCACTGCTTGTTCCACTGGCCATTCCAGTCGGGCGACCCATGAATCACCCAGTGCTGCTCGGCCTCGCTGAGCTGGTTCCACGCCAGGTCGCGCGGAATCCCGGCCTTGGCCGCATACCGCATCAGGTCGTCCTGGCATTCCTTCCAGGCCGGCGTCTGCATCGGCTTGATCGCCCCGTCGCGCAGCGACTTGCGCCCGTCCGGAATCACCAGGCCCAGGTCCACGCCGATCACCCGCCCAAACCCTCGGCAGGTCTCGCAGGCCCCGTAGGCGGAGTTGAACGAGAACAATGCCGGCTGCGGGTCCGCATAGCGGATATCGCTCTCGGGGCTGTGCAGCCCGGTGGAGAACTTCCACACCGGGCCCTCGCCCTCGTCGGTCACCACATTGACGCTGACCCGGCCGCCGCCGCGCTTCAGCGATGCCTCGATGGCCTCGATGGCGCGCGCCTTTTCCACATTGCCGATGCGGAAGCGGTCCGCCACCACATCGAGCACCTTGCGGTTGCCAGTTGGCGATTCGACGATGCGCTGCCCATGCACCCGCGTATAGCCGCTGACCGACAGCCACTGCGTCACTTCGTCCTCGGTGGCCGATTCCGGCAGTTCGACCGGAAACGTCACCACCAGCCGGGCATCGGCAAACGGCTGGCCGGCGGCCGTGCGGGCCTGCAGTTCGGCGTAGATCGTCTCGGGCGAGTCGTGGCGTACCGGCAGCGCGGTCTGCTTGTCGAACAGCTCGGCCGCACGGGCGTACAGCAGCTTCAGGTGGTCGTTGAGCTCGGTCATCGTGCCCACGGTCGACCGCGAACTGCGCACCGGGTTGGTCTGGTCGATGGCAATGGCGGGCGGCACGCCGTCCACCTTGTCCACCTGCGGCCGGTCCATGCGGTCGAGAAACTGGCGCGCATAGGCGCTGAAGGTCTCCACGTAGCGGCGCTGGCCTTCGGCGTACAGCGTGTCGAACACCAGGCTCGACTTGCCTGACCCCGACGGCCCCGTCACCACGGTCATTTGCCCGGTGTGCAGGTCGAGATCAACGTTCTTGAGATTGTGCTGACGGGCGCCGCGAATACGGATCGTACCGGAATCTGACAATTTCTTGCCTCGAATCAGTGAGTTGGATGCAGAACTTAACGTTCTTTGGAAGCTTTTCACCACGCCGCGCGGGCGCGGAAGTGCCCTAACTATACTGTATAAACGTACAGGCTTCCTGACAGCCAGCAGACAATTCCGATTTCGGAAGCCATGCGTCCCGGCAGGCGGATCTTGCGCCAGAATGCCTACCCACGTTCAAGTCGCCCCCGAATTGAGCAAACATCGTTTGCATAATATTAGCAATGCGCTAACATCGGGATGCAGCACGAGATCGAGTTCACCAGGGAGGCGACACAGCAGCTGCTGTCGATGCCCCGAAACGTCGCCCGCAACATCCGGGCCAAGGTAGGTCTGCTGGCAGCGGACCCTTATGCGCCAAACCAGAACGTGCGCAAGCTGATGGGCCGGGACGCCTTTCGGCTGCGCGTTGGCGACTGGCGGGTCTTGTACCGGATCGAAGCCGGGCAGTTGGTGGTCGTCGTGCTGACCGTCAAATCACGTGGGAGTGCATATCAATGACCGCGATACAGTTCATCCAGCGCGAAGGCAACCGCGAATATGCGATCGTTCCGATCGACCTCTGGGAGCGCGTCCAGCACCTGTTTGAAGCCATGGAAGATGTCCGGATGCACGACGCCGCCGTGGCCGCCGACGACGGCTTCCGGATTCCGGCTGCCGTGCTCGACGCCCTGCTGGCCGGCGACCACCCGATCAAGGCGTGGCGCGACCATCGCCGGCTGACTCAGGACGCGCTGGCCAGCACGGCCGGTGTCAGCAAGCCCTATCTGAGCCAGATCGAAAACCGCAAGCGCGACGGCAGCATCGAGGTGCTGCGCGCCCTGGCCACCGCGCTGGCCGTGCCGCTGGACTTGCTGGTGGAAGACCCGCCCGCCTGAGCGCGCCGGGCCCGGTTACCCGCGCTGCGGCAGCTTCCAGCCCGGACGGATGAAGTGACAGGTATAGCCGTTGGGAATCCGCTCCAGGTAGTCCTGGTGTTCGGGTTCGGCCTCCCAGAACGGCCCGGCCGGTGCGATTTCCGTCACGACCTTGCCCGGCCACAAGCCAGACGCATCAACGTCGGCCGCGGTCTGTTCGGCCACCTTCTTCTGTTCGTCGTCGAGGTAAAAGATCGCCGAACGGTAGCTGGTGCCGATATCGTTACCCTGGCGGTTCTTCGTCGTCGGATCGTGGATCTGGAAGAAGAACTCAAGAATCTGGCGATAGCTGATCTGCTTCGGATCGAACACGATCTCGATGCCTTCGGCGTGCGTGCCGTGATTGCGGTAGGTGGCGTTGGGCACATCGCCCCCGGTGTAGCCAACGCGCGTGGTCAGCACGCCCGGGTAACGGCGCAGCAGGTCCTGCATGCCCCAGAAGCAGCCGCCGGCCAGGATCGCGGTTTCGGTTTGTGTGGTCATCGTGATATTCCATCGCAATACATCGAGCCTCGTAATATACGCAACCCCCACGAAACTCGCTGACCCGCCATGAAGTCTCCACCACACGCGAACGATGTCATCCAGACGCTGCGGCGCGAGATCGCCGCCTGCACCCACTGCGCCGCCGCCCTGCCCGCCGGGCCGCGCCCCGTGGTGCAGTTCAGCGGCACGTCGCGGATCGTGGTGATCGGCCAGGCGCCGGGTTCGCGGGTGCATGCCAGCGGCGTGCCGTTCGATGACCCGAGCGGCGACAGGCTGCGGGCCTGGATGGGCGTGACAAAGGACGAGTTCTACGACGCCGCGCGCGTCGCCATCATGCCGATGGGGTTTTGCTACCCCGGCAAGGGCAAGAGCGGTGACCTGCCGCCCCGGCGCGAATGCGCGCCGCTGTGGCATCAGCGCGTGCTGGCCTGCCTGCCCGACGACCGCCTGACCCTGCTGGTCGGCACCTATGCCCAGGCCGCCTATCTGCCGAAGCAGCCGGCGGTGCCAAAGCGGTCGATGACCGAACTGGTAGCCGATTTCCTAGATTTCGGCCCGAATGTGTTTCCGCTGCCCCACCCATCGTGGCGCGTGGTGCCCTGGATGCGCCAGCACCTGTGGTTCGAGTCAGCACTATTGCCCGCGCTGCAGGCCGCCGTGCGGGCGCGGTTATCCGGCTGAGGCCTCAGTCGTCGCGCATCCGCAGGGCGGCGAGCGTAAACGGCTTGGCCAGTACCGTGGTGGCCAGCGCCATCAGCAACAGGCCGGAGAACGCGGGTGTGCTGATCAGCCGGTTTTCCAGCAGGATGGCCAGCACCACCACTTCCATCAGTCCCTTGGTCTGCGCCAGCGCGCCGGCGGCCCAGGCATCGCGCCGGCCCAGACCGGCCCATCGCGCCGGCAGCGCAGTGCCCGCCATCTTGCCGGCCACGGCCACCACCGTCGTCACGGCAAAGACGATCAGCGCATCGGTCCCGGCCGTGTTGAGGTCGGTCCGCAGTCCGGTCATCAGGAAGAAGAACGGCATCAGCACCACCACGGTGGTGGGCTCCAGCTGCTTGCCGATATCGGCGGCCAGTTGGCGCGGCAGCACCACGCCGGCCAGGAACCCGCCCAGGATGTAATGCAGGCCGGTCTGTTCCGATATGCAGGCCGATGCAAAGATCAGCACCACCACCACCGCCGCCAGCCGCGCGTCATGCCCGCGCATGGCGGGCAGCCATCGCGCCAGCAACGGCCGCACCAGCGCGAACATCACCGCCAGATAGATGGCGCCGCCGATCGCCAGCTTCAGCGGCTGCGCGGCGGCCTGACCGGTGCTGGCCAGGATGCATGACAGCACGATCCAGATCGCCGCATCGCTGAATGCCGAACAGGCCAGCGCCAGGCGTCCGGCCGTGGAATCGGTCAGCTTCATCTCGCGCAGGATGGCGCCGAGCACCGGCAACGCCGTGACCGCCATGGACACCCCGACGGCAATGGCGAATTGCCAGGGGGTGGCCGCCTCGCCCGCCAGCGTGGGGCGCCAGGCGCCGAGTACATAACCGGCGCCCACCCCCAGGACAAATGGCAGCGCGACGCAGCTCGGCGCGGCCCATAGCGCGATACGGCGCAGGCCCCGGGCCTCCGGGCCGCCGACGTGCAGCCCGGACAGGAACGCAAACAGCACCACCGCCAGCCATTGCAGCCCCGACAGCGCAGTGAGCTTCTGCGCGCCGAACAGCGCGTGCCAGTTGTCCGGCCAGAGCGCACCCAGTACCGACGGCCCGAGCACGATGCCTCCGGCGATCTGCATCACGACCAGGGGCACGATGCCGCCCATGCGCAGGCCGCGCCACAACACCAGCGGCACGCCGACGACCAGGCAAGCCTGGACGAAGAAAATGGAAGCGGGGTTCAGCGCGGACGGATTCATGGGGCGTCTTGGGTATGGCTTGATGCGTGGGGCGGCTGCCCGCTGGCGAAGCCGCGATGATACGGCAGTGCCGAGAGCCGCCCTCAACCGAGCGGCAGTGCGGTGCTGTAGAGCACCTGTTTCAGGGCAAAGCTCGACCGGATGCTGGCCACGCCCGGAATGCGCGTGATCTGGTCGATGATCAGCCGCTCCAGCGCCTCCACGTCGGGCACCACCACGCGCAACAGGTAATCGGCATCGCCCGACATCAGGTAGCACTCCATCACCTGCGGCAGCGCGCCGATCTTGCGCTCGAACGTATCGAGTGTCTCGCGCCGCTGTTTGTCCAGTGACACGGAGATAAACACCACCACCTTCAAGCCCAGCCGCCGGGCATCGAGCAGCGTCACGCGGCGCGAGATCACGCCGATCTTTTCCAGGCGTTTCACGCGCGCCAGGCATGGCGATGGCGACAGATTGATGCGGCTGGCCAGTTCCACATTGGTCAGGCTGCCGTCGCGCTGCAATTCCCCCAGGATACGGATGTCAGTGGCGTCCAGATCGATGTCCAGCATGTTCGGCTTCCATAGTCAGGTTTGCCGGCATTCTATGCTGTAACGGGCCGTGATGACAAAGTGATCCGGCCGATGCTGCGGTGCAATGAATCGTAGACTTTTGGACATTCGGCGAGTCATTCCGGTGACTCCCCAGCCCGCTCCGACCCCACACGATTTCATGTCCGTCATTGCCCCCGCCGGCAGCGCCCGCTCTGCCGCCTTCAAGTCATTTCTGCCGTTGATCGGCGCCGTCATCATCTGGGGCGGCAACTGGCCCGTGATGAAATTCGGGCTGTCGCACGTCAGCCCGTTGTGGTTTGCCGCGCTGCGCTTCGGCTCGGCGGCGCTGATCAGCTTCGTCGTACTGGGCGCGCTCAAGCGGCTGCGCCTGCCGTCGCGCCAGGAATGGCCGCTGGTGTTCAGTGTCGGCTTGCTGCAGATGGCCGCCTTTACGGCGCTGGCGCTGTGGGCGCTGCAATATGTGGCGCCGGGACGCGCCTCGGTGGTGGCCTACGCCACGGCCATCTGGGTGATTCCGCTGTCGTCGCTGGTGCTGGGCGAACGGCCGTCGCGCTGGCAATGGCTGGCCACCGGCTTCAGCTACGCCGGCATCGCCGTGATCGTCGCGCCGGCGCTGGGCGGCTGGGAACTGCACACGGTCATGGGCCTGACGATGCTGCTCGGGGCGTCGCTGGCGTGGTCGGTCAGCATCATCCACCTGCGGGCCCACCGCCATGTGCGGCTCGGTGCCGACATGATCCCGTGGGAATGCGCGGTGGCGACGGTGCCGCTGGTGCTGCTGGCCTTGTTGCGGGACGGTGCGCCCGACCTGGCCGCCATCGGCGAAATCTGGCCCGCCGTGCTGTACACCGGCCCGCTGGCCACGGCCCTGACGTTTATCGTGGTGCTCAACGTCACCCAGTCGCTGCCACCGGCAGCCACGTCCATCGCCATGCTGGGCGTGCCGCTGCTCGGGCTGGTGCTGTCCGCCGTGGCCTGGCACGAACGGATTTCGGCGGATCTGTCGATTGGCCTCGGGTTGATCGCGCTGGGCGTGGTAACCACGGCGCTGGCGCCCCGGCTGGGCCGCCTGGCGTCGCGCGGATCGCTCTGATCCCGCTGATCGCGCTGCTGCTCAGGGCTCGACTGAAAGTTCGCGCTTCAGCGTACGCAGCACGAACGTGGAATGGCTGTGCCGCAGGCCCGGCAGCTTGTAGAGCTTGTGGCGCAGGAATTCCTCATAGCCCTCGGTTCCGGCCACGGCCACCTTGATCAGGTAGTCGTACTCGCCCGTCAGCAGATGGGCCTCCAGCACTTCTGGCAATTCGGCCAGCGCCTCGCCAAAGCGGTGCAGCATATCGTCGTCGTGACGGTCCAGCGTGACCTCGATCAGCACGGTATCGGGCAGCCCCAGCGCCTTCTGGTTCAGCAGCGCGGCGTACCCGCCAATCACCCCGGCGTCCTCCAGCGCCTTGACCCGGTTCCAGCAGGGCGTGGCGGACAACCCCACCCGCTCGGCCAGCTTGGCGTTGGAGATCCGCCCATCGCGGCGCAGTTCGCGCAGGATGCGGCGGTCGATGTCGTCGAGTTTGGGAACGTTCGTCACGGCAATCCGATGATGGAGGATAAATTAACCGTCATTTTACTTCACTGCGGCAGATTCTTCTCCACACCGAGGCGTATCGAGGAAATTTCAGAAGCCAATTTTGCGGCATGACTGGTAAATTTACCGGACTCCTTGCGAATCACTTCGCATCCTGCAATGCCCCACCCGGAACCCGCCATGCCTGCCCTTGATCTTGCCCTGCGACTCGACCGCTCCCCGCTGAGCGACACCTTCGGCAGTCTGGAATGGGTGCTGGCCAATGCCCGCCGCACCGGGCTGTCGCTCCAGCAGATGTCCTTCGATGCCGGCCGCGCCAACGTCGCGCGCCTGGTCTGCCAGGCCGATACGGTCGAGTTGCTGGAGCTGTTCGTGCGGCGCGTGGCCCATGGCGCGGACCTGGAAATCGTTGACGCCGCGTTCACGGGCGAACAGGAAACGCTGGACGAGCCTGAGGCGCTGGCGGCGTGATTACGCCGGGCGCGGGATGTCTTCGAGCAGTTCGATGCCATCCAGTTCCGCCGCACAGGTCTCGCGCACGATCGATACGAAATCGTCCACATACGGCCGATCGGCCATGGCCGACGGCAGCACCGCATAGAGTTCGCTCCACAGCCCCTTGGGCCCGATGCGCTTGGCCAGCACGTAGTCGTGGTCGACGTAGTTCTTGACGCCCCAGTTGGGCAGCGCCGCCACGCCGCGCCGGCTGGCCACCAGCTGCAGCACCGCCACCGTCAGTTCGGCCGTGCGCCGTTCCAGCTGGATGCCGGCCGGCTCCAGCACTTCGCGGATCAGGTCGATCCGCTGCTCCGGCACCGGGTAGGTAATCAGCGTTTCGCCAGCCAGGTCTGCCGCCTCGATGCGCCGCTTGTTGCGCAGGCGGTGTTCGTTGGCCATCACCGCCAGGATCTCGAAGCGGAACAGCGGGGCAACGGTCAGCCCGCGTCGGGCCGGCGGCTTTGATCCGATCACCATATCGGCCTTGCCTTGCGCCAGCAGCCCCAGCGGATCGGCGTGGAAACCGGCCACGAGGTCGATTTCCACCTCCGGCCAACGGCGCCGGAATTCGTCCATGACGGGCATCAGCCAGTCAAAGCAGGTATGGCATTCCAGCACCACGCGCAATTCGCCGCGGGTATCGCTTTTCAGGCGTAGCAAGTCGCGCTCCGCGGCGCTGATTGCCGCCAGCGTTTCGCGCGCCAGCGTCAGCAGCCGCTCCCCGGCCGGCGTAAAACGCAGGCCCTGGCGCGTGCGATCGAACAGCGCCATGCCGTAGTGCGCCTCGATGGCCTTGATCTGATGGGAAAGTGCCGACTGGCTCACGTGCACCCGCTCGGCCGCCGTTGCCAGCTTGCCCGAGTCCGCAATCGCCACCAGCGACCGGAAATGACGGACTTCAATCATCGCGGCCCCTTCCCGGCCCTCAAACCAGTAAGTTGAATGAAATTCATACTTTGTTTAAAACATCTCGCTTGATTCATTCTAGCGGGGAACTGACACTGTGCGCCAGATCAGACATCACTGAAATCACTGGAGCACCGCATGGCACGTACACACGTTTTGGGATTTCCGCGCATTGGCGCCCGACGGGAACTGAAGTTTGCGCAAGAGGCGTTCTGGCGCGGCGAGACATCGGAAGCGGCGTTGCGCGAGGTGGGTGCCACGCTGCGCGCCCGTCACTGGCAGTTGCAGGCCGATGCCGGGCTGGCTACGGTGGCGGCCGGCGACTTCGCCTGGTACGACCAGATGCTGGGCCTGACCACGCTGCTGGGTGCCCTGCCCAAACGATTCGGGTTCGATCCGGCCGCGCTGACGCTGGCGCAGTACTACGAACTGGCGCGCGGCAATGCGGCCCAGCCGGCCATGGAGATGACCAAGTGGTTCGATACCAACTACCACTACATCGTGCCGGAGCTTGACGCCGACAGTACTTTCGACGGCGGTGCCAACTGGTATTTCGACGAAATTGATGAGGCGCTGGCGCTGGGCCTGCCCACACGTCCGGTGCTGATCGGCCCGGTCACCTATCTGTGGCTGTCCAAGTCGCATGCGGCCGGCTTCGACCGGCTGAGTCTGCTGCCCAAGGTGGTGCAAGCCTACCGGCGTATCCTGTCCCAGTTGCAGGCACGCGGCATCGAGTGGGTACAGATCGACGAACCCGCGCTGTGCCTGGACCTGCCGCCGCAATGGCTCGATGCCTATGACCAGGCCTACCCCGCGCTGGCCGATGCCGGCGTGAAGCTGCTGCTGGCCACGTATTTCGACACCGCCGCCGATCATGCCGCCCGTGTCGCCGCGCTGCCGGTACACGGTTTTCATATCGATCTGGTGCGGGCACCCCAGCAATTGGCTGCGTGGCAGGCCGTGCTGCCAAGTAGCGCCGTGCTGTCGGTGGGCGTGATCGACGGCCGCAATATCTGGCGCACCGACCTGCGCAAGGTGCTCGATGCCGTCGCGCCCCTGCATGCCCAGCTGGGCGATCGCCTCTGGCTGGCGCCTTCCTGCTCGCTGCTGCATGTGCCGGTATCGCTCGATGCCGAAACCCGTCTCGACCCGGAACTGAAAGCGTGGCTGGCATTTGCCACCGAAAAGCTGGACGAACTGCATACCCTGGCCCTGGCCCTGAACCTTGGCGAATCGGCTGTGGCCGGGCAGCTTGCCGCATCCGATGCCGCGCAGGCCGCGCGCCGCACGTCGCGCCGCGTGGTCAACCAGCAGGTGCAGAAGCGGCTGGCAGCCGTGACCGCCGACATGGCCGAACGCGACAGCCCATTCGATGTGCGCATCGTCCGCCAGCGCGACGCGCTGAAGCTGCCCGCGCTGCCTACCACGACGATCGGCTCGTTCCCGCAGACGCCCGCCATTCGCCAGACCCGGGCCGCCTTCAAGCGCGGCGATATCGGCGCGCTGGACTACCTGGACCGCATGCGCGCCGAAATCGAACTGGCGGTGCGCAAGCAGGAGGCGCTGGGCCTCGACGTGCTGGTCCATGGCGAAGCCGAGCGCAACGATATGGTCGAATATTTCGGCGAACAGCTATGCGGCTACGCATTCACCGAGAACGGCTGGGTGCAGAGCTACGGCTCGCGCTGCGTGAAGCCGCCGGTGATCTTTGGCGATGTGTACCGTCCCGAGCCGATGACCGTGGATACGGCCCGCTTTGCGCAGTCGCTGACCGACAAGCCGATGAAGGGCATGCTGACCGGCCCCGTGACGATGCTGCAATGGTCGTTCGTGCGCGACGACCAGCCGCGCGCCGTGACCACGCGCCAGCTGGCGCTGGCCATCCGCGACGAGGTCTGCGACCTGGAGGCCGCCGGCATCCGCGTGATCCAGATCGACGAACCCGCGCTGCGCGAAGGGCTGCCGCTGCGCCGGGGCGACTGGGCCGCCTATCTGGACTGGGCTGTCAGCGCCTTCCGCCTGTCGGCCTCGGGCGTGGGCGACGAAACGCAGATCCACACCCACATGTGCTATGCCGAGTTCAACGACATCCTGCCGGCCATCGCCGCCATGGATGCCGATGTGATCACAATCGAGACCTCGCGCTCGGCCATGGAACTGCTGGAAGGGTTTGGCGATTTCGACTATCCGAACGAGATCGGCCCCGGTGTCTACGACATCCATTCGCCGCGCGTACCTTCCGTCGAAGCCATGACCCGCCTGCTGGAGCGGGCCTGCGAGGTGATTCCCCCGGAACGCCTGTGGGTCAACCCGGATTGCGGCCTGAAAACCCGTGGCTGGACCGAGACCGAGGCGGCCCTGGCGAATATGGTCAGCGCCACCCGGGCGCTGCGCCAGAAGCTTGCCGGCCACGCGCCGGCAAGCTGGAAGCGCGTGGTGCGGCCCGCCGCCACGGCCAAGCCCGCCCCGCATGGGCATGGCGCGGCATGCGGACCGTCGTGCGCGGGGCAAGCCAGTGCCTAAGGTCATGCGCTGAACGCCTGAGCTTATGCGCTGGAGCGCACGTTGCGTCGCTGTGTCGCATGGCGGCGCCGCGTGCGGCTCCGTATCCTTTCGGTCGAGCCAAACAAGAAAATTGCGATGTCACGTCGGTATCCGGCGTGATCTTCGACCAAGAGGAATGAAACGAGCCACACCCTGGCGCCGCGTCGCGGTGCTTCCTGCAGCCGCACTCTCGAGCGCGGCCTTCGCCCAATCGGCAACCGTCACCAGCCCGGATGCCGCCCCTATCCCTACCCTGCCGACCGTTACCGCCACGGCTGCCGCCGTCGGGTCGCTGACCGCGCCGGGCCTGGCGCAGCAGCGGCAGTCGCTGTTCCAGTCGGCGGGATCGGTCGGCTTTGTCGACGCACAATCGTTCACCAATACCTATGCCTACGACCTGCGCGATGTCCTGAAGGATTCGCCCGGCGTGTACGTGCAGGAACGCTATGGGCAGGAACTGCGCCTGTCGATTCGCGGCTCGGGCGTGGCGCGTGGCTACCACACACGGGGCATCGAGATCCTGCAGGACGGCGTACCGACGAACTTTGCCGACGGCAGTGGGGATTTCTACCAGATCGATCCGCTGGCACTGTCGGCCGCCGAGGTCTACAAGGGCGGCAACGGCCTGGCGTATGGCAGCACCACGCTGGGCGGCGCGGTCAATTTCACCACGCCGACGGCGCTGACTGCCGAATCCCGGAACATGGTGCGCGTGGACGGTGGCAGCTTCGGCACGATACGGGGCAGCGGCCAGGTATCGCGCCAGATCGGCCAGTGGGACTTCCTGGCGAACGCCACGGTCAGCCATGCCGAAGGCTGGCGCAATCACGAGCGCGGCCAGTACGAGCAGATCAACGCCAACGTCGGCTATCGCTTCAGCCCGGCGGTGGAAACGCGGTTCTACTTTGGCGCCTATATCGTCGACCAGCTGCTGCCCGGCGCGCTGACGCTGAACCAGGCGCTGACCACGCCGCGCATGGCATCGGCCAGTGCGCTGGCGGGGGACCAGGCGCGCAATACCCGCACCGAGCGGGTGGCAAACGTCACCAGCATCAAGCTCGATAACGGCCAGATCGACCTGACCACCTGGGGCATCCACAAGAGCCTGTACCACCCGATCTTCCAGGTCGTGGATCAGGACAGCTGGACCTACGGCTTCGCGCCGCGCTACACGGGCAACTTCACGCTGGGCGGCCTGCGCAACCAGCTGATCGCCGGGGCGCGCTTCTTCGGCGGCAACAACGACGCGCGGCAGTACGTCAATATCAACGGCAATCGCGGCGCCCAGACGCTGAACGCGAAGCAGGACGCGTACAACTACGAGGCCTACCTGGAAGACCGCCTGTACGTGCTGCCCACCGTGGCGCTGATGGCGGGCGCCAAGGCCTACCGCAACCGGCGCGAATACACCGACTACGGCGGCCTGCCGGCCAACCCGACAGCCAAGTCCGATGGCGCGACATTCAGCGGCGTCAATCCGAAATTTGGCGTGCTGTGGGAACCGAAGCCCGACATCCAGGCGTTCATCGACATCACGCGGAGCGCCGACGTCCCGGACTTTACGGACCTGAGCCAGACCATCGGCGCCACGCAGCAATTCGTGCCGCTGGCGGCCCAGCACGGCTGGACGCTGGAACTGGGCACGCGCGGCAAATGGGACCGCTTTGCGTGGGATGTCACGGCGTACCGTTCGCTCCTGCGCGACCAGCTGCTGCAATACACGGTGAGCGCCGATATTCCGGCATCGACCTTCAACGCCAACAAGACGGTGCTGCAGGGCGTGGAACTGGGCGCCAGCGCCGACGTGTTGCGCGATATCGTCGGCAAGGGCGACAAGTTCACCGTATCGCAGATCTGGAACTACAGCGATTTCCGCTTCGACAACGATCCCGTGTACGGCAACAACCGCATCGCCGGGGTGCCGAAGCACGTACTGCGCACCACGCTGGCCTATAGCCGCAACAGCCGCCTGCGCGTGGCGGGCACGATCGACTGGGTGCCGACCGGCGCCTACGTGGACTACGCCAATACGCTCAAGGTGCCGTCGTATGTGCTGTTCGGTATCGAGGCCAGCTACGAGTTCGAGCGCGGCGTGACGCTGTTCCTCGACGCCCGCAACCTGGCCGACAAGCGTTACATCAGTGATTTCAGTACCGTCACCGATGCACGCACGGCCAACACCGCCGTGTTCTATCCGGGCGTCGGCCGCGCGTTCTACGCCGGGGTGAAATACCGGTTCTAGTCGGACGCCTGCGGCCGGTGCTCCAAACGAAAAACCCTTCCAGACCGGAAGGGTTTTTTGCATGCTGGCGCCGCAGGCAACGCGCTCAGTTCACGCGCTGCACGGGCGGCGGCATCCACTTGCCGTCGAGCAGGACCTGCTCCGGCCAGTACGCCCGCAGCATCAGGCTGAAGGCATCGGGCGGTGCGGGCAGCCAGTTCGTCACCTGGCTGGAAGGGGGGCGTTCGTACTGGATATAGATGTCCAGCGAGCCATCGCGGTTGTAGCGCAGGCGGTCGCGGCTGCCAATGCTGTAACGCTGGAGCGCATTGTCGGCAAAGGCCTGCTTGTCGTTGTAGGCGCTCAGCGACCAGAAGGCCTTGGCCGGCGGGAGCTGGCCCTTGTCGAAATGCAGCACATAGCGGCTGCCGCCATCGAACGGACGACCCGACGCGTCGGCGCGGGCAACCGGGTAGACCGCATCCTCCGCCAGGTTGGCGCCCAGCCCGTACATCGCCACCGCGGCACGGCGGTCGAAATCGGCACCGTACACGCCGGTGTCGCGCTGCAGTCGCCAGCCCGTGTTGCCCGCCGCGCTCTTGCGGCCGTTGGCGGCGATGGTGGCCAGCGCGGCGGTGGCGCCCTCCTGCACGGCGCGCGCCGTGGACGGTTCCAGCACCGTTGTCTTGAACGGTTCGCCGGCCTTGACGCCCATGCGCTGCATCTTCTCGAGCATCGACACGTCGTCGGGCCCGGGCGGGTTTTGCGGCAACAACGCGGCCATGCGGCTGAAGAACGCCTGGGCGTCCATCGCCGCCACCTGTTCGGCGGGCGGTGTCTCGGTGTCGATCATCCCTGCGCGCGGCGTGGCCGGCGGCGTGGTGCGGATGCCCTTGCGCCAGGCCGACAGCGGCACCAGGCGGAACTGGTCCTGCAGGCGGTGGACATTGGCGTAGTCCGCCTTGCCGTTGGTCTGGATCCGGCCGATCAGCCAGATCATGCTGGTCGGCGCACGGATTTCCGTCACGCCCTTGGGCAGCGTGCCTTCCCAGTCGGGGCCGACTATCGCAAAAGCGCCACGACGCGTGCCCGTGGTGCGCTTGCCCGGCGACGCGAACACATTGGTCCAGGCATCGAGCATCTGCATGACGTAATAGCGGCCCGCCGTATCGGGCACGGCCAGCACCACCGGTTCCCTGGACACATCCACCCAGGCGGTGGAGTACAGCGTATCCGCGTTCGGGCTCACCACGGTGGTGTAGGTGGCATCGGGGAACGCGCGGCTATGGTTGAACGTGTTGACCGGGGTCTTGGCCGTCATCACCTCGCGCGTGACATCCATCAGCACGAGCGGATAGCCATAAGTAAACACTTCGGCGGACAGCGCCTTCATCGCCCGATCCGACGGCGGCTGTTCCGCGGCCGGTATGTCCGGCGCGGGCGGCGGCGCGGATGCGCAGGCAGAAAGGAAGGCGGCAAGCGCGACCACGCTTGCCAGTTGGCGTATCGTTCGGTTCATGACCCCGTTTCCCAGTATGGTGGCGGCCTTCCGGGGAATGTGCACGACGGGTCCGGGGGGGACGCGTGTTGCTCCGGAGGCGCATCTGTTCCGGACGAATGATGTGCCCGCGACTCGGCCACTGTCAATGATTCCGGGGCGCGTCTCCGGGCGATACCGAACACTGACCCGACTGAGTATGGGGGTAGGATCAGCTTTGTGAGCGCGACGTCACGCCTGCTGGGGTGGGGCCTGCTGGGGTGGGGCCTACGGGGGTTGGGCCTACTGGGGTGGGGCGTACATACCGGCCCCAAATGACGAAGGGCCTCCATTGCTGGAGGCCCTTCCAATAGGTGGCGCGGCTGGCAGGATTCGAACCCACGACCCCTTGGTTCGTAGCCAAGTACTCTATCCAACTGAGCTACAGCCGCACGCGAGGGACGCATTGTATCGCAATTCACCTTCCGCGCAAGCCCTTTGTGAAAATTATTTCGCAGACTGCGCACGACGCTGCCATCTCTGTTTACCAGCGGTATCTGGCACCCACTGTGCCGCCCGCGTTGCGTCCGGCGCGCGCCTTCATCCAGAGCCGCAGGCCCGTGGTGGAACTGCTGTGCGCGCCGATGTTGAACGAGAACAGTCCGCGCAGCAGATCGGTATCGATACGCGTGCCATTGATGTTGATGGTCTTCGCCCGGTTGTCCTGCCACCAGTCGGCCTCGACGAACGGATAGACACCGCTCAGCCGCGTCGGCTTGGAGCCGTAGAGCCGCACGGCCAGCCCCGTGGCACTGACCTCGCCGGGCGGTGCATCCCAGTTACTGGGCACGGGGGCCATGCCTGGCCGATAGGCCATTTCCACCCGCGATTGCAGCGTCAGGCCCATGCCGCTGCGCGACAACGGCGCGTCGAGCGCCACGGCCATGCTGCGCGCACGGCTGTCGACAAGGCCTGTGGCGGTCGTCGCATCTTCAACATGGACGAGCGGCGTCCGGGGCGTACTGTTGAATCGCTCCACGACACGATCGATGCTTGCCAGATTGATGGCGATGGGCTCGGCCTCGGGCACGGATTCCGGCGCCGTCCGTGATGCATGGACGGGGATCGGCAGGTCGGGGTCATCATTGCCGATCACCATGCGCGGCGGCACGACCGACAGCGCGGTGTCTTCCGGCATGGCTGGTGGTGCGGCCTGGTTGGGCGGCGGTGTATCCGGGGCGCGCGCGTCCTGCACGAACTGCAGCGCATCACGCCCTGACATGCCGTCCAGGGACTCCTCGGCATGAACCACGGCGCAGGCCAGCAGCGCAAGTACGAAACACAGGGGGAGACCGGGGTGCCCCGCATGCAGGCGGGCGACATGCGCCCTGCCAGACAACCGTCCGGCACGCTCCTCTCTCCCGCACATCAACTGTACGGACATGGCAACCACCTCGTCGGGCGTTGTGTGGACCATGCCCGATCAGCTTGAGCATAGGTCAAAGGCCGCGCGATGGTTAGAGGCGAATGTGGGGTGTGCCGCCCGCTAAAAGGCGGAGAGCGCGGCTGAGAGAGATGATGTCGGACGAGGCAGGCAACTCGCCAATTTCACGAGAGGCTGCGGAAATGAAAAAGCCCTGCTCGTTGAGCAGGGCTTTCAAATATTGGTGCCCAGAAGAGGACTCGGTCACCCGGGCGCGACCCCGGCTTGCGCTGGCAAGCGCAAGCTTTTCGAGTCCCCACGGGCAGTCCGCAGGGACTGCCCTTTCCGGGCGTACAAATGAAAAGACCCCGCTCGTTGAGCGGGGTCTTGAATTGGTGCCCAGAAGAGGACTCGGTCACCCAGGCGCGACCCCGGCTTGCGCCTGCAGGCGCAAGCTTTTCGAGTCCCCGCGGGCAGTCCGCAGGGACTGCCCTTTCCGGGCGTACAAATGAAAAGACCCCGCTCGTTGAGCGGGGTCTTGAATTGGTGCCCAGAAGAGGACTCGAACCTCCACAGTGTTGCCACCGCTAGGACCTGAACCTAGTGCGTCTACCAATTCCGCCATCTGGGCTTCGTTTCACTGCATTGCTGCGGTGATGCGAAGAACGTGATTATGCTGAGTGACGCGCATCCTGTCAACACCCCTCTCGCAGAAACTTCAAAAAACCTGGCCGCGATGTAGCCCGAAGTCGACTTCGGCCGGTCGGCCGGGCAGCGACAGCGTGGCGGTGGCCGGCGCGGTGCGCGCGACGACCTTGCCTGCCCGCATCACCAGCAGCCGCGTGGCTCGCAGCCGGATGGCTTCGACCGGATCGTGCGCCTGCAGCAGCACCAGGTCGGCGCGGCAGCCGGGGGCCACGCCGTAGCCGTCCAGCCCCAGGATGGCCGCGGGCGTTTCGGTCACGGCCCGGAAGCAGGCGCGCATCGCGTCCTGGCCCGTCATCTGGGCCACGTGCAGCCCCATGTGCGCCACCTCGAGCATGTCGCCGGAGCCCAGGCTGTACCAGGGGTCCATCACGCAATCGTGCCCGAACGCCACGGGGATGCCCGCGGCCAGCAGCTCGGGCACCCGGGTCATGCCGCGGCGTTTCGGGTAGGTGTCGTGCCGGCCCTGCAGCGTGATGTTGATCAGCGGATTGGCGATGGCGGCCACGCCCGCCTCGCGCATCAGCGGCAGCAGCTTCGACACGTAGTAGTTGTCCATCGAGTGCATCGACGTCAGATGCGACCCCGTGACCCGTCCCTGCAGCCCCAGCCGCACCGATTCGCTGGCCAGCGTCTCGATATGGCGTGACATCGGGTCGTCGCTTTCGTCGCAGTGCATGTCCACACGCAGGCCACGCTTGGCAGCCTCTTCGCACAGCAGCTTCACCGACGCGGCGCCGTCGGTCATGGTCCGCTCGAAATGCGGAATGCCGCCGACCACGTCCACGCCCATGTCCAGCGCGCGCCGCAGGGTGTCGAGCGCGCCGGGCGCGCGCAGCACGCCATCCTGCGGAAACGCCACCAGTTGCAGGTCGAGGTACGGCTTCACGCGGTCGCGCACGTGCAGCAGCGCCTCGGTCGCCAGCAGGCGCGGATCGCAGACGTCCACGTGCGACCGGATTGCCAGCAGCCCCTTGGCCACGGCCCAGTCGCAATAGGCCAGCGCCCGTTCGACAATGGCGTCCTGCGTTAGCAGCGGCTTGAGCTCCCCCCACAGCGCGATGCCCTCCAGCAGCGTGCCGGACTGGTTCACGCGCGGCAGGCCATACGACAGCGTGGAATCCATATGGAAATGGGCATCGACGAACGGTGGCGACACCAGCTGGCCCGCCGCATCGATCTCGTCGCCTGCCGTGGCCGTCAGCCGGGGCTCGACAGCCGCGATCCGGCCGGCGGCAATGCCGATGTCGACGTCGGTACGGCCATCGGGCAGGTTGCAGTGACGCAGGATGGTATCGAACATGGGATTCTCTTTCCGGATAGTTCAGCGTTCGCCCTTGCGGTACGGCTTCATCAGCGCCTGCGGATAGGCCGCGCGCCGCGCCACCAGCACCAGCGCAAGGATCGACAGAATATAAGGCAGCATCAGGTAGACCTGGTACGGCAGCGCCGGCAGGCCAGGCAGGCTGGCCCCACCCTGCTGCAGGCGCAGCTGCAGCGCATCGAAGGCCGCGAACAGCAGCGCGCCCAGCAATGCCCGCCCCGGCCGCCACGACGCGAATACCACCAGCGCCACGCAGATCCAGCCCCGGCCATTGATCATGTTGAAGAAGAACGCATTGAAGGCCGACAGCGTGAGAAACGCGCCCCCCACAGCCATCAACGCCGACCCGGCCATGATCGCTCCGATCCGCACCGCCCCCACGCGGATGCCCTGCCCCTCGGCGGCGGCGGGGTTCTCGCCGACCATGCGCAGTGCCAGCCCCAGCGGCGTGCGATAGAGCAGCCAGGCCAGCAGCGGCGCCATCAGCAGCGCCAGCAGCGTCAGCGCCGTTTCGGCCGCCATCACCGTGCCGACCAGCGGCACGTCGGCCCACCATGTCATCGGCGCGAACGGCGTGATCGTCGGCGGGGTCGAGACCTGGGCAAAGCCCAGCCGGTAGGCGTAGTACGACACGCTGGTGGCCAGCATGGTCACGCCCAGCCCCGCCACATGCTGCGACAGCGCCAGCGACACCGTCAGCCAGCCATGCAGCAGCCCGAACGCCAACCCCACCCCCGCCGCCGCCGCCACGCCGCCCCACAGCGGCGCGCCGTGGTACACCGCCAGCCAGCCGGAAAAAGCCCCGGCCACCATGATGCCTTCGATGCCCAGGTTCAGCACCCCGGCGCGTTCGCACAGCAGCACGCCCAGCGTGCCGAAGATCAGCGGCGTGGCCACGCGCAGCACGGCAATCCAGAACGGGGCCCCGGCAACGATATCGAACAGTTCCATCAGGCCACCTTCCCGATCCGGTCGAAACGCAGGCGATAGCGTGCAAGCATGGTCGCCACCAGCATGGACAGCAGCGCCACCGCCACGATGACATCGGCAATCGTGTTGGGCACGCCCACGGCCCGGCTCATGCCGTCTGCGCCCACCAGGATGCCCGCCACGAAGATGGCCGATGCCACCACGCCCACCGGATGCAGGCCCGCCAGCATGGCGATCACCACGCCCGTATAGCCGTACCCCGGCGACATGTCGAGCGTGAGATAGCCTGTGCGCCCGGCCACCTCCACCACACCGGCCAGGCCCGCCAGCGCGCCGGACAGGGCCGCTGCGAGCAGCGTCACACGCGTCACCGACATGCCCGCGAATGCCGCCGCGCGGGCGTTGGCGCCCACGGCGCGCATCTGCAGCCCAAAGACCGTGAACCGGTTGATCGCCCACACCAGCAGGGCCAGGCCCACGGCAGCCAGCAGGCCGCTATGCACGCGCGAGCGTTCCATCAGCCGGCCCAGTTCCAGTTCCGGCACCAGCGCGACGGACTGCGGCCAGCCCATCGCCAGCGGGTCCTTCATCGGCCCGTCGAGCATCAGCGAGACGCCCAGCAGCACGATGAAATTGAGCAGCAGTGTGGTGACCACCTCGTCCACGCCCAGCCTCAGCTTGAGCAGCGCCGGCAGCAGCAGCAACAAGGCGCCGGCCAGCATGCCAGCCGCGACCATCAGACCAAACGGCATGCCATTGGGCAACGACGCCGCCCACGGCGCTGCCGCGCCATCCACCTGCCCGCCCACGGCCACGGCCGCCAACGCCCCCAGGTAAAGCTGGCCCTCGGCACCGATATTGAACAGCCGCGTGCGGAACGCCACGGCCACGGCGAGGCCTGTCAGGATCAGGGGCGTGGCGCGGGTGAGCGTCTCGGACCACGCAAAGCGCGAACCAAAGCCGCCGTCCAGTAGCAGCAGGTAGGCCTTGCCGACAGGCGCGCCGGCCAGCGACACCAGCAGCGCACAGATCAGCAGCGTGACCACAATCGCGCCCACGGGCGCCATCACCAGGGCGGTACGGGACACCGCGGTCCGGGCTTCAAGCCGCATGGGCCACCTCCACCTGCGTGTGGGCATCGTCGGCCCCGGCCATGGCCAGGCCCAGCGTGCCGAGCGTCCATGCCGGCGTGGCGCGGGCCGCGCTCAGCCGGCCGGCATGGATGACGGCGATGCGGTCCGACAGCGCCATCAGTTCATCGAGATCTTCCGAAATCAGCAGCACGGCCGCGCCCCGCGCCGCGGCATCGAGCAACTGGCCGCGCACGTACGCCACCGCGCCGATGTCGAGGCCCCAGGTTGGCTGGCTGGCCACCACCAGCGCCGGCGCCTGCGCGCCGCGCACCGAGAACGCCCGGCCGAGGATCAGTTTCTGCATGTTGCCGCCAGACAACGTGCGCGTCGGCACGTCGATGCCGCCACCGCGCACATCGAACCGGCTCGCCAGTTCGCCGGCAAAGCGCCGCGACGCCGCGCCACGGATCACGCCGCCCCGCACGAACGCCCGATTGCCAAGCTGCTCGATGATGACGTTCTCCCACACGGCCAGGTCGCCCACCGCGCCTTCGGCATGCCGGTCTTCCGGAATGCGCGCCACGCCGGCGCCGATCCACCGCCGGGGCGATGCCGGCAGCGCCGCGCCACACACACGGACGCTGCCCGACGATGCCGCCACCACGCCGCTCATCAACTCGGCCAGCGCCACCTGTCCATTGCCCGAGACCCCGGCGATGCCGACGATTTCCCCGGCATGCAGGTCGAGCGTCACGTCCCGCAGGCCCTGCCGGCCGGCCGCGGGCGCCACGCTGACCCGATCGAGCGCAGCGACAATCTCGCCGCCAGCCAGGCCGGCCTTGCGCGTGGGCATCTCCACGCGGCGCCCCACCATCAGTTCGGCCAGTTCCGCCTTGCCGGTGGTGTCCGCACGGCGCTCCGCCACCAGCCGGCCGCCGCGCAGCACCGCCACGCGGTGCGAGACGCGCAGCACCTCGTCGAGCTTGTGACTGATGAAGATCACCGACAGCCCTTCGGCGATCAGCTGCCCCAGCGTGGCGAACAGGCTGTCGGCCTCCTGCGGCGTCAGCACGGCCGTGGGCTCATCGAGGATCAGCACCCGCGCGCCGCGATAGAGCGCCTTGATAATCTCCACGCGCTGCCGTTCGCCGACCGACAGCGACCCAACCCGCGCCTGCGGCTGCACCGCCAGCCCGAAGCGCCGCGCCAGATCGTCGATACGCGCCCGCGCGGCGCCACGCTGCTGGCGCCAGCGCCAGAGCGGCTCGGTGCCAATCAGGATGTTGTCGAGCACCGACAGGTTGTCGGCCAGCGTGAAATGCTGATGGACCATGCCCACGCCCGCCGCCAGCGCCGCGCGCGGATTGCCGGGCGGCAGCGTCACGCCGTCCACCTCCACGCTGCCCGCGTCGGCGATGTAGTGCCCGAACAGGATATTGACCAGCGTGCTCTTGCCGGCGCCGTTTTCGCCAAGCAGGGCCAGCACTTCGCCACGATGCAGGTCCAGCGAGATATCGTCGTTGGCCAGCAGCGGGCCAAACCGTTTGGTGATGTGCGAGAGCCGGAGCACCGGCAATTCCTGGGGCATCGCGTTTAGGAAATCAGACAAAAGGAAATGAAGCGGCCCCGTCCAGCCGGACGGGGCCCTGTGCGCCCTGCGCCAGCGGCGTTACGGCGTCGATTTCGGCTCGGTCTCCACGACCTTGACCGTGAACTTGCCGTCGAGGATCGCCTTCTCCTTCGCCTTGACCCTGGCCATCACATCGGCCGGCACCTTGCCCTCGAACGTGCCCAGCGGCGCCAGTTCCGCGCCCTTGAACTTCATCAGCGAATACTGGCCGTAGTCCTCGTTCTTGAACTGGCCGGCCTTGACCTTGGCCAGCGCGGCCGCGATGGTCGGCTCCATGTTCCAGAGCGCCGATGCCACCACCGTGGCCGGGTACTGCGGCTGGGTGTTGATCACGTTGCCGATGGCCAGCTTGCCGCGCTCCTTGGCGGCGTCCGACACGCCGAAACGCTCGGCATAGAGCACGTCGGCGCCTTTGTCGATCATCGCGAACGCGGCTTCCTTGGCCTTGGGCGGGTCGAACCACGAGCCGATGAAGCTGACCGTGAACTTCACCTTCGGGTTCATCTCGCGGGCGCCCTCCATGAACGCGTGCATCAGCCGGTTGACTTCGGGAATCGCGTAGCCGCCCACCATGCCGATGTGGTTGGTCTTGGTCATGCCGCCCGCAATCATGCCGGTCAGGTACGACGGTTCCTGGATGTAGTTGTCGAACACCGAGAAGTTCGGGGCCTGCGGCTTGCCCGACGAGCCCATCAGGAAGGCCGTCTTCGGATAATCCTTGGCCACCTTGCGTGCCGCGCCTTCCACGGCGAACGACTCGCCGACGATCAGGCCGCTACCCTGTTCGGCGTACTGGCGCATCACGCGCTCGTAGTCCGCGTTCGACACGCTCTCCGAGAACACGTAGTCGATCTCGCCGCGCGACTTGGCCTCGTTGAGCGCCTTGTGGATGCGCGACACCCACTGCTGCTCCACGGGCACCGTGTACACCGCGGCCACCTTGATCTTCGACTGCGCCTGCGCGCCAGCCGGCAGACCCATGGCGGCCAGCGCAGTGGCCACCGCTGCGGCTTTCAGCCAGGTGCGACGATCGCTTCCCTTGTGCATGACTTCACTCCCCTTTTTCTGCGTTGTGTGCGCCCATGGCGCGTGGTTGATGGTTGTGATGGGACGGAAAGCGCCCGGCTCAGGCGCGCTCCGGGTCGGAATCGGGTGCCTGCAGCCCGCAGCCCCGCAGCAGCAAGGCCACCAGATGCTCGGTGGCGTGCTCGAAGTCGTCAGCGTCAAGCTGGCTCACGCCCAGCACGGCGCACACCTGCGCCTCGAAGTCGGCATAGGTCTGGGTGGCGGCCCAGATCGTGAAGAACAGGTGGTAAGGGTCCACCGGCGCCATCTGGCCGCCCTCGATCCACGCGCGGATCACCATCGCCTTGCGCGCCACCAGTTCGCGCAGGGCCTGGCGCAGGACGTTGCCGATCTCCGGCGCGCCGTGCAGCAGTTCGTTGGCGAACACGCGCGACGCATCGGGATGGCTCGCCGACAGGCGCATCTTGGCGCGGATGTACTGCTCCAGCGCCAGCCGTGGCGAGTGCTCGGCGCTGATGATGTCGGTCTCGGACAGCCATAGCGTCAGCGTGTGCGCCAGCACGGCGCGATACAGCACCTGCTTGGTCCGGAAGTAGTAGTGCAGGTTCGACTTGGGCACGCCCGCGCGGGCGGCAATATCGGCCATGGTGGCCCCGGCAAAGCCGGCCCGCGCGAAGACGTACTCGGCCGCGCGCACGATCAGCGCCTCGTTTTCCTGCCGGATGCGGCCGCCGGGCGGGCCGGACCGGGGCTCGATGCCGCGCGCCGGCGACGGCGCGCGCGCCAGGGCATCCATCACTTTGTGCCGTAGAGCCGGTCGCCGGCATCGCCAAGGCCCGGCACGATGTAGCCGTGCTCGTTCAACTCGCTGTCGATGGCGGCGGTGACGATGGCCACGTCGGGGTGGGCGGACTGCAGCGCGCGCAGCCCCGGACGCGAGGCGATCAGGCAGACGTACTTCATGGTGGTCACCCCGGCCTCCTTGAGCCGGTTGATCGCCGCGATGGCCGAGTTGCCGGTCGCCAGCATCGGGTCCACCACGATCACGAAGCGCTCCTGGATATCCTCGGGCATCTTGAAGTAGTACTCGATCGGCTCCAGCGTCTCGGGGTCGCGATACAGGCCGATATGCCCCACGCGCGCCGCCGGCAGCAGGTCCAGCATGCCGTCCAGGAAGCCATTGCCGGCCCGCAGGATCGACACCAGGCAGAGCTTCTTGCCCGACAGCACCGGCGACTGCATAGGCGCGATGGGCGTCTTGATGGCGATGGTCTCCATGGCCAGGTCGCGCGTGGCTTCGTAGGTCAGCAACTGGCTGATCTCGCGCACCAGGCGGCGGAAGTTGTCGGTGGTGGTGTCCTCGCTGCGCACCAGCGTGACCTTGTGCTGGACCAGCGGATGGTTGACCACCATCACGGCGGGCGCCGCGCTGGCTTCCGTTTCGGCAAAGGCCTGGACGGCCGTGGGTACGTCCGACATGTCGTTCATGGTGCGCTCCTTGGTCATCCGAAATTCGCCTGGCCGGGCGCGACGGGCCCCGGGCCCGCCACGCTCTGGCTGCCTGTCAGTCAGGACTGCCGTGCAATGCCGCGTTGCCGCTAGAACACCGTGCCGTCGCTCTGGATCGCGAAGGGCGGCGGCCCGCCCGGCGGCCGGCGCTGTGCCGCGATGCGGCGGCCCGCCGCCCACGTGCCGCCTTCCAGCACGCGCGCCAGCGGAAAGTCGGCTTCCTTGAGACCCAGCGCCTGGCGCACCGCATCGGCCACGAGGTCGAGCCCCGTCACGGTCAGTGCGCGCCACTCGACGATCTCGGGTTCGTCCACGGTATGGGTCCGGCTGGCGAACTCGCCGTCGCGCGGCACGGTCAGCTCGAAGTCATAGAGCAGCCCGCCGTTCCGGTATTCGGGCAGCCCGGTCAGCGCGTCGAGCCCCACCACCACCAGGCCGCCATCCTCCAGCGGCTCCAGCAGCGAATAGGTCAGCCACTGCGTGAGCTTGTGGAATGGCACCAGCCCGCCGGGCGCTGCCGGATGCCGCCAGCAGTCACCGAGCGACACGCCATCGATCTGCACGCGTCCCGGCCAGACCGGGCCCAGCGCCACCAGCAGCGTGCGCAGCACGAAGCCGGCCTCGATGCGGTTGTCCTTCGCATGCGCAGCCAGGTAGTCGAACAGGTTGCCCAGCCGCGCCGGCGTGCCGAAGACTGCCGGGGTGGCCTGCATGACCTCGCCCAGCCGCCGCAGCAGGCCGGCACGCCCTTCCAGGCCCACCAGCGGGTTGTGCTGCGCCACCTGGAAGGCCGTGGCGATGGTCGAGGCATCGATACGGGCCAGCCGCTCGGCATCGGCACGCAGCGGATCGCCCGATTCGGCCGAGAAGCCGCCCCGGGCAAACAGGTCGAAGCTGGCCACGCCGAGCCCTTCGGAGCGCGTCAGCATCATGTCGCTGGCCGGGTCGCGATAGCGCCAGTCGGGGCCTGCGCCGGCATCGAGCAGCACGCTCGGGATCACCAGGTCGATGCCGATGCGCGCCCGCTCGGCACAATGGTCGGCGCCCGACATGCCGGCGCGCTCGCACAGGATCTGCCAGCGGTTGATCGATTCCTGCCCCGGCCCGCCACTCTCGAAATGGCGCCAGCGGCTGTGGTAAGGCACCTGGAGATCGGGGTAGCGCCGCCGGATGGTGGCGGCCACGTAGTCGGCAATCGCGTGGATACGGTCCGGGTGCCAGGTAAACAGTTCAGACTCGCCGGATGCGACGAATTCGGTCACGACCGCGCAATGCGTGCGCACCGCTTCGCCGCTCAGCAGTGCGGAAGCGGGATGATCGGGCGGCACCGGGCTGTGCCAGCCGCTGCCCGTGCCGGGTTCGTGTCCGGTCGTACCTCCTGCGGAATACTCGTTCATTCGTTCAACCCCCTGCCCTTTGCCAGGGCGAGTTCGTTGGCATCCGGCGGCGTGTAGCTGGTGAAGTAACCCGCCGCCACCTTCGCATCGATTTCCACGCGCGCATCGGCCGGGATCAGCGCCTCGGGGATGGGCACCTGCTCCACCACCTCGATCCCCTGCGCCGTCAGCGCGCCATGCTTCATGTTGCTCATCGAGGCCCAGCGGTCGATCCGCCGGATCCCGAGCCAGTGAAAGACATCCGGCATCAGTTCCTGGAAGCGCATGTCCTGCACGCCGGCCACGCACTCGGTGCGCGCGAAATACGTTTCGGCGCGGTCGCCGCCTACCTGGCGCTTGCGTGCGTTGTAGACCAGGAACTTGGTCACCTCGCCCAGCGCGCGGCCTTCCTTCCGGTTATAGACCACCAGCCCGACGCCGCCCTGCTGGGCCATCTCGATACAGACCTCGATGCCATGCGCCAGGTAGGGCCGGCATGTGCAGATGTCCGATCCGAATACGTCCGAGCCATTGCATTCGTCGTGGACGCGGCAGGCCACCCGGGTCTCGGGCTGGCCCAGCTTGCTGATATCGCCAAAGAAATAGAGCGTCATGCCGCCGATAGGCGGCAGAAAGACCTTCAGGTCCGGCCGCGTGACCAGTTCCGGGAACATGCCGCCAGTCTGCTCGAACAGGCTGCGGCGCAGGATGCTCTCCTTGATATCGAACCGGCGCGCGATGCCGGGCAGGTACCAGACCGGATCGATGGCGGCCTTGGTGACGCGCACATCGCCGTTGGGATACAGGATGTCGCCATCCGGGGCCAGGCGGCCCGCCGTGATGGCGGCCAGCAATTCCGGCATGTTGATATGGGCGCGCGTGATGGCGATGGTGGGCCGGATGTCGAACCCGGCGGCGATGCGGTCGGCAAAGACCGTCGATACCAGATGGCCCCACGGATCGAGCGATACGATCTTGTCGGGGTCGCCCCACTGCGCATGGGGGCCGATCGGCTCGGCCGGCGCGGTGTCCGTCAGGTCGGGGCGATGCGCGCGCTGCAGGCTGCCCGAGGCCACGGCCAGCGCCCGGTAGATCGCATAGGCCCCGGCGTGCGTGCCAATCACGTTGCGCTGGGTCGGGTCGGTCAGGCTGGCGATCACGGGCCCCCGCCCGGCCGCCGTGGGCGCGCCCCAGTGGATCGGCTCGGCCGGCTTGTCGCGCCGCGCGTGCGAGGTCAGGACGATATGGTCGGACATGGTCGCCTCCCCGGTATGAAACCGGAACACGAATCCTGACCAGATGGTCAGGTTTATGTGTTCATAGTAGGCAACGTTCGTGCCAACGCCCAAGTGGGGTTGTTACCGTCCGTGGCATCCCGTACGCACCGGCGGCGTGCCTCGATGCGGCGCCCCGCAGGGCGCGTGCGGTACATCCCGGTGCAGCGCGCACCGGATTCCGGCGCGCCCCGCATCCGGCGTCGGCACCAACAAAAACGGCACGTTCGGTCGAACGTGCCGTTCTGGCGTTGGCATTGCGGGAGGATCAGCCTTCCGCCCGATGACCGAGGCGCCCGCGTCCCCACTGGGGCAGATCGGCCGTCAGCCAGTTCACCAGCGCACGCACCGGGCTGGCGGCCTCCACATAGCGGTGGAACAGCGCGCCGGCGACGTTACTGGCGACCCACGCCAGCCCCATGCCCAGCGCGTTGAGCCCGGGCCGGCCCGGCACCAGGTGGGTGACCACCGCATTGACCACCAGGCACACCGGAAAGTGCACCAGGAACACCGAATAGGAAATGCGGCCGAAATACGCGGTCAGGCGACCGGCGGGCCAGCTTTCCAGCCAGCCGCCACGACGCGAGACGGCCAGCAGCAGCGCCGTGGCCAGCGCCACCGCGATCCGCAGGCGGAAGTCCACCGCCAGCGCGGCCATTCCCATCGCGGCCAGCGCCAGCAGCGGCATGAACGAGCGGCCCGGATTCGACGCCCAGTAGGCCAGCGATCCCATGCCGTAAGCGCCAAAGAAATAGACGGCCCAGATGTCCCACGTGGCATCACGGTTGAACCAGAACAGCGAGGCCATCGCCAGCACGCCTACCATCGGCACGCCCAGCGGCAGCCCATCGCGGGCCACGGCGCGTGCCAGCCACAGCGCCAGCACCATCAACGCGAACAATTGCAAGTCGATGGCGATATACCAGACCCCGGCGGACAACGCGTCCACATCGAGGATGTTGTGCAGCAGCAGCACATGCGCGACGAATTGCGCCAGGTGCGGCGCGGCCGGGATGGAATCGTGCTGCATCCAGGTGCGGGCGATGGCGGCACCGGCAATCGCCACCAGGATGGCCGCGGCAAACGGCACCACCAGCTTCTGGTAGCGGCGCCAGATGGTCTGCAGGGGGCTCGCCACGGTCAGACGGCCGCCTGGCGCCAGGCTGCGCGCGGCCAGGAATCCGCTGATGACAAGGAAAACCTGCACGGCTATGCGCGCGTAGTCGGCCAGCCAGCCGATCAGGCCGGGCGCCAGGGTCTGGGCAGCATCGGACATCGGTCCGTAGAACGCCAGGTGGTGCAATACGATCAGCTGCGAGCTGACCGCCTTCAGAGCGTCTACACACGCCAGACGGGAAGGACGGGGGCTCATTTGTTATTTGCGGGGGTACAAAGTGGGCCGAATTGTACCCGCATCGGTGCATTCATCCGTCGATGGGCAGGTAACCGGCCCCGTAACGCTTGTAAATCGGGTTACGACGTGGCGAAAAGGCAACTTTCATTGCACTACTCTCGGGCATTAGCTAATAAGAAACAAATTCTTCGTGCCCGCTCTCCGGGGGTATACCCTTGCGTCTTTCCGTGCAGCTGCCTCACCCTCGAACATGTTCCAGTCTGTCGCTTTCCCCGCCGTCCGCCGCCTGATCGCTGGTGTTGCCCTGGCCGCCACCGTCGTGCCGGCCGTCCACGCACAGAGCCCGAGCCCGGTGCTCGACAAGATCCGCGATACCGGCACGATCACACTCGGCTATCGCGAATCGGCCCTGCCCTTCTCGTTCGCCGACGACAAGGGCCAGCCCGCCGGCTATGCGGTGGACCTGTGCCTGCGCGTGGCCGAGGCGGCCAAACAGAAGCTGGGACTGAAAGACCTGAAGGTGCGCTGGCTGCCGCTGACGCCCCAGAATCGTGTTCCCGCCATGGTCAACGGCCTGGCCGACCTGGATTGCGCACCGAACACCAACACGCTGGAGCGCCAGAAGCAGGTGGCCTTCAGTGTGTCGCACTATGTTTCCACCGTGCGCATGCTGGTGCGCGCCGATTCCGGCATCAAGTCGTTCAATGACCTGCGCGGCAAGACGGTGGTGACCAGTGCCGGTTCCACGGGCGACCGCCACGTGCGCCGCCTGAAGAGCGAGTATGGCTTCCGTGACGTCTACGCCAAGGATCACGGGGAATCGTTCCTGCTGCTGGAAACGGGACGCGCCCAGGCGTTCGTGATGGACGACGTATTGCTGGCCGGCCTGCGCGCCAAGTCGAAGGACCCGTCCCAGTACGTGATCGTCGGCCCGGCCCTGTCGGTGGAACAGAACGCGCTAATGATGTCGAAGGCCGATCCCGAGTGGAAGCAGCTGGTAGACCAGACGCTGATCAGGACGTTCGCCAGCCCCGATGCCGCCGCCCTGCAGAAACGCTGGTTCCAGCAACCGATCGGCACGCGCGGCACCAACCTGGCGCTGGCGCCTTCGACCGAAGTGCTGCAAGCCTGGAAACACCCTTCCGACGCTGTGACGGAATAAGCATTTTCCGAGTATCTCCCCGGAAAAGCCCTGAGTTGACGCCCTTTGCGGCCTTGTCCACACTGGCCTGAGCCTGGTTCTACCGTCCGGTAGGACCAGCAACAACGCGACCGCCATCGAGAATTACTGCCCCGGGCGGCAACTCAGAGGAGATTTCCATGAAGCAATTGATCGCCACCGCCGTCGCGCTGGGACTGGCCACTGCATCCGTGGCTGCCATCGCACAGGACAAGAAGTCGTTCGACCCGTATTCCCAGGGCGCCAAGTCGGGCGAGAAGTTCGACACCTACAGCCAGGGCGCCAAGTCCGGCGACAAGTTCGACCCGTATTCCCAGGGCGCGAACAAGAGCACCCGTGCGGACCTGACCGACCAGTCCACCGCCGCCCCGAAACAGTCGAAATCGAAAAAGGCCCCGGCGAAGAAGCCAGCGCAAGGGAATTGAGCGCCAATCCCGCGCCTGCCCAACAAAAGAAAGGAGTCCATACGGCTCCTTTTTTATGTTCTGGACAAAGGGAGGGAAGCTACTGCCCCTCCTCCCGCAACATTTCCAGCGCCGTCACGTCCACCCGCTGCACCTCGTTGTTCTGCCGGATTTCCGTGCGCAACACGAATGCTTCCATGGGGCAGTACCAGTCGGTCACGTGCAGCACGCTCGGTTCGAGCTGCAGCAGTTCGTCGCCCACCATCAGGGGGCCCAGCGAGGTGCGCTTCTCGTAGGTGATGGGCATGCACTCCTTGCGGCCCATGACCGTGTTGATCATCTGCTTGCGGCCCACATGGCGCGAGCCGACGATGATCGATGCGTGCAAGGCCTGCATCGTGCCCACGACTTCATCCTTGCCCAGCGGATAGATCTTGAGCGACACGCTGGACTGGAAGGATTCTCCCTCCAGCGTGGCGCCTTCCTTGATTTCCAGGCCCGCGTAGTTGAAGACACCGCTGCCATTGAACGACGCCTCGCCGAACATGCGCGCATAACGGGCACGGGCATTGATCACGGCGTTGCGGCTGTCGATGCGCGTGCGTGCCGTGGCGGCGTTACGGTCGATATTGATCTCGTGGACCTGATCCATGACGACGGGCGGGCCCATCAAGGCCGACAGTGCCGACTTCGAGCGCACCTCCAGCTGGGCGCTGCAGCCGCGGGCGGTGCGCATGACGTCGCGCAAGGTCATCGTGATGGACATCGGCATGGAGCCGTCGCCCTCCAACTGCACGCGGGAGCCGGAGCGGAACCAGGGCGCGTCGCAAAGCACCGCGCCACCGGGCATTGGCGGCGACATGCCCGACACCGGCGCAGCATCGGGGGCCGACGCCTGCCCAAATGCCGTATTCATCACACCTGTCAGCAACCACACCAGCAACGCCGGTCTCATGGCGATCGTCCGTATCGAGGGCCGGCGGAGGCAGGGTCGGTTTCTGCCAGGCAAGTGCCGGAATGGCGCAAGTATTACGCGAAATCGGCGCGGCGGAAACGCCCCCAAGTCCAAGCCCAGCGCCCTTTGCGAGCCAAAACGGCGAGGCTGGAAATGCGCTCGTGCTACCATTGCGCGCCCGTAGCGGTCGCCTTGCCCGAAAACTGACCTCCGGACCACGCCTTTGCAGGCCTTGCGCGGGAGGCACAGCCCGCCGCGCCGTTCGTGTCCACCGGGACGGGGCGTCCCGCGTTGTGGGGTGTTCGCCACAAGGCGAATGCAGGAACAGCCTCCGGGACCCCGGCCATTTCAGGAGAAATATGCGTAGTTCTTCGCCCACGCGCCAAGCCGGGCTGCCTGTCGGCATGGTTGTGTTCGTCGTGCTCGCCGTGCTGCTGGTCTGGTTCGGCACGCTCGATTACCGCCATTTGCTGCGCCCGGACGAAGGCCGATACGCCGAGATCTCGCGCGAGATGTTCGTTACCGGGGACTGGGTGACGATCCGCTACAACGCCCTGAAATACTTCGAAAAACCCCCATTCCACATGTGGGTGACGACCATCGCATACGAACTGTTCGGCGTGGGCGACTGGCAGGCCCGACTGTGCGTGGCGCTGTCGGGCATCGTCGGGCTGGGTGTGACGATGCTGGCCACCGCGCGCTGGTTCGGCTGCCGCGCCGGGCTGCTGGCGGGCCTGGTCATGCTGGCCATGCCGATGTGGAGTGTGGCCGGCCATTTCAATTCGCTGGACATGACGCTGTCCGGCGCCTTGGCCTGCGTGCTCGGCTGCATGCTGCTGGCCCAGCACCCCGACACGCCGCCCGGCGCCCGCCGCGCCTGGATGCTGGCGTGCTGGGTCGCCATGGGGGTCGCCATCCTGACCAAGGGCCTGGTGGGCATCGCTCTGCCCGGTCTGGTGCTGGTGGTCTATACGCTGCTGACACGCGATCTCGGCCTGTGGCGACGCCTGCATCTGCCGACCGGCATCTTGGCCATGCTGGTGGTCACGGTGCCCTGGTTCTGGCTGATTTCGACGAAGAACCCCGAATTTCCTCACTTTTTCTTTATCCACGAGCACTGGGACCGCTATACATCCACGGTCCACGCTCGCAAGGGTTCGGTCTGGTATTTCGTGCCGCTGCTGCTGGCCGGCATGCTGCCCTGGCTTGGCCTGGTGCCGCGCATGTGGGAAGTGGTGCGCGACCGGGCCGGCGCCCAGCGCGGCGCGGGCGGCAAGCCGTTCCAGCCGGCCCTGATGAGCCTGGTCTGGTTCGCGGCCATCTTCGTCTTCTTCAGCATGTCGGGGTCGAAGCTGCCCGGCTATATCGTGCCGGTGTTCCCGGCGCTGGCCATACTGGCGGCTGTGGCGCTGGACCAGATCAGCGACCGCTCGTGGAATCGCCAGATCAACGCCCTGCTGCTGCTCGCCGTGGTGGGCCTGCTGGCCGCACCGGTGGTGGCCACACTGGATCGCGAAACCAATCCGAATGAAGTGTTCCGCGCCTTCGCCGTCTATATTGGTGTGGCGTTTGCCGTACTGCTGGCCGGCATGCTGCTGGCGCGCCGGCTGTTGCGCACACGCGGCGTGTTTCCGAGCGTGGCCGCGTTTGCGCTGTCGATGTTCCTGACCTGCACGATCGGGCTGCTCGGCCATGAGGTAATGGGCCGCAGGGCATCTGGCGTGGACATGCTGCCAGCCATCAAGGCCGTGCTGAAGGACAACATGCCAATTTACGGCGTGGGCATGCTGGATCACACGCTCCCGTTCTACCTGGGCCGCACGCTGACGATGGTCGCCGCGCCCGATGAACTGGAGTTCGGCACGCAGCAGGAGCCGGACAAATGGATTCCGACCATGGACGCATTTGTCGCCAAATGGAAGGACGGCCAGCCGGCGCTCGGTATCATGTCGCCGGACACCTATGACAGCCTGGTGGCACAGCATGTGCCGCTCTACGTCGTGGCACGCGATGTGCGACGTGTCGTCGCCAGCAATTTCCCGCTGCCGGCCCAGGAAGCCGGAAATACCCGATGAATCTTTCGACTTTTGCCTTTATCTTCACCGGGGTGCTGCTCAACGCCTGTGCCCAACTGCTGCTCAAGGCCGGCACCAATGCCGTGGGCGCCATCACGATCGAGCGCGCCACCATCCTGACCACGGCGTTCCGGGTGCTGACGCAATGGCCGGTCATCGCCGGACTGACCTGCTATGTCATCAGCGTCGGCGTCTGGATCATCGGCCTGTCGCGCGTCGATGTGTCGATTGCCTACCCCATGCTGTCGCTGGGGTACGTGGTCAACGCGCTGGCTGCCTGGTGGCTGTTCGGCGAAATGATTGGCCCGCTGCGCGTGGCCGGCATCATGCTGATCCTTGCCGGTGTGTTTCTGATTGCCCGTTCCTGACCGACCATGACCGCTTCCGCTCCGCAGGATTTCCTCCCGTTCGTACGCCCCCAGATCGATGACGCCACCATTGCCGAGGTCGGCAAGGTGCTGGCGTCGGGCTGGATTACGTCCGGCCCCAAGGTGCAGGCGTTTGAAGCTGCGCTGTCCGAACTGTTTGGCGACCGTCCGGTGCGCACGTTTTCCAATGGCTCGGCCACGATGGAAATCGCGCTGCGCATCGCCGATATCGGCCCCGGGGACGAAGTCATCACGACGCCGATCACCTGGGTCGCCACCGCCAACGTGGTGCTGACGGTCGGCGCACGGCCGGTGTTCGTCGACATCGACCCGGTGACGCGCAATATCGACCTCGACGCGGTCGAGGCCGCCATCACACCGCGCACGCGCGCGGTCATACCGGTCTACCTGTCCGGGCTGCCCGTGGACATGGATCGCCTCTATGCCATCGCGAAGCGCCATAACCTGCGCGTGATCGAAGACGCCGCGCAGGCCATCGACTCGCGCTGGCGCGGCCAGCGCATTGGCGCGTTCGGCGATCTCGTCAGCTTCAGCTTCCAGGCCAACAAGAACATCACCACCGTCGAAGGTGGCTGCCTGGTCATGAACACGCCCGAGGAAGCCCGGCGCGCCGAGCGGCTGCGCCTGCAGGGCGTGATCCGTACCGGCATGGACGGCATGGACGTCGAGGAACCGGGCGGCAAATTCAACCTGACCGACGTCAACGCGGCCATCGGCCTGGCGCAGCTGAAGACGCTGGACGCCATCACCGCACGCCGCGCCGAGCTGGCCGAGACCTATTTCCGGTGCGCGGCCGAGGCCGGCCTGGCGGACCTGGGTATCGAACTGCCGCTGCCGCTGGACCCCGCCGTGGCCACCACGAACTGGCACATGTTCCAGGTGGTGCTGCCCACGGACCGCCTGCGCGGCGGCCCGGCCGACGCGCGCAAGCTCGTGATGGAAGCGATGCGCGAGCAAGGCGTGGGGACTGGCGTGCACTACCCGCCCGTTCATCTGTTTACCTATTTCCGCTCGCTCGGCTGGCGCGAAGGCATGCTCCCGCATGCCGAACGCATCGGCCGTGGCATCGTCACGCTGCCGCTGTTCCCCGCGATGCAGGCCGCCGACGTGGAGCGGGTCTGTGCAACTCTTAGCGAAACATGCAAACGTCTCTCTCACTAAGTCCTGTCGAGGTCTCGGTCGTCATCCCCGTCTACAACGAGGAAGACGGGCTGCAGGCGCTGTTCGACCGCGTGTACCCGGCACTGGACGGCATGGGCGAATCGTACGAGGTGATCTTCGTCAACGATGGCAGCGTGGACCGCTCGCCCGCAATGCTGGCCGCCCAGTACCACAAGCGCCCGGACGTCACGCGCGTCATCCTGTTCAACGGCAACTTTGGCCAGCACATGGCCATCCTGGCCGGCTTCGAGCACACGCGCGGCCGTATCGTGATCACGCTGGACGCCGACCTGCAGAACCCGCCCGAGGAAATCCCGCGCCTGGTGGCCGAGATGCGCAAGGGCCATGACTACGTGGGCACCATCCGCCGCCAGCGCAACGACACTGCCTGGCGCCGCTACGCGTCGCGCGCCATGAACCGGCTGCGCGAGCGGATCACCAAGATCAAGATGACGGACCAGGGCTGCATGCTGCGCGCCTACGACCGCAACATCATCGATACGATCAACGCGTGCCGCGAGGTCAACACGTTCATTCCGGCGCTGGCCTATACGTTCGCGTCGAACCCGGTCGAAATCGAGGTGGGACACGAACAGCGCCACGCGGGGGAATCGAAATACTCGCTGTACCAGCTGATCCGGCTGAATTTCGACCTGGTGACCGGCTTCTCGATCGTGCCGCTGCAGTGGTTCTCGGCCATCGGCACCATGCTGTCGATCTCGTCGGCGGGCCTGTTCGTGATACTGCTCGTGCGCCGCTTCATCTTCGGGTCGGAAGTGCAGGGTGTGTTCACGCTGTTCGCCTTCACGTTCTTCCTGATCGGCATCATGCTGTTCGGCATCGGCCTGCTGGGTGAATACATCGGCCGGATCTACCAGGAAGTGCGCGACCGGCCCCGCTACCGCATCCAGGCGGTGCTGGAACGCGACCCCAAGCAAGGCAGCCAGCCGGAGGTATCGTGCGCGCCGTAGTCTTTGCCTATCACAATGTCGGCGACCGTTGCCTGCGCGTGCTGCACGCGCAGGGCTTGGACGTGGCCCTGGTGGTCACGCACCGCGACCGGCCCGACGAGAACATCTGGTTCCAGCGCGTGGCGGACACCGCGGCCGAGCTGAACCTGTCGTTCCTGTATGCCGAAGACCCCACCGATCCGGCACTGGCCGATGCGGTGCGCGCGGCCAGACCCGATGTGATCTTCTCGTTCTACTACCGCGCCATGATTCCGGCCGACGTGCTGGCCATGGCGCCGCACGGTGCCTTCAACATGCATGGTTCGCTGCTGCCCAAGTACCGCGGCCGCGTACCGGTGAACTGGGCGGTGCTGCACGGCGAAACCGAGACCGGCGCCACGCTGCACGCGATGGAGGCCAAGCCCGACGCCGGGTATATCGTCGACCAGACGTCGGTGCCGATCCTGCCCGACGACACGGCCGGCCAGGTCTTCGAAAAGGTCACCGTCGCCGCCGAGCAGACGCTGTGGCGTGCGCTGCCCGCCATGAAGGCCGGCCAGACGCCCAAGCGGCCCAATCGCCTGGCCGACGGCAGCTATTTTTCAGGCCGCAAGCCCGAGGACGGCCGCATCGACTTCAACCAGCCCGCTGCCGCCGTCTACAATCTGATCCGCGCCGTGGCGCCGCCCTACCCCGGCGCGTTCACGGACATCGCCGGACGCCGCTTTATCGTGGCCCAGGCCCGTCGACTTGAAGGCGGCACGGCACCGGGTGGGCTGCGTCCCGGCCTGCACGTACTGGATGGCCGTATCGTGGCCATCTGTGGCGACGGGGGCGCGCTGCGCGTGATGCAACTGCTGGAAGGCAGCAGTGCCGACCACGCCAGCCCGGTCTCCGCAGCCGAATTCCAGAACATCATCCCTGCACAGTCTTGAAAGGAAACCGATGAAAAAGGTCCTGATTCTTGGCGTCAACGGCTTCATCGGCCACCACCTGACGCGCCGCATCCTGGAAACCACGCAGTGGGAGGTCTACGGCATGGACATGTCGTCGGACCGCCTGGGCGACCTGGTGAACCATCCGCGCATGCACTTCTCCGAGGGTGACATCACCATCAACAAGGAGTGGGTGGAGTACAACATCCGCAAGTGCGACGTGATCCTGCCGCTGGTGGCCATCGCCACGCCGGCGACGTATGTGCGCAACCCGCTGCGCGTGTTCGAACTCGATTTCGAGGCCAATCTGCCGATCGTGCGCAGTGCTGTGAAGTACGGCAAGCACCTGGTGTTCCCGTCGACCTCGGAGGTCTACGGCATGTGCGCCGACGAGGAATTCGACCCCGAGGCCTCGCCGCTGATCTACGGCCCGATCAACAAGCCGCGCTGGATCTACGCCTGCTCCAAGCAGCTGATGGACCGCGTGATCCACGCCTACGGCATGGAGCAGGGCCTGAACTACACGCTGTTCCGCCCGTTCAACTGGATCGGCGCGGGGCTGGACTCAATCTTCGAATCGAAGGAAGGGTCGTCGCGCGTGGTGACGCAGTTCCTGGGCCATATCGTGCGCGGCGAGCCGATCAAGCTGGTCGATGGCGGCGAACAGAAGCGCGCGTTTGCCGATATTTCGGACGGCATCTCGGCGCTGATGCACATCATCGAGAACAAGGATGGCGTGGCCAGCGGCAAGATCTTCAACATCGGCAACCCCAAGAACATCCACTCGGTGCGCGAGCTGGCCGAGATGATGCTGAAGATGGCGGCCGATTACCCGGAGTACGCCGAGGAAGCGCGCAAGACGCAGATCGTGGAGACGTCGTCGGGCGCGTTCTACGGCAAGGGCTACCAGGACGTGCAGCACCGCGTGCCGAAGATCGACAACACGATCGACGAACTGGGCTGGAAGCCCGAGGTGACGATGGAGCAGGCGCTGCGCCGCATCTTCGAGGCCTACCGCGACAAGGTGGTGGACGCCCGTACGCTGGTCGACAGCAACAACTGATCCCCACATGGCCCGCATTGCCCTGAAAGTCGACGTCGATACGCTGCGCGGCACCCGTGAAGGGGTTCCCGCGCTGCTGTCGATGCTGTCTCCGCATCAGGCGGAAGCGACATTCCTGTTCAGCCTTGGCCCGGACCACACGGGCTGGGCGCTGCGCCGGGTATTTCGCCCCGGCTTCCTGAAGAAGGTGTCGCGCACGTCGGTGGTGTCGAACTACGGGCTGCGTACGCTGATGTACGGCGTGCTGCTGCCGGGGCCCGACATCGGCCGCAAGGGCGCCGCCGAGATGCGTGCAGCCGCGGCGGCAGGCCATGAATGCGGTATCCACACGTGGGACCACGTCTACTGGCAGGACAACGTGCGCGATCGCGATGCGGCCTGGACGCGCCGCCAGATGCAGCAGTCGTTCGAGCGATTCGTGGAAATCTTCGGCGCGCCGCCCACCACGCACGGCGCGGCGGGCTGGCAGATGAATGAAGAGGCGTTTCGTCAGATCGACGATTGGGGCATGACCTACGCGTCGGATGGCCGGGGCACGGCGCCCTACATCCCGACCGTGGCGGGCAAACCATGCCGCCACGTGCAGATGCCGACCACGCTGCCGACGCTCGACGAGCTGATCGGCGTGGGCGACCTGACCGAGGACAATGTTCACCACGCCGTGCTGAAGCTGACCGAAGGCGACGCCGACCACATCTTCACGCTCCATACCGAACTGGAAGGCGGCAAGCTGGCACCGGTGTTCCAGCGGCTGCTGGCTGGCTGGCGCGCCCAGGGGCACGACCTGGTATCGATGGCCACCTACTACCGGCACATCGACCGCACCGACCTGCCGCAATTGCCGGTCACCTGGGGCGAAATCCCCGGCCGCAGCGGCGAGCTGATCATCCAGCCGTAACCCGCCCGGCCCCGGGTTCGTCCGAATCGGGGTCAGGCCGCGCCCTTGCGCGTCAGGCGCAGCCCGTTGAACACCACCAGCAGGCTCGCGCCCATATCGGCAAACACCGCCATCCACATGGTGCCCATGCCCATCACGGTCAGGGCCAGGAACACCACCTTGATGCCCAGCGCCAGCGTGATGTTCTGCTTGAGGATGCCCGACGTACGGCGCGACAGCTGCACGAAGGCGGGGATCTTGCGCAGGTCATCGTCCATCAACGCCACGTCGGCGGTTTCGATGGCCGTGTCCGTGCCCGCCGCCCCCATCGCAAAACCGATATCGGCCCGCGCCAGCGCGGGCGCATCGTTGATGCCGTCGCCCACCATGCCCACCTTGTTCGCATGCGTATGCGCCTGCCCCGCCAGCGCGGCGATGGCATCGGCCTTGTCCTGCGGCAACTGATTGCCACGCACCTCGTCGATGCCCACCGCCTGGCCAATGGCCTGTGCCGTATGCGGGTTGTCGCCCGACAGCATCAACGTCTTCACGCCCAGCGCGTGCAGCTGTTCGATGGCCTGCCGACTGGTCTCGCGTACCGTGTCGGCCACGCCGAACAGGGCCAGCGCGCGGGCGGGCTGCCCGTCGCCCGGCGTCGCCGCGAGCAACACGATGGTCTTGCCCTGCCGCTCGATGGCCTCCAGCCGTGCTTCCAGGGCCGGCGAACATGCGCCCAGATCGTGGATCAGCCGGTGATTGCCGAAGCTGTACGCCACGCCATCCACCGTGCCGCGTACGCCCTGCCCGGGCAGGGCCGCGAAATCGCTCGCTTCCCGCCGCGCCACGCCATCGGCGTCCGCCGCAGCGGCCACCGCGCGCGACACCGGGTGGTCCGATCGTGCCGCCAGGCTCGCGGCGATGGCGCGCGCCTGCGGCACGTCGTCCACCAAAAGCGCCATATCGGTCTGGGCAGGCTTGCCGTGCGTCAGCGTGCCGGTCTTGTCCAGTGCCAGCCATGACAGATGCCGGCCCTGCTCCAGATAGACGCCGCCCTTGATCAGGATGCCGCGCCGGGCCGCCGCAGCCAGTCCGCTGACGATCGTCACCGGCGTGGAGATCACCAGTGCGCACGGACACGCGATCACCAGCAGCACCAGCGCCTTGTAAACCCAGTCCAGCCAGGGGCCGCCCAGGACCAGCGGCGGCATCACGGCCACGCCCAGCGCGATGGCAAAGACCACCGGCGTATAGATGCGCGCGAACTGGTCCACGAACCGCTGGGTCGGCGCACGGCTACCTTGCGCGGCTTCCACGGCATGGATGATGCGTGCCAGCGTGGAGTCATTGGCAGGCGCCGTCACGGCGTATTCGAGCTCGCCCGACTGATTGATCGAACCGGCATAGAGCGGATCGCCCTGCGACTTGTCCACCGGCACGCTCTCGCCCGTAATGGGCGCCTGGTCAAGCGCCGACTGGCCGCGCAGCACGCGCCCGTCCAGCGCCACCCGCTCGCCGGGGCGCAGCCGCACCGTTGCACCCACGGCCACCGCACGCGCCTCCACGGCCTGCCAGGTGCCATCGGGCTGCAGCACGGTGGCCTGCTCCGGCGCCATCGCCATCAACCCCCGTACGGCATTGCGCGCGCGATCCAGCGAAGCCGCCTCGATCCGCTCGGCCAGCGCAAACAGCACCATCACCATCGCCGCTTCGGGCCACTGGCCAATCACCATGGCACCGGTGACAGCGATGCTCATCAGCGCGTTGATATTCAGGTTGCCGTTGCGCACCGCGATCCAGCCCTTGCGATAGACGCCCAGGCCCGACATCAGCACCGTGGCCAACGCCAGCGCCGCCGGCAGATAAGGCGCGCCGATGTGGAACCACTCGGCCGCTTCGGCGCCGATGGCCGCCGCACCGGCCAGCGCCAACGGCCACCAGGGCTTGCCCGGTTCCGCCACGGCCGCCTTGGCGCTGTCGTCCGACAGCGGCTCGGCCTTCATGCCCAGCGACGCAATCGCCTTGACCACGGCATCGAGCGAATCCAACGTGTGATGCACGGTCAACACGCGCTGCATCAGGTTGAAATCGAGCGCCGCCACGCCGGCCATATTGCCGATCTTGTTCCGGATCAGCGTTTCCTCGGTCGGGCAGTCCATCGCCTCGATCCGGTACGCGGCCGATCGTGTGCCAGCGGGTGCTGCCACCGCCGGACCCACCGTCAACGGGGTGCTGCAGGTAGTGCCACAGCCGCAACTGGCAGGCGCCGGGCTGCGGGCATGGGCATCGCTGTGATCGTGCGAATGGTCGTGATCGTGATCATGCGCGTGGTCATGGCCATGATCGTGGTCGTGACCGTGCGCGTGGTCGTGCCCATGACCGCGGGCTGCCGAACCCGGCGTCAGCAGGTTTTCAGGGGTGGTACGAGCCATGGCGGTTATCCATTTTGCGTTGTTGGGTGCTATTGAAGACCCTGTAGCCACTTCAAGGTCAAGCACCGGCCGGAAAGACCCCGTCGATGACATCAACGTAATGTCCACTGCGGGGGCGGCAGCCTATAATCGCTGCCCATGCGCCGCCTGCTGCTCGTCTTCCTGTCGATCCTGCTGCCGCTCCAGTTTGCCTGGGCCGGCGCTGCGGCCTATTGCGCACATGAATCGGCTGACCTGCCAGCCGCGACGACCAACCATTTCGGCCATCACACGCACGAGCACGGCAACGACGCGCACAAGGCCGGCAAAAGTGGCGGAAAGACCACCGCAAAGGCCGCCAGCCTGCCCGACGGCGACTGCACCGCCTGCCACTTCCCCGGTTCGCACGGCGTCTTTGCCGAACTTCTCATGCCCGGTGACTATCGCTACGTCACCTTGCGCTACGCGCCGCGCCAGTACGCGTTCGGCTCCATTCCAGCCCCCGTTCCCGATCGGCCCCAGTGGCTGCGCCTCGCCTAGCCGGCGGGACGCACGACTGACCCTGTCATCCCGATACCGCTGAGCGGTATCGCTGCGCGTCTCGCCGATTTTCTCCTGCTGATCTGGTGAATTCGATGAGAAGCCTTTTATTGCCGCTGGGGCTGGCGGCCGCGTTGTGCAGCCCGTTCTTCACGCCCGGGGTGTTCGCCCAGGACGCCTCATCCGGTGTCCAGGAGCCGCCCGGCGCCCTGACGCTCGACGCCGCGCTGGCGCTGGCGGCGTCGCAAAACCCCACGCTGTCGGCCGCCCGGATCGAAGTGGACGCCTCCGAAGGCGGCATTACCCAGGCCCGTGTGATCCCGAATCCCGAAGTGTCGGTCCAGATGGAAGACACGCGGCAGGCCACGCGTGCCACCACGGCCCAGATGAACCTGCCGGTGGAGCTCGGCGGCAAGCGCGGCGCGCGTATCGGTGCCGCACAGCGCGCACGCGATGTGGCGCAGGCCCAGCTCGGGGCCTTGCAAGCGGACCTGCGCGCCACCGTGATCGGCGCCTTCTTCAACGTGCTGATCGCCCAGGAGCGCATCAGGCTGGCCGCCGGGTCCGTCGATATCGCCCGGCGCGGCGCCGACGCCGCCGCGCGCCGTGTGGCGGCGGGCAAGATCTCGCCGGTCGAGGAAACCAAGGCCCAGGTCGAACTGGCCAATGCCGAACTGGAGCGCGCCGAGGCCGATGCCGGGCTGGTAGCGGCCCGCCAGACCCTGGCCACGCTGTGGGGCAATCCGTCTCCGCGTTTTTCGGAAGCCGACGGCAAGCTGGACAACCTGCCGGCCCGACCGGCGTCCACCCTGCTTCGCCAGTCGCTCGACAACGCGCCCGCGCTGCTGACCAGCGAACGCGAACTGGATCGGCGCCAGGCCGAAATCAACGTGCAGCGCAGCCGCCAGTACCCGGACGTGACGCTCAGCGTGGGCGCCAAGCGCGACAACGGCGCCCCCGAGCGCGGCACTTTCCCCGTGGTGGGCATCGCCATTCCGCTGCCGTTGTTTGATCGCAATCAGGGCAACCTGTACACCGCCATCCGCCAGGCCGACAAGGCCGCCGACGAACTGCGCGCCACGCGGCTGCGGCTGGATCACGACCTGCAGCAGGCGTCCAGCCAGCTGAACGTGTCGCGCACCTCGGCGCTGACCTTGCGGGAGACCGTCCTGCCGGCCGCCGAGCGCGCCTTGCAGGCAGCGACGCAGGGTTTCGAGGCCGGCAAATTCAACTATCTCGATGTGCTGGATGCGCAGCGCACGCTGTTCCAGGCCCGCATCCGCTATCTCGGTGTCGTCGCCAGCAGCTGGCAGGCCGCCACCACCATCGATCGCATTCTTGGCCGCTGACGCGCCAACGCAAGGAACACCGTGATGACTTTGACCCGCAAACAAGGCGTGGCGATTGCCGCCATCGTGATCGCCGGCCTGATGGCCGCGCTGGCGCTGCTGCTGGCTGGCCGTGGCGACGGCCACAGCCATGAAGGCGAAGGCGAGGCCGCCCATGTCGCGCCCGCCTCGGCCACGGAAGCAAGCCACGCCGGGCATGGCGACCACGCCGGCCACACAGACGAAGACCCCGGGCGGATCGCCATGACGCCGGAGCAGATCCGCAACGCCAGCCTGTCGATATCCAGCGCCGGGCCTGGCAGAATCCGCAGCGCCGTGGAATTTCCCGGCGAAATCAAGTTCAACGAGGACCGCACCGCGCACGTCGTGCCGCGCGTGGCGGGCGTTGCCGAATCGGTAGTGGCCAACCTGGGCCAGCGCGTAAAGAAAGGCGACCTGCTGGCGGTATTCGCCAGCACCCAGCTGTCCGACCAGCGCAGCGAACTGCTGGCCGCCCAGCGCCGGCTGGAATTGGCCCGCACCACCTACGCACGGGAAAAGAAACTCTGGGAAGACAAGGTGTCGGCGGAGCAAGACTTCCTGGCCGCCCGCACCGCACTGCAGGAAGCCGAAATCTCCGCGCAGAATGCGCGGCAGAAGCTGACCGCCATCGGTGCCACGACTTCAGCCCGCGCCATCAACCAGTTCGAACTGCGCGCGCCGTTCGACGGCATCGTGGTGGAAAAGCATCTCGCATTGGGCGAGGCCGTGGCAGCAGAAACCGCGGTCTTCACGATTTCCGACCTCAACACGGTATGGGCGGAGTTCGTGATCGCGGCCAAGGACCTGGGCCATGTCAGGCTTGGTGAGGCGGTCCGGGTGACATCGGCCGCCTTCGACGGCACCGCCGAAGGCAGGATCTCGTACGTGGGCGCCCTGCTGGGCCAGCAGACCCGCACGGCCACGGCGCGGGTCACGTTGGCTAACCCGCAGATGGCATGGCGGCCGGGGTTGTTCGTCACCGTCAGCGTCGCCACCGGCGAAACCGACGCCGCCGTGGTCATCGACAGCGACGCGCTGCAGACCGACGGCGACCGCCAGCAGGTGTACGTCGAGGTGCCCGGGGGCTTTGCGGCGCGCACGGTCAAGACGGGCCGTACCGACGGCAAGCGCATTGAAATCGTCGATGGCCTGGCAGCCGGCACGCGCTATGTCTCCGCGAACAGCTTCGTGCTGAAGGCGGAACAGGGCAAGGCCAGCGCCGAGCACGCGCACTGACCGGAGGCCGCCATGTTCGAACGTATTCTCCGGTTTGCCATCGCACAGCGATGGCTGGTCATGCTGGGCGTGCTCGCCATGGCCGGCCTGGGTGTTTACAACTACAGCCGCCTGCCGATCGATGCCGTGCCCGACATCACCAACGTGCAAGTGCAGATCAACACCGAGGCGCCCGGTTATTCGCCGCTGGAAGCCGAGCAGCGCGTGACCTATCCGCTGGAGACGGCGATGTCCGGCCTGCCGGGTCTGGAGCAGACGCGGTCCTTGTCCCGCTACGGCCTGTCCCAGATCACCGTGATCTTCCGGGACGGCACGGACATCTACTTCGCGCGGCAACTGGTCAACCAGCGCATCCAGGAAGCGCGCGAGCACCTGCCCTCCGGCATTTCGCCACAGATGGGTCCGATTTCCACCGGCCTTGGCGAAATCTACCTGTGGACCGTGGAAGCCGACCCCGGCGCGCGCAAGGCCGACGGCACCGCGTACACGCCCACGGACCTGCGCGAAATCCAGGACTGGATCATCAAGCCGCAGCTGCGTACGGTGCCGGGCGTGACCGAGATCAATTCGATTGGCGGTTTCGCCAAGGAATACCTGGTGGCGCCGAGCCCGGAGAAGATGGCGTCCTACGGGCTGTCGTTGCAGGATGTGGTGCAGGCACTGGAGCGCAACAACGGCAACGTCGGCGCCGGCTATATCGAGCGGCGCGGCGAGCAGTACCTGGTGCGCGCGCCCGGGCAGGTGAAGTCGATCGACGATATCCGCGAGGTGATCGTCGGCACGGCGCAGGGCCAGCCGATCCGCGTGCGCGACCTGGCCGACGTGGGGCTGGGCCGCGAACTGCGCACCGGGGCCGCGACGGACAATGGCCGCGAAGTGGTGCTGGGCACGGTGTTCATGCTGATCGGCGAGAACAGCCGGGCCGTGTCGCGGGCGGTGGACACGCGCATGGCCGCGATCAACAAGTCGCTGCCGGCCGGCGTGAAGGCCGTCACGGTCTATGACCGCACGACGCTGGTCGACAAGGCCATCGGCACGGTCAAGAAGAACCTGCTCGAAGGCGCCGTGCTGGTGATCGCGGTGCTGTTCCTGTTCCTGGGCAACCTGCGCGCGGCGCTGATCACGGCGATGGTGATTCCGCTGTCGATGCTGTTCACGTTCACGGGCATGGTCACATACCGGATCAGCGCGAACCTGATGAGCCTGGGGGCGCTGGATTTCGGCATCATCGTCGACGGCGCGGTGGTGATCGTCGAGAACTGCGTGCGACGCCTGGCCCATGCCCGGGAACGGCTGGGCCGCCCGCTGACGCGCGCGGAACGCTTCGAGGAAGTGTTTGCCGCGGCCCGCGAGGCCCGGCGCCCGCTGGTATTCGGCCAGCTGATCATCATGATCGTCTACGTGCCGATCTTTGCGCTGACCGGCGTGGAAGGCAAGATGTTCCATCCGATGGCGATGACAGTCGTGGTGGCGCTGCTGGGCGCGCTGATCCTGTCCGTGACCTTCGTGCCGGCGGCGGTCGCGCTGTTCATCGGTGACCGTGTCGCCGAAAAAGAGAACCGCATCATGGGCTGGGCCAGGCGCTGCTACGAGCCCGCCCTCAAGCATGCGCTGGCCAATACGCCGGTGGTGCTGACGGCAGCCGTGGTGGCCATCCTGCTTAGCGGCCTGCTGGCCACGCGCCTCGGCAGCGAATTCATCCCGAACCTGAACGAAGGCGACTTCTCGGTGCAGGCGTTGCGCATTCCGGGCACCAGCCTGACGCAGTCGGTGGCGATGCAGCAGCAGATCGAGGCCCGTCTCAAGGAGAAATTTCCTGAAATCGAACGCGTGTTCTCGCGCACCGGCACGGCCGAGATTGCCTCCGACCCGATGCCGCCCAATGCGTCGGATGCCTACATCATGCTGAAGCCGCACGACCAGTGGCCGGACCCGGGCCGCTCGCGTGACGCGCTGCGCGCGGCGATGGAGGCCGAGCTGGAGACCATTCCGGGCAATCGCTACGAGTTTTCACAGCCGATCCAGCTCCGCTTCAACGAGCTGATTTCCGGCGTGCGCAGCGATGTGGCGGTCAAGCTGTTTGGCGACGACAACGCGGTGCTGGACGCCACGGCGCAGAAGATCGCCCAGGTGCTCCAGTCGGTGCCCGGCGCCACGGAAGTCAAGGTCGAGCAGACCACTGGCCTGCCCGTGCTGACCGTCGATGTGGACCGCGCCCGCGCCGCGCGCTACGGGCTGAACATGATCGACGTGCAGGACACCGTGGCCATCGCCATCGGCGGGCGCGACGCGGGGGTGTTCTACCAGGGCGACCGCCGCTTCAATATCGGCGTGCGGCTGCCCGAGGGCATCCGCGCCGAGGTGGACGCCCTGCGGCGCCTCCCGATTCCGCTGCCCCGAAGCGCCAATGGCGGCACGAGCTATATCCCGCTTGGCGAAATTGCTACGCTCGACGTATCGCCGGGCCCCAACCAGGTATCGCGCGAAAACGGCAAGCGCCGCATCGTGATCAGCGCCAACGTGCGCGGCCGCGATGTGGGCGGCTTCGTCCCCGAGGCCATGTCGGCCATCGAATCGCGCGTGCAGATTCCGGCGGGCTACTGGGTTGCCTGGGGCGGCACGTTCGAGCAACTGCAGTCCGCCACCGAGCGGTTGCGGATCGTGGTGCCGCTGGCGCTGCTGCTGGTCTTCGTGCTGCTGTTCGTGATGTTCGGCAATGCGCGCGACGGCCTGCTGGTGTTCACCGGCATTCCGTTTGCCCTGACCGGCGGCGTGCTGGCACTGTGGCTGCGCGGGATTCCGCTGTCCATTTCGGCTGCGGTGGGCTTTATCGCGCTGTCCGGGGTGGCCGTGCTCAACGGGCTGGTGATGCTGTCGTTCATCCGCGGCCTGCGCGAGCAGGGCGAGTCGCTCGATGACGCGGTGTTCCACGGGGCGCTGACGCGCCTGCGGCCGGTGCTGATGACGGCGCTCGTGGCCTCGCTGGGATTCGTGCCGATGGCCATTGCCACCGGTACTGGCGCCGAGGTGCAACGGCCGCTGGCGACCGTGGTCATTGGCGGGATATTGTCATCGACGGCGCTGACGCTGCTTGTACTGCCGGTGCTGTACAGGTGGGCGCATGGGCGCCGGACGGAAACGGCGGTCGAACCGGCCGGCTCCGTCCTGCACTGACGCGGGCGGCCCCTCCTGCTTACGGGAGGGGCCGGCCAAACCTCAATGCTCGCAGTTCACCATCCAGGTCATCTTGAACTTGTCGACCACCATGCCGAAGCCTTCGGCCCAGAAGGTCTTCTGGTACGGCATGATGACCTGTCCGCCTTCGGACAGCGCGTCGAAAATGCGCTTGCCTTCGGCGTTCGGGACGTAGCCTACCGATAGCATGAAGCCCGAAAACGCCGGGGTCTGTCCTTCCCGGCCGTCCGACGCCATGATCTGGCTATCGCCGATCTGGACGTTGGCGTGCATGACCTTCTCGGCCCATGCCGCCGACGGCGGCTCGCCACCGCCCGGCGGAGTGTCCTTGTAGCGCATCAGGAATGTCACCTTTGCGCCCATTACCTGGCCATAGAAGGCCATGGCCTCGTCAAAGCGTCCGCCAAAGTCTAGATACGGTTGCACCTGCATGTCGGTCTCCTGTAGGGTCCGCGGACGGATAGTCCGCGCGGCGCCATTATGCGCCTGCCCTACTGACAGAATTGTCAGGAAACTCGAGTTCGAAGCGGGTCTGTTCGTCGACACTGGTCACCGACACGCTGCCACCGTGCAGCCGCATGATCGTGTCGACAATCGCCAGACCGAGCCCCGTGGAGCCCGACGAATTCCGGCGCGACGGATCGGCACGGTAGAAGCGCCCGAACAGGTGCGGCAAGGCATCGGCCTGGATCGCCGGGCCGCCGTTGGTGACTGTGATCGCGGTCACATCGGTGCCATTGCGGGCCACCGCCATGCGCACCGCACTGCCCACCGGCGCATGACGCAGCGCGTTGTCCAGCAGGTTGATGATGGCGCGGCGCAGCAAGGTCTGGTCCGCCACGACCGTGGCGTGGCCCGAGACCATCACCGTCAGGTTCCGGTCGGCCGCCACGGCCTCGAAATACTCCGCCACCTTGTCGAGTTCGGCCCGTGCATCGAGCGGGCGGGCGCCCAGCGCCACCTGTGCGTTGTCCGCGCGCGCCAGAAACAGCATGTTCTCGATCATGCGCGACAGGCGCTCGTACTCTTCCAGGTTCGATTCGAGCACCGCCTCATATTCGGCCGGCGTACGGCGCTGGGCCAGCGTCACCTGCGTCTGCCCCACCAGATTGCTGATGGGCGTGCGGAAATCGTGTGCCAGATCGGCCGAAAATTGCGACAGGCGCGTGAAGCTGTCCTGCAGCCGGGCCAGCATGCCGTTCAGCGCGCCAGCCAGCTCACGCAGTTCTTCAGGCGCGCCGCCGACATCGAGCCGCGTCGCCAGGCGGCTGGTGGTCACCGCCGCCGCATCGCTGGCCATGCGCCGCAACATGCGCAGCCCGCGCCGGGCCAGCACGAAACCCAGCGCCGCCGCCACGATGGCCCCGCACAGCACCGCACCCAGCAGTTCGCCCCGATACTCGCGCATCAGCGCCACGCGGTAGCCAGCGTCGCTGAGCACGATAATTTCGACGGTGCGCCCCGTGTCGCCAATCTGACCCAGCGCGGCCATGCCGCGCGACGGCACACCATTGCGCGGATGCCAGGTCTGCAGCTGCGACTTGTCCGGGGCCGTGGACAGCGGCAGCACACGCAACGGCGGCAGGGTTTCGTTATGGGGATTCAGCGAGATCAGGGGATCGCCCGACGCGTTGCGCACGACCAGGATCAGCCCCTCGTGCCCCATCGCAATATCTGCAAAACGATGCGTATCGGTGCGGATTTCGGTTTCGTCGGCCACTTCGCGCAGCAGATGGCGTACCAGCAGCACTTCGCCGACGAGTTCGGATTCGTCGCGCGACTGCAACTGGCTGCCGAGGGCACTGGACAGATAGGTAGCTACCCCGACCAGGATCGCGGCCGTGGTCAGGCCATAGGCCAGCGCGAGCCGGGTGGTCAGCGACGCCGGCATCCACGCCTTCAGCGCGCGCCGCATGCGCACGAGGCGCCTCATGCTGCGACGCTCACGCTTCTTCCGACTCATCGAGCACGTAGCCCATGCCACGGCGCGTATGGATCAGCTTCTTCGGGAAAGGGTCGTCCACCTTGGCGCGCAGCCGCCGAATCGACACATCCACCACATTGGTGTTGCTGTCGAAGTTCATGTCCCACACCTGCGAGGCGATCAGCGAGCGCGACAGCACCTCGCCACGACGCCGCGCCAGCAGTTGCAGCAGCGCGAATTCCTTCGACGTCAGGTCGATCTTCTGGCCGGCACGCGTGACGCGGCGCCGGATCGTGTCGATCTGCAGGTCTGCCACTTCCATGAATTCGCTCTCGCGCAGCGGCCCCCGGCGCAGGATGGTGCGGATGCGCGCCACCAGTTCGGCGAACGCGAACGGCTTGACCATATAGTCGTCGGCGCCCAGTTCCAGACCCTTGAGACGATCCGAGAGTTCGTCGCGCGCGGTCAGGCACAGCACCGGCGTGTCCTTGTCGCGCCGCAGTTCGCGCAGAACCTGCCAGCCGTCGATGCCGGGCAGCATCACGTCCAGGACGATCAAATCGTAGTGCTGCTCGCGGGCATGGGACAGGCCGTCCACGCCGTCGCGCGCCAGGTCGGCCACGAAGCCGGACTCCGTCAGGCCCTTGAGCAGGTAATCGCCGGCCTTTGGTTCGTCTTCGACAATCAGGATACGCATGGGGATTCACTTCCGGGCGCCGGCTCGTCGCCGGTGCCGCCTGTTCGGTTTATTGCAGAACCTAGACACTATCCGAGGTTAGACGCATTTTGTGGAACATTGCAGGAATGTCATCGTCAATCGGCGAAATCCTGCCTTCAAACACAGTACAATGCCCGCTGCCCCGATTGTGGCAGCCTGCCGCGTCCCTGACCGGGCAGGTCTAGTCAAATTCTGATGAAACGTCTGATCGCCAGCTTCCTGTTGTGTCTTGCCATGTTCGCGTTGCCCATCCAGGGCGCCGCGGCAGCAGTCATGATGATCTGCAGCGTCACGCAAGCCGCGGGCCTGTCGATGCCGGAACGCCATGCCGCTATCAAGGCGGAGGCTGAATCCGAGGCGGTGCTGGTGATGGACCAGTCGGGCCAGATGGGCCAGACGGACCACGCGCACTGCCACCAGGCCGGCATGAGCGACGACGCCGATATGCCAGTGTGGCACGACGCGCCGCCTGCCGGTGCCACGCCTGACCAGCCGACCAACCATGCGCACCATGCCGCAGGACACTGCAGCGCGTGCGGTGCCTGCGCAGCCAGCGCCATGTTGCTGCCGGAAATCCCCCTCGTGGCGTTGCAACACCGCCGCCATGCCCTGCCGCTGGCCACGCCGGCCAGCTTTGCCAGCCAGCTTCCGCTGCCTGCCGACCGGCCGCCTGCCCGTCGCTGCTGACACCCGAGGTGCGTCCTTCGCACGCTCGTCCCCGCGCCTGACCGGCGCCGAGGGCGCGGCCGACTGACTCGTCCGCGCCAATCCACCCCTGTATTTGCCTGCCGCACGGCCTGAACCGCCGCGTGCGGCCGATCAAGATTCAAGAGGTTGTCATGCCCGCCGTGCGTACCGTCGCCGTGGCCTGGCTGCTGACGCTTGCCCCGGTCCTTGCCGTGGCCCAGGCGTCGGCGCCTGCCGTCCATCCGGCCCACCCGCCCGATCTGCCCGATCCCCTGAACGCTGCCGCACCCGTGCCGGCCTTGCCCGACATCGCGCCGATGGCCGGTTACGTCCCCTACCAGAGCCCCAAGGTCTCGTCCTGGCGCCAGTCGAATGCCGATGTCACACCAGGCGCCACGCCGGCGGCCGACCCGCATGCCGGCCACCACATGCCGCAGGGCACCACTGCCGCGCCGGCATCCGCACCGGCGGCAGGCCAGGCCGACCGTAGTGGCCATGCCGGCCATCACGCGCACTGACGGAGCCCAGCCATGATGAATGCAATTTTTCGTCGCGCTGCAGTGCCGCTGACCGCCGCGATCGTGCTCACCGGGTGTGCGGGTTTTGCGCCCGACGGCGGCTTCGGCCCGGTCGCCGACACCGCGCGCGACAGGCTGGCCAAGGACGCCGTCTGGGCGCGCAGCGATGCCGACAGCAGTGCATTGCGCGACCGCACGCGCGAGCTTCTGGCGAAACCGCTAGATGCCGATGCCGCCATCCAGGTCGCACTGCTCAACAACGCCGGGCTGCAGGCCCAGTACGCCGACCTGGGCATTGCCGAGGCCGATTACGTGCAGGCCACGCGCCTGCCGAACCCCGGTTTCTCGTTCAGCCGCAAGACGTCGGGCGACGAACTCAAGATCGACCGGGCTGTCACCATCGGCCTCATGAACCTGCTGGCGCTGCCCTTTGCCGCCCGCATCGAGGAAGGCCGCTTTGCGCAGACGCGCCTGGCCGTGGCCGATGCCACACTGCGCCGCGCCGAAGCCACCCGTCGTGCCTGGGTACAGGCCGTTGCCGCCGAGCAGGCCGCCCGCTATGCCGATCAGGTACGCCGGGCCGCCGAAACCGGCGCGCTGTTCGCGCGCGATCTGGCCCGCGCCGGCAACGTCAGCGCCCTCGACCATGCCCGCGAGCAAGCCTTCTACGCCGATGCCGCAGCGCAGCTGGCGCGCGCCCGCGAACGGGCGCTGTCGGCACGCGAACAGCTGACGCGCGAACTGGGGCTGTGGGGTGCCGACATCGCCTATACGCTGCCGGACCGCCTGCCCGACCTGCCCAGGGCGCGTCCGGCCATGCAGGACCTGGAAGGCTATGCGATTTCGCAGCGTCTTGACCTGCAGGCCGGTCGTCTGCAACTGGACAGTTTGTCGCGCTCGCTCGGCCTGACCCGCGCCACGCGCTTCATCAGCGTGCTGGACGTCAGCTATCTCCATAATTCGGAGACCAGCCGGCCGCGCGAAACGGGCTACGGCATCGACATCGAGGTGCCGCTGTTCGACTGGGGCGGGGCCCGGGTGGCCCGCGCCGAAGCCGTCTACATGCAGGCGGCGGCGCGGCTGGCCGAACAGGCGATCAACGCCCGGTCGATGGTGCGCGAGACCTACGCTGGCTACCAGGCGCGCTACGACATCGCCCTGCACTATCGCGACGAAGTGGTGCCGCTGCGCAAGCGCATCGTCGATGAAAGCCTGCTGCGCTACAACGGCATGCTGGTCAGCGTGTTCGAACTGCTGACCGACGCGCGCGAGCAGGTCAACGCCGTGAACGGCTATCTCGATGCGCAGCGCGACTTCTGGCTGGCCGACGCCGACCTGCGCGGCGCGCTGGGCGGCCGCCTACCCGACGCCGCAGCCGCGCCCCCAGGGGCCCCCACATCGGCCCCCACAGCGGCCCCCAAAGCGGCCACCCCTGCCGCCACGACCCCACAAGGACAATGACAATGGTTTCCCGACGCAATTTCCTGGGACAATCGGCGGCGGCCATGCTCGGCACGGCAATGGTGTCGCGCGCCGGCGCCGCCGCCCTGCCCGAGGCCCCGCTGCAGCACAGCGCCACCACCCAGCCGCCGCTTGCGCCCGCCAGCGGCCGGCCCTATCAGCCCGTGGTCACGCTCAACGGCTGGACGCTGCCCTGGCGCATGCGCAACGGCTGGAAGGAATTCCATCTGGTGGCCGAACCAGTCGAACGCGAGATGGCGCCCGGCATGACCGCCCACCTGTGGGGCTACAACGGCCAGAGTCCAGGACCGACGATCGAATGCGTGGAAGGCGACCGTGTTCGCATCTTCGTCACCAACAAGCTGCCGGAACACACCACCGTGCACTGGCACGGCGTGCTGCTGCCGGCGGGCATGGACGGCGTGGGCGGGTTGTCGCAGCCGCATATCCCGCCCGGCAAGACGTTCGTCTACGAGTTCGAGATGCGCCATGCGGGCACCTTCATGTACCACCCGCATTCCGACGAGATGGTGCAGATGGCCATGGGCATGATGGGCTTTATCGTCGTGCACCCGCGCGACGCCGCCGCCCAGCGCGTGGACCGCGATTTCGTGTTCCTGATCGCCGCCTACGACATCGACCCCGGCTCGTACACGCCGCGCGTGGCCGAGATGTCCGATTTCAACATGTGGACGTGGAACAGCCGGGTGTTTCCCGGCATCGACGTGCTGCCCGTGCGTCTGGGCGACCGCGTGCGCATCCGCATGGGCAACCTGACCATGACCAACCACCCGATCCACCTGCACGGCCACCGCTTCGAGGTAACGGGCACCGACGGCGGATGGGTCCCGCCGTCGGCGCGCTGGCCGGAAGTGACCACCGATGTCGCGGTGGGCCAGATGCGCGTCATCGAGTTCGTGGCCGACAACCCGGGCGACTGGGCGTTCCACTGCCACAAGTCGCACCACACGATGAACGCGATGGGCCACAACCTGCCCACGATGATCGGCGTAAAGCAGAAGGACCTGGCCAGCCGCATGAATGCGCTGGTGCCCGACTACATGCCGATGGGGCAGGCGGGCATGGCCGACATGGGCAGCATGGAGATGCCGCTGCCGGAGAACACGCTGCCGATGATGAGCGGCCAGGGCCCGTTTGGCCCCATCGAGATGGGCGGCATGTTCACCACGCTCAAGGTGCGTGCGGGCATGGCAGCCAATGACTACCGCGATCCAGGCTGGTATCGGCATCCCAGGGGCACCGTGGCATTTGAATACACCGAACCCGTGGCGCAGGCGCCGCGCCGTACGCGATAGACGCTCTACCGCATCGACCGAAGGACAGCAATGAAAAACACGATGGCAACCGCAATGCTGCTGGCCCTGTTGGCCGGGGCATCCCCCGCTGCGATGGCGTTGACGGCCGGTGCGCCCGACGCGCCCGACGCGCCGGTGGCAGCCGCCACGGCGCAGGCGCCGTTACCCGAAGTGGACGGCGAAATCCGCAAGGTCGATGCCGAGGCCGGCAAGCTGACGATACGTCACGGGCCGATCGGCAACCTCGACATGGGTGCGATGACGATGATTTTTCGGGTGAAGGACCCGGCGATGCTCACGCGGGTGCAGGCGGGCGACAAGGTGCGGTTCACCGTCGACCGTGTCGACGGGCTGCTGACGGTGACCTCGCTGGCCGTCGTGCAGTAACCGGCAGCCAATATCGGACGTGCGCGCCTCAGTCGACGCGGTAGAAGTCGATCGATTGTCCGGCGTTGACGGCGCGCTGCAGCCAGTCCGGATACTCGCCGACGCCGTCCCAGGTCTGACCCATCGCGTTGCGATACATCGCGCGCGGCGCGGCGGCGCCCGCCACCGGCGGCTGGGCGTCGGGGGCGGATGGCGCCACATCGGCGCCATCATCGGTGTCGGCATCGGTAAAGCAGCCTGCTTCGACGAGATGGTCGAACGTCAGGCCATGGTGATCCATCTGCTCGCGGATCCATGCCACCGCGGCTTGTTTGGCTGCATCAGACTCGGACATGACTTATCGTGCGCGCCCGCCACCTTGCGGGCGGGCTGGAGAATTCGAAGGGGGGAGCGGTCCGGGCAGGAAATCCGGCGGACCAGCACGGATTCTACAGCTTGTTGGCGCGGCTCCCGCGGAATCCGCCGATTACCGCCGGAATGTTGCATTCGCCGCGCAGGGTTCGACAGTGCCCATGGCGCCGCGCGGCGCGCGAACGAATGACGAATCTGTCATGCGTTGGTCATGTTGGCGTGGCTACCCGGCTTATAGACTGCAAGCCAAGGTCGCATGACGACCGGTACAAACCACCGACACACCGAACTGCCTCCATCCTCGAATCCAAGGAATCCACATGCTCAAGAAAGCCCTGCTCTATACCGCCCTCGCCACTACGCTGGCCGGTGCCGCCACCATGGTCAACGCCGCGCCGCGCAGCGCAGACCCTTACACCGACGGCGCACGTGTCACCAACCGTGATGGCATCGTCGAACGCGTGGGTGCCCGCGACGTGTACACCGATGGCGCCCGCGACGTGCGCGATGCGCGCAACCCGTTCGTCGATGGCGCCCATGATGTGCGCGACGCACGCAGCCCGTACACGGACGGTGCCTGATCCACGCCATGGCCCGCTCGGGCCAGATCCGGGCTGATACGGCCCGAACCGCCAGGCGGCGGCGCTTACCGCGTCGCCGCCTGGCTCATGAATTGCGCGGCGGGCACCGGCCGGCCCAACAGGTAACCCTGCAGCGCATCGCACCCCAGCCCCGCCAGGAACGACTGCTGCGCGGCGGTCTCCACCCCTTCCGCCACCACCTGCAGGTTCAGCGTACGGCCCAGCGCAACGATGGCCGACACGATGGCCGCATCTTCCGAATCCTCCGCCAGGTCGCGCACAAAGCCGCGATCGATCTTCAGTTCGCTGGCCGGAATGCGCTTCAGGTGCAGCAGGCTCGAATAGCCGGTACCGAAGTCGTCGATGGCAATGCGCACGCCCATGTCGTCGAGCTGCGTCATGATCGCGAGCGTTTCTTCCACATCACGCATGGCCGTGCTTTCGGTGATTTCCAGCGTCAGGCTTGCGGCCGGGATGCCGTGGCGCTTCAGCGCATCGGACACGGTCTCGATCATCCCCGCGTGACAGAACTGCAACGCCGACAGGTTCACCGCCATCGACCAGTCCACATGACCGTGGGCACGCCAGGCGGCCAGCTGGCGGCAGGCCTCGTTCAGCACCCATTTGCCGATCGGCACGATGGCGCCGGTTTTTTCGGCCAGCCCGATGAACTGGTCGGGCATCAGCAGGCCGTGTACCGGGTGCTGCCAGCGCAATAGCGCCTCGGCCCCCACCAGGCGGCTGTCCGTTGCCGCGAACTTGGGCTGGTAGTGCAGTTCGAGCTGGCCCGTGCGCACCACGCCGCGCAGGTCCTGGATCAGCGACTGCTGGACGCGCGCCTGGTGGTTCATCGACCGTTCGAAGAAGCAGTACGCGTTGCGGCCCGACGCCTTGGCGTGGTACATCGCGGCATCGGCGTTGGTCATCAGCGTGTCCTGGTCGGCGCCGTCGGCCGGATAGAGCGCGATGCCGATGCTGCCCGACACATGCAGCGCATGGCCGGCCACGTGCGCCGGCTCGCGCAGCGCCTCGATCAGCTGCTCGGCCATCACACCGGCGTCGGCCGGTTCGTCGACCCTGGCCAGCACGACGAATTCGTCGCCGCCCACGCGCGAGATGGTGTCCTCGGAACGGGCGGACGCGCGCAGGCGCCCGGCGATCTCCACCAGCAGGCTGTCGCCCATCTGATGGCCGTAGGTGTCGTTGACGCCCTTGAATCCGTCCAGGTCCACGAACAGCACCGCAAATGTGCCGGGCTGCCGGGTGGCTGCCTGGATGGCCTGCTGAAAACGGTCTTCCAGCAGCACGCGGTTGGGCAGGTGCGTCAGCTTGTCGTGCAGGGCCAGGAATTCAAGCTCCTTGTTGGCCACGCCTAGCGCGTCCGCCAGCACGGCCGTCCGCATTTCCAGGCGCATGTCGAGCACCGAGGTAATCAGCGCCACGGCCAGCACGCATACGGTGACGACCAGGATCGGCAGGGCCAGCGCCCCGCTGTCCACGCCCGAGCCCGCCGCGCCGCAGATGCTGCCCAGCGGAAACCGCGCCGCCGCCATGCCCGTGTAGTGCATGGCGGCGATCGCCCCGCCCATGACCAGCGCGGCGCCGAACCGCAATTGATGCACGCGCGGCATGCTGCGCCGCAGGCGGAAGGCAATCCACAGGGCCGCGCCCGAAGCCGCCACGGCAATCCCGATCGACAGCAGGAACAGCCAGGGGTCGTAATCGATACCGGGCTGCATGCGCAGGGCCGCCATGCCCGTGTAGTGCATGCTGGAGACAGCCGCGCCCAGCGCCAGCGCCCCCAGCGCCAGGCGCCTGCGCGGCAGGTACTCCTGGCTGACCAGGCGCAGCGCGAATGCCGACGCCAGCACGGCAATCAGCAAGGACGCCCCGGTGATGGACACGTCGTACCCGAGCGGAATCGGCAGGCTGAAGGCAAGCATGCCGATGAAATGCATCGACCAGATGCCCAGCCCCATGGCCACGGCACCGCCGGCCAGCCACATCCGCGCGTAACGGCCACGGGCGGCGGTGGAAATGCGGCCCGCCATGTCGAGCGCCGTATACGACGCCAGCACGGCAACCAGCACGGAAATCAGGACGAGGGAGGCGTCGAAACGGGGCGACATCATGGCAGCGGGTGACGGGGCAGTGGCTTGCGGCAGGCCGCCATTCTGAAGGGTCAGGCGTGCCCGGCGTGAAATTTCCGGCACCGCCAACGGTTATCGGTCGTTTCAGCCCAGACTGAAGCGGGGGATTGTGCATCAGCCCGCTTGCGGCCGCTACACGCACCCCATGGTTTCGTACGTTTGCACGGTTGACACGCCTTGCAGGCCCCCTGTTGCGACCGTCCGACAAATTCCTACAGTGCAATCAGCGCCCGCCGGAAAGGCTCGACGGCGGCCCGGACCTATCCTTGAGGCGTGATGAACGACAGACGCCGCCGCGCCACAACAGCAGGAACCGCGTGGCGCCAACGTAGGGGAACATCATGTGGAAGCGAATCACAGGCGTGATCGCCTTCGGCGCGTGCTGCTGGGCCCTGTCGGGCTGCACGGCAACCGGCGCGGTGGCAGGCGGTGTGGTGGGCCATGAGGCCACGCACGGCAGCACGGCCGGAACGGTCGGTGGCGCCGTGGTGGGTGGCGTGATTGGCCACGAGCTTGGCAAGTGATTGACGATTTCCGCGGTCTGGATGGCGGGCAGGGTCATCCAGATTTGCGCGGCATGGGCTCTTAGATGGGAAGAACATGCCGCCGCGCGCCGCGCCATGAGCATCGGCCTAGGTGCTTTTCAACGATGATTGGACGTTTTCATCGCTGAAAGGCAGCGTGGCACTCAACGGTGTCAGATCCTCACGGATCGTCATGGCGCGGCAGCGGGAAACCTGCACTGAAAATGGCCCCGGATCTTCACAGGTCCGGGGCCTTTTCCTTTTTCCTTTTCCTTTTTCGGCTTCAGTACGACTTCGGCAGCCCCAGCACGCGCTCCGCGATATGGCACATGATCAGCTGGGCGCTGACCGGCGCGATGCGCGGGATATAGGACTCCCGCAGGTAGCGTTCCACGTGGTACTCCCGCGCATAGCCCATCCCGCCCAGCGTCAGCACGGCCGTCTGGCACGCCTGGTGCGCCGCTTCCGCCGCCAGATACTTGGCCGCGTTGGCTTCTGCACCGCACGGCTTGCCCTGATCGTAGAGCCAGGCCGCCTTCCACACCATCATGTCAGCCGCCTCCAGCGCCATCCAGGCTTGCGCCAGCGGATGCTGGATGCCCTGGTTCTGGCCGATCGGCCGGCCGAACACGGTGCGCTCCCGGGCATAACGCGTGGCGGCTTCCAGCGCGGCACGGCCGAGCCCCACGGCCTCGGCCGCGATCAGGATGCGTTCGGGATTCAGCCCGTGCAGGATGTACTCGAAGCCCCTGCCCTCCTCGCCGATGCGGTCTTCGGCCGGCACCATCAGACCGTCGATGAACAGCATGTTCGAATCGACCGCGCCGCGCCCCATCTTGTCGATCTCGCGCACTTCGATGTGGTTGCGGTCCAGCGTCGTATAGAACAGGCTCAGGCCTTGCGTGGGCTTGCTCACGGCGTCCAGCGGCGTGGTGCGCGCCAGCAGCAGCATGCGCGTGGCCACCTGCGCCGTGGAAATCCAGATCTTGCGGCCATCCACGCGGTAGGCGCTGCCGTCGGCGGTACGCACGGCCTGCGTCTTCAGGTGCGTGGTGTCCAGCCCCGCATCGGGCTCGGTCACCGCAAAGCAGGCCTTGTCGCGGCCTTCGATCAGCGGCGGCAACGCGGCCGCCTGCTGGGCCTCGTTGCCGAATACCACCACCGGGTTCAGGCCGAACACATTCATGTGGATGGCCGACGCGCCGGAGAATCCCGCCCCCGACGCCGACACCGTCTGCATGATCAGTGCCGCCTCGGTGATGCCCAGCCCCGCACCGCCGAATCGCTCGGGCATGGCGATGCCCAGCCAGCCCGCCCCGGCCATGGCCTGGTGGAACGCTTCGGGGAACCGGTGTTCGCGGTCCAGTTCGGCCCAGTACTCCGGGCCGAAGTCGCTGCACAACTGCGTCACGGCATCGACGATGGCGTTCTGCTCGGGTGTCCTTTCGAAATTCATCCGGTGCTCCTTATTCCGGCTGGATGCCCGCGTCCTTGACAAGCCTGTTCCACTTCACCAGTTCGCTGCCGACAAAGGCCGTGAACTGCTGCGGGGTCTGGCCGAACGCCTCGAAGCCCAGCGCCTCGAACTTCGGTGCCACCTCCTTGCTGGCGGCGATCTTCGACAATTCGCGGTTCAACCGCTCGACAACCGGCTGCGGCGTCCTTGCCGGCGCGAATACGCCGTTCCAGGACGTGATGTCGAAACCCTTCAGCTCCGGCGTGTCGGCAATCGGCGGCAGGTCGGGCAGCAGGCGGCTGCGCTGCGCGGTGGTCACGGCCAGCGCGCGCATCTTGCCGGCCTTGACGTTGGCGATGCCGGCCGCCACATCGACGAACATCATCGGCACCTGGCCAGCAATGACGTCGGTCATGGCCGGCGGCGTGCTCTTGTAGGGCACGTGCAACAGGTCGATGTTGGCCATGCGGCCCAGCGTGGCCCCGGACACGATGCCGGTGCTGTTGCCGCTGGCGTATGACATGCCCGGATGGGCCTTGGCGTAGGCAATCAGGTCGCCCACGGTCTTCACCGGCAGCTTCGGATTGATGACCAGCATGAACGGCAGATTGCCCATGCGTGCCACCGGCGTGAAATCCTTGATCGGGTCGTAGGGCAGCTTCTTCATCAACGACGGGTTGGCCGAATGCGTGGTGTTCGTCGTCATGAACAGCGTGTAGCCGTCGGGGGCGGCCTGCGCCACCAGTTCGGCCGCAATCGCGCCGTTGGCGCCGGGCCGGTTGTCGACCACCACGTTCTGGCCCAGCGCGTCGCCCAGTTCCTTGGCCGTGATGCGCGCCACGGCGTCAGTACCGCTGCCCGCGGCAAATGGCACGACCAGCCGGATCGGCCGGCTTGGATAAGTGTCGGCTGCCTGCGCGGCCAGCGGCAGCGCCGTCGCGGGTAGCGCCAGCATGGCGGCGACAAGCGTGCGCCGCACGCGGAAATTCGGCATGGTGATCTCCTCCAGGGTGTTGGGCGGCTGCAAGGCCTTTGATGGTCCAGCCGACTGCGATATTCAGGCCGGACGAATCACGCGATCCGGTGATTCCTCGTAAGGTGGCGCATAGATCACCAGCAGCTTCACGGGCTCGTCACTGATCACCGTGAACACATGCATGGCATCGGCCGGAAAGAAGCAGCAGTCTCCCGGCCCCAGTTCGCGCGCCTGGCCATTGACCTCGGCCCGCGCACGCCCTTCCAGCACGTAGCAGACCTGCTCGATGCCCGGGTGCGCGTGCGGCAGCGCGCCCTTGCCCCGCTCGATGGTGCCGTGGATGACTTCGAGTTGCGTGGCGCCCACATTTTCGCGGCCGATGATGCGACGGTTCAGGGTGCCGACATGGTTGGCCGGGTGATAGCCGGCAACCTCTTCGGTGCGAACAAAATAGCAAGGAGCCGCCTGATCGGCGGCGGACGATGCGGTCATGGGTGGGCTGTCTCCAAATGATGGCGCCATGGCGGCGTCGGACCGGATGGTCGGCGCTCCGTTTTCATGTTTATGAAACCGATTTTATGCCCATGAAAAACGACGTCAACTAGGGATTGGTACCGATGGCCCGCGAAAGCGTCACATCGAGACGTGACCGGGATGCACCCAGCCACGCCGCGCAGCACCGCTCCGTCGATCAATCCAGCGTGATGTTCTCCTTCTGGATCACCGCATCCCAGCTCACTTCTTCTTTCTCGACCCGCCTGGCGAAGTTCTCCGGGTCCACCATCACCACATCGCCCTGCTGGCTCAGCGCCGCCTTGGCCTTTTCGTCTTCCAGCACGCCGCGCGTGGCCGCGTGCAGTTTCTGGACGATCGGCTGCGGGGTGCCGGCCGGTGCCAGCAGGCCGATCCAGAACGTGGAATTGAACGGCTTGAGGCCAGCCTCTTCGACGGTCGGCACGTCAGGCAACTGCGTCATGCGCCGCGTGGAGCTGACGGCAATGGGCTTGAGCTTGCCGGCCTTGATCTGCGGCAGCGCGGTCCAGGTATCGAAAGCCGTATCGAGCTCGCCGCTGATCACCGCCATTTCCGCCTGGGCGGCGGACTTGTACGGCACATGGGTGGTGTTGATCCGGGCCCGGTTGTTCAGCATCGCAAAGCTCAGGTGGGCGATGTTGCCGGGGCCCGCCGAGCCGTAGCTGATCTTTCCCGGATGTTGCGACGCGTAGCGGACCAGGTCGGGCACCGTGGCCACGGCGTGCTTCTGCGACCATTCGGGATTGGTCACCAGGATGAACGGCGCCTCCAGCACCAGCGTGACCGGCGCCAGGTCGCGGGCCTTGTAGCTGGCCTTCTTGTAGATATGCGGATTGATGGTGACGCTGCTGGAATTGGTCACCAGCAGCGTGTAGCCGTCGGGCGCCGCGCGCGCCGCCTCGCCCACGCCGATCAGGCCGTTCGCGCCGGCCTTGTTCTCCACCACCACCGGCTGCCCCAGCGATCTGGTCAGCCGTTCCGACAGCACGCGTGCCACGGTGTCGGTGAACGATCCGGCCGGGAACGGCACGATCATGCGGATCGGCTTGTTCGGCCAGTTGCCGGCCTGGCTGCCCTGTGCGGCAGCGGTGCCGGGCAGCCCCACGGCCAGCAGGCATCCCATTGCCATGGCGGCGGTCAGTGCGCGTCGGTTCATGTTGTCTCCTTGTCGTATTGGTCTTGGAATCTGGCGTTTCCTGCCCAGGACATCGGGCTAGGCCGATGTCCCGGCGCCCTTGGGCCGGGCGGTCTGTCCGGTGATGCCCCGACGCGCCAGCGCCTCGCGCTGTTCGGCGCCGAGCCCCAGCACGCTGGCCAGCACCTGGTCGGTGTGCTGCCCCAGCGTGGGCGACACCCGGCGAATCGGCGCGGGACCGTCGATGCCACGGAACCAGCTGGTGCTGGCGGCATAGCGCCCGACGTAGGGCCGCTCCACCTCGCACCAGAAGCCGCGCGCGTGCAGATGGCGGTCCTGCAGCACCTGCCACATGGGCTTGACCGCGCCGGCGGCCACGCCGGCCTGCTGAAGCTGCTGCATGGCGTCGTCGGGCTCGCGCGTCGCACACCAGGCGGCAATGGCCGCGTCGATGCGGTCATGCTGCGCGCGCCGGCCGGCCGCATCGGCCAGCGCCGTGTCTTCGGCCAGGTCAACGCGGCCGATCACCTGGCATAGCGCAGGCCACTGGGCATCGGTCACGCTCACGACAATCCAGCCGTCGTCGCCCGCGCAGCGGTAGCAGTCGTGCGGCGCGGCCATCGGATGGCGATTACCCTGGCGCGGTGCCACGCGGCCCGATACCGACTGCTCGATCATGTACGGCGCGGTCAGCGCCAGCATGGCCTCCACCTGGGACAGGTTCAGATGCCGCCCCTTGCCCGTGGCCCGCTGGGCGAACAGCGCCACCAGCAGCGCCGCGCCGGCGTTCAGCCCGCCAATCGGATCGCCGTAGGCGTACGACGTCATGGCCGGCGGACCCTCGGGGTGGCCCGTGTAGCACGGCAGGCCGCTGGCCTGTTCCAGCGTGCCACCATAGGCGCGCGTGTTGCTCCACGCGTTGCCCAGACCGAAGGCCGGCATCGACACCATCACCAGCCGGTCATTGCGGGCGCGCAGCGTGTCGTAGGTCAGGCCGAGCTTGGGCAGCACCTCGGCCGAGTAGTTTTCGATCACCGCGTCGGCGTGCGCCACCAGATCCAGCAACAGCGCCTTGCCTTCGGGCTGCGTCAGGTCCAGCGTGATGCCGAGCTTGTTGCGGTTCATCATGTTGAAGTTCGAGTTCTTCTCGTACAGCCTGTCCCGGTAGAACTCGTCGGTGAAATTCGCGCCGCGCCACCAGTCCGGATAGCCCGTGCTTTCCACCTTGATGACCTCCGCGCCCAGATCGGCCAGCGTCCGCGTGGCCAGCGGCCCCGCCCAGCCCATGGTCAGGTCGATGACGCGGATGCCCTCCAGCGGCAAGCGCCCGGCGGGCGCTGCGGCCAGAGCCTGCCGCGGATGATGATCGAGACCCGCATGCCGATAGCGCGCGGTATCCGCGCTCAGCACCGGCGCCTTGCCGCCGGGCAGCGGCCCGGCATCGTCGAGCCGCAGCGGCACCACGGGGCCCTCGAACGTCACGCCTTCCAGTTCCACCGGGACGAACGCGCCACGCTCGCGATGCACGGCCTGCCCCAGCAGCGTCGCCATGCTGGGCACCACCACGGCCGGGTGTTTCTTGTCGCCCAGCAGCGCGAACCATTCTTCGGCCGTCCGCCCGCGCAGCGCCGGCTTCAGGAATGCGTCGATCTCGTCGGCCACCAGCATGCGCTCTGGCCCGCTGGCAAAGCGCGGATCGCTGCCAAGTTCGGGACGCCCGATCGCCTCGCACAGCGCCTTCCACTGCGGCAAGGTATGCGTGAAGATGCCGATCCACCCATCGGCGGTCTCGTAGATGCCACCCGGATGCGTGCCGCAGAAGCGGTTCACGCCCATGCGGCGCAGCGGGTGGCGCTTGTCCTGCACCATCCCCGCTTCCATCTCCACCACGCTGAAGATGCACTCGTGCAGGCTCAGCACATAACGCCGGCTACCCTGGCCGGTGCCGAGCAGCGCCCCGACTGCCGCCGAAAATGCGCTCAGGCCCACCACGATGCCCGTCTGCACGTCGTGCGGCATATGCGGTGGGCCTTCCACCGGCCCGCTGCCATGTACGGCTCCCGCCAGCCCCCGGCAGACCGCCTCGGTCCCCGCGAACCGGCTGTATGGGCCGCTTTCGCCGAACCACGTCAGCGCGATGTCGATGGGCACATGGCCGTGGGCGTCGCCCGGCGCCCGCCACACCGGCCGCTCAAGCACGGCGATGCCTGCATCAAGCGCCCGCGCATCGAGCACGACATCGCACGTGCGGGCCAACTGCGCCAGCCAGGCGTCGTCCTCGGCGCCGCCCGTGGCGACGACACTGCGCTTGTTCGTATTGAGCCACGCAAACAGTGCGCTCTCGGGCTGCCCGCCGCCGGGGGGGTCGATCAACGGCGGCATGCGCCGCCAGGCATCGCCGGCCGCCTCTTCCACCTTGATGACCTCGGCGCCAAAATCGGCAAACAGCTTGCCCGCGTAGGCCAGCGCCGGCCCGGTACCGATTTCCAGCACGCGCAATCCCCCCAGCGCCAGTTGCGCCGGATCTGGACCATTCCTGGTCATGAATGTCTCCTGATTTTTGGGTTCCGAACGTCCACGGGGGCGCTCACCAGGCGTCCACGAAGCCGCGGCGCGCGCGGCGGCCGCGCAGTTCCGCCGACGCAATGCCCTGGGCGATCCATTTGCGCGTGTCGGCCGGATCGACCACCGCGTCGATTTCCACCGCCGCCGCCGTGTTGATCGCGTGGCCGCGCTCGTACGATTGCGCCACCAGCCGGTCGAACAACGCCTTGCGCTCCGGGCCATCGGGCACCGCTTCCAGTTCCTTCTTGAAGCCCAGCCGTACCGCGCCCTCCAGCCCCATCGGCCCGAACTCGCCGGTCGGCCAAGAGATCGTGAAGTTCGCCGAGCGAAAGCCGCCGCCCGCCATGGCCATCGCGCCCAGGCCATAGCCCTTGCGCAGCGTCACGGCCAGCAGCGCCACGCGCAGCTTGGCCGCCGTCAGGAACATGCGCGATACGTGGCGTACCTGCGCACGGGCCTCGACATCGGGGCCCACCATGAACCCCGGGGTGTCGATCAGCGAGACGATCGGCAGGCCATGCGCGTCGCACAGCTGCATGAAGCGCGACGCCTTGTCGGCCGCATCGGCGTCGATGGCCCCGCCCAGGTGGTACGGGTTGTTGGCCATGATGCCCACCGGCTGGCCTTCCACGCGCGCCAGCGCCGTATGGATGCCCGCGCCAAAGCCGCCGCGCAGCATCAGCACGCTGCCCACATCGGCAATGCCCTCGATGGCCTTGCGCGTGTCGTAGACCCGCAGGCGGTTCTCCGGCACCACGTGGCGCAGCGCCGCCGGATCGGGCGCGCTCCAGTGCGCGACGCGCCCCTGGAACATCGACAGGTAGTGCTTGGCCGCCTGCGTGGCTTCGGCCTCGTTTTCCACCAGGATGTCTATCACGCCATTGGCAAACTGCACCGGCGCGGGCCCCACATCCTCAGGCCGGAAGACGCCCAGGCCGCCGCCTTCGATCATGGCTGGCCCAGCCATGCCGATATTGGCCGACTTGTCGGCAATGATGACATCGCAGCAGCCCAGGAACGCCGCATTGCCCGCGAAGCAGCGGCCCGACACGATGCCCACCACCGGCACCTGGCCGCTCAATTCGGCAAAGGCCGCGAACGATGGCTGGTACAGGCCCGACACCGACGGAAAGTCCACATCGCCGGGCCGCCCGCCGCCGCCTTCGCCAAACAGCACCAGCGGCAGTTCGTCGCGCAGCGCCACCTCGACGATGCGGTCTGTCTTGATATGGTTGCGCTTGCCCTGCGTGCCCGCCATCACCGTGGCGTCATAGGCCATTACCGCGCTGCGGGCGCGCTCCTTGCCGACCAGATCGGCATTGACGTTGCCTATGCCGGTAATCAGGCCATCGGCCGGCGTGTTGGCGATCAGATCTTCGCGGGTGCGGCGGCTTGCCTGGGCGGCCAGCGCCAGCGCGCCATATTCGACAAAGCTGTCGGCATCGCACAGGTCGGCGATGTTCTCGCGGGCGGTGCGCTGGCCACGCGAGCGGCGCCGCGCCACGGCATCGGGACGCGCGGCGTCATGCAGAAGGGCGTGCCGGTCCAGCACGCGCTGCAGATCGGCGCGGATGGCGTTGGCATCGTGCGCCTGCGCGGTGTCGGCCGCCACGCCCTCGGCATCGGCGGCTTCCAGCACGATCAGTATCTGGTTCTCGGCCGCCAGCGCGTTCTTCTCCAGGCGCAGGTCCACCACACGGCCTGCGCACTCGGCCACGATCGCGTGCTCCATCTTCATGGCGTCGAGCACGGCCACGGTCTGGCCGGGCTTGACCAGCGCGTTCAGTTCGACGGCGATATCCACCACGCGGCCCGTCAGCGGCGCGCGGATCGCAACAAGCCCTTCGTCGACCTGTTCCTCGGGCCCCGCCGCATGCGCCAGCCCGTGGACCGGCGGACGTGTCGTGCCGCCCAGCAGCGCGTCCTGCGCGCGGCCCGCGTCGGCAATCTGTTCTGCGGCGGCGGCCAGCTCGGGCAGGATGGCCTCGAAATGGCGCGTGTGGACGGCCTGGGTCCGGAATTCGTCCCGCTGCACCAGCGCGCGCAGCAGGTTCAGGTTGGTCGGCACGCCACCGATACGGAATTCGGCCAGCGCGCGCTGCAGGCGGCGCAGCACCGCGCCGAAGTCCGGCGCGCCACTGCTGACGATCAGCTTGGCCAGCAGCGTGTCGAAATTCGGCGACGGCTCGTAGCCGGTGTAGGCATGGGTATCGACGCGGACATCGGGCCCGGTCGGCGGGTCGAATCGCTCCAGGCGGCCGTGCGCCGGGCGCGCCAGGCCGTTGGCATCGGTCATCTCGGCGTTGACGCGCACCTGGATCGCAAAGCCGCGCGGTTGCGGCGGCGCGGCCGGGTCCAGCCCCAGGTCGCCCAGCGTGCGCCCGGCTGCCAGCCCGATCTGCAGCGCCACCAGATCCACGCCGGTGACCTGCTCGGTGATCGTATGCTCCACCTGCAGGCGCGGATTGGCCTCGATAAAGACGAAGTCCTTCTGATCGCCCGCGTCGTTTTCCTCGACCAGGAACTCGAACGTCCCCAGGCTGGCATAGCGCACCCGGCGTGCCAGCCGCAGCGCGGCCTTGATGATGGCCTCGCGCAGATGAGGCTTGAGCACCGGGCTTGGCGCAATCTCCACCAGTTTCTGGAGGCGGCGCTGCAGCGTGCAGTCGCGCTCGCCCAGCGCCACCACGTCGATGCCATCGCCGGCAATCTGCACTTCGATATGGCGCGCCCGCGCCACCAGCCGCTCCGCGTACAGCGCGTCGATGCCGAATGCCGACGCCGCCTCCGAGCGGCAGCGCGCATAGGCTTCGGCCACGTCTTCGCGCCGGCGCACCACCCGCATGCCGCGCCCGCCGCCGCCGCCCACCGCCTTGATGACCACGCCGGCCGCGCCCTGCGCATCAAAGAAGGCCGTGATCTCTTCCAGCGTTGCACCGCCATGCGTGGCCGGCATCACCGGCACATCGCTCTGCACGGCCAGTTCCAGCGCCCGGCCCTTGTCGCCGAAGATCGCCAGATGCTCGACGTCGGGGCCGATAAACCGGATGCCGGCCGCCGCGCACGCCTGCGCAAAGTCTGCGCGCTCGCTCAGGAAGCCATAGCCCGGGTGGACGGCATCGCAGCCAGTGGCCTTGGCCGCGGCGACGATGCCCGCGATGTCGATGTAGGCGGCCGGACCCGCGCCATCGAGCGCCACGGCCTCGTCGGCCAGCACGCGATGCAGCGCGCTGACGTCGTCCTGCGCATAGACCGCCACGGTGCCGATATCCAGATCCCGCGCGGCCCGCAAAATACGCAGGGCAATCTCGCCCCGGTTTGCAATCAGCAGCTTCTTCAAGTCTCTCTCCTGTGTTGTTCTGATGTTCTGGTGTCTTGTGTCGGGGGTGCCGGCTCAGGGCCGCACGCCAAAGCGGCTGACGCCGGGCTCGCGTAGCGGCGCGGCAACGGTGGCGAATTCGCACAGCAGCGCGCGGGTATCGCGCGGATCGATGATGTCTTCGATCACGAACGCCTCGGCGCTACGGAACGGCGACGTCAGGCTGCGCACGCGCTGTTCGATCTCGGCGCGCTTCTGCACGGGGTCGTCCGCGCCCTCGATCTCGGCCTTGTAAGCCACTTCGAGGCCCCCCTCTATCGGCAAGGCCCCCCAGTTGGCCGACGGCCACGCGTAGCGGAAATTGAACCGGCCCATGTGCTGATGCCCGGCCGCCGCCACGCCATAGGCGCGCCGCACGATGACCGAACACCAGGGTACCGTGGCCTGGTAGACGGCGGCCAGCGCCCGCACGCCGTAGCGCATGATCCCGGCCTGCTCGGCCTCCGGCCCGACCTGGAAGCCCGCCGTATCCACCAGGTGCACGACCGGCAGATGGAAGGTCTGCGCCAGATCGACAAAGCGGGTGAATTTCTCGGCGGTGTCGCTATCCCAGTTGCCGCCGTGCCAGCCCGGGTCGCTGGCAATCACGGCCACCGGCCAGCCATCGAGCCGGGCCAGCCCCGTGACGATGGCCCGTCCCCACTGCTTGCCGGTCTCGAAAAACGATCCGGCATCGACCAGTGTTTCCAGGATCGGCCGGATCTGGTATGCGGCACGCGCGTCGCGCGGAATGGCCGCCAGCAGCCAGTCGTCGCGCCGCGACGGGCTATCGCGTGTTTCCGTCCGGGGCGGCAGGTCATACACCGAGGCCGGCAGGTACGACAGGAACTGCCGGGCACGCGCAAAGGCCTGCTGCTCGGTGGCCACCTCGTCGTCCACCACGCCATTGCGGGTGTGGATCTGGCTGCCGCCCAGCTCGTTCTTGCCGATGTCCTGGCCGGCTTGCGCCACCAGCGGCGGCCCTTCGCTGAACAGTTGCGAGGTCTCCTTGACCATCACCGAATAGTGGCTGGCCGCCACGCGCGCCGCGCCCATGCCCGCCACCGAGCCCAGCGCCAGCGACACCACGGGCACAGTGGCCATGTTTTCCACCACGTACTGCCACACCTTCATGGTCGGAATCAGCGTGTGGCCCTTGATCTCGATATTGCGCACCGAGCCGCCACCGCCCGTGCCGTCCACCAGCCGGATCATCGGCAGCCGCAGGTCGTGGGCCATTTTTTCGGCATGGATCAGCTTGTCGCCGGGCGCGCCGTCGTTGGCCCCGCCGCGCACCGTGAAATCGTCGCCCACCAGCACCACGGGGCGGCCGTCCACCTGCGCGCGGCCCATGACCAGGTTCGACGGAATCAAGTCGATCAGCCGACCGTTGCTGTCATAGCGGCCGCTGCCGCTCAGGCCGCCCACCTCGCGGAACGACCCCGGATCGGCAATCGCATCGACCCGCTCGCGCACTGTCAGCTTGCCCGCCGCCTTGTGGCGCTCCACCTTGCTGTCCCCGCCCATGCGGGCGGCCAGCCGCCGCCGCCAGGCAAGTTCGTCCACTTCAGGCTGCCAACTCACGTGTCTGTCTCCGACTGTCTTTCTTGTGTTGATGCGAAGACACTCCGCACAAGTCGTGCCAGATTTCAGGCACTTGTTCCAGCCTTGATTACATTGAGAATTCCGTATGACACCGTTAAGATGTCCGTGACAAATACATCAAAGTGTCCACAACGAGGACACAACAGGAGACACGCGTGTCCACGGAGACAACACAGGCGACGGTCGCCAAGCGCGATCCGCTTCCGGATGCCGCGTTCCTTGGGGCGCTGGTATGCCAGGGCGATGGCGACCCCGTGGCAGCCTTCGGCGTCTGTGCCGATCCCGCCGTGGCGCACGCGGCGCGGGTTGCCCGGGCAAACGCCGACCCGGCAAGCGGTCGGCGACTGTTTCCGGTGGAAGTCGGCCCGGCGCGCTACATCGGCTTGTCGCTCGAAGACGCCGATCGCCACCTGATCCTGCTGCATCGTGCCGACCCCCAGGCCACGCTGTTCGATTTCCTGGGCACCGTGCCGTTTGCCGATGCCATCCTCGACCACTTCCTGAACGATCCCTACCAGGCCATCACTGTGGTCGACCACGCGGGGCTGGTGCGCTATATCAGCCCGGTCCACGAGAAATTTCTGAGCCTGGCCCCAGGGGCAGGCATCGGGCGCGCGGCGGCCGAGGTGATTCCGAACTCGCGGCTGCCGCAGGTGGTCAGCAGCGGCAAGGCCGAAATCGGCCAGCTGCAGCAGCTGAATCACACCACCCGGGTGGTCAACCGCATTCCGATCCGCCAGCACGGCGAAGTGGTGGGCGCCATCGGCCAGGTGATGTTCAAGGGGCCGGACGAGCTGCTGCGGCTGCACAAGGAACTGGTGACGCTGCGTTCGGAGGTGGCACGCTACCAGCGCGAAGTGGAGGGCCTGCGCGAACGCCAGTCGAATATGGGCCTGATCGGCGAAAGCGCGCCGATGCAGCGTCTGCGCCGCGAAATCCAGACCGTGGCCCGGCTGGACGTGCCCGTGCTGATCCTGGGCGAAAGCGGCACCGGCAAGGAACTGGTGGCACGCGCCATCCACGGCACCGGCCACGACGACCCTGCCGCGGACCGCCCGCTGGTCAGCCTGAACCTGGCCGCCCTGCCCGCCACGCTGATCGAATCCGAACTGTTCGGCCACGCCCCCGGCGCCTTCACCGGCAGCAAGCGCCAGGGCCAGGCCGGCAAGCTCGAACTGGCGGCCGGCGGTACGGTATTCCTCGATGAAGTGGCCGATATTCCGATGGAAATGCAGGTGAAACTGCTGCGCGTGCTGGAAGACCACATGGTCGAACGGCTAGGCAGCGGACGCGCCCGCAAGGTGGATTTCCGCCTGGTATCGGCCACCAATCGCGATATCCCCGAACTGATCGACGCCGGCAGATTCCGCCTGGACCTGTATTACCGGCTCAGCGGCGTGGTGCTGCGCATTCCCGCACTACGGCAACGGCGCGAGGACATTCCGGCCCTGCTGCAGCATTTTGTCGAAGCCTTCTGCACGCGCAATGGCATGCCTGCGCCCCGGATCGAGCATGATGTGGCACGGTATCTGGCCGGGCAGCGATGGCCGGGCAATGTCCGACAGCTACGGCAACGCGTGGAAGAGGCGCTGGTGTTTTGCGATGGCCGCGCGCTGAAGGTGGCGGACTTTGCGCGGGGGGACGCGGCGCGGGGTACGGTGGTGGCGCAGGATATGCCGGAGGCATCTGCATTCGGCACACCGTTGTCCGGCGCCCCCGCCGTCAGCGATGGCGTGGCCTTCGGCATACCGCCGGCGGACACCGGGGGCGGCATGAGCGGGCTGGCCTATGCGGCGGTGCTCGATGCCATCGCCCGCCACGGCGGCAACAAGAAACGCGCGGCAGCGCAATTGCAGATATCGCGGTCGCACCTGTACAAGATTCTCGAGCGCGGCGGGCGGTAGGACCAGCGTTGCCACGCACGCCAGAAGCGCCACAGGTCAACGTCTGCATCCTCCGACTCTGATCAACACTGGCGCAAATCTGTGGCAATAGACTGAAAGCGGCGCGCCGTTCGCCCCCACGGCCGCCCTTCCGCCGAAGTCTTCAGGAGCCAAACCATGCCCACCATGCGTGCTGCCGTCTTTCAAGGTCCCGGCAAGATCACCCTTCAGGAAAAGCCCATCCCCAGCGTCGGTCCCGACGATGCCTTGATCCGTATCACCACCACCACGATCTGCGGCACCGACGTTCACATCCTCAAAGGCGAATACCCGGTGCAGCCGGGCCTGACCATTGGACACGAGCCGGTCGGCGTGATCGAGAAGCTGGGCAGCAACGTCACCGGCTATCAGGAAGGCCAGCGCGTGATTGCGGGTGCGATTTGTCCGAGCTTTTACTCGTACGCCTGCCAGGACGGCTGCGCGTCGCAGGACGGCCAGTCGCACGGCCATGGCTACAAGCCGATGGGTGGCTGGCGCTTTGGCAACACCATCGACGGCACGCAGGCCGAATACGTGCTGGTGCCCGATGCCCAGGCCAACCTGGCACCGATTCCCGACGGGCTGACCGACGAGCAGGTGCTGATGTGTCCGGACATCATGTCCACCGGATTTGCAGGGGCCGAACAGGCCAATATCAAGATTGGCGATATCGTGGCGGTCTTCGCGCAGGGGCCGATTGGCCTGTGCGCCACGGCCGGCGCGCGGCTGCGTGGGGCATCGAAAATCATCGTCGTCGATGGCATTGACGAGCGCCTGGCGATCGCCCGCCAGATGGGCGCCGACGAAGTCGTCAATTTCCGCAAGACCGATGTCGTCGATGAAATCCTGCGGCTGACTGGCGGCCGGGGCGTCGATGCCGCCATCGAGGCCCTGGGCACGCAGGCCACCTTCGAGGCGGCGCTGCGGGTGCTGAAGCCCGGTGGCACGCTGTCCAGCCTGGGCGTCTATTCCACCGACCTGCGCATCCCGCTGGGCCCGTTCGCCGCCGGCCTGGGCGACCACAAGATCATCACGTCGCTGTGCCCGGGCGGCAAGGAACGCATGCGCCGCCTGATGAACGTGATCGAGACCCAGCGGGTGAACCTGGCGCCGCTGGTCACGCACCACTACAAGCTGGCCGATATCGAATCGGCCTATGACCTCTTTGCCAACCAGCGCGACGGGGTGCTGAAGGTGGCCATCACGCCGTGATGCCGTCCGGGGCGCCGCGGAGAAGCGCCGGCCCTGCCCGGAGTAGAATGCCGGCCCCGCCTGGGCCAGCACCGGGCCAGGCCGACCCAACCGGAATTCCTCATGCAAGACACGGACATCGACGCCATCCGCCAGGCTTTTGCGCTGGTGGGTGAATTCGGCGAAGGCAAGACGCCGCGCTACCAGGTCACCAGCGAGGCCGACGCGCTGAAGCTGGCCACGCACCGGCACTACAAGGGCGGCCTGTACCGGCGCATCTTTGAAGCCAGGCACTCGGAAAACGACGAAATCCTGACGGTCTACGTGCATATCTGGCCGCACAACACGTCGCCGTGGGTGCGGCCGGCGGAGATGTTCCACGGGCGGCTGGACGATGAGCGCGTGCGTTTTGCCCCGCTGACCGAGGCCTGAGCGGGGCGCGGAGGCCCCCCGACTCACACCACGGCCGGCACCTGGAACGACGACACCGACGCCTTCAGCACATCGGCCTGCTCTTCCAGCGCCTTGGCCGCCGCGGCGGCCTCTTCCACCAGCGCGGCGTTCTGCTGCGTCATCTGGTCCATCTGCGTGACGGCCTTGCCCACCTGCTCGATGCCGGCGCTCTGCTCGCGCGACGCCGTGCTGATCTCGCCCATGATCGACGTCACGCGGCCCACCGCCTGCACCAGGTCGTGCATCGTGGTGCCGGCCTTGTCCACCTGCTGCGTGCCGGCTTCCACCTGGCTCACGGTGTCGTTGATCAGCTGGACGATTTCCTTGGCGGCCGTTGCCGACCGTTGCGCCAGTTCGCGCACCTCGCCGGCCACCACGGCAAAGCCACGGCCCTGCTCGCCCGCGCGGGCCGCTTCCACGGCGGCGTTCAGGGCCAGGATGTTGGTCTGGAACGCGATGCCTTCGATCACCGCCGTAATTTCGCCAATCTTGCGCGACGCATGCTGGATGCCGCTCATCGTGGCCACCACGTTGCGCATGTCTTCGCCGCCGCGCGACGCGGTTTCCGAAGCGGCCGCGGCCAGCTGGTTGGCCTGTTGGGCGTTCTCGGCGTTCTGCCGCACGATGGCCGTCAGCTGTTCCATGCTGGCGGCAGTTTCTTCCAGCGCGCTGGCCTGCTGCTCGGTGCGCTGCGACAGATCCAGGTTGCCCGCCGCGATCTGGCGCGTGGCCGTGGCAATCGCATCGCTGCCGCCACGCATGGTCTGGATGGCATCGATCAGGCCCGACTGCATCTGGCGCAGGCCCTGGGTCAGGTCGCCCATCTCGTCCTGGCTGGTCACGCGAATGCGTTCGGTCAGGTCGCCGTGGGAAATCCGGCCAAAGCTTTCCAGCATGCGTACCAGCGGCTCCGAAATGGCACGGCGCAGGCCAATGGCGCAAAGCAGCGCGCCGACGATGCCGATCGCGATCGCGCCGGTGACCATCCACAGGAATCGCTGCGAGCGCGCCGTGGCCTTGTCGTACAGCGTCTGCGCCTGGTCGCTCTGGTTGCGTTCGAGCGCATTCACGGCGGCGGTCAGTTCCACGAACATCGGCGGGATCTTCGCCATGACCTGCTGATCGATGGCGGCCGCGTCGTGGGCGCGCAGTGCGGCGATCAGCGGCTCCACGCCTTCCTTGAAGAAATTGCCACGCAGGGCTTCAACCTTGTCGGACAGCGCCTTCTCGTCGGCGGACTTGGCCAGCGCCTGGTAGGCGCTCCACGCCTTCTCGGATTTCTCGCGGTAGGCCACCGCCTTGTCGATGGTGGTCGGCACATCGGCGGCGTCGGGATGGAAAACCGCGCGATCGAGCGTGGTCCGCACCACGGCGGCATTCAGCTGCGATGCCGCCACAAGGCGCGTTGACGCCAACTGGTTGGTGTAGATCTCGTGGATATCGGCGATGGACGCGCGCATCCCGAAGACACCGATGGTGCCGATCAGGGTCAGCAGTGCTGCCAGCACGGCCAGCGCCGCGTTGAGGCGGAATCGAATCGAAAGTTGACTTGGCATGGCAATACAGAAACAGGAGTCGATGCTGCAGCGCACTAACGGCCCCGAATCCCGCGACTGAAGGCACGTCCGCTCATGTAGACAAATGTAGACATGGCGACACCCAAAAAGCGGCGTAGGCGCCGCATCGGTTTGCAAACAATCCGGCCGGATGGTATCTTCCGGCGCCATGAGTGAAGCCCACCGCCGCCCCAAGCAGCCCCAGCTGATTCGCGATCGACTGATCGCCGCCACCATCGACCTGCTGGTCGAGGAAGGCATCGGCGCGGTGACGCTCAATGCCGTGGCGGCCCGCGCCGGTGTCTCCAAGGGCGGGCTGCAGCATCACTTCTCCAGCAAGCAGGAACTGCTGCAGGCGCTGTCCAGCGAGGTGCTTGACCATTTCAAGCGCCAGGTGACCACGGTGGCAGAATCCGACGCCGAGCCGCACGGCCGCAACACGCGCGCCTACCTGCGGGCATCGGCCGATGGCTTTGTCGAAGCGGGCGAACGCGAACTCTGGAAGGCCGCCATGATGCTCGTCATGGCCCGCCCGGAATTCCGCATGCCCTACCAGGAATGGGAAGCCGCGTCGCTGCAGCGTGACGCGGCCCAGTGCGAAGACGCCACGCGCCTGCTGCTGTGCCGGCTGGCCGCCGACGGCCTCTGGCTGGCCGACCTGCTCGGCCATCGCACCATTGATCCCGCCCAACGCGCGGCGCTGGTTGGCCATCTCGAACAGCTGACCCAGCCCTGCACGGAACCAGAACAAGCATGACTCCACAAGATATTCCGGCATCCGATATCGATGCCGTCCTGGCACGTGCGCGCGACGCGCTGCTGGACAAGCAGCACCCCGACGGCCACTGGTGTTTCGAACTCGAATCCGATGCCACGATCACGGCCGAGTACATCCTGATGATGCATTTTGTCGACGAGATCGACACGGCGTTGCAAGCCCGCATGGCGAAGTATCTGCGCGCGCTGCAGCGGCTGGACCGGCACGGCGCCTGGGACCTGTACTACGGCGGCGATCTCGATGTGTCGTGCAGCGTCAAGGCGTACTTCGCGCTGAAGGCTGCCGGCGATTCGCCCGACGCCCCGCACATGGTGCGCGCCCGCGACGCCATCCTGGCGCGCGGTGGCGCGGCCCGGTCGAACGTGTTCACGCGCATCCTGCTGGCCACGTTTGGCGAAGTGCCCTGGCGCGCCACGCCGTTCATGCCGGTGGAGTTCGTGCTGTTCCCGCGCTGGGCCCCGATCCATATGGACAAGGTGGCCTACTGGGCCCGCACGACCATGGTGCCGCTGCTGGTGCTGTGCTCGATGCGCGCGCAGGCGAAGAACCCGCTCGGCATCCGCGTGCAGGAACTGTTCGTGACGCCGCCCGAGCAGGAGACCGAGTACTTCCCGCGCAAGCCCGGCCTGCAGGGCCTGTTCCTGAAGCTCGACCGCGTGGTACGTCACATGGAGCCGCTGATCCCGCGCGCGCTGCGCCGCAAGGCCATCCAGCGCGCCGTGCAGTGGAGCGAGGCGCGGATGAACGGCGAGGACGGCTTCGGCGGCATCTTCCCGCCGATGGTCTACGCCTACGAAATGATGGTGCTGATGGGCTACGCCAAGGACCATCCGATGCGCCGCGACTGCATGGACGCGCTGAAGAAGCTGATCGTCCACCGCGACGACGGCATCTCGTATTGCCAGCCCTGCCTGTCGCCGGTGTGGGATACCGCCTGGAGCCTGATGGCGCTGGAGCAGGCACCGGCCACCGAGCAATCGAAGGCCGCCATCGCGCGCGGCTACGACTGGCTGACCGAACGGCAGGTGCTGGATCTGGTGGGCGACTGGCAGCACAACGCCGCGCCGGCCACGCCGCCGGGCGGCTGGGCGTTCCAGTACGAGAACCCTTACTACCCGGACATCGACGATACCGCCGTGGTGCTGGCCATGCTGCACGCCCACGGCAAGCGCACCGGCCAGGCCGAACGCTTCCGGCCGCACGTGGAGCGCGCGCTGGACTGGTCAATCGGGCTGCAGTCGAAGAACGGCGGCTTTGGCGCGTTCGACGCCAACTGCGACCGCGACTACCTGAACGCGATTCCATTCGCCGATCATGGCGCCCTGCTCGACCCGCCCACCGAAGACGTGTCCGGCCGCATGCTGCTGGCCATGGGTGTGACCAACCGCCCGCAGGACGCCAGCGCGCGTGAACGCTGCATCGGATATCTGCGCCAGACGCAGCAGGCCGACGGCAGCTGGTGGGGCCGCTGGGGCACCAACTATATCTATGGCACGTGGAGCGTGCTGGCCGGCCTGGCGCTGGCGGGCGTGGACCGCAAGCTGCCGATGATGCGCCGCGCGGTGGACTGGCTGCGCGGCAAGCAGAACGCCGACGGTGGCTGGGGCGAGACCAACGACAGCTATCTGCACCCCGAACTGGCAGGCACGCACGACGCGGGCAGCACCGCCGAGCATACGGCGTGGGCGCTGCTGGGCCAGCTGGCGCTGGGCGAGCACGAATCGGATTCGGTCAGGCGCGGCGTGGCCTGGCTGGTGGACGCGCAGGGCCAGGACGGCTTCTGGACGCATCCTTATCACAATGCCCCCGGTTTCCCACGCATCTTCCACCTGAAGTACCACGGCTATACCGCGTACTTTCCGCTGTGGGCGCTGGGACGCTACCGCCGGCTGACCGCGAGCCGGCAGTCCACGGCCAGACAGGTTGCAGCGGTGCCGGAGCAGGAACTGGCTTGAGGTTCATGAAGAAGGGGCGCCGAGGCGCCCCTTCTGCGTCTGGCCGGCCTGTTCCGGCCGCGACCGGCATGGCTACGGCAATGGCTTAGCGCTGCCCGGTGGTCAGCATCCTGACCTTCACCTTGCGGCCCTTGACCTTGCCCTCGTTGAGCCGCTTCACCGCCTCGCGGCCGATGGCGCGGTCCACGGCGATGTAGGTGGACATCTCCATCACGCTGATCTTGCCGACCTGCTCCTTCGTGAAGCCGGCCTCGCCGGTCAGCGCGCCCAGGATATCGCCGGCCCGGATCTTCTCCTTGCGGCCGCCCAGCATCTGCAGCGTGACCATGGGCGGCAGCAGCCGCCCGCCGCCTGCGGGCGTCAGTTCGGACAGCGGGTGCCACTCGAACTCGCCGCCCTGATGCTGTTCGATATTGCCCACGCGGCCCATTTCGTCCAGGCTGACCAGGCTGAATGCCATGCCTGCCTCGCCGGCACGCCCGGTACGGCCCACGCGGTGCACGTGCACCTCGGGGTCCGGCGTGACGTCCACGTTGATCACGGCTTCCAGTTGCGCGATGTCGAGCCCGCGTGCGGCCACGTCAGTGGCCACCAGCACCGAGCAGCTCCGGTTGGCAAACTGCACCAGCACCTGATCGCGCTCGCGCTGGTCCAGATCGCCATGCAGCTCGAGCGCGGCGAAACCCTGGGCGTGTAGCAAATCGGCCAGATCGCGGCAACGCGCCTTCGTATTGCAGAACGCAAGCGTGGTCGCCGGGCGGAAATGGTCGAGCAACAGGCCAACGGCGTTAAGCCGCTCGCTGTTTTCCACTTCGTAAAACCGCTGCGTGATGGTGCCGGCGTCGTGCGACTCCGCTACCTTCACGGTCTTCGGCTGGCGCAGAAAGCGATGGGCGAGCTTGTCGATGGCGTCCGGATACGTGGCCGAGAACAGCAGCGTCTGCCGGTTCTTCGGCGCGTGGCTGGCGATGAACGCGATGTCGTCATGAAAGCCCATGTCGAGCATGCGATCGGCTTCATCGAGCACCAGCGTGTTGATCGTGTCGAGGTTCAGGCTGCCGCGATCAAGGTGGTCGATGATCCGGCCCGGCGTGCCGACAATCACGTGGGCGCCGTGCACCAGGCTTTCCACCTGCGGCCGGATCGGCGATCCCCCGCAGAGCGTCAGCACCTTGACGTTGTCCTCGGCGCGGGCCAGGCGACGGATTTCCTGGGTAACCTGGTCGGCCAGTTCGCGCGTGGGGCAAAGCACCAGCGCCTGTACGTCGAAGGAACGCGGGTCCAGCCGGTGCAGCAGGGCAAGCCCGAAAGCGGCGGTCTTGCCGCTTCCGGTACGCGCCTGGGCGATCAGGTCGTGGCCAGCCAGCGCGAGCGGCAGGCTGGCAGCCTGGATCGGCGTCATGGCGTCGTAGCCAAGCTGGGCAAGCGTAGCCTGCATGGCCGCGGACAGCGGCAGCGTGGCAAATGGGGTAGGGGCTGAAGAAGTCATGCCGGATTATAGATGCATGGCGGGCCGATGCCGCCCTGTCCGGCCCTGTCGCGCCCTGTCCCGCCCTGTCGCGCCCTGTCCCGCCCTGTCGAGCCCTGTCCCCTGCCTTCGCCGTGCCATCGGGAAGACGCCGGCCGCGGCGCCTTCCCGGCCTGAACGTTACGTCAGGCTGGCACCTGCGTCCCGCCCCGCTCGCCGGCAAAGGCCCGTTTCGATGCCGCCACATGGTTCGCGAACACCGGCCTCAGCACCGTGAACGCCAGGCACGCGGCCAGCAGATCCATGGTGGCCACGGTATAGAGCACCGTCGACCACGTGCCGGTGGCCTCCATCATCAGGTTGCCGATCGGCACGAACAGCGCGCCAATGCCCTTGGCCGTATAGAGCACGCCGTAGATCTTGCCGATGTGCTTGGTGCCGAACGCGTCGCCGGCCAGCGCCGAGAACAGCGAGTAGACCTCCCCCCACGCCAGGAACACCACGCCCGACAGGATCAGGAACGCGTACGGATTGCTGCCGAAGTAGCCGAGCGCGATGATCCCGATCCCTTCCAGCGAGAACGCGATCACCATCGTCTTCTCCCGGCCGATGTTGTCCGAGATCCAGCCGAACAGCGGCCGCGAAATGCCGTTCATCACGCGGTCCAGCATCAGCGCCAGCGGCAGCGCGGCCATCGTGAAGAAGTACAGGTCCACCTTGAACTCCTTGACGCCCAGATCCTTGGCGATCACGCCCAGCTGCGCCACGGCCATCATGCCGCCGGTGACCACCAGCACGAACATCACCAGCATCAGCCAGAACAGCCCTGTGGCCAGCGCCTCGCGCAGCGTGTAGTCGCGCGTGGACTGGTAGATCTTGCTCGATGCCTTCACCTCGCTGGCCTGCGGCGCGCGCAGGAACCAGGCGGCCATGAACGCCAGCGCGCCCTGCAGGATGCCGAAGAACATGAACGTGTGCTGGAAGCCCTGCGATTCGATCATTGCGGCGATGGGCAGGATGGTGGCCGCCGAACCGGCACCGTAGCCGCCGGCCGTCAGGCCCACGGCCAGCCCGCGACGGTCCGGGAACCACTTGATCGCGTTGTTGATGCAGGTGGCGTAGATCGAACCCACACCCAGCCCGCCCACGGCGGCGCCCACGTAGAAGCCCATCAGCGTGGTGGCCTGCGAATTGATCACCCAGGCAAACCCGATGAATAGTGCGCCAAACGCCACCATCAGGCGCGGCCCGAATTTATCGATGAAATACCCCTCGATCGGTGCCAGCCAGGTCTGTACCAGCACGAAAATCGTAAAGGCAATCTGGATATTGGCGCGAGACCAGCCAAAGGTGTCCTGGATTTCCGGCACGAATAGCGTCCAGGCGTACTGGATATTCGCCGTAGCGATCATGCAGACGACGCCTACCAGCAACTGGAACCAGCGTTTGCTGTCGGAAACCTGTGGATTGGGGCGAAGGGCCCCGGTCGGTGCGTGAGTCATTGCGCGCTCCCTGTTGTCGTGGTGTGGTCTGCAATGTATGGGAATGCGGTTCGATACACGGGCATCGTGCGCCCGAACCGTAAAATGGTCGCCTGCATTTGCGAGTCTCCTGTGTCTTCGTTCTTGTTGTTTTGGTCGTCCGGTTTCGCGTGTGAAACCCATTTGCGCAGGACCGCCATTGCTCGAACCACGAGTTGGTACCGAATGCGCGACAGAACCCTTGTCCAGCCTTGGTTTCCAGGTAATTCATCGACTGGCTATTCGTTTTGCATCTGAAATCTCCTCGATATCAAAAAACCCCGAATGAATGACAGGTTTGTAATGTTCGGTGGCTATCCCGCATTACAAAGATGTAATGTTCGACGTAATGTTCGCGTAATGCGCCACGCGACAGATACAAGGTATGTGATATACCAACATAGTCAAGCGAAAGCGGGGAGAGGGTTTTCACCACCCCTGAATCATTATTCATTACCGGGACCCATGAAAAATCCGCTATTAATCATTGCAATGCATTCATGGCCGGAAAATTGACAAAAAAAAGCCCGCAGGCTAGCACAGGCGGGCGGAGGCGTGATGCGTGACACCAGTTCGCAACACGTAGGCTCTATTTATAGGTGATCTTTTAACGTCTATTTGTCATTCAAGGGTTTTCTCTTAATCGCGGAGCATTACAATTTTGTCAGAATAACCGGCGCGCCTTGAAAATGCGGTCGTCCGCGGGATTCCGCCCCGCCTATTGGGATAATCCCGCCGCCCTGCGTGCTGCCCGGCGCGGCCCACGCGCCAGATCAGACCCGTATCAGTTCTGCGCCTTCACCGTCTGCACGGCATCCAGGATGACTTTCGCCACATCGGCAGGCCGGGATTGCTGCGGCACGTGGCTGGTCGGAAGCGTGGTCACCTTGGCGCCAATGCGCCTGGCCATCGCACGTTCCAGATCGGGCGGGATCATGCGGTCGTTGGCGCTGACGATGTACCACGACGGCCGGCTGGACCACGCCGCGACACTCGTTTTTTCTCCAAACGCCTTTGCCTGGATAGGGCCCTGGGTCGCGGCCATCACGCGGGCCTGGGCGGTGGGCACGTCCTGCGCGAAATCGCTGGCCACCGCTTGCGGGGGCAGCGACAGGTATCCGTCCTTGTCGGCCACCAGCTTGGCGATACCCGGCGCGGGCGGGAATGCCTTGCCGGCTTCCTCGGTCGACTGGCCCGCTTCCGGCGCGAAGGCGGCGACGTAGACCAGCGCCGACACCTTGTCGTTGGCGCCCGCCTCCGTAATCACCGTGCCGCCCCACGAATGCCCCACCAGCACCACCTTGCCCGGCTGATTGTCGATGGCGCGGCGCGTGGCCGCCACGTCGCCAGCCAGCGATTCCAGACCGTTCTGCACGGCCTGCACCTTCACGCCCCTGGCCTGCAGCAGCGGAATGACGCGGGCCCAGTCCGAGCCATCGGCAAAGGCACCGTGCACGATGACCACCGACGGTTGCTTGTCAGCGGCCTCGGCCGCAGCCGGTGCGGCATGCGCCGCCGTGGCGGCGGCCAGGCCGATGGTGGCCATGGCCAGCGATACGATGGTTCGGTTGTGCGTCAGCTTGCGATTCCACATTGCGATTTCTCCGATTATTCCGGCAAGACTAGTTCTGGAAGTCCGGTACAGGCCGCGCCGGCAGCGCAATCACCAGCGCCACGCAGGCCGTGGCGGTGGCAATGACTGCGGCCGCCAGCGTCAACCCCTGGAGCGCACCAGGTGGCAATGACCAGAACACTGTCCTCGTCAGCTGCAACGCGATGTTGATTTTCGACATGGGAGGCTCCAGCCGGACCGATGGTTGGCGGCGCACCATGCGCAATCGCCATGGAGCCTATTGGAAGGGTTGGACGTATCGCGTCCGTGTGGCGCAGGCGGCCGTTGCGTGTGTCGACGTATCGGCCCGCCGTCGTGATACACAACGGTACAAATCGCCGCCCGGAAGCAGCCGATGCTCAGAGGCGCCGCGCCTGCGCCCGTAGCCCCTCGAACACGCGCTCGGCCACGTCGGGCGGAAACGTCGCCGGCAATTCGGCTGTCGTGGCGTCGATAGCGGGCTCGACGGCCGCCTTGAGCTCCATCAGGATGGCCTCGACCACATCGGCGGGCATGCCCACCAGCCGCCCCTGCTCCAGCCAGTGCCGGCGCATGATTTGCCCAATGCGATAGTGGTTCTGCGTGCCGCGCACGGCCATGGCCAGGCGGGCCTTCTGCGGCGCCAGCTGGTTTGCGCCGCCGCCCATGATCGGGAATGCCGACAGCACGTCGTACAGCGGTGTCGACCAGTAGCGGCCGCCCGGCCCGATCGACAGGCTGAAGTTCTTGGCATGCCCGTCCGTCGCCGCCAGCAGCCAGAACAGGATCTGCGTCTTGAAGAAATTACGACGATCATGGGCCGGGGTTTCGGACGCCGCCAGCACGGCCATGATGTCCGCGATGCCTGGGCCGCCGTCGGCCTGATACTTCGACAGCGGCGACAGGCCCAGCGCCTGGCAAAAGTCCTCCTGCGGCAGGCGGATGATCCAGCTGCCGTCGGGCGCCAGCCGCCGGTCGAAGCGTTCCACCACCAGCACCTTCTGGTCCTCGAACGTTTCGATGGTGCAATCGGCGATGGGCAGGCCAAAGTGGCTCACCATCCGGGCGCACAGCCATTCGTTTTCCACCGAGGTGCGCATGTCCGCGCGCATGTTGCCCACCAGTCCCAGCGGCAGCTTGAGGATATGGGTGGTGGGGGTGCTGCCGTGCGGCAGCAGCCATTGCCCGCCGTGATGCAGCAGCGCGGTCTTTTCCTGCGCGCCGGCAATCGACAGTCGCAAGTCGCCTTCGTCGTCGTGCTGGCCAAGCGGCGCACTGCGCGTGGCATCGCGCAGCAGACGCGCGATGCCCGACGCATCCAGCGGCGTGCCCTCGATGGTGCGCAGCCCTTCGGGCTCGGCGCCTTCCGGCAGCAGTTGCAGCGCGCCGACGCAGTCACGCCCCAGCGCGGCCAGCAGGTCGAATGGCCCGGTGCCCTGGGTGCGATGGCGCTGCGCCAGGCGGCGGCGGATGGCATCGCTGTCGGGCAGCAGGTTGTCGAAGTAGTCGGTGACCACGCCACCGCGATACGGGGCGGCATCGGAGCGGAATGGCAGCGAGAGAGACAGGGGACGCCCCTGGGGACTCTCCATCCAGTCGGCATCGTAGGCAAACGACTCACCGTCGGTGCCCCGTTCCCACGTACCCGTCAGCCAGCCATTCATCCAGACGCCAAGCCGGCGCCGGAGCGCACGCCGGCCCATTACCAGTCCTCTCCCGGGCCCTGGTCGGGCTTGGCCGGGCGGCGGGCGACCGTGCCGGCAGCCCGCGACCTTGCCTGGGCAGTGCCGGGTTTTCGAGGCTTGCCGGCCTTGTCAGCCTTGCCGCGCCGGGCACCCCGGGCGCCGGCCGCATCCGTGGCATCCGTGGCCACTGCCGCGCCGCGCGGTGCCAGTACCAGATCGACTTCCAGCGCCTGCAGCACCGCCAGCACGCGCGCCATGCTGGCGCGCCCGGGATTGGCTTCCAGCCGGGCATAGCTTTGCTGGCTCACACCGAGGCGCGCCGCCACATCGGCCTGGGTCAGGCCGCGCGACCGGCGAAACCCCTGCAATACCGGATTCAGCTGGGTCAGGATTCGGATGGGATATTGGTTGGCCATGGGGGCTGCGCGAACGCGTCGGGATTCAGGCTGACAACGTAAAGGTTGTAAAGCCGTTTTACTACGTAGAGGTTGTATTTTCAAGTTACAACGGATAGGTTGTAAAGGCGATTTACAACGTAAAGGTTGTATCCGGTGCGTATCAGGGCGCGTCGGGTGCGTCGGGTACATGCCCAGGTGCGTCTTGGGGTGCGCCTGCGGTCGCCTCGTGCGGGGCGCCGTGCTACAGTCCGCCCCGAAGGCCCCAGCCCGGGCCGCAACACGATCCGCGCACGTCCGATCCTGCCCAGCCCCCATGCCAGAGCGCCCAGAGTCCGCAAAACCCCCGGCAATGAACGTCAAGACCGCCCTGCGGGTCATCGAGATCATCGAGACCTTTGCACGTGAACGGCGGGCGCTGTCGCTGTCGGAACTGGCGCGCCTGCTGGCGGTGCCGGCATCCAGCTGCCTGGCGCTGATCCGCACCCTGACGTCGCTCGGCTATCTCTACGAAACCGCCCGCCGGCAGGGCTACTACCCCACGGGGCGGCTGCTGGCGATGGCCCAGCAGATTGCCCGGCACGATCCGGTGCTCGACCGCGTACACGGCACGATGAGCGAATTGCGCGACGCCACCGGCGAAACCATCGTCATCGGCAAGCTGCATGAAGGCACGGCCGTGGTCTATCTGGACGTGCTCGAATCCCCGCATGCGATTCGCTATATCGCCACGGCTGGCGAACGGCGGGACCTGCACGCCAACTCCATCGGCAAGGCCCTGCTGGCGGCGATGGACGATGGCGAACGTGCCGCGCTGCTGTCCCGGCTGGCGTTCCAGGGCTTTACACCCCGCACGCTGACCACGCCCGCTACGCTGGAGGCCGACCTGCGCCAGTCGCGCGAGCGCGGCGCCTACGTCAATCTCAGTGAATCGATGCCCGATGTGGGCGCGCTGGCCTGGCCGGTGCGGCTGTCGGGGGAATGCTATGCGATTTCGATTGCGGGGCCGGTGTACCGGATCGAGCCGCACCTGGAGCACTACGCTGCGATCCTGCGCGCGGCGTGCGCCTCGCTGGAACAGACCTGAGCGTCCGCAGCCAGCCTAATCGACGGTTTCCTGCGCGTGCAGCCGCCAGCCGGTGGCCTGCGGCAGGCCGAGGTCATCCTCGAGCCCCGAAGCGGCGGCCAGCGCCAGCACGGCATTCTTGCGGCGCCAGGTCAGCCCGTTGGCCTGCGCCAGCGGCGACGGCCTGGCTTCGACCACCTGCCCCATCATGGTCTGGAACAGGTTGCCACCGTGGCACTTGATCCACGCCTCCTTGAGCGTCCAGAGCTGGAAGAACGCCAGCATGCGGGCATCCTCGTCGCCGGCCAGCAGGTCGGGCAGCGCCGCGCGTTCGGCCTCCGTGGTGGTGGCCTCGATCAGCGTATCCAGGTGGCGGCGCGGCTGCAGTTCCTCGATATCGACGCCGACCGGCATGTCGGAGACCGCACAGGCAAGGTGGTCGCCCGAGTGGGCAATCGAGACGAAGACCGGCGTACCGACCGCGCCGGCCACATGGGTCGCCAGGGGCGGCGCGTCCTGGGCCGCCGACAACGCCCATTCCGATGCATCGCCGCCGAAGGTCACGGCCAGCAGCCGCCGCGCCAGCCAGCGGCCCGCCGCAAACTGCTCGGCACGTTGCTGCGCCCGCATGGCCGCCAGCCGCGCCAGTTCCTCGGCGGACATCCAGCGGCTGACAGGTGGCGCCATGGCGGCAAAGGCCATGACCGATCCGGTACGCAGGGCAATCGGCATGGGGACAGGTTCCTTCGGCAGCTTCCAGCGCGGCGTGTCAGGGAAATGGATCAGTTCGCCACGTTGGCGTACGTGCCCTTGAGTGTCACGCCCGCCACCACGGCTCCCGCGTGGCATTCGTATTCGAGTTTCATTGACCTTCCTTTCTTTTTCGTTGTTGGAACAGGTTAGACGAATTACCGCACGGCGGCACGGCAGGACACCGGCTTCACGTGGGCCAGCGGCGGAATATCAGCGCGGTATTGATGCCACCGAACGCGAAATTGTTGCTCATCACATAGTCGGTGTCGATGCGGCGACCCTCGCCCATGATGTGGTCCAGCGGCGCGCAGCGCGGGTCCGGCCGGGTCAGGTTCGCGGTGGGCGCGAACCAGCGGTCGCGCATCATCTCGATCGTCATCCACGCCTCCAGCGCGCCGCATGCGCCGAGCGTATGACCCATGAAGCTCTTGAGCGAACTGATGGGAATGTCCGGACCGAACACCGCATGCGTGGCATGCGATTCGGCGATATCGCCGTGATCGGTGGCCGTGCCGTGCGCGTTGACGTAGCCGATTGCCCCGGGGGCAATACCGGCTTCCTCCAGCGCCAGGCGCATCGCCACGGCCATGGTGTCGGCCTGTGGCTGCGTCACGTGCGCGCCGTCGCTGTTGGTGCCGTAGCCGACGATCTCGGCCAGGATACGCGCGCCTCGCGCCTGCGCGTGTTCAAGTTCCTCCAGCACCAGCGTGCCCGCCCCCTCCCCCAGCACCAGGCCGTCGCGGTCGGCATCGAACGGGCGCGGCGTGGTGTGCGGGGCATCGTTGCGCGTGCTGGTGGCGAACAGCGTGTCGAACACCGCCGCCTCGGTGGCGTCCAGTTCTTCCCCGCCGCCCGCCAGCATCGCCACCTGCTTGCCCATACGGATGGTCTCGTACGCATAGCCAATGCCCTGGCTGCCCGACGTACAGGCACTGGACGTGGTCAGGATGCGCCCCGTGATGCCGAAGAACACGCCGATATTGACCGCCGCGGTGTGCGGCATCATGCGGATGTACGTGGTGGCGCTGATGTCCTCGGTTGACCGCTCGGTCATCATGCGGCCGAAATCCTGCACGGCCGACGGCGTGCCCGTGGAGGACCCGTAGGCAATGCCCATGCGTCCGCTGGTGACCAGCGGATCGCCTGCCAGGCCGGCGTCGGCCAGCGCGGCTTCGCTGGCCAGCACCGCCATCAGCGACACCCGGCCCATCGACCTCGTCAGCTTGCGCGTGTAGTGCGACGGCAGCGCGAACGCCGGCACGGGCGCCCCCAGCCGGGTGTTAAGCCCCCGGATATCGTCCCACTCGGGCATTTGCACCACGGCGTTGCGCCCGCTGGCCAAGCGCTCGCGCACCGTCGGCCAGTGGTCGCCCAGGGCACTCACGGCGCCCGCGCCGGTAACTACGACCCGCTTCATCCAAACATCCCCCCGTTCACCGAAATCACCTGGCGTGTAATGTAACCGGCATCTGGCGAAAGCAGGAAGGCCACCGTGGCGGCCACTTCGTCCGGTGTTCCCATGCGCCGCGCCGGGATCATCTTCAGTGCCTCTTCGCGCACGTGTTCGTCAATCATCTCTGTATCGATCAGTCCCGGCGCCACGCAGTTGACCGTGATCTGCCGCTTGGCCAGTTCGATGGCCAGCGCCTTGGTGGCGCCTATGATGCCGGCCTTGGCGGCGCTGTAGTTGGTCTGCCCCCGGTTGCCCACCAGCCCCGACACCGACGACAGCGTGACGATGCGGCCCGCCCGGCGGCGCTGCACCATCGGCATGACCAGCGGGTTCAGCACGTTGTAGAACGCATCCAGGTTGGTATGCACGACTTCGTCCCATTCGTCGCCCGTCATGGCCGGAAACGCCGCGTCGCGCGCCAGGCCAGCGTTGCAGACCACCCCGTAGTAGCAGCCGTGTTCCTCGATGTCGGCCAGAAGCGTGTTGGCCGTGGCTTCGCGGTGGGCGATGTCGAAGGTCAGCACGCGCGCATTGCGGCCGAAAGCCCGCACGGCGTCGGCCACGGCCTCGGCTTCGTCGCGCCGCGCGCGGCAATGCACCACCACGTCGTAGCCATCGTGCGCAAGCCGCAACGCGATGGCGCGGCCAATGCCGCGCGAGGAACCCGTGACGAGCACGGTCTTGTTGGTCATGCTTGCTGCCCTTGGAGAAACGCCTGCGCATCGGCAGGCCGGAATACCGAAACATTGGCGCGCGCCACCTCGCGGCCATCCAGCGACAGCGTGCAGGCAAACATTCCCAGGCCATTGTCGCCGGCCAGTTCCACGCGCGCGGCCACCGTCAGCACGCTGCCCACGGGGAATGCGGGCACGTCGCAGGCGTAGCGCCGGGAGCCCAGCAGGAAGCCGATGCCGGGCGGCCGCCCGGCCATGCGGTCCTGCGCGCCAGCCCATGCGGCAATGGTCTGGGCCATGTATTCGATGCCCACCCAGGCCGGCATGCCGTCTTCGTCCACGAACAACTGCGTGGCGCGTACCGTGGCACGCGCCACGCACCCGACGGCATCCACATGCACCAGTTCGTCGATCAGGCGCATCGCGCCCGCGTGAGGCACCACCTCGGCCACCGGAGGCAGCTGCAGTTGATTCGATATCGGTTCGGTTGTGTTCATCTTTAGCCCCGTCCCATCACCAGCACGCTGTTGCTGCCGCCGAACGCGAACGAATTGCTCATCACATGGCGCACCGGCCGGCCCAGCGACTCGTCGGGCCCCACCACGTGCAATGCCGGCAAGGCGGCGTCGGCCACGCCGTCCCACCAGTGCGCGGGCAGCCTGCCGTGCGGATTGCCGTGCAGCGTCAGGTACATCAGGGCGGCCTCCACCGCGCCGGCGGCGGCCAGCGTATGGCCGGTCTGCGGTTTGGTGGAGCTGACTGGCACATCGGGGCCCAGCAGATCCGACACCGCGCGCGACTCCATTGCGTCGTTCTGTTCCGTGGCGGTGCCGTGCAGGTTCAGGTAGTCGATGTCCGCCGGGCCCAGGGCGGCGCGCGCCAGCGCCTGTTGCATCGCGGCACGCGCCCCGGCGCCAGCCGGGTCCGGCGCCGACATGTGGTGCGCGTCCGACGTCTCACCCCAGCCGGCCAGCCGCACCGGGCCGGCTTCGCGCGACATCAGGAACAGCGCCGCACCTTCGCCCAGATTGATGCCCTGGCGGTTCGCGGACAGCGGATTGCAGCGTTCGACGCTGACACTGTCCAGCGAGCGGAATCCCGCGATCGTGAACGCGCACAGCGTATCCACCCCACCCGCGATGACTACGTCGGCAATGCCCTGTTCCAGCAGGCGCGCCGCGGCGACCAGGGACTTGGCGCTCGACGAGCAAGCGGTGGAAATCGTGTACGACGGCCCGGCCACGCCCAGCGCCAGTGCCAGGTATTGCGCCGGCGAGCCAAGCTCCTGCTGCCCGTAATGGAATCCGGCTGGCCACGCGCCCGTGCGGGCACGTTCGCTCACCGCGACCTCCCCGCCGCTGATGCCCGACGTACTGGTGCCGAGCACAATCGCCACGCGCTGGGGTCCTACGCGTGCCAGGGCGGCCTCCACTTCAGGACGGATCGCCGCCAGCGTGCGGTCCAGCAGCGCATTGTTGCGGCTGAACAGCTCCGGGGCGATGGCGGCGGGCAGATCGGTGGCGGCCACTGGCTCACGCACGGTGCCCAAGTGCAATGGCATGCCCGGCGTATAGCGATCCGTCAGCTCGCCGCCGCTGGGACCATCGGTCCGGAACAGCGCCGCGCGGACGGCATCGCCGCCGCTGCCCAGCGCGCAGATCACGTTCATCGCATTCATGTAGACCGTCATTGCGCCCTCCCCTGCCCTGTGTCCTGCCGCCCGCCGAGATCCTGCAGCGTACGGATCGTCAGCCGATAGCCGTCGCGCCGCTGCAGGAACAGCGTGGTCCGGGCGTCGGGATAGCGGATTTCCACCACGACTTCGTCGCCCGCCCGCAACTGGCGAAGGCCGGGCGCCACTTCGACGCGCCAGCCCGCCGGCAGTGCCGCCTGGATGGCCGCCACGGGCCAGAGCGACAACTGCAGATCACTGAGGATACGCTCGGGCAGCAGCTCCGGGGGCGCCCACGGTGCCTTGCTCACGCGCAGGTCATGACCGTCCCAGTCCAGGCGCGCCAGCACCTGGCCGCCCGCCACGGCGGCCAGCCGGGTATGGGCGGCATCGGCTTCCAGCAGCGCCAGCATGTCGCGCGTCTGCTCGCCCTGCGGCGACGGGTATTGCACCGTGATCTGCTGCTGCAGGTTCAGGGTGCGGCCCAGTGACCCCGGCGGCAGGCGCAGCAGCGGCACCGCGCCCTCGGCGCGCGTGCCGGCCGCCGCGCCCGCGGCCATGCCGTCTCGGGGCGGCTGCGTCGCGCAACCGGCCAGGGCCAGCACGCCAGCGCATGCGGCAGCGGCGGCTGCGCTACGGATCAAGCCGAGCAAAGCTGCTCCAGCACGCCAAGCCGCCGCCGCGACTCGGCCACATAAGGGTTGTTGGTGTCCCACGCATAGCCGGCCAGGATCGACGAGATCATCCTGCGGATCTCGGGCGTGCCCTTGGGATGGAAAATCACCTTCTGGAAGCTGCCTTCGTACCATGCCTCGACGTATGTCCGGAAGCAGTCCACGCCGGCCTTCAGCGGCCTGGCGTATTCGGCGTCCCAGTCCACCTTTTCGCCTGCAATCTGCCGCGCCACGCAGGCTGCGGCCAGGCTGGCCGACTTGAAAGCGATCGTCACGCCCGACGAGAACACCGGGTCGAGGAACTCGCCGGCGTTGCCCAGCAGCGCGTAGCCGTTGCCCCACAGCGAACTGACATTGGCCGAATAGCCGACGATCTGGCGAGCCGGGGTATCCCAGTTGGCGTCCTTGAGCAGTCCGGCCAGGCCGGGCTCTTCCCCGACCAGCGTCTTGAGCTTCGCCATGTCGTCGCCCGCATAGCGGTCGAGGAACGACTTTTCCGCCACCACGCCCTGCGAGCACCGGCCGTTCGAGAACGGGATGGTCCAGTACCAGACGTCCACGTGCTCGGGATGTACGCTGATCAGAATCTTGTTGCGGTCGAATGCGCCCACGGGCACGCGGTCTTCCACGTGCGTGAAGATGGCCGCGCGCACGGGGAAGTTCGACGGCGACTCCAGCTTCAGCAGACGCGGCAGGATGCGCCCAAAGCCGGAGGCATCGAGCAGGAATTTCGGCTCCACCGTGTAGACGTCGCCGTCCGGATCGCGCACCGTCACCAGAGGCCGGGCGCCGCTCACGTCCACCGCTTCCACCACGTGCCGGAAGCGCACTTCGGCGCCTTGCTTCGCGGCCTCGCGGATCAGCACGTTGTCGAAGTCGGCACGCTGTACCTGGTACGTGGTGCCCCAGCCCGGCGAGAACTTGTCGCGGAAGTCGAACGCGGTGTGCTGCCCCTTATGCGAGAAGGCAGCGCCGTTCTTGTACTGGAAGCCGGCTTCCACCACGGCCTGCAGCATGCCGGCCTCCTCGATGTACGCCATGCTCTGTGGCAGCAGGCTCTCGCCGATGGAGAAACGCGGGAAGGTCTCCTTTTCGATCACCAGCACGTCGATACCGCGCCGGCGCAACAGGCCGGCCGCCACCGAACCCGCGGGGCCGGCGCCGACGATCAGAACTTCTACCTGTTCCTTCTTCATGTGAATCAACCCTGTTCAATGTTGTTGGATGGGCGGAGCGGCCGGACGAAACCATGGCGACAGCACCCAGACCGCGCCCACGCCCGAAAGCATGGTCATGCCGAACGCATGGAGCGCCGGCGTGGAAGACAAGGCCAGCAGGCCAAACGCCAGCAGCGTGCTGGCCGCGCCCAGGACGATGGCCGTCCATGACACCCCATCGCCGGGATGTTCGAGCAGGAAGATGCCGTAATCCACGCCCACTCCCAGCAGCAGCGCCAGCGCCAGCACCGAGAACAGCTGCAGCGGCACCTGCAGCCAGCCCAGCACAGCCACGCTGAACGCCGCCGCCAGCAACGTGGGCACCAGCGCGCGCCAGCCGGCTGCGCCATAACGCCAGCCCAGCAGCAGCGCCACACCGGCGGCGCCCGCCAGCAGCAGCCAGCTCATGAGTACGCGATAGTGATGCAACAGGCCCGACAGATCGGCGATGCGGTCCACCCACTCGGCCCCGCCCACCGCATTCACTTCCCGCGCGATGCCCGCCATGGCCGCCGGCCGTTCCAGCCCGCGCAACAGCATCACGCTGGCATAGCCGCTGCCTTCCCGCCCCAGCCACAGGTGGCGCAGCGTGCCCGACACCGGATGGGCCAGCCAGGCAGTCAGCGTCAGCACCGCATCCCCCTCGGCGGCCGGCGGCGGCGCAATCGTGCCACCGAGCGCATGCGCTACACGTTGACGCACCGCAAGCTCCTGGCGTTTGGCCAGCGCCGCATCGGCACGCTGGCGCGCCGCAGACGGTACCCAGTCCGAAATCGACACAAAGCCGGCGAAGTCGCCACGGCCGATGGTATCGGCCAGCCGGGCCTTGACGGCTTCCTCGCGGGACAACACTTCGTCCGGCGTGGCGCCGCGCACCAGTACGAACTGCGCCGGGCTGGGCGTGCCGAGCAGCCGGCCCGCCGTACGCTGCGCCTCGACCAGGGCCGGTGGCGAACTCTGCAGCTGGCGCACGTCGTCCACGACACGTACCTGCCAGACGCCTGGCACGATGAACAGGGCCAGCCCGGCCAGCGCCAACCACGTGCGGGCATCGTTGCGCACGCGCGGCCAGCGCGCCAGGCTATCGGCCAGCCACGTGGACAGCCTCGTCTGCCGCAAGTTGCCGCGGTCCAGCAGCGGAAACCAGACCACCACGGTAAGGAAGGCCGCCACCAGCCCCACTGCCGAAAACAGCGCCATCTGGCGCAGTCCGGGGAACGGCGCGATGCCCAGCGCCAGGTAGGCCACCACGCTGGTCAACAGCGCCAGCGCCATGCCCGGCAGCAGGAACCGCATGACCTTGGGCGGCGATGCGCCGGGCATGGCCTGGCGGGTAACGAAATAGTGGATGCCGAAATCCTCCGCCACGCCCACCAGGCTGGCGCCGAACACCAGCGTCACCAGATGCACGCGATCGAACACGATGGCCGTGGCCGAGATCGCCGCCGCCGTGCCGATCAGCAGAGACAGCCCCACCAGCACGATCGGGCGCAAGGAGCGGAACGCGAGCCAGACCAGCAGCAGCACCGCCGCCAGCGAACCCCAGCCGATGACATTCATCTCCAGATTGGCCTGCGCAGCGGCAGCTTCGGCGTGCAGCGGAATGCCAGCCGCTATCACACGCACGCCATCGTCCCCCTGGCGCGCCGCGGCTTCAGCGGCCAGGATCAGGTTGCCGTACTCCGTATTGCCGCTGACGGAAAACGCCGGCTTGGTGATCTGGTACGACAGCAGCGCCCATTCCCGGCCGTCCCCTGATAGCGCCGCCATCGCGTCGCGCTCATGCACGCGCGTGACGGCCGCCCGCGACAGCCACCAGTCCTGCCACAGCCCCAGCGGATCGGCGGCCCAGTCGGTCAGGCGCGGGCCCGTGGAAAGCTGGTAGAGCCGCGTGAGCGCCTGCCGGGCCAGCGCGTCGGGATCGGCCGCTTGCAACTGCTGGCGCTGCGCATCGGTCAGCAGCCGGTCGCGCCAGGGCCGGTAGAACGCCAGGGCCGCATCGAAATCGAAGGCCGCGATCGTGTCAACCGGCTTGAGCAGATCCGCCTGCCGTCCGGTGGCCGCACGGAATCGCTGCGCGGCGGCGCGGGTGCGCGTCCAGTCCGGGCTGCCTACCAGTACGACCACTTCCTGCGCCACACCGTCAGCCAGCCGCCGCAGCACGCGGTCGGCCGTGGCCGTGCGCTCGCTGGTCGGCAACAGCGCCATGACGTCGGTATCCAGCCGCGACGCCCGCCAGAACTGGAACTGGTGCGCGGCCAGCGCCACTACCAGCAACAGCCAGCCGATGGCCAGCCAGCGCCCCGTGCGGGTCAGTCCGCCACGCATCGCCACGCCGCCTGCCATGTCATTCAAAACGCTGCTCCTCGGCGCTGGTCAGCCCGGTTGCCGCCGAAGGGTCGATCATGCGGACCACGGTACTGTCGCCGCTGCCCTCTTCCAGCCGCACATTGCGCACGAAGCGGTCACCGGCCAGTTCTATTCGCGTAAACACGCGCCGCATGCCGGCATCGGCCGGGATCAGCGTCAGCGCCCAGCCCGACTTGCCCACGAGCTTGCCGGTCACCTCGAAGCGCGTCTGCAGGCTGCGCAGGTCGCCGCGCAGCACGGCGATCATCGATTCGCCCACCACCCGCATGGCTGGCTGGCTATCGGCCTGCATCTGCTGCTGCACCTTGCCGTCGGCGCCGCGCATCACCAGCCGGTCCGGCGTGACCAGCAGGCTTGACGGAAACGGCTCGCGCGTACTCCAGACCACGCCCCGGCCGCGCGCCAGCACGAAATCGCCGCGCGACACCAGCGGATTGCTGAAGCCGGCCAGCCGGCGCGTCTGCTCGAACTGGCCCCGAATGACCGGTGCATCGGCCAACCGCGCGGCCACGTCACCGAGAAGGTCCCCGGCATGGGCGGGCACGGCGCTGGCAAGCACCCCCGCGGCCAGCCCGCCGGCCAGCAGGTGCAAGACGTGCCGGCGTTTCATGAGGCCACCCCCAGCTTCTGGAACAGCACGGGCGGGCACACGTAGAGCATCTCCTGTGTCTGCATGTCCACGGCTACCTGGATCGAGTAGCCCTTGGTCAGGCGCTGGCCCGACGCAGCGTCGCGAAGCTCGTACTCGATCTTGAGCCGGTTCTCCCATTCGACGATCGTCGCGTGCACCTCCACGGCCTGGCCATAGACCAGCGGACGGATGTACTTGACGCGCAGGTCCACCACGGGCCAGGCATACCCCGAATCGCGCATCTGCGGATAGTCGTAGTCGATTTCGCGCAGCAGCGCGCAACGCGCCAGCTCGAAATAGCGGATGTAGTTGCCGTGCCAGACCACGTTCATCGGATCAAGGTCGTGGAACGCGGGCGTCAGCGTAATGGAGTGATGGATAACCTTGGACATGGCGATGCCAGTTGGCCGGAACGCACGGGCCTCAGGCCCGCGGCATACCTTGACGCCCCGTCTGCACGGGATCGTCGGCCCAGAAATCGTAGAAATTGAACCAGTCGTACGGCGACTGTGCCACCAGCGCCTGAAGCCACGCCGCATATGACGTGGCCAGCGCGGTCAGTGCTGCGTCGCGGTTGGCCCGGGGCAGCACCACGGCGTGCGACAGTTCGGTGAAGCGCAACAGGTGGCCGTCTCCGTGCCGCACGCACCCCATCGCGTACAACGGACAGCGCATCAGCGCCGCCAGCACGTAGGGGCCCACCGGAAACCGCGCGGGCGCCCCCATGAACGGCACACGCACGGCCCGGCCGCCGTGCGCGGGCGCGCGGTCGCCGGCAATGGCCACAAACTCGCCGGCCTGCACCCTGGCGGTCAGATCGAGCGCCGTGGCCGGCGAGATATCGTCCACCTGATACAACTGCACGCCGGATTTCGGATCGATGCGCGACAGGATGCGGTTGAAGCGTTCGGCGTGGCGGGTATGCACCAACACCGTCAGGCGCATGCCGTCGCGTTGGTTGGCCAGCACGCGGCACAGCTCCAGGCAGCCCATATGGGCAGTCATGATGATGCCGCCCTGTCCGCGTGCGATCTGTTCGACCAGCACCTCGTTGCCTTCCCGAGTGACGTTGCCAAAGCGATAGCGGCCGCCGATGGCCAGCAGCTTGTCGAGCAGCGTATCCGCGAACGAGAACAGGTGCCGCAGCGTGTGACGCCAGCCAGGTACGGTTCCGACGGTGCCGGCCGTCTGCTGCACGCGCGTCAGGAAATCGCGCGACGAACGCCGGGCCAGCGGATGCGTGGCCCAGTAGTAGGTCACCACCGGATAGGCAGCAAGGCGGAACAGCGTCCGGCCGAAGATGCGGTACAGGAAGTACAGGCACCAGACGCCCCACATGCATGTGACTTCGCCGATGGTGCTCCAGTGCCTGGAGCGGCCCGCCTGCAGCGCGGCGCCGGAGTTCGGGGCCGAGGGCGTCATGCCGCCACCTTGCGCCACAGAAGGCGCGGCATGCGCCATACCATGCCGAAGAACAGGCGCGTATGCATGCGCGAGATCAGGACGTTGTCGCGCCACGCCTGGAAGTGCGAAACGCCGTCGGACGGATAGGTCACGCGCGTGGGCACGTTCAACATCCGCACGCCCCGCCACACCAGGTGCACCAGCACCTCGGTGTCGAATTCCATCCGCCGGCCCAGCCGCACGTCGCGCATCAGATCGATGACCGGCGCCAGCGGATAGACCCGCAGCCCGCACATCGAATCGCGGATGTCGAACGACAGGGTGTTGATCCAGACCCAGATGTGGGTCAGGTAGCGCGCATACAGCCGGTGCCGCGGCACAGACTCGTCGTACACCGGATGCCCGCAGACCATCGCCTCCGGGTTGGCCCTGGCCAGCGCCACGAACTGCGGAATGCAGTCGGCATCGTGCTGGCCGTCGGCGTCGATCTGCAGCGCATGCGTATAGCCAAGCTCGGCCGCCACCGAGAATCCGGCCATGATCGCCCCGCCCTTGCCCTGGTTTTGCGGCAACCGCACCAGACGGACGCGCTCGGGGTGGGCGACGGCCAGTGCGCGCAACGCCTGCTCGCACGGCGGACTGCTGCCATCGTCAACCAGCAGGCACGGCAGCGGATGCTTCAGGATGGCATCCACCATGGCGCCTATCGCACCTTCATGGTCGTAGACGGGCACCAGCACGACGGGGCGGAATTCGGCGGTCATCAGGCTTCGGGGTGAAAGACGATCTTGCCGCTGGCGTGCGGGCCGGCAGCGGAACTGAAACGGAAGCCAAGCGCATGGGCGTCGGGCTGCCAGGTCAGCGCAAGCTGCACCACGCTATTGGGCTGGATCACGGACTGGAACTTGAGCGTATCCAGCCGCGCAAAACGCTGGCGGGACGGCACGGCCAGCTTCAGCGGCGCCAGCGCCATCACCCAGTCCACCTGCGCGACGCCGGGCACGATGGGAGCGCCCGGAAAATGTCCGTCAAACACCGCCAGATCCTCCGCCACGTCAAGTTCGGCCGTAGCCGACGCCTCGTCCGCCGTCAGCCAGCGGACCGCCGGCAACGTACGGCGGAACAGGTCACGCAGCATCACCTCGGTGGTCTTGCCTTGCGCATTGCAGGGCAGTGCCGGCGGGAACGCCCAGCGGCGCGGCAGCGCAACGGGGTCGACGGCCTCGGCCAGATGGCGGCGCAACGCCGCGCCCATGGCACCTCGGCCTGCCGCTGTCAGCCGCGCTGCGCCTTCGTCGTTCAGCACCACGGCGGCAGCCACGCGCATGCCGACATCGAGTTCGATCGGCACCACGCGCGTCTCGCGCACCCACGGCGACGCCGTCAGGCATTGTTCGATCTGCGTGAGCGAGATGCGCTTCTCCTCGATCTTGACGATACGGTCGGCCCGGCCAGCCAGAACGAAACTGTCGTCGCCCGCGGCAAGAGCGCGGTCGGCGCAAACATGCCAGCCATCGTCGGCAAGGTGGGGCGAGCGCACGGCCAGATAACCGTCCTGCAACTGCCAGGCGATGCCCGGCAGCGCGGTCCAGCGGTCGGCATGCACGGCGCGCTGGCGCCAGGCGATGCCGCCGGTCTCGGAACTGCCGAAGACCTCCACCGGCGACTGCCCCATATGGCGCAGTGCGTCCACAGCGGCTTCTGGCGGCAAGGGCCCGCCCGACGAGAACACAGCGCGCAGCGCAGCGCGCACGGCCGGCCAGTCGAGCCCAGCTGGCATGCGCTTGAGGTGCGCCGGGCTGCTGACCAGGATGGCCGCGCTGGCATCGGCCCGACAGGCCGCAACCAGTTCCTCGTGAAATTGCAGACGGCCCGCAGGCATCGGGCGGGCCGCGGCCAGCGGCCACAGCACCGTAAACAACAACCCGTAAATGTGTTGGTGCGATACCGTGCAGAGGACCCGCACATCGGCGCCGAAGCGGCCGGCGAAGGCTTGCTGCAGCGTGTGGACCTCGGCGTCGAGTTGCGCCAGCCGCTTGTGAATGGCGCTGGGCACGCCGGTGGAACCGGACGTGAACAACGTCACGAACGTGTCGTACGTGGCCAGCACCGGCCAGCCAGCGCCATCCAGGCCGCCCCCATCGTTGGCAGGCGCAGTGCCGGCATCCGGCAGGATGGCGCCGGGCAGCTGCCCGACCCAGCCATCGGTCTGTCCGCGCAGGGCCGCCAGGGTTTCGGGCCGGGCGTCTCCCGGCAGCACCACATGCTTGCCCGCATGCCAGGCGCCGAACAATGCCGCCGCGAACTCCGCCGTGTCGTGCTCGAAGTAGATTCCCCAGCGCCGGCCCGGGGCATTGGCCAGGGTGCGGCGCCACATGGCGGCGCGCGCCACGAAATGCCGCGCATCCATACACGTGCCGTCGCCACACGCCACCACCGGCGGGCTGCTCCGCGACGCCTTCGCCGCCAGCGCCGCCATGACCCCGCCCACGCCGGTCCACGCCGGCAATGCTTCACCCATGACGATTCTCCGCGCTGCGCGCCATGACGCGCTGGCGCAACAGCCATTCCCCGGCAAACATCGCACCGATCAGGCCGTAGGCAATGGCGCCGTTATAGAGCGCCCAGATGCGGTCGCTGGCCGCGAAGGCCGTGATCGCCGCGATCGTGCCGTTGCATACAAAGAACAGGCACCACGCCTGCGTGACGCGGCGCGTATAGGCCACGCCGCTCGGCGGCAGTTCGGGCTCACGCAGACGGGCCAGACGCTCCACCAGTGACGGCGGATGCCTGAGCGTCCAGCCGAACACACCAAGCATCGCCACGTTGACCAGCACCGGATAAAGCTTCAGCGGCAACGCATGCCCGGACACCATGACGACAAGCGCCAGTCCGGCCGCCAGCAGCGCCATGGCTCGCCATCCGGCACGCCGGCTCGTGCCGGCACGCAGCACCGCGAGCGCCACCAGCGCCAGCGCCATCAGGCGCGGCGAGAAATGCTGCAGCCCCAGGTAGATGACCACCGGGTAGGACAGCGTGAGAAGCCCCAGCCCCCACTTTCGCCAGGCCATGGGCGGATCAGGCGGTGGCCGGGGAATCGATCAGCAATGCCAGCGCCTGAACCACGTCCTGCACGGTGCGCACGGACTTGAACTGCTCGGGCTTGAGCGGCTTGTTCAGCATCGGCTTGAGCTTCACCAGCAGGTCCACGGCGTCGATGCTGTCGATGTCCAGATCGTCGTACAGCCGCGCCTCGGGCGTAATGCGGGCCGGATCGATCTCGAAGGTTTCCTCGAGAACCGCGGCCACGCGCGCAAAGATTTCGTCGTGAGTCATGTCGGGTTCCGTGTGATGCAATCTCTTGCCATATCTGTAACGGCGCGGGTCAGGCCGGGGCCCGGTTACCCTGCGACGCCACGTACGCAGCCAGCGCCGAGACGCTGGCGAAGCGCGAGCGGATCTCTTCCTTGTCGCCGTTCATGGTGATGCCATAGCGCTTCTGCAGCGCCAGTCCCAATTCCAGCGCGTCGATCGAGTCGAGGCCCAGGCCGTCGACGAACAACGGTGCGGTGGTGTCGATATCATCCGCGGCCACGTCCTCGAGGGACAGCGACGAGATGATCAGTTCCTTGATTTCTTGCTCAAGCGCCGTCACGGCGGATCTCCCTGGAGAAAAAGTTGCAAAGTGCCTGCGTCAGATGCCGTACGGCCAAGGCGTCCTCGGTGCCCTCAGGCACCCATTCGGACACCGGCACGTCCGGACGTACATCGATGACGAAGCGCGGGCGGCGCACCGGCACGTGATACCACTTCTCGCCCTTGGTCAGCGTGGGCGGCACGCAATGAATGACCACGGGGGTCAGCGCGAAACCACCACGCACCGCCACATTGGCCGCGCCGCGCTGCAACTGCAGGGGCTGGCCCGGGCGCGTGCGGGTGCCTTCGGGAAAGATGATGAGGTTGTTGCCGGCCCGCAGCGAATCGATACAGTCGTCCACCATGGCGGCACCGCCGTCGTTGCGCACCCAGCCGGTGGCCAGCACCGGGCCCCGCGTGAACGGGTTGCGCGTCAGTGCGGACTTGACCACGCAGTCCGCCCGGCGGGTCAGCGCCATCAGGAACACCACGTCGATCAGCGACGGGTGGTTGGCCACGATCAGCAGGCCGCCGCGTTGCAGGCGCTCGGCGTGGCGGACCTCGTAGCGGATCACGCCCACGACGTGCATGATCCAGACGAAGAGCCGGAACGCATGATGAATGAGGGCGCGGCAAACACGCTGACGCCTGGCATCGGTCCAGGGCAGCAGCATCAAGAGCGGAAACACCAGCACGCGCAGCAGCAGCCCGCCGATGCCGAAGCTCGAAAAGCAGAAACCGGTGGCGCACACACGCCACGCGCGATCGAGTCGCTCAACCATGGCGACGCCATCTCCAGATCGCGCGCTCGCCACGATGGAGCAGTTCGGTATCGCCGGCCAGCATGAAGCGCAGCACATCGAGCGCATGCGGCAACAGCGGGTGCGCGGTGGCCGGATCGGTCCCGGTACGTGGGGCCACGATCTCCAGCGCCAGGACCGGTTCCCCGGCACGGGGGCGCCCGATGCGCCAGGCCCAGCCGAAGAGGCAGCCCGGTTCGTCGGCAAATTCGGCATACGCTTCGGGCAGCGGCGCGTCATAGCACACCAACAGCACTTCATCCGCACCATCGCCGAGCAACGCACAGGCCTCGACCAATGCCGTCTCAACGGTATCGCGCCCGGCAGCCACAGCCTGCAGATTCGACGCATCGCCGCGGTCGATCGTGAACATCGCGCCAATGGCATTGTGGACGGACAGGCCGAAAGCCGTGGGCGAAAGCGGCTGCGCCGCCGCCAGTTCGCTGAGCATGTCGAACGCACGCGGGGTGTCGCCGTGGCGCGATGCGAACACGGCGGGACCATGGAAAGCGGAACCGGGCGCTGCGTCGCCGGCCGTCACACCGTACGCTGGATGCAGAGCCGCCTTGCCGAGCGCATTGACGCGCCGGCGCAACATGGGAGCCATGGCCGCGAGCGCGGGGAGGTCGCCGCCTTCGGGTAACCACGGGGCCCGGCTCCATGCCCGCCAGGCATCTGCCGTCTGCAATGCCGGCGCCGAGGCCGCCCATGCGCGAATTCCGAATTCCATTGCCATGCCGTGCGCATTGGGTGGATGGTGAGCCCGGAGCCTGCATCGAGGCATTGGCCATGGCGTTCGCAACGCGCGCGCCGCCCGCACGACCCCGGGGACATTTCCTTTTTTCCCTGAAATTAGCGTCGAAATCAGCAGATTTCGGCGTCTTTGTGTTAATTGCAGTGCTCCCGCCGTCACCTTTTGGGGAGGCTGGGCGACGGCCTTGCGACCGTTCTCGCACCAGGCGGGACAGGCCGGTAGCCGTGCAACTGCCTTGATAGGTGTCGGATCGTTCCAGGCCTCGAAGTACCCCTCCGAAGATGGGCATCGTGCCGGCACAGTGAACTTCGACCCTGCATTTTTATCAGGGGCGAATTCTCGCACAAAGGCGCCCGCTATGGCGCAAACTGTAACGGTCTCGGACAAATGTTACAGGGCGGGAGCAACCTGCCGGCCACCCCCGCCCTGTTGGACGCCGTTACCCCGTAGGGCGGATATCAGCGCGCCGGCAAGATGGTGCCCGTGACTTCACCAAAACCGACGCGATAGCCGTCGCCTTGGCACCAGCCGGTCATGGTCACCGTATCGCCGTCTTCCAGGAAGCCGCGCGTCACGCCATCGGCCAGCGTCACGCGCTCGGCGCCGTTGCGCGTGGTTTCCAGCAGGCTGCCGTACGAATCGGGCGTGGTGCCGCTGATCGTGCCCGAACCCATCAGGTCGCCTACGCGCACGTTGCAGCCCGACACCGTGTGGTGCGCCAGCTGTTGCGCCATGGTCCAGTACATCGCCTTGAAGTTGGTGCGGCAGACCGTGGTCGCCTTGGCCGCACCCTGCGGCTGCAGTGCGACTTCGAGGGCGATATCGTAGGCGTTGCGCGCCGGCTGCTGCAGGTACGCCAGCGGCTCGGGCGATTGGACCGGGTTCTCGCTGCGGAACGGGTCGAGCGCATCCATCGTGACGACCCATGGCGAGATCGACGTGCCGAACCCTTTGCTGTTGAACGGCCCAAGCGGCACATATTCCCATTGCTGGATGTCCCGAGCGCTCCAGTCGTTCAGGATCACCATGCCGAACATGTGCGCCGGCGCATCGGCCGTGCTGACCGGCTCGCCCAGGTTCGACGGCTTGCCGACGATAAACGCCATTTCCAGCTCGTAGTCGAGCTTGCGGCACGGGCCGAACACCGGGCGCGCCTGGTCGGGCAGCTTGATCTGGCCATTGGGGCGATGCAGCGGCGTGCCGCTTACCACCACGGAACTGGCCCGACCGTTGTAGCCGATCGGGATTTCCAGCCAGTTGGGTAGCAAGGCATTGGCCGGATCGCGGAACATGCGGCCGACGTTGGTGGCGTGCTCGCGCGACGAATAGAAATCCGTGTAGCCCGGGATGTCGACCGGCAGATGCAGCTTCGCCGCCGACATCGGCACCAGGGCCTTGTCGCGCAGCGCGCCGTTGCCGGCAAGCGTCTGGTTGTCGGCGGACAGCAAGGCCGTCAGCGCGGCGCGCGTATCGGTCCACACCGGTTTGCCCAGTGCGATGAAGCGGTTCAGGTTCGGCGCGGCAAAGGCGCCCTTCGCGGCGGCGGGCAGCAGGCCGGCATCGTCGAGCACGGACAGGTCCAGCACCTGGTCGCCGATGGCCACGCCCACGCGCGGTGCGCCGTTGCCGATCGAAAAGATGCCATACGGCAGGTTCTGCAGCGGAAAATGGGTCTGGCCGTCGTTGGCCGTGGCAACCCAGCAGGTCTTGGGGGCAATCATTGTTCTGGAACTCCGGAAATCAGCGCACGTTCGGATTGAAATGCTTCTTCAGGCCCTGCCAGCACGTGTAGTAGTCATGCTGCAGCAGCGCCGATTCGGCGGCATGGCGGGTGGGACGAATCACGCCCGGCGTTTCGAACATGAACGCCATCGTGTCGGTGATGTGGTGCGGCGTGCTGGTGTCCGACACCGACGCCCGTTCGAACGTTTCGGCATCGGGGCCATGGCCGCTCATGCAGTTGTGCAGACTGGCGCCGCCAGGGGCAAAGCCCTCGGCCTTGGCATCGTAGACGCCGGCGATCAGGCCCATGAACTCGCTGGCGATATTGCGATGGAACCAGGGCGGGCGGAACGTATCCTGCGCGGCCAGCCAGCGCGGACCGAAGATCACGAAGTCGATGGTGTCCACGCCCGGCGTGTCCGACGGCGACTGCAGCACCAGGAAGATCGACGGGTCGGGATGATCGAAGCTGATCGAACCGATCGTGTTGAAGTGCCGCAAATCGTATTTGTACGGCGCGTAGTTGCCGTGCCAGGCCACCACGTCCAGCGGCGAGTGGTCGATCTCGGCACGCCACAGGTTACCCTGGAAGCGGGCCACCAGTTCGAACGTGCCCTCGCGGTCTTCATAGCTGGCCACCGGCGTCAGGAAATCGCGCGGGTTGGCCAGGCCGTTGGAGCCGATCACGCCCAAGTCGGGGAGCTTGAACAGCGCACCGTAGTTCTCGCAGATATAGCCGCGCGCCTCGCCATCGGGCAGCGCCACGCGGAAGCGCACGCCGCGCGGAATCACCACGATCTCCTGCGGCTCGACGGCCAGGCGCCCCATCTCGGTGGCGATCAGCAGGCGGCCCTGCTGCGGCACGATCAGCATCTCGCCGTCGGCGTTGTAGAAGTAGCGGTCCTCCATCGACCGGTTGGCCAGATACAGATGGATGCCGCAGCCAGTCTGGGCCTCGGGGCCGCCATTGCCGGCCATCGTGACAATGCCGTCGACAAAGTCCGTCGGCACCGACGGCATTGCCGGCGGGCTCCAGCGCATCTGGTTTGGCGACGGCGGCACCTCGTCGAAGCGGCTCAGCCAGCGATCCTGTTCGATCAGCGCGAACGGCTTGTGCATGGCCGCCGGACGAATCCGGTACAGCCAGGCGCGTCGGTTGTGGGCGCGCGGTGCGGTAAAGGCCGTGCCGGAAATCTGCTCGGCATACAGGCCGTACGGGGCGCGTTGCGGCGAATTGCGGCCCACGGGCAAGGCGCCTGGCAGCGCCTCGGTGGCGAATTCATTGGCGAAGCCGGACATGTACCCGGCGGTTAGCGTCTCGGCCACGTGCAGTTGTGTTTGCGTCATGGAGTCTTCCTCTCACACTCCGCCGGCTTGAACGCCAGCGATTGTCATCGGTATGGCGTCGGCGCCATATCCATCAAATTATGATTAGTAAAATTGATTTACCCAATCGTAATCACGCGCGCGGGCGATGTCAAACCACAAATACGATAGGTCAGCCGCGGACGAGCGAAGACGTCCGGCCTGGCAGGCGGCGACAAGGGCAGAGAGGCCCACTCGGCACAGGAATGGAAGAAACGCGGGAGAAACGGGGAGGCGCGAAGACAGCGGCGCACGACGGCGCGCTGCAAGAGGCAGCGGATCAGCCCACCATCGGACATGGCGGCCGCATAGACAGGACTGCGCCGGGGCGAACGAACGTGGCGCGCAACGGAATTCGGAATTCGTGACAGGACGGGGTGTCGCCTGTCCTGTCACGAATCTGAGGGGTCAGACGGGCTTGTGGCCCTCCCCCGATGTGGGGCCCGAACCGAAACCACCGGACGACGGCGTCGATGTCGCCGGTGCTGCCGCCGTGGCAGGCTGGCCAGCCATCGAAGCAGCGGTCACGCCGCCATTGCGGCTGGCGATGAACGCGTTGACATCGGCGGCAAGATGCTGCGGCGCCAGCACCACTTCAAGCCCGAGCGCCTCGCAGGCCGCCAGGAACGTGGACATACGCGGATCGGCCTGACCCGATTCGGCACGAAGATATGCCTCGCGGGAAATCCCGGCCTTACGGGCGACGTCCTCCTGCTTGAGCTTGCGCGCTCGACGCAACGCCCGCAGTTGCCGGAACGGTTCGCTAGCGCCTCTTGGCACGGCTGTACTGTTCATGTCGGTCTCCAGTCACCAGTGAAAAAAAAGTGCGCGGACGTGCATTCGAGTATAGAGCACGCAAAGCGTTCCGTAAGGTCTGTTGTGGAACACTTTTACAGATTTCTTATGATGGCTTGATCTCTGCCGCCAGACTCTCATCCAAACGGCGGATAAAGCACAGCTTCCTCCTCCCGCCCCCACATAACGGTAGTGCGCGCTTTGCGTTGACGTCACATCAGTATCGTCCACGTGTGGCATAAGGCAAGTTGACAAACCGTCCGGTCGTGCTATTCTCGAACGCATGCAAAAGGGACAGCTCACGCGCACCGCGATCATCGAACAGGCTCTGCAGTCGGCCACGCAGGTCGGGTTCGAGCAGTTGTCGCTCGCCACGCTGGCCGCCGACACTAATATGTCGAAGAGCGGCCTGTACGCCCACTTCAAGTCGAAGGAGGCGCTGCAGGAAGCCGTGCTGGCCCGCGCCATGGAGCGATTTTCCGAGATCGTGGTGCAGCCCGCGATGCGCCGGGACCGTGGCGTCACCCGGCTGGAGACGCTGTTCGATGGCTATCTTTCATGGATTGCGGGCGCGGTGATCGAGGGTGGCTGTGTGTTCATGGCGCTGTCGCAGGAATACCGCAATCGGCCCGGCGTCATCCGCGACAGGCTCGTGCAGGCATTCAAGGACTGGCACAGCACCATCGTCCGCGTGGTGACCGATGCCGTGGACGAAGGCGACCTGCGCACCGACACCGACGCCCGGCAGTTTGCCTTCGAGATGGCAGGCATCGGCATGTCGTTCCAGTCGTCGTCCAGGCTGATGGCCCGGGCCGACGCGGAAGTGATGGCGCGCCGCGCGTTCGGGCGCCTGGTCAATGACTTCAGAGAGAATCGCAGCAAGGAGACCGCCGGCACACACTGATCCCCCCAGGGGACACTGTGCAAGGCGCACGGTAATTCAGGATTTTCACCCGCCACAGCGCAAGCGGCGTGGCGATGCAGAGGGTGGTTCAGGCGGCATTTTTGCCGCATTTTCTTGCCCTGAAAATAGCACGACTGGTCGGTCGCAAAGCATAAAAAAGATAAGGCAAATAGCGTCTTGTCACTGACCAAGTCGGTAAATGATCAGTCGGAGGTGTTCGTCGTGCCGCAAGTGCTGTCATCCGCATCCCAACGCGCCGCCGTCCAGGACACTGGCGGCGCCCTCTCCTATCCGCCCCGTACGGTAGCCGGCGCACTGGAAGCCAGTGCGATGGCATGGCGCCGTCTGCGCTGGCAGGCGGGCAGTCTGTTGTTCCCCACCGCAACGGCGACAGCGCTTGAGCGCCTGTGGTTCAGTCCGCCTCGGGGCAAGCAGAGCCCGGAAGGACGCCGGATGCTGGACGCGGCGCGCGCGGAATGGGCACTGGTCACTGGCCAGGGCGCCAGCCGGCGCGTGCGCGTGTATCGCTGGGGTAACAAGGGGCCCGTTGTGCTACTGGCGCACGGCTGGGGCGGCAATGCGGGCCAGTGGCATGCCGTGGCAGCCGGCCTGTTGTCGGCGGGCATGCGCGTGGTGGCCTTCGACGCCCTGTCGCACGGCGCGTCCGATGCGGGCGCACGGGGACAGCAGCAGACGTCGATCCTGGAAATGGCGCGATCGCTATTGGCCGTGGCCTGGCATGTCGGACCCGTGCATGCCGTGGTGGCGCATTCGCTGGGCGGCGCGGCGGCCGCGCAGGCGATTCGCGAGGGCCTGCCCGCGCGCGGGGTGGCAATGATCGGGGCGCCAGCCGACATGTACGACGCATGCGCCGCCATGGCCTGGCAGCTTGGCATCGCGCCGCATGTGCTGGACCGCATGCAACGCCGCAGCGAACAGTGGCTCGGCGCGAGATGGTCCACGTTCAATGTGCCCGATATCGGCCGTACCCGGCCGGTGCCACCATTACTGGTGATTCATGACCGCGACGACAAGGAAGTCCGCTGGGAAGATGGCGCCGCCATTGCCGGCGCGTGGCCGGACTCGCGCCTGATTACCACAGAGGGCCTGGGCCATCGGCGCATCCTGCGCGACGCCGATGTCGTCGCGCATCTCGCGCGCTTCGTGTGCGGCCTGGCAGCCGCACCGGCCCTGCCCCCGATGTCGTACAGGGCTTCCGCGTCGCAGTGATCAGAACCCTTGCAGTACCAGCTTGCCGATGGTCTGTCCGCCTTCCAGCAAGGCATGGGCACGCCGCAGATTGTCGGCCCGGATGGCGCCGAGGTTGTCCCCCACGGTCGTCTGCAGCCTGCCGGCATCCACCAGGCGCGCCACTTCATTGAGCAGGCGATGCTGCGCGATCATGTCGGGCGTCTCGAACATCGCGCGCGTGAACATGAATTCCCAGACGAACGTGGCGCTCTTGCTCTTGAGTTCGCCCACGCTCAGCGGGCCGGCGTTCTCGACGATCGAGCAGATCTTGCCCTGCGGCGCAATGGCCGCGGCCATCGCATGGAAATGGCGATCCGTATCGTTGAAGCAAAGGATGTAGTCGACGTGCGCAAACCCGAGCGCGCGCAGTTGCTTCGGGATGTCCTGACGATGGTCGATCGTGTGATCGGCGCCCAGGCGGCGGCACCATGCCTCGGACTCCGGACGGGAGGCCGTCGCCACCACGGTCAGGCCCGCGAGCACCTTGGCCAGCTGGATGCCGATCGATCCCACGCCGCCCGCCCCACCAATGATCAGTACCGACTTGCCCGCATCGTCGCCTTTTGGCGAAACGCCCAGGCGGTCGAACAGGGCTTCCCAGGCCGTGATCGCCGTGAGCGGCAACGCGGCCGCCTGCGCGAAATCCAGGGATGCGGGCTTGTGGCCGGCAATGCGTTCATCCACAAGATGGAATTCGCTGTTCGCGCCCGGCCGCGTGATGCTGCCCGCGTAGAACACCGGGTCCCCGACGTTGAACAGCGTCACCTCGGCCCCCACCGCCACCACGGTGCCGGCAGCGTCCCAGCCCAGCACGCGCGGGGCATCCTCGACCTTGTCCTTGGGCGCCCGCACCTTGGTGTCCACCGGATTCACGGCGATGGCTTCCACCTTGACCAGCAGGTCGCGGCCGGTGGCTTCGGGCTTGGGAATTTCCACATCGACCAGCGATTGCGGATCGGAAATGGGCAGGTAACGGGTCAGGCCAATGGCTTTCATGTCAGGGTCCTCTCGAAGAATGACGGGATGCCTGCATCGTAGCCAATCCCCACACGATTGATTAGCCGGATAGTGTCGCAATCACTTTCCCTTTTTTCAGGAAAATGCGACCAGACAAAAAGCCCGCGCGAGGCGGGCTTTTCAACGGTGCCCTGGCGCCGAGGCGCAGGGATCAGGTCAGGTCAGGTCAGGTGAGGTCATCCGGCACCGGACGATAGCCCATCGGGGTCGTCGAGGTGTCCTGAACGTACTTTTTTGCGTGGGCCTCGCGCATCGGCTTGAGTACGAAGATGGCCATCAGCGCCGAGAGCGCTGCCATGCCCGATGCCAGCATGAACACCGCATGCCAGTCGCCGGTAGCCGCTGTGATCACGCTGGAGAACGGCACCAGCAGCGCGGCCGTACCCTTGGCCGTGTAGAGCATGCCCGCGTTGGTCGCCGCGAATTTCGGCCCGAACGTATCGCCACAGGTGGCCGGGAACAGGCTGTAGATTTCACCCCAGGCGAAGAACACGATGCCGGTCAGGACCACGAATGCCACAGGATTGTGGCCGTAATTGGCCAGCAGCAGAATGCCCACCGCCTCCACCGCGAACGCCAGGAACATCGTATTTTCCCGACCGATGTTGTCCGACACCCAGCCGAAGAACGGGCGTGTCAGGCCATTCAGCACGCGGTCGATGGTCAGGGCGAAGGTAAGCGCCGGCAAGGTAAGCCCCCAGATCGACACGGGCGAATCGTGCAGGCCGAAGTCCTTGGCGATGGGGCCCAGCTGCGCGGTCGCCATCAGCCCGCCCGCGGCCATCATCACGAACATCGCGTACATGACCCAGAAGATCGGCGACGACATCACCTGGCGCGGCGACGCGTTGTAGGTGGTCGCGGCCTTGAGCGTCGACTTGACGTCCGCCAGGATCTTGGCCGATGGCGGCAGCAGCAACATGCCCAGGACCATCACGATGAGGCCCTGCCCCAGACCGAAGTACAGGAACGTGGCCTCGTAGCCGCTGCTCTTGATCATGTTGGCGATCGGCACCACGGTGGCCGCCGACCCGGCGCCGAAGCCCGCGGCCGTCAGGCCCGCTGCCAGCCCCCGGCGATTCGGGAACCACTTCAGCGCGTTACCGACGCAGGTGCCATACACCGCGCCCGCGCCTACGCCGCCAATGGCGGCCGCCACGTAGAGCATCGGCAGCGACGACGCCATCGAGTTCAGCACCCAGGCCACCGCGCACAGCAGGCCACCGCCGACCACCACCGGGCGGGGACCGTACTTGTCCACCAGGTAACCTTCGATCGGCACCAGCCAGGTCTCGGTCACCACAAAGATGGTGAAAGCCACCTGGATCGCCGTGCGGCCCCAGTGGTACTTGTCGTCGATCGGGTTGACGAAGAGCGTCCAGCCGTACTGCATGTTGGCGATCATCGCCATACAGATCACGCCGAATACAAGCTGCGTCCACGGCGATGAATACCAGGACGCTTGCGCGCGTGCGCTTTGCTGACTTTCCATGGTGTCTCCTACTGGCGGGTGGGCCCGCTGTTGTGGATCGGCATCTGCATTGGTGCCTGTGGTGTGTACTGCTGCTGCTTTGTGTTTTTGTGTCGAACGGCTGGCCGCTCTAGTGCTATACAGTATGTGGTATATCACGCAAGTCAAGGCGATTCGGCGGCCTACCTGACTTATCAGGCAGACATTCGAAAGCACGCAGTCGTGTGGCCCCGCCGACTGGTGCATCGGGTGCATGAAAGCCCGCCGACCCAGCGAGCCGATCCTCTTGCCGATCAGACACTTAGGCATGCATCTGGCATCAATGGAAATTGCTGCGGCGCATGTGGCGGATAACCCGATCTAGGGAAAGTCCCGACCCTTCCGGCGACGTCGAATCATCAGCAGGCAAGCCGAATTCGGCGCGGTTGAGGACCACGGCACATGGGTCGAAAAGGAAAAAACCGGGGAAATCCGGCGGGGGATTTGGGGAGGGAACGCGCGATATGCCGTGCTGCGTCGCGACCTGAGATCACGGGCGCAGGGGCATGGCGATACGGCTTGCGAAATTCTGAAAAGACGGCCGCGGAGGACTGCGGAAACTACGCACTGCGGGAGTTGCCGGCCGCTACAACTTCCCTGCTACTACCAACTGCACACTACAGGTACTGCAAAAATCGTCGAATAGCGAACAGGCGATCAGGCGTGCAGGAAGCGCGGCTGGAGCACCATATCCGAGGCAGAGCTGCCGATGCCGGTGGACGACTCTTCCGACGAACCCAGACCCGCAAAGCGGCCATGTTCCTGGGCGGTGGTCAGCAGGCCCATCGGCAGAACGGTGGCGAGCACGTAGGTCACGGTGACACCCAGCGAAACAACACCGAGGGCGAGAAGGGTAAGCAGCGTGGTGTTCATGAAAACTCCTAAGTCGTAAGGATCAAGGTGGATTCATTATATGCTGCACTGCGAGGTCTGTAAATATTTGGTATGTGATATATCTGTAGTGGAATCGCTCTAAAAACAACAACGCACCCCAAGGGGTGCGTTGTTGGTCTCACAACTGAGTCCGGAAGACGGCCGGCGCTCAGATCACGAACAATAAGCGCCGAAAAAGTCGCAACAATATTTTCCGCAGCGCGGCAGGTAAATCGCGCTCATCGCCCTACCCCACTTTCTTCAAAAGCTCGTGGTCGTACTCCTGCGCACGCAGGTTGTCCCAGACGGCCGCCGCGTTGGGCTTTAGCGAGCGCGCCTTGCGCCGTACCAGCATGACGTTGGAGGTCACCTGGGGCCGCAACGGTCGCAGGACAGCGGCGGGGGCCAAGCCACTGGCCTGCGCGCGCGACGGCACCACGCCGATGCCCAGCCCCATCGCCACCATGCCGAAGATGGCCGCGAAATGTCCGAGCAACTGCAGCGAGCCGGGCCTGACGTGATACGTGGACAATGCGCGCTCGACCGCAGGCTGGACCCCGGAATGCTGGTCCAGCGACAGGACCGACGCATCGGCCAGTTCGCCCCACCCCAACGAATCGCGCGATGCCAGCGGATGGTCCGCCGGCAGCACAGCTTGTAGCGGGTCGACGCACAGCGGTTCGCAGTAGAGGTCGTCGCAGGGTGCCGGATTGCTGGCGATACCGAAATCCACCTCGCCGCTGCGCACGCTCTGCAACACCGATTCATGCGAGCGGTCGCGCAGCGTGATGCCGATGCCGGGCCACGCCTTGCGGCAGCCCGCCAGCCACATCGGTACGGACATCGACGACAGCACGGGGTCGGTGGCGATCTGCACGGTGCCCTGGCTCGGCTTGCCGGTGCCGTGGCTGTCGCGCAGCGTCTGCTCGACTTCCTCGATCAGATGGCAGATGCGTTGCGACAGCATTTCGCCGGCGTCGGTCAGCTCTACCTGGCGCGTGGTGCGGTCGAACAGCCGCTGGTCGATTTCTTCTTCCAGTTCGCGCACGCTACGGCTGATCGCCGATTGCGTAAGACCCAGTTCTGCCGCGGCGCGCGTAAAGCTTTTCTGGCGCGCCACCGCGGCAAAGGCCTTCAACTGAGGAAGCGAAACATTCATGGTGCCGCTCCTTCCTTGCTGGGTACTGCCCGGGTTGTGGCGCGGGCTATTCACCCTTGCCCGTGGAGAAACCTGCCATATAGGTGCCGTTGTCGCTGACCGGGACAGGCTGTGCCTCGGCATGGCCCGTGATAAAGCGCCGGCGCATCGGCTGCAGCACGAACTTGGCCGCCACCCCCGCCGCCACCGTCATCACGGCCGCCACGGCGAACACGAGGTTCCAGCCGCCCGTATGCGACAGCACCGATGCCACCGGCACCAGCAGCGCGGCCGTGCCCTTGGCCGTATAGAGCGTGCCGGCGTTGGCCGCGGCGAACTTGCTGCCGAACGTATCGGCACACAGCGCCGGGAAGATCGAGAAGATCTCGCCCCAGAACAGGAACGTCAGCGCCGCGAACAGCATGAACATGTACGGGTCGTGGCCGAACTCCAGCAGGCCGATCAGCGACAGGCCTTCGCCGATGAAGATCAGGAACATCGTGTTTTCCCGACCGATCCGGTCCGAGACGAAGCCGCACAGCGGACGCGTCAGCCCATTGCACAGGTTGTCGATCGACAGCGTCATCGTCAGCAGCGGCAGCGTCATGCCCAGCATCGTCACCGGCATCGACGCAAAGCCGAAGTCCTTGGCGATGGGGCCCAGTTGCGCGGTGGCCATGATGCCGCCGGCCGCCACGGCCACGAACGAGATGTAGATCACCCAGAACACCGGCGTGCGCACCATCTGGCCAGGCGTGAACTCCACCGGGTTGGTCAGGATCTTCTTGTTGGCCACCAGCCCCTTGGGCGGCTGCGGCTTCACCAGCAGCAAGGCCATGGCAAAGATCAGCACGCCCTGGATGATGCCGAACGTAAAGAACGCGTGCTCATAGCCCGACTTCTGGATCATGTTGGCGATGGGAATCACCGTCAGCGCCGACCCCGCGCCAAAGCCGGCGGCGGTCAGGCCGGCGGCCAGGCCACGCTTGTCCGGGAACCACTTCAGCGCGTTACCCACGCAGGTGCCATAAACGCCGCCCGCGCCGATGCCGGCGATTACCGCTGCCGTATAAAGCATCGGCAGCGACGTGGCATACGAATTCATCACCCACGCCAGGCCGGCGCAGATGGCGCCGCCTGCCACTACCGGGCGCGGCCCGAACTTGTCCACGAGCCAGCCTTCCAGCGGCACGAGCCAGGTTTCCGTGACGATAAAAATGGAAAAGGCGACCTGGATTGCAGAGTCGCCCCAATGGTGCTTGGCGTTCATCGGCGTAACGAACAGCGTCCAGCCATACTGGAGGTTCGCCACCAAACCCATACAAAGTACACCGATGAATAGCTGGAACCAGCGATTGCGGAGGAAGCCTCCGTTTGCATTGCCCATGGCGGGGCCTGCCGCATTGATGTGCGCCATGTCGTGTCTCCTTGCATTAGTGTCATGCGCGCTCTGCGGCGCGCGTGGTGGGCTTGGCCTTGGGGGGACGCCCGCTTTCACTACTGAATGAGCGCGCCTGACATTGCGGCACGTGTATTCGTGGATTGATGCTACTTCAAACTTAGATCAGCACAGCATAAAGTTTTTTATTATGATCATTGACGATCCTTTATAGATTGCGGGAAATCGTGCAATGAAGAATGCGACGCTGCGCCAGCTGAAAGTCTTCGAAACGGTGGCCCGCCACCTGAGCTTTTCCCGTGCGGCTGAAGAGCTCCATCTCACGCAACCCGCTGTTTCTACACAGGTTCGGCAGCTGGAACTGCACGTTGGCCTGCCCCTGTTCGAGCAGCTTGGCAAGCGCATTTACCTGACGCCGGCCGGCACCGAGATGCTTCACTACAGCCGCAGCATCATTCAGCAATTCCGGGAAGCCGAAGACGCGATGGCGCAGCTTAAGGGTATATCCGGGGGCCGCCTGAACGTCGCCGTGATCAGTGCAGGCGACTATTTCTTCCCTCGCCTGCTCGCGGAATTCATGAACCGGCATGAATCGGTGACCTTGAATCTTGCAGTGCACAACCGCGAGGAACTGCTGCACCAGTTGAGCGGCAACCTGACCGACCTGGCGGTCATGGTACGCCCGCCCGAGGGCATGGACACCATCGCGGAACCGTTCGCCCCGCACCCCTATGTCATCGTGGCCGCACCCAACCATCCGCTGGTGGGCCAGCGACGTATCCCGCTGGCGGGCCTGGCGGAGGAGGCCTTCGTGGCGCGCGAAAAAGGTTCGGACACGTGGAATTCGATGCAGGAAGGTTTTGCCGGCCGGCTCTCGAACCTGCGCATCGCGATGGAGATCAAGAGCACCGAGACCATCAAGCAGGCCGTGATCGCCAACATGGGCATCGCCTTCCTGTCGGCACATACCGTCGGCCTGGAACTGCAGACCGGCAAGCTGGCCGTGCTCGATATCGAAGGCTTTCCGGTGATGCTGAACTGGTATGTGGTCCATCGCAAGAACAAGCGCCTGCCCCCGGTGGCGCTGGCGTTCAAGCAGTTCCTGATGGAGGAAGGCCACACGCTGATCCAGCAGATCACGGGCGTCGAAGGCCTGATCCGGCCCCATCATGGCTAGTCGTCTCTTGCATAAGCGATGACTTATGGTTTTTCGATGAAACTTTAATTATCGTAAATCGTTCCTGCTGTCTAAGCTTCGGACATCACACGCTGCAGCACAGACGTGTGCAACCACAGGAGACGATCATGAACCACCTCCAATCCGACGCGCCCGCCACCGTTGCAATGCCGACGGCCGTCAGCGAGATGCGCCACCTTGATCGTGAGATCCAGCTGGCCGCCTACAACGCCGCGTTCACCGAACTGGGCCTGCGCTTCCGCTGGGACGCTCCGATGTTCGAATGGCTGTGCGGCATCGACTGCGAAAAGGCGCGCGTCACGCGCTATATCGAGCAGTACCATGCCCACCTGCTGAACGCGTACGACGCGCCGTTCCTGAGCCAGCTGATCTTCGACAAGAAGAACGAATACCTGCGCGGCATGGCCGGCGCCGGCGCGAACTAAGTTCCGCGGCACCGCCATCGCAGCAAGGGGCCCCGTCACGGGGCCCTTGGCATTTCTACGACGTGCTTCGCAGACAACGAGGCTGGCGCTAGACCGCCCCGGCCGCCTTGAGCGTGGCAATCTGCGCCGGCGTGCGGCCCAGCCATTCCAGTACCTCGTCGGTGTGCTCGCCCAGCAGCGGCGAACGTTCGACTTCCACCGGCGAATCGGACAGCGTGATCGGGCAGCCCAGTTGCACGTACTTGCCGCGCTGCGGGTGATCCAGTTCCACCAGGTAGCCGCGGTCGTACAGCGAGCCGTCCTCGATCAGGTCCTTCATCGACAGGATCGGGCCGCACGGCACGTCCACTTCGTTCAGGGCCGCCATGACTTCAAACTTGGTCCGGGTCTTGGTCCATTTCTCGATGACGCCGAAGCATTCGCCCAGGATCTTCAGTCGCGCCTCGGGGGTGGCGAAGTTCGGATGCGTGATCAGGTCCTCCCGGCCGCACAGGCGCATCAGCGGCTCCCAGCCTTGCGGCTGGATGATCACGTACACGTAGTCATTGGGCCCGCCCGGCGAACAGCGCAGCGCGGCCCCGGGCTGGCCGCCGCCCGACGCATTGCCGGCACGCGGCACGAAATCGCCGAATGCCTGGTTCGGATATTCCTTAAGCGGGCCGGCCGCCAGGCGCTGCTGGTCGCGCAGCTTCACGCGGCACAGGTTCAACACCGCATCCTGCATGGCCACTTCCACGCGCTGGCCCCGCCCCGACTTCTCGCGATGCAGCAGCGCGGCCAGGATGCCCACCACGCAATGGACGCCGGTGCCGGAATCGCCGATCTGGGCGCCGGTCACGGTGGGGACGCCGTCCTCCTCGCCGGTGGTGCTGGCCGCCCCGCCCATGCACTGGGCCACGTTCTCATACGCCTTGCAGTCCACGTACGGGCCAGGACCGAAGCCCTTGATCGACGCGTAGATCAGGCGCGGATTCAGCGTCCGCAGGCGGTCCCAGTCGAAGCCGGCGCGATCCAGCACGCCCGGCCCGAAATTCTCGACCAGTACGTCGCAGCGTTGCACCAGGTCTTCCAGCAAGGCCTTGCCCTCGGGCGTCTTCATATTGAGGGTCAGGCTGCGCTTGTTCGAGTTCAGCATCGTGAAGTAGAGGCTGTCCGCGTTCGGCACATCGCGCAGTTGGCTGCGCGTGATGTCGCCTCGTCCGGGCAGCTCCACCTTGATCACATCGGCACCCAGCCACGCCATCAGCTGGGTGGCCGACGGGCCAGCCTGCACATGGGTCATGTCGAGGATGCGGACCCCTTCCAGTGCCTTGTTGTTCATGGCGTTGTCTCCTTGAGGATTCTCGTGAAGGCAATGTCTGCACGACCGGCCGGCGCGCCGTGCGGCGTCGATCTTTCTAAACACGGTATGTGATATATCAGAACACAACAAGAGGAAAAGGCAGAAGGCGGCCAACTTTCGGTTCTGCGTTGCAGCAAACTCCCATCGAATCCAAGCCTGGACCTTGGATACAGAACCTCGCGGCCCACGTCGTTGCGCTGCGCGGTTTCACCAGGCATTTCGTCACCCCGCAGCACGATTATGTTGATATATTACATACCATATTTTAGGTTGCGAAAAGAAAGAGCGGACACCGCCCTGCGCCATCGTGCGCATCCCAGATGAGGAGACACGTTGAACATCCACGAACATCAGGCCAAGGAGTTGCTCCGGCGCTATGACGTGCCCGTGCCGCAGGGCTGCGTAGCCTTTACGCCAGACGAGGCTGCCCATGCCGCCCGCAAGCTGGGCGGCCCGGTGTGGGTGGTGAAATCGCAGATCCACGCAGGCGGCCGGGGTGCCGGGCGTTTCGTCGAACAAGCCGCTGGCGATGGCCCGGGCAAGGGCGGCGTGCGCGTCGTGACGTCGATCGACGACGTGCACGCGAACGCGTTGCAGATGCTGGGAAAGACGCTGGTCACCAGCCAGACCGGCCCTGCTGGCCGGGCGGTGCGGCGCCTCTACATCGAAAAAGGCTGCGATATCGCGCGCGAGCTATACCTGGGCATCGTGATGGACCGCGCCACGTCGCGCATCACCATCGTGGCGTCCGCCGAGGGTGGCACGGACATCGAGGCGGTTGCCGCCCGTACGCCCGAGAACATCCTGAAGGTAGCGATTGATCCGGCCAGCGGCATCCAGCCTTTTCACGCACGCCGGGTGGCCAGCGGCCTCGGACTACTGGGCAAGCAGGCGGATGCGGCCGCGCGGCTCATCCTCGCTGTCTACCGCGCATTCACCGAACTCGACGCGTCGATGGTCGAGATCCATCCGCTGGCGATCACCGGCAGCGGCGACATGCTGGCGCTGGACGCCAAGTTCGCGTTCGACGACAACGCCCTCTTCCGCCATCCCGAGATCGAGGCCATGCGCGACGAGAGCGAGGAAGATCCGGCCGCAGCCGAGGCCGCGCGCCACGGGCTGCACTACGTGCGGATGGGCGGCAATATCGGCTGCATGGTCAATGGCGCCGGCCTGGCCATGGCCACCATGGACCTCATCCAGCGCCATGGCGCCGAGCCGGCCAACTTCCTGGACGTAGGCGGCGCCGCCACGGCCGAACGGGTGACCACCGCATTCCGGCTGATCCTGGCCGATCCCAGGGTGGAAGGCATCCTCGTAAACATCTTCGGCGGCATCGTGCGCTGCGACGAGATCGCAGAAGGCGTGGTCGCCGCCGCGCGCGAGCTGGACCTGACCCTGCCGCTGGTGGTGCGGCTGGCAGGCACCCATGTCGAACCGGGCAGGCAGATCCTGCGCGATTCGGGCCTGCCGATCATCGCCGCCAGCCAGCTTGCCGACGCGGCCAGAAAAGTGGTGGCCGCCGTGCGGGCCACCCGGACACACGGAGAACAGTGACATGGCGGTCCTGATCGACCAGAACACGCGCATGATCTGCCAGGGCTTTACCGGCGCGCAGGGCACGTTCCATTCGGAACAGGCGCTGGCGTACGGCACGAAGGTGGTCGGAGGCGTCACGCCCGGCAAGGGCGGTGCGTCGCACCTGGGGCTGCCGGTCTTCGACACCGTGGCTGCGGCGGCCGATGCCACCGGCGCCGATGCGTCGGTCATCTACGTGCCGCCGCCCTGTGCCGCCGATGCCATCCTGGAGGCAGTCGATGCCGGCATTGCGCTGATCGTATGCATTACCGAAGGCATTCCCGTGATCGATATGGTGCGCGTCAAGCGGGCCTTGTCGGGCTCCGGCAGCCGCCTGATCGGGCCGAACAGCCCGGGCGTGATCACGCCCGGCCAGTGCATGATCGGCATCATGCCGGGACACATCCACACCCCGGGCAGGATCGGCGTTGTGTCACGCTCGGGCACGCTGTTCTACGAGGCCGTGGCCCAGACCACGGCGGCCGGGCTCGGACAATCGACCTGCATCGGCATTGGCGGCGATCCGGTGAACGGTACTGGCTTCATCGATTGCCTGGAGATGTTCCTGGCCGATCCACAAACCGAAGGCATCATCCTGATCGGCGAAATTGGCGAGATGGGCGATTCGGCGGAAGAAGAGGCTGCCCGCTTCCTGGACGATGCGCGGACGCGCAAGCCCGTGGTGGGCTGGATCGCCGGCGCGACGGCGCCGCCGGCACCCCGCATCGGGCATGCCGGCGCCATCATCTCGGGCGGCGCGGGCACGGCGGCCGCAAAGATCGAGGCCATGCGCGAGGCCGGCATCCACATGGCCGCATCGCCCGCGGAGCTGGGCGCGACCATGGCGGCAGCCTTGCGCCAGGGAACCGGGGCGCCCCCGGGATAAAGGTTGGCGCCTCCGGAGCGGCCTGTCAGCCGGCTGCGGCCGCCGCGCCCGCCTTGGCTTCCAGTTCCACAATGCGCTTGCGCAACGCTCGCTCTTCCTGAAAGCGCACGGTCTCGTCGCGGATGATCGCCACGATGCCGGTGACTTCGCCGCCGTCGCCGTGCAGCAGCGCCACGGTAAAGGCGATTGACATCGCGTCGCCCTTCTTGTTGATCGCCGGCACCTTGAGCAGGTCATGGCCGTAGCGGGTCTGCCCCGTTGCCATGGTCTTGTCGTAGCCTTCCCAATGCCGCGCACGGAGGCGCTCGGGAATGATCAGGTCCAGCGACTTGCCCAGGGCTTCCTCCTGGGTGTAGCCGAACATGTACTCCGCGGCCGGGTTCCACAAGGTGATGGCGCCGTCGGCGCCGGAAATGATGACGGCGTCGCCGATGGCCGACACCAGCTGTTCGTAGTCGATTGCAGTCTGCATGGTCATTCCTGAGGAATGGTGGGTGGCCCTTCGCCTTGCCAAGCCGTACCGGCCCGGGCACTCATTGTGGCACTGCTGGCGCGCCCCCAGATAAAAACGCGCCGGGGTACGGGGTCGTCCGACCCACGCACCCCGGCGCGCCTGTTCCGGCCCGCTGTCAACATCGGGGCGCTGGCAATGCTGGCGTCCTGCTCAGATCACCTGCGCTTCGCGCAGACGGGCGATCTCCTCGGCGTTGTAGCCCAGGCCGGACAACACTTCCTCGCTGTGCTCGCCCAGCAGCGGCGAACCCGTGATTTCCGGCTTCAGGTCCGAGAACTTGATCGGGCTGCCCACGGTCAGGTACGTACCACGCTGCTTGTGCGGCACTTCGACGATCGACCCGCTCTTGCGCAGCGATTCATCGGCCGCGATTTCCTTCATCGACAGCACCGGCGCGCACGGAATGTCGAACTTGCGCAGGATGTCCACCGCCTCGTACTTGGTCTTGTCGGCAAGCCATTCCTCGATGGTGTTGAAGATCTCGAAGATGTGCGGCTGGCGGGCCTTGGCCGTGTTGTAGTTCGGATCGTCGATCCACTCTTCCCGGCCCAGTGCCTTGCAGATCGGCTCCCAGGCGTGGCCCTGGACGGTGAAGTAGATATAGGCGTTGGGGTCGGTTTCCCAGCCCTTGCACTTCAGCACCCAGCCCGGCTGGCCGCCACCGCCGGCGTTGCCGCCACGCGGCACCACGTCGCTGAACGTGCCATGCGGGTACTGGGGATACTCTTCCAGGTAACCCAGGGCGTCCAGGCGCTGCTGGTCGCGCAGCTTCACGCGGCACAGGTTCAGCACGGCGTCCTGCATCGACACGGCCACCTTCTGGCCCTTGCCGGTCTGCTGGCGGCCGATGATCGCGGTCAGGATGCCAATGGCCAGGTGCATGCCGGTGTTCGAGTCGCCCAGGGCAGCGGCCGACACGGTCGGCGGGCCATCCCAGAAGCCGGTCGTCGACGCGGCACCGCCGGCGCACTGCGCCACGTTCTCGTAGACCTTCAGGTCTTCATAGTGGTGGCCGTCGCTGAAGCCCTTCACCGAGGCCACGATCATCATCGGGTTCAGTTCCCTGATGCGGTCCCACGAGAAGCCCATGCGGTCCAGCGCGCCCGGGCCGAAGTTCTCGACCAGCACGTCCGATTCGCGGATCAGCTGCTCCAGGATCTTCTTGCCTTCCGGCTTCTTGGTGTCCAGCGTCAGCGAACGCTTGTTGCTGTTGAGCATCGTGAAGTACAGCGCGTCTGCGTCGGGCTGGTCGCGCAGCTGCGTGCGGGTCACGTCGCCCGAGCCCGGGCGCTCCACCTTGATGACGTCCGCGCCGAACCATGCGAGAAGTTGGGTGCAGGCGGGGCCGGCCTGGACATGCGTGAAGTCGATGATCTTGATGCCGTTCAGTGGAAGATTCACGTTCGCTCTCCTATTGGAATAGAGGGTGAAATTCGGGGGTCGGGTGGGTTACTTGCTGGCCGAGCTCTGGGGATTCAGGTTGGTCAGGCGGCCGCTCTCGGTGCCGGCTGCCGGATCGATGACGGCGTTGATCAGCGTGGGCTTGCCCGAACGCAGCGCCTCGTTCACCGCGGCTTCGAGCGCCGCCGGTGTGGTGACGTTGTGGCCGACGCCGCCAAACGCTTCCATCATCTTGTCGTAGCGCGCGCCCGGCACAAACATCGTGACGGCCGGGTCTGCGCCGCCGGTCGGGTTCTTGTCGATGCCCTTGTAGACGCCGTTGTTGTTGAACACCACGACGCAGATCGGCAGGTTGTAGCGGCAGATCGTCTCGACTTCCATGCCCGAGAAGCCAAAGGCGCTATCGCCGCACACCGCCAGGACCGGCTTGCCGGTTTCCACCGCCGCCGCCACCGCGTAGCCCATGCCCACGCCCATCACGCCCCAGGTGCCCACGTCCAGCCGCTTGCGCGGCTCGTACATGTCGATCACGGCGCGGGCGTAGTCCAGCGTGTTGGCGCCTTCGTTGACGAAAGAGATGCCCGGGTTGGCCTTGACGACGTCCTTCAGCACGCGCAGCGCGCCGTGGAAGTTCATCGGCGTGGTCTCCCTGGCCAGCGTCTCGGCCATCTTCGCCAGGTTCTTTTCCTTGCGTTCGTCCACCGCGCCAATCCACTCCGCGCCCGGCTTGGCAAAGTCGTTGCCGATCTTGCCCAGCAGTGCCGACACGCAGGAACCAATGTCGCCCACGACCGGCGCGGCGATGGCCACGTTGCTGTCCATTTCGGTCGGCGAGATATCGATCTGGATAAACTGCTTCGGCTTGCCCCAGGTCTTGCCCTTGCCGTGCGACAGCAGCCAGTTCAGGCGGGCGCCGACCAGCAGCACCACATCGGCTTCCGCCAGCACATACGAACGCGCGGCCGACGCCGATTGCGGGTGCGTATCGGGGATCAGCCCCTTGGCCATCGACATGGGCAGGTACGGAATGCCGGTCTTCTCGACCAGCGCGCGGATATCGGCATCGGCGCGGGCATAGGCGGCGCCCTTGCCCAGCAGGATCAGCGGACGCTTGGCGCCCTTGAGCAGTTCGACGGCGCGGTCGATCGAATCCGGCGCAGGCAGCTGGCGCGGGGCCGGGTCCACGACCTTGATCAGCGACTTGCGACCCTTCTCGGCTTCCATCGACTGGGCCAGCAGCTTGGCCGGCAGGTCCAGGTACACACCGCCCGGGCGCCCCGACACGGCGGCGCGGATGGCGCGGGCCACACCGACGCCGATGTCTTCGGCGTGCAGCACGCGGAAGGCCGCCTTGGCGTGCGGGCGGGCAATCGCCAGCTGGTCCATTTCTTCGTAGTCACCCTGCTGCAGGTCGACGATCTCGCGCTCGCTCGACCCACTGATCAGGATCATCGGGAAGCAGTTGGTGGTGGCGTTCGCCAGCGCGGTGAGCCCGTTCAGGAAGCCCGGCGCCGACACGGTCAGGCAAACGCCCGGCTTTTGCGTCAGGAAGCCGGCAATCGCCGCGGCGTTGCCCGCGTTCTGCTCATGGCGGAAGCTGATGACGCGCATGCCGTTGGCCTGCGCCAGGCGGGCCAGATCGGTGACCGGAATGCCAGGCAGGCCGTAGATGTTCTCGATGCCGTTCAGCTTCAGCGCGTCGATGACCAGATGGAAGCCATCGGTCTGTGCCTGCTGTTCTTCTGCAGCGTGACGCTGCAGTTCGTTTCCGACTTCTGCCATGGTTGCTTCCTTCTATGCAAATTGACGGGATTGGACTTTCTTCTTCAGGGTGTCTTCAGCGCGCGCTCGCGTTCCGCCTGGTGACTTCGGATAAAACGGAGCGGTGTCTCCTTCCTCGCGCTTCCCTGTACTCGATGACGCTGAAATACGGTATGTGATATATCAAAGATCAGCAAGTAATTTCCCACTGTTACGACGAACTTTCGTCGGTGCACCGCAGCATTTCGTGAAAATTAGACGCAAATAAAGGGAAATTACCGATCCCTGCCGATATGCCCCGACGCCTGGCGTGGGCATGCCGTCCTGCCGGTTCGACTGACTTTGAGCCGGGTCAGCCGCGCATATGGTTGACGAGCGAGCCGATCCCGCGGATCGACACCTCCACCACCGAACCGTCCTTCATCGACCCCACCCCGATCGACGTGCCGACGGCGATCACGTCGCCCGGCATCAGCGTCATGTCCTGCGACAGCCTGCTGACCTGCTCCTCTGGCGAAAAAACGATGTCGGACAGCGGGTAGTTCTGGCGTTCGGCACCGTCCAGCCGCGTCACCACGCTGGCGCTACGCCAGTCAAAGCCGGTGACGATGGCCGGACCGATGCAGCCGAAGGTGTCGGACCCCTTGGCGCGCGTCCACTGCGGGAAGTTCGGATCGGCATTGAGCAGCTCGCCCGCCGTGACGTCATTGACGATGGTGTAGCCAAAGATGTGCGAGGCGGCTTCGCCCAGCGGCACATTGCGGCATTCGCGGCCGATGACGATGCCGAGTTCGCCTTCGTAGGCGATCTTGCCGGTGTAGCCGGCCGGGCGACGGATGGCGTCGCCGGGGCCAGCCAGCGAACTGGCCGGCTTCAGCAGGAACAGCGGATGCACCGGCACCGACTTCTCCAGCCGGGCGGCCAGCGCGTGAAAGTTGTTCCACAGCGCCACGATCTTGCCGGGCTCGCACGGGGCCAGCAGGTCCAGCGACGCGTAGCTGTAGGTGTTGCCAGTGGGACGGGGATCGGTATAGCCAGGGCCATCGCATTCGATGACGCGGTCGGCATCGCCATCGTCGAGGCGGCCGTAAGCGGTGTCGCCGTCGGGACGGCGGAAGCGAATCCAGGTTTGCACGGCAGCGTTCCTCCGGCAGGCGGGTCAATGCCGCGCCTGCGCTCTGTTCGGACTTCGGAGCCCCTCTCGGGGCCGTCGAGACTGACGCCCGTCGCGGCGGGCGCCTCGGGTCAGACCGCTCCGGCCACCCGCAGCGCCGCAATCTGTGCCGGCGAACGCCCCAGCCATTCCAGGATCTCGTCGGTGTGCTCGCCCAGCAGCGGCGAACGCTCGACGCGCACCGGCGAATCGGACAGCGTGATCGGCGAGCCAAGCTGCACGTACTTGCCGCGCGTCGGATGTTCCAGTTCCACCAGGTAGCCGCGCTCGTACAACGACTTGTCCTCGATCAGGTCCTTCATCGACAGGATCGGGCCACACGGCACGTCCACCTCATTGAGCGCGTTCATCACCTCGAACTTGGTGCGGCCCATCGTCCATTGCTCGATGATGCCGAAGCAGGCAGTGAGCTTTTTCAGACGCACTTCAGGCGTGGCGAATTCCGGATCGGTGATCAGGTCTTCGCGGCGGCACAGGCGCATCAGTGGCTCCCAGCCCTGCGGCTGGATGATGACGTAGACATAGTCGTTCGGACCGCCCGGGGCGCAGCGCAGCGCAGCACCGGGTTGGCCGCCGCCCGACGCGTTGCCGGCACGCGGCACGTGGTCGTCGAACTGTTCGTTGGGATACTCGCGCAGCGGACCGGCATCCAGGCGCTGCTGGTCGCGCAGCTTCACGCGGCACAGGTTCAGCACGGCGTCCTGCATGGCAACTTCCACCCGCTGGCCACGTCCCGAATGCTCGCGCTGCAGCAGCGCGGCCAGGATGCCGACCACGCAGTGCACGCCCGTGCCGGAATCGCCAATTTGCGCGCCAGTCACCGTCGGCATGCCGGCGGCCTCGCCGGTCGTCGATGCGGACCCGCCCATGCACTGGGCCACGTTCTCATACGCCTTGCAATCCTGGTACGGGCCGGGACCGAAGCCCTTGATCGACGCGTAGATCATGCGCGGATTCAGGTCCTGGATATGGTCCCAGTCGAATCCGGCGCGAGCCAGCACACCCGGACCGAAATTCTCGATCAGCACGTCGCTCTGCTGGATCAGGTCTTCGAGCAGCGCCTTGCCTTCGGGCGTCTTCATATTGAGCGTCAGGCTGCGCTTGTTGCTGTTCAGCATGGTGAAGTACAGGCTGTCGGCGTTCGGCACGTCGCGCAGCTGGCTGCGCGTGATGTCGCCGCGGCCCGGCATTTCGACCTTGATCACGTCGGCACCCATCCAGGCCATCAACTGCGTGGCCGAGGGACCGGCCTGCACGTGTGTCATGTCCAGAATGCGAATACCGTCGAGGGCTTTGCGTTCGTTGTGGGTGTCGGCCATGGTGCGTCTCCTGATTTGTGTTTTGCTCTGTTGACATACAGTATGTGGTATATCACGAAGACGCAAGGGGGTTTAAACCCGAATTCAGGAGGTTTCGATGCTGCATCGCAGCAGGCGCAATCTCGCCACCGGTTGCGATGGGCCGGCATAACAAAAAACCCCAACACGCCGTGAGGCGGTTGGGGTTCGGATGATGGGGTCAGGTCACGCAAACCTGACACGGCGTGCATGGCCAGCGGGCCAAGCGGCCCTGCCCTGCCGACAGCCATCGGGCGCTTCCGACGAAGGCCGGCTGAGGTGCCCGGCCCGGCCGACGGCCGCTCAGGTCAAAGCCAGGTCAGTCCAGGAAATCGCAGTGTTTTTCCACGTAGTCGGCCAGGTCGAGCGAATGTTGGCGCACGAGCCGTTCGGCCAGTTCCGTGTCCCGCTTTTCCAGCGCCTCGATGATCCGCAGGTGATCGACAATCGAGCGCGCCGCGCGGTCGCTTTGCGAGATCGTCATTTTCCGAATCGCGCGCACATGGACAAAGATGTTCTTGATCTGGTCCATGATGATCTGCGACTTCGACAACTGCACGATCGCCTGGTGGAACACGATATTGGCGTCGGAATATTCCTCGATATGCTCGGCCGGCGTGGAGTCGCGGAAGCTGTCGAACATATGGCGCAGCTTGCCGATCTCCTCGTCGGTGGCATTCTTGGTGGCCAGGCGGGCGGCCATGCTCTCCAGCGCGGCCCAGACCTGGATCATCTCGACGATCTCGCGCTTGGTCTTGCGGGTGATATAGATGCCCCGGCGCGGCACCGTGCGCAGGAAGCCTTCCTGCTCCAGCAGTGTCATGGCCTCGCGGATTGGCGTTCGGCTGACGCCCAGGGCTTCGGACAGCACGCGCTCGTCGAGCCGGACTTCCTCGCGTGACTGGTAGATATCGGCGTCGGCAATGGCCTGGCGCAGCATCGCGTACGCCTGGTCGCGCAGGCTGGCACCGGCATTGATGGGTTGCAGCGAGAGGGACAGCCCTTGCGGCTGGATTTCGGGTTGGCTTTGGGCAGACATGAATGCACTCGTCAGTGGCCGGTGCCCCGGACGCCAGTCTGGCGTCCGGTGGCACCCGTTCCGTGAACGTTATCGCGCCAGTTTGGCATGGCGCCATGCGTTTTGCTCATCAATCTGGCGCGCTTGACACCACATTGTGACGCAAGGGACGGTCCGGCCTTTCGTATATGGTATATCACATCGACGGCACTGCCGAAGGTCATTGGCCTCGCTCCACCGCCCGGCTTCAGGCGGCCTTGGCTACCCTGACCGGCTCGGCGCTGCCTGCCACTGCCGCCTGGGCCATCCGGTCGCGCTGCTTGATCAGGCCCAGCACCGCGTCGATCATCGGCGTGGGCTGGCCAATCATCCGGCCCATCTCCTGCACGACAGTTAGCAGCGGGTCGATCTCCATGGCCCTGCCCGCCTCCAGGTCCTGCAGCATCGATGTCTTGTGCGCGCCCACCGCGCCCGCGCCGTCGATCCGCCGCTCGACGTCCACCCGGAAGTGAACGCCGAACCGCTCGGCGATGTCCTTGGCTTCGAGCATCATCTGTTTGGACAAGGCGCGCGTGGCAGGGTCGGACGTGATGATATCCAGCGTGCCATGCGTCAGCGCGCTGATGGGGTTGAAGCACAGGTTGCCCCAGAGCTTCAGCCAGATTTCGTCACGGATGTTGTCGCGCACCGGGGCATCGAGATCCGCCTTGGCCATCATCTCCGACAGTCGCGTGACGCGGTCCGAACGGGTGCCGTCGGGTTCGCCAATCGGAAACTTCTTGCCATAGACGTGCTTGACGACGCCGGGCGCCACGATTTCGGCCGCCGGGTACAGCACGCAGCCGATCGCGCGCTCGGCTCCCAGGCCTTGCCACTGCTTGCCGCCCGGGTCCACGCTTTCCAGCGTGCGCCCGGCGAATTCGCCGCCGTGCTTGTGGAAATACCAGTAGGGAATGCCGTTGACGCCGGTCACCACCGCCGTCTCCGGCCCCAACAGCGGCTGCATCAAATCCACCACGCCTGGCACCTGGTGCGCCTTCAAAGTGATGAAAACGTAATCCTGCGGGCCCAGGTCTCGCGGGTCGCTGGTGCAGCGGACCTTGGCCACCCGCTCCTCGCCTTCGATCTGCAAGCGCACGCCATGGGCCTGCATGGCCGCCAGATGCGGACCCCGGGCGATAAAGCTGACGTCGGCGCCCGCCAGCGCCAGCTGCGCGCCCATGTAGCCGCCAATGGCTCCTGCCCCGTAGATACAGATCTTCATCGGTTGTCTCCTGATTGTGGTGATTGTGATGGGATGCTGCGAATGCCTTGGTATATCACATACTATATTTCACAATCGCCTTTCGACAACCCTTCTTTCACTCAGTGGCGCCACGCACGCTGTACCGGTATCGCCGCGTGCAGGGTGTGTACTACCATGTCCCTCGTTGTCCGCTTGCGGGCCGCCATTCCGCTTCCCGGCCCTCTTCCACTGTCACGAAGATCTGGAGTCCGCATGGAATCACTGCTCGAACTGGCACGCGACCCGTCCGCGTGGGCCGCCCTGGCCACACTGGTCGCCATGGAAATCGTGCTGGGCATCGACAACCTGATCTTTATTTCCATCCTCACCAACAAGCTCCCCGAGCAGAACCGGGAAAAGGCACGCCGCATCGGTATCGGCCTGGCGCTGATCCTCCGCCTGGGGCTGCTGGCCACCATTGCCGTGATCGTGGCGCTGACCGAGCCGGTCTTCACCGTCCTGGGCAAGGGTATTTCCTGGCGGGACATCATCCTGATTGCCGGGGGCGCCTTCCTAGTCTGGAAAGCCACGCGCGAGATCCACGAGCATGTGGCGCCCGAGGCCGAACACGCGGACGAATCGGCCGTGGCCCGCGCCGCGCCGGGCTTTGCGGCGGCCATCGGACAGATTCTGGTGCTGGACCTGGTCTTCTCGATCGACAGCATCATCACCGCCGTAGGCATGACGGATCACATTCCGATCATGTTCGTGGCCGTGATTGCCGCCGTGACCGTGATGCTGTTCGCCGCCACGCCGCTGGCGAACTTCATCCATCGCAATCCCACCATCGTGATGCTGGCGCTGGCCTTCCTGATCATGATCGGCATGACGCTGATTGCCGACGGGCTGGGCCATCATGTGCCCAAGGGCTATATCTATACGGCGATGGCGTTCTCGACCGCCGTGGAAGGGCTGAACATGCTGGCGCGACGCCGGCGTGCGAAGGCCGGCGGCAAGGTGGCCGCGCACGACTGAGGGCCGCCGGGCATCGGCATGACCGCGCCAAGTTAGAATGGCCGCCAGCGTGGCAGCCGTACCGGGCCCTGCCGGACCGCCGGCCTGCCACCCCGCCCCATTCCCTTGTCGCACGGACCCTTGCCAGCATGTCGACCTTGCAGATCAGCTTTGAAGACGCCATCCGAACCGCCGGTGTCGGTAAATTCCAGTACCGGCTCTTCGTGATATTCGGGCTGGTGTGGATGGCCGATGCGATGCAGGTGCTGTCCATCGGCTTCAGCGCCCCGTCCATCGCCAGCACGTTCGGCGTGCCGGTGCCGCAGGCGCTGCAGACCGGCACCACGTTCTTCATCGGCATGCTGATCGGGGCGTTCTGCTTTGGCCGCATTGCCGACCGCGTCGGCCGGCGCCCGGCGCTGATGCTGGCCGTGGTCATCGACGCGGCCTGCGGCGTGGCTTCCGCGTTTGCCCCAAGCCTGGGCTGGCTGATGGTGCTGCGCCTGCTGACCGGCATCGGCGTCGGCGGCACGCTGCCGGTGGACTACACGATGCTGGCCGAATTCCTGCCCCGCGACCGTCGCGGCCGCTGGCTGGTGCTGCTGGAATCGTTCTGGGCGCTGGGCACGATCTGCCTGGCCCTGCTGGCACTGGCCGCCGCGACGCATGGCGACGACGCCTGGCGCATCATCTTTTTCGCGACGGGCATCCCCGCGCTGGTGGGCCTGATCCCGCGCATGTATGTGCCGGAATCGCCGCTGTTCCTGAACCGTAATGGCAAGTCCGAGCAGGCCCGCCAGGTGCTGGAACGCGTGGCCCAGACCAACGGCCGCAAGGTGACCATCCCCACGCTGCAATCCGAACGCACCGAGCGGCAGTCCGTGTTCACGCTGTTCACGGCCGCCTTCCGGCGCCGCACCGTGGCGCTGTTCGCCGCCTGGCTGCTGATCTCGGTGGCCTACTACGCGGTGTTCGTCTACCTGCCGATTCGTCTGAGCGGTGCCGGCTTTGCCTTCATGCGCGGCCAGGCCTTCCTGGTGATCCTGGCGCTTGTGCAGTTGCCGGGCTACGCACTGGCGGCCTATGGCGTGGAGCGATGGGGCCGCAAGCCGACGCTGATCGGCTTCCTGCTGCTCAGCGCCGTCGGTTGCATGCTGTATAGCCTGGGCACGGCGCCCGTGGTGGTGGTCGGGTCCACACTGCTGATGAGCTTTGCACTGCTGGGCACCTGGGGCGCGCTGTACGCGTTCACGCCCGAGGTCTACCCCACCAACCTGCGCGCCACGGGCATGGGCACGGCGGGCGCCGTGGCACGCTTCGGCGGCCTGTTCGCCCCGGCGGTCATCGCGCCGGTCATGTCCACACATTTCACGCTGGCCCTGGCGATGATCTCGGCCATGCTCGCCACGGCTGCGCTGGCGGTCGGCGCCGTCAACGTCGAATCGCGCAATCGCGCGCTCGACTAGGCGGGCGGTGGCCATCCGCCGTGGCCGCTATTCCTTGTAGATGTGGGTGGCGAAGTAGTCAATCAGCAGCCGCACGTTCGGCATCAATCCCCGGCGCGACGGAAATACCGCGTGGATGATGCCGCCTCTCGGCGCCCAGCCGGGCAGCACGTCGATCAGCGTGCCGTTGCGCAGGTCATCCTCCACCACCATGCAAGGCAACTGCACGATGCCGACGCCGGTCTGCGCTGCCTTGCGCAGCGCGCTCATGTCGTCGGTGACGTAACGGGGCTGGTGCCGGACTTCGGCCGATTGTCCTTCGGGGCCGATCAGCTGCCAGACGTGGCTGCGCGGCGGGCCCCAATCGAGGCTGGGCATGCCTGCCAGCTCGGCGGGATTGCGTAGCGGTGCGCGGCCTTCCATCAGGGCGGGGCACGCCACCAGACGCTGGTGGCTCTCGGACAGCACGCGCATGACCAGGTCGCTGTTTTCCAACGGCGGAAAGCGCACGCGCAGCGCCAGGTCCAGGCGTTCGCCGATCACGTCCACGCGGCGGTTGGTGGCCTCCAGATGCACCTGCACCTTCGGATAGGCCAGCATGAACTGCGCCACCAGCCCCGCCACGCGGTATTCCAGCAACGTCGTCGGGCAGGTCATGCGCACGATGCCCTGCGGCTCGGAACGCTCGCGCTCCATGACCTCGCGCGCCGCTTCGGCCTCGACCAGCACGCCGATACAGCGTTCGTAGAATTCGCGCCCGGTTTCGGTAACCGAGAAGTGCCGCGTCGATCGCTGCAGCAGCCTGACGCCATATCGGGCCTCCAGCGCCGCGATGCGCCGGCTGAGCTTCGACTTGGGCGCCCCCAGCGCCAGGCCGGCCTGGGTGAACCCGCCATGGTCGACCACCTTGACGAAGTAGTAGAGGTCGTTGAGGTCGTCCATGACTGTTCCTCCCATAGAACACAGACGGCATCTTACGGCACTACTGCGCCGGTTTCCGCGAACCTATGATGGCTCCACGTTCCGGTGCCGTCATCGCGATGACGCCGGAGCGGCCGACGCTTCCAACAACGCGTCCGCGAGACGCGTGACCCCATCCGTGCAAGGAGATAGCCATGACAACGTCCTACAAGCGCCTGGACAAGAATGATGCAGCCGTACTGCTGGTGGACCACCAGGCCGGGCTGCTTTCGCTGGTGCGCGACATCGACCCGGACAAGTTCAAGAATAATGTCCTGGCACTGGCCGACCTGGCCAAGTACTTCAAGCTGCCGACCATCCTGACCACCAGCTTCGAGACCGGCCCCAACGGCCCGCTGGTGCCCGAGCTGAAGGCCCAGTTTCCGGAAGCGCCATATATTCCGCGTCCGGGCCAGATCAACGCCTGGGACAACGAAGACTTCGTGAAGGCGGTCAAGGCCACCGGCAAGAAGCAATTGATCATCGCCGGCGTGGTCACCGAGGTCTGCGTTGCCTTTCCGGCGCTGTCGGCCCTGGCCGAAGGCTTCGACGTATTCGTCGTAGGCGATGCATCGGGCACGTTCGATCCGATCACGCGCGACGCGGCGTGGCATCGCATGGCCCATGCGGGCGCCCAGATGATGACGTGGTTCGGCGTGGCGTGCGAGCTGCACCGCGACTGGCGCAACGACATCGAAGGGCTCGGCACGCTGTTCGCCAACCACATCCCCGACTATCGCAACCTGATGACCAGCTTCAAGGTCATGTCGGCGAAGTAAGCGGGCCGCAACATCCCGCACAAGACGCCCCGCCGCACCGTTCGCCGGTGCGGCGTTAGCGCGCTGCGTGGAGGAACGACGATGGCGGCGCGCCCAGCGCCTTGCGGAACATCGTCGAGAATGCGCTGGGGCTGTCATATCCGAGATCGAGTGCCACCTCGGTGACGGGCGTGCCGGCGGACAGCCGGGACAGCGCGGCCATCAGGCATGCCTGCTGGCGCCACGCGCCAAATGGCATGCCCGTTTGCCGCTGGAAAAAGCGCGCGAACGTGCGCGCGCTGCGGTGGAGCTGGCGGGCCCAGTCATCGGCCGACGCCCGGATGTCGGGCCGGGCCAGGAGTCCGGTGCAGAGCCGCGCCAGATCCGGGTCGCGCGGGATCGGCGCGAACAGCGGCAAGGTGGGCGCCTGCGCCAGTTCGAACAGGATCAACTGCATCAGCGCGCCATCGCGGCTGTCGGCCGCGTAGCGGGCCGGCACATCGGCCGAGGCCAGCAGCAGCGCATGCAGCAGCGGGCTGACCACCAGCACCTCGCAAGCGGGGCCGCGGCGCGGCGCGGCGTCGGGCAGGACGTAGACGCTGCGCGTGCTGACGCCGTTCATGCGGACCCGATGCGGCTTCCGCGCGGGAATCCACACCCCCGTGTAGGGCGGCACGACCCACGCGCCCTCCTCCGTCCCGACCTCCATCAGGCCCGTCATGCCGTACAGGAATTGCGCGCGGCGGTGGCTGTGCGTGTCCAGCAGCGTGCCAAAGGCGTAGTCCGTGCCGATGGCCAGCGCGGCACACGGGCTGGCATCGACGCTATCGAGCGAAATATTGCGCATCGGAAACATGGCCGCGACGTCTCGGTGTCGCGCGGTTGGCAGAATTTCGACGATTATTGACCGACCTTCGCAAGTCAGCCAAGCAGCCGCGCCCTATCGTATCGCTTCATTCCTGCAACGATATTCAATCTTCGACGATGTCCATGTACGCGATGCTGTGGGTCTGTGGCGTTCTGGCCGGTGTCACAACCGTGCTGTTCGGCTTTGGCGGCGGCTTTGTGGTGGTGCCGCTGCTGTACACGCTGCTCACGATGACGCACGACGCCGGCAGCCCCGTGGCGCAGTCGGCCATGCAGATCGCTGTGGCCACCTCGTCGTGCGTCATGATCTTCGGCGCCTCGCTGGCCACCTGGCGCCACCATCGCGCCGGCAATGTGGACTGGCCGCAGGCCCGTGCGATGGGCGGCTATATCGCGGCGGGCGCCGTCGCGGGCGCGGCCGCCGCCAGCTGGCTCAGCGGCGACTGGGTGCGCTGGGCCTTTGTCGCCTATCTGGCCCTGACCATCCTCGACAGCGCGCTGCGCCCCGGCTTCATGCATGCGCGCCCCCCGGCATCGGCGCCGATGCGCGCGGCAACCACGGCGGCGCTCGGCCTGGGCATCGGCACCATCGCCGCGTTCCTGGGCGTCGGCGGCAGTGTCATGACCGTGCCACTGATGCGCCGGCGCGGCGCCACCATGACGCAGGCCACGGCCATGGCCAATCCGCTGTCCTTGCCGATGGCACTGGCGGCCACCGCCACCTACGTGGCCCTGGCCTGGCGCCAGGGCGCGACGCTGGGCCCGGGCCACGCCGGCTATGTGGACCTGCTGGCCTTCGCCGTGCTGGCGGGCGGTTCCTGGGCAGGCATCCGGCTGGCGGCGCGCTGGATCGGACGCATCCCCGACCGCGTCCACGCCGTGACCTATCTCGCGCTGCTGACCATGGTGCTCGCTGTCATGCTGGCGGTCTAGTCGCACGCTATCCCCGGCCAGGCGCCACGTAACTCCAGCGGATCCGATTATTAATAATCTAGGTGATAATACCGACGACAGTCGGTCACGGCTCCACTATCCTTAGGCCCCACATCATCGAGGGGCGTCGCGCCCCGGCACAACGCATCCGACCATGTCCCACGACGGCCAGAACCCGAAAGGCGCCGCCCCGCGCCACGACATTGCACCGGCCGACGCCGACGCCGGCATCTCCAAGGGCCTGACGAACTACGGAGACCGGGGCTTCTCGCTGTTCCTGCGCAAGGCGTTCATCAAGGGCGCGGGCTATACCGACGACGCGCTCGACCGCCCAGTCGTCGGAATCGTCAACACGGGCAGTGCGTACAACCCCTGCCACGGCAACGCGCCGCAGCTGATCGAAGCCGTCAAGCGCGGCATCATGCTGGCCGGCGGCCTGCCGATGGACTTTCCGACGATCTCGATCCACGAGAGCTTTTCGGCGCCCACCAGCATGTACCTGCGCAACCTCATGTCGATGGACACCGAGGAAATGATCCGCGCGCAGCCGATGGATGCCGTGGTCCTGATTGGCGGCTGCGACAAGACCGTGCCCGCGCAGTTGATGGGCGCGGCGTCGGCCGGCATCCCGGCCATCCAGCTCATCACGGGTTCGATGCTGACCGGATCGCACCGCAGCGAGCGCGTGGGCGCCTGCACCGACTGCCGCCGCTACTGGGGCAAGTTCCGCGCGGAAGAGATCGACGCCGAGGAGATTTCCGACGTCAACAACCAGCTGGTGGCCAGCGTGGGCACCTGCTCCGTGATGGGCACGGCCAGCACCATGGCCTGCATTGCCGAGGCACTGGGCATGACCGTGCCCGGTGGTGCCTCGCCGCCGGCCGTGACTGCCGACCGCATCCGCGTGGCCGAGCAGACCGGCACGGAGGCCGTGCGCATTGCGCGCGAGCGCCTGACCATCGACAAGATCCTGACGCCTGCGGCCTTCGAGAACGCCATGCGCGTGCTGCTGGCGATTGGCGGTTCGACGAACGGCATTGTCCACCTGGCCGCCATCGCGGGCCGCATGGGCTATGACATCGACCTGGCCGAACTGGACCGCATGGGGCGCGACACGCCGGTGCTGCTGGACCTGAAGCCGTCCGGCGACCACTACATGGAAGACTTCCACCACGCGGGCGGCATGGCCACGCTGCTGCGTGAACTGAAGCCGCTGCTGCACCTGGACGCGCTGACCGTCACCGGCCGCACGCTGGGCGAGGAAATCGAGCGCGCCGGCCCCGGCTTCAGGCAGGACGTGGTGCGCACGCGCGGCAACCCGATCTACCCGCAGGGCGGCATCGCCGTGCTGCGCGGCAACCTGGCCCCGGGCGGCGCCATCATCAAGCAGTCGGCCGCACACCCGAAGCTGATGGAACACGAGGGACGCGCCGTGGTGTTCGAGAACGCCGCCGACCTGGCCAACCGCATCGACAGCGACGACCTGGACGTGACGGCCGACGACATCCTGGTACTAAAGAACATCGGCCCCAAGGGCGCGCCCGGCATGCCCGAGGCAGGCTATATCCCGATTCCGCGCAAGCTGGCCCGCGCTGGCGTGAAGGACATCGTGCGTATTTCGGATGGCCGCATGAGCGGCACGGCATTCGGCACCATCGTGCTGCACGTGACGCCCGAATCGGCGATTGGCGGGCCGCTGGCCTACGTGCGCAACGGCGACCGCATCAGCCTGTCGGTGGCGCGACGCGACCTGACACTGCATGTCGGCGACGACGAACTGGCGCGCCGCGCGCAGGAAACGCCGGTGGTGACACCCACCGCCGACCGAGGCTATCGCAAGCTGTTTCTCACCACGGTCAACCAGGCGGACCAGGGGGTGGACTTCGACTTCCTGCGCGCTGCCGAGACCCGCGGCAAGGTGCCGGGCAACGGCGCCTGAGCCGCGGCGGGACAGGCGCCATGGACAGGAAAATCGGTCAGAATGCCGGCTTTGTTCCAACTCGCCACCAAGCGCCGGGCCCCAGCCCCGGTGCGATACCGCTGATGCCCGGTTCCAGCACGCCTAGCCCCGCCGCTGCCTCCATCGCCCAGGACCCGCTGGAGGCGATGGTAGCCACGCTCGAGGAAGACATCGTCTTTGGCCGGCTGCATCCCCGCGAGCGCCTGGTCGAGGACGATCTGATGGCGCGCTTCGCGGTCAAGCGGCACGTGGTCAGGGATGCACTGGCCGCGCTGGACCGCCTGGGGCTGGTGGAGCGCCGCAAGAACATCGGCGCGGTGGTGCGCTCGTTCTCGGTGCAGGAAGTGACCGAACTGTACGAAGTGCGCGGCATGCTGGAGACCGAAGCCGCCCGGCGCATCGACATGCAGCGCGTGCCGCCGCACCTGGACACGCTGATCGCCATCCAGCAGCAGCACGATACCGCCGTGGCAGCTGGCGACGCGCGCACGGTGTTCCGCGTCAACGTGGCCTTCCACCGCGAACTGTTCAGCCTGTGCAGCAACCAGACGCTGCAGAAGGCCATTGCCGAATTCGCGCGGCAGACCCATCCCATCCGCTTTGCCTCGCTGGTCTCGCCCGAATACCGCGAACGCGCCCGCCTGGAACACTGGCGGATGATCGAGGCCCTCAAGGCCGGGGATATCGAAGGGCTGGTGGCGCTGTGCGCCGGTCACCTGCTGCCGTCGCGTGACGCCTACCTGCACGCGCAGCAGTACCGGAATTGATTCCCTCGTCTATTCCGGCTGGATTCCCGCCTGTTTCACCAGTTGCCCCCAGCGGTCCACCTCGCCGCGCAGCCGGTCGCCCAGTTGCGCCGGCGTGGATGCCTTGAGGTCGATGCCCTGGCTATCCAGGCGCGCCCTGGTCTGCGGATTGGTCAGCGCCGCCCGTACTGCGTCGTTCAGCCGTACCACCACCGCCGTCGGCGTGCGCGCTGGCGCCACCAACGCCCACCACTGCCCCACCTGCATGCCCGGCAGTTTCGCCTCGGTCGATGTCGGCACATTCGGCAGCGCGGCGAGCGGCGACGGCCCTGTCACCATCAGCGCCGTGATCTTGCCGCCGCCAAGCAGACTGCTGCCGCTGGCCAGCGTCGCAAAATGACCAGAAACCAGTTGGGCCGAGACATCGGTCAGCGCCGGGGCCGATCCGCGATACGGCACGGCATCGACGGGAATGGCCGCCTGTGCCTCCAGCATCTTGGCCGCCAGATGGCTGATCGTGCCGCTGCCGCTGGTGGCCAGTTGGATCGGCTTGCCGGACTGGCGGGCATCGGACAGGAATCGCTGGATATCGCCGGGCCGGTAGCGCGCACTGTCCGCGAACAGCACCAGCGGCGATTCGCCCAGCAGCGAGACCGGCGCGAAATCGCGCAGCACGTCGTAGGACATCTGGCGAAACACCGATGGCGCCACGGTATGGGCCAGCTCGATCACCCCAAGCGTGTAGCCGTCTGGCGCGGCCTTGGCCACCGCCTCGGCGCCGATGCGACCCGAGGCGCCCGCGCGGTTTTCGACCACCACCGGCTGGCCCATCGATTCGCTCATCCGTTGCGCCACGGCACGCGCCAGCGCATCGGTGCTGCCGCCGGCCGCCCAGGGCACGATCAGGCGGACCGGCTTGTCGGGATAGCCGGCGGCATGCGCCACGGGCACTTGGGCCGCCGCCAGGCCGACGGAAAAGATGGCGGTCAGGTAACGCAATGTCATGGGTTCCTCCGAGGCGCTAGTTTGTGATTTGTGCCGGGTCGCGGTCGCCGCGCGCGGTCAGCATGAGCAGAACGGTTTCCGATGGCGCGATGCGGCCATCGGCGCGCAGCATCCGGGCGGCAGCCAGCCCCGCCCCGGCGCAAAGCTCGACCCAGAATCCGGCGGCCGCCAGCTGGCCGGTGCCCGCGCGTGCGGCGTCGTCGTCCACCACCACCGCGCCGCCGCCCGATCGCGTCACCGCGTGCACCTGCTGGGCGGTAACGGTGGACCCGGCCGTGGAAAACTGCCGCGTTGCGCCGGCAAAATCGGCCTGCTGCGACGCCCCGGCCAGCACGCGGGCCAGGCGCGGAAACGGCTCCACAGCCCACAGCTTCGGCACGCGGCCCAGGTGCCCCATCCTCACGAGGTCGCGCAGCGCGCTATAGAGGCCCCACAGCAGGTCGCCGCGGGCGGTGGGTACCATCACGTGGTCGGGCAGGCAACCCTGGTGAACCCATTCGAGCGCGGCGGCCCGGTAGCCTTCCACGCCAAACACGGGACTGCCGACGGCCGGCAGGCTGTAGTTCGTCAGCGCGAAGGCCCCGTCGTCAAGGACGCGGCGCCGCACGTGTTCCCAGCGCGCATGTCCGGTCTCGCAAATCACGCGGCGCGCGCCGTAGTGGCGCAGGGCCACGTCGAACACGGCCGGCAGGTCGCGATAGGTGGCCACCTCGCACGCCAGCCCGGCGGCGGCGCAATAGGCCGCGGCGGACACCGCCGCGTTGCCGCTGGACGCCAGCACCACATCGCGCGCCCCGGACGCCAGCGCCCGGCTTACCGCCTGGGCCGACATGCGGTCCTTGTGCGAACCGGTCGGGTTGGCGCCCTCGTTCTTGATCCACATCGCCGCCACGCCGGACAGCGCGGCCAGCGACGGAACGGGCAGGCAGGGTGTGGCACCCTCGCCCAGCGTCACGCCGTCCAGATACGGCATCCAGTGTCCCCAGCGATAACCCTGGCTTTTTGGTGCAAAATCGAGCGCCGGGGTACTGTCGCCACCCGCGTAGACCGCTTCGAGGCTGCTCGGCTGGCCCTGGCCGGCGCAGGCCGGGCAGCCTTCGGGCAGGTCGGCGACCGGGTAGACCTCGGCGCAGGTCACGCATCGCAAGGCATGCAATGCGGGATTGACGGTCGGCACAACGCCGGGCGGATGGATGTGGGACATGGCGACGGACTGGAATGGCATGACGGCGAGTCTACGGGCAGACGCGCCCCCGCAACGCAAGCCATCCGGCGTTTTTGATAAGCCAAACTTATAGGATGAGGATGGGGAAGACAGCCGGGGATGCCGGGGACGCCGGGCAGAGCGTCAGCGCGCGGCAGATCGAGGTGTTCCGCATGGTCATGCGACTGGGCTCGGCGCGCCGGGCCGCCGAGGCGCTGCATATCAGCCAGCCAGCGGTGACCCAGATCGTGCTGCAGCTTGAAAAATCGGCGCGGCTCAGGCTGTTCGACCGCAGCAAGGGGCGCATGGTCCCGACCGCCGAGGCGGCCGCGCTGATGGACGAAGTCGAGCGCGTCTACGTGGGCCTGGACGCCGTGCAGCGCAAGATCGACCTGCTGCGCTCGCACGAGGACACCGTGTTGCGCGTGGGCGCCCTGCACGCGATGGCCGCCAGCGTGATGCCGCTGGCGGTGGCCAACTTCACCCACAGCTATCCGCGCAGCCATTGCCGGCTGGAGGTGGACAGCTCGCGCGGCCTGCGCGAACGGCTGCTGCAGCGCGAGCTCGACCTGGCCTTCATGGGCGATGAAGTGGACACCAGCGGACTGACCGCGTCGGAGTTCTACGCCATTCCGGCGGTCTGCATCGTGCCCGCCACGCATCCGTTTGCCGGGCGCGGCCGCATCGGGGTGGCAGACCTGGCCGATGCCCCGCTGATCGGGCTGGATGCGGCCGACCCGGCCCAGCGGCAACTGCAATCCGCCTTTGCCGAGCACGGCCACATGGCACGGTTCGTCGCCACCACGCCATACAGCCATACGCAATGCGCGCTGGTGCTGGCCGGCGTCGGGCTGGCCATTACCAACCCGCTGGTGGCGCGCACTTACACGGCGCTGGGGCTGCGCAGCGTGCCGTTTGCGGGCGCGGTGCGCTTCCGGGCCGTCCTGGCGTTTCACCCGGGCCAGGGGCAATCCACGGCGGCACAGCAGTTTGTGCGGCTGTGCCGCCAGCGCGTGGATGACCTGCTGCGCTGAGGCGCGCCGCTCAGCCGTTGCGGAACAGGAAGCTGTACGCGCTCAATGCCGGCGCGCCGCCCAGATGGGCGTAGAGCACGCGCGAACCGGCCGGGAATTCGCCCCGCCGTACCATGTCGATCATGCCGTGCATCGACTTGCCTTCGTAGACGGGGTCGGTCATCACGCCTTCATACCGCGCGCAGGTGCGGATGGCCTCGAGCGTGCCTTCCGACGGCAGGCCGTATTCCGGTCCGCCGTAGCGCGTGTCCAGCACCACATCGGCATCGGCAATATCGCGATCGAGTTCCACCAGCCCCGCCGTATGTCTGGCGATGCGCAGGATCTGCGCGCGGGTCTGCTCCGGCTTGGCCGATGCGTCGATGCCAATCACGCGGTCTGCCCGGCCATCGGCCGCAAAACCCACCACCATGCCGGCCTGCGTACTGCCCGTGACAGAGCACACCACGATGTAGTCGAACCTGAAGCCCAGTTCGGCCTCCTGCGCGCGCACTTCCTCGGCAAACCCGACAAAGCCGAGACCGCCGAGCGGATGCTCCGAACAGCCGGCGGGAATCGGATACGGCTTGCCGCCGGCCTGGCGCACGCTTTCCATCGCCTCTTCCCAGCTCTTGCGAATACCGATGTCGAAGCCGTCGGCCACCAGCCTCACGTCGGCACCCATCATGCGCGACATCTGGATATTGCCCACGCGGTCGTAGACGGCATCGGCATAGTTGACCCAGTTTTCCTGCACCAGCACGCATTTCAGCCCCAGGTGGGCAGCCACTGCGGCTACCTGGCGGGTCTGGTTGGACTGGATGCCGCCGATCGACACCAGCGTGTCACAGCCTTGCGCAAGTGCATCAGGAATGAGGTATTCGAGCTTGCGGGTCTTGTTGCCGCCGAAGGCAAGACCGCTGTTGCAGTCTTCGCGCTTGGCGTAGAGCGCGACCTTGCCGCCCAGATGCTCGGACAGGCGTTGCATGGGCTGGATCGGGGTGGGACCGAACGTCAGGGTATGGCGAGGGAAACGCTTCAGGTTCATGGCGGCTGCTCCGGAGTGGATGGCGATGGACTCCATCCTAGAAAAAAAGCCGCGAAACGTGCTTGCAAAGAACGGCGCCTGCGCACACTATTCATGGATATCCCGCCGAATATCTTTCCGTTTATTCCGGAAAATCACCCGTGAAAGACACAAAATTTCGCGCCCGATCCGTGCCACCCGCAGCCCCGGCCGCGCCGGCGGCGCAGCCCGCCACAGCGCACGTTGGCACCCTGGACCGCGCCGACAAGGCCATCCTCCGGGCGCTACAGCAGGATGCGTCGATCTCCAACGTGGCGTTGGCGGCCAAGGTGAACCTCAGCCCGCCGGCCTGCCTGCGCCGCGTGGAGCGGCTCAAGGAGATGGGCCTGATCCGGGGCATCGTGGCGTTGCTGGACCCCAAGGCGCTCGACGCGGGCATGCTGGTGATGATCGGGGTGGTACTGGATCGATCCACCCCGGAATCGTTCGCCCAGTTCGAGTCGGCCGCGCAGAAGGTGTCGGGCTGCATGGAATGCCATGTGGTTACCGGGGAATTCGACTACTTCATGCTGGTGCGCACACGGGACAGCGAAAGCTTCAACCGGCTGCACGCCGAGCAGTTGCTCTACCTGCCCGGCGTCAGGCAAATCCGGTCGTTCATGGTGCTCAAACAGGTGCTGTCGACCACGCAGTTCCCCTTTTGACAAAAGTGCCGGCGGCGATCTCGGGTAGACTCTCATGTCTTGTTTACCCACATCACGTTTTCATGCTTCCTACGGACCTGGCTGGCGCCGACGGCGACCAGAGTGCTTCGTTGCCGCGTTCCGAGCGGGCCTATCAACAACTGCGTGCCGCCATCCAGGCAGGCCAACTGCTACCGGGAACCCGTCTGCGTGAAGTCGAACTGGCCGAAACGCTCGGCCTGTCGCGCACGCCGGTGCGCGAGGCGCTGTCCCGTCTGGAATCCGAAGGGCTGGTCGTCAACGAGCCGAACCGCGGCATGATGGTGACCCGGCTCGATGCGAGCATGGTCAGCGAGCTGTATGTGATGCGCGAGGTACTGGAATCGACCGCAGCCGCCCTGGCGGCGCGCCATGCCACCGACGTGGAGATTTCGCTGCTGCGCGATATCGTCGAACGGGACCTGTCGTTTGCGGCGGACCCCGACAAGCTGGCGATGAACAACCGCCTGTTCCACGAAACCCTGCACCGCTGCGCGCACAACCGCTACCTGCTCAAGACGCTGCGGTCGCTGCACGAGTCGATGGCGCTGCTGGGCCGGTCCACGCTGGCCGTGCCGGGCCGCGCGCGCGGGTCGTACGAGGAACACATGGCGCTGGTCGAGGCGCTGGAAGCCCGCAACCCCGAGCAGGCCGAAATGATTACCCGCCGCCATATCCAGCAGGCCTACAAGGTTCGGCTGTCGCTATGGATCGAGGAACAATCGGGCAGCTGAGCGGGTCTCCTCCGAGTTCGCCGCCCGACCATCATGGCCCCGCTCAGACGGGGCCATTATTTTAAAACCCCGAAAAGTGTGTTCCGCCGTTGCGCTTTTTTGCAACGATGGGTCGCGTTATTGTGTGCCGCAAGGCTGCAGGCTTTCTCTCCCTTCCAGCCTTACGTCACCTCCGTGGCGGTTTTTTCATGATTGGCGCGGGCCCGTACGACTCTCAGGCGTACGGCAGGCCGGCGCGGGCGCGGCACCGTTGCCGCGCCTCATCTTTTTCCGCCGTAACCCTCACGGCAAGGAGTCGTCATGACTGACAAGCCTGTCAAGATCCCCGGCCCGGACCACCCCATCACCATCACGCCACAGCGCGCCCGCGTGGTCGTCACGGCCGGCGGCCGCGTGATCGCCGATACCACGCGCGCCCTGAACCTGCAGGAAGCGTCGTACCCCGCCGTGCAGTACATCCCGCGCGACGATGTCGACATGTCGCAGCTGACCCGGACCACGCACGCCAGCCATTGCCCGTACAAGGGCGACGCCGCCTACTTCAGCATCGGCGCAGCCGGAAGCCGCGGCAACAACGCGGTCTGGACGTACGAACATCCGCACGACGCCGTGGCCCAGATCGCCGGCTACGTCGCGTTCTACCCCGATCGCGTCGACAGCATCGACATCCGGCGCTGATCGGCACCTCGGCCAACAGTGTCTTCCGAGTCGGCCCATTCGGGGACGCGGCCACCCGCTTCGGCTGGATGCCAAACGGAAGGCCGCGTGGCTGCTTTTGAAGCACAAATGAAAAACCGGCCCACCGTGCACCTGGATGGGTGTACGGCGGGCCGGTTTTTCAATGCATGCGGCGCCAGATGCGCCGCCCTTCTCTATCTGCTGGCTTCGATCAGCCGTTCGCGTAGACCACCTTGGCCTTGCGCGCTTCCGCCTGCAGGCGGGTAAAGATGTTCTGGATAGCGGCAACTGCGCGCTTGGCATCGTTGGCGAAGCCCAGGCGTTGCGTGCCCAGTTCACGGTCGATCAGTTCACGTTCCAGTTGATCGGTCAGCTTGATGTCGGATTGGGTGTTCATGGCGTCCTTCCTTTCAGGGATAACCCTTTTGGGGTTTTCCCTAATTGTAGCAGAAGGATTGTCGCAATGCAGCATTAGGTAATTCTGCGTAGTGCCCAGGCGCTACTTCACTGTATGAGAGGGACGATCCCGATCCGCTCCGCAAGCATCCGTTCGTACACGCCAAAATGAAGGTCGACTTCAGCCTGACTGACGACTGTGACCTCCAGCCTGATCTGATCCGCCTTAAGGCCGAAGATGGTGGCGAGCGCCAACTCGAGGTCGGGCACCATATCCTTGTCCTTGGGGAACGTCGTGCCAATGCTGATCGAATACGCATTGGAGCGATCCGCAACGACTTCAAGCAACCGCGCCGCGGCGCTCATATTGTGTTCGATCGCAATGCGAGCCAGCTCTGCAAGACTGCGCATCTTCTCGGTGGGAAACCCACGGACGCAGCGTAGCCGTACGCGATGAGGGCCCATTGTGAGCCAGTCGGTATCGAATTCCATGACAAAAAGGGGGGGCTTGTAGTCGTTAAGCCATCGATCCAGGCTTCGTAAAGCCGGCGAAGGGGTCCTGCGAAAATGGGGGCGCCCCGGAGGCGCCCCGAACGTCGAATGCTCTCCTATGATGGCAAACGCCTATTCCAGGTTGATGGCAATGCGCCGCGGTCTCGCTTCCTCACGTCGAGGGATCGTCAGTTTCAGCACGCCGTCCTGCAACTGGGCGCCGATCTGACCGGCATCCAGATCCGGACTCAGCGAGAACGACCTCGCAAAATGCGGCTGGCGAATTTCCGCGTGTTGCACGCGAAGCGTCGGCGGCGTCGGCACGATCGCTTGTCCTTCGATATGCAGCGTACCGTCGTTGACACTGACCTGCAGGTTCTCACGGCTCACGCCTGGCAGGTCAGCCCACAGCGTCACACCGTTGACGTCTTCCACAATGTCCACCGCAGGGACCAGCGTGACCTGCCGCGCGCCCTTCTCATCCGGGCGTTGGGCCACAGTGCCATCGTTACGTTGCGCAAGTTGGGTGTTGGCGTTCATGGCAGCCTCCCTCAAGTTACTGAACGGTGATTGCACGCGGCCTGGACGCCTGGCGCTTGCCCACGCTCACGGAAAGACAACCATTGGCATAGCGTGCCTGGACCTTTTCAGGATCTGCGCCCTCGGGCAGTTCAATCACCCTTCTGAAGGCGCCGACGAAGCGTTCCTGCGCGTAATGCCGTGACTCCGGCATGTCGTCCTGCCAGAGCGGTCGCCGTTCGCCGCTGATCGTCAACAGACCACGGTCGATGGTGACTTCGATGTCGTCCTGCTTGAGGCCCGGAGCGAAAGCCACGATCTCTATCGAGTCGTCGGTTGCCCCGATGTTGATGGCAGGAAAGGCGCCGGAGCGCCCGGCGCGGATGCTGGAAGGAAACCCGCTGAGCAGGCTCGCCATCTGCCTTTGCAGGCGATCGAAGTCACTGAACAGGTCGGTTCCAAAGAATGCGTCAGTCATGGTCGTGTCCTCCTGTAGGGCGCAGCGAGGAATGAGGGGCATTACGCGCTCCCATTCACTCGCCGACACCCCGGCAAACAAACAGAAACACGCAGCGCGACATCGCGACTGCCTGAGCGGAAATAAAAATAGCAACGGGTAATGCCAATTTCAAGAGCCGCATACATCACTTATTGCATATCTTTCAGGGCACGATATCGCCTCTGGCGCGTGGCCCGTACGCGCCGGTTATTGGCGCGTGCCCGCGGCATTGCTACGATGAAATCGCAGCCCTTCCCTGCGTTCGTCTTCCGCCGCCATGGACATCGTTCTGCTACGCCGCGGTCATCGCGCACTGATCCTGCCCCGCGACAAGGACCTGATCGACTGCGCTCCGCGGGTGCGCCACTGGCTGGGCGCGCCCTATACACACACCACCACCGAACTGACGATCGATACGCCGCTTCCTGGGATTCCCACGCATGTGGTACTGGCGCAGATTCTCCAGAAAGGCTTCTGTGCGCTGGACCTGCATGGCGTAGTGGATGCGTTCGAGGTGCCCGCTTCGGCGGCCTTCACGGAGGAAATCGCCCGGGACGCCGACAACAATGCTACGGATTTGCTACGCGCGAACGACGAACTGCATAGAAATCATCGTAGTTAGGCCAATGGCCAACCGACTTCGTATGGGATTCAGGCATCCAGGCGCGGCCAGAAATGCGCCGACCCTGCACGCCCGGTCGGCTATCATGCCAGTCCTCTCCGAAGTGGCTCGCTATGATTTCCGTCCGTAATGTCACGCTGCGCCGTGGCGTCAATGTCGTCCTTGACCGCGCATCGGTCACCTTCAACCCCGGTGAAAAGATCGGCCTTGTGGGCCGCAATGGCGCCGGCAAGTCATCGTTCTTCGGCCTTCTCAACGGCACGCTGCACGAAGACAGCGGCGAGTTCTCGATTCCCGCGGCATGGAAGATGGGGCAGGTCGCGCAGGAGATGCCGGAGACCGAGCAAAGCGCCACGGACTTCGTCGTGGAGGGTGACACCGTGCTGCTGGCGGCGCAGACCGAAGTGGCCGCCGCCGAGGCCAGCGACGACGGCATGCGGATGGCGCACGCCTACATGGCCCTGCACGACGCGGGTGCGCACGATGCCCCGGCGCGTGCCCAGGCCCTGATCCTGGGCCTTGGCTTCAGTGCCGCGCAGCTTACCCAGCCGGTCAACAGTTTCTCCGGCGGCTGGCGCATGCGACTGCAACTGGCGCGCGCGCTAATGTGCCCGTCCGACCTGCTGCTGCTCGACGAACCGACGAATCACCTCGACCTCGACGCGCTGGTCTGGCTGGAAGCCTGGCTCAAACGCTATCAGGGAACCCTGGTGGTGATCAGCCACGACCGCGAGTTTCTCGACGCGGTAACCCAAGTGACGGTGCACGTCGACAACGCCCAGCTTGTGCGCTACGGCGGCAACTACAGCAAGTTTGAAGACATGCGGGCCGAACAGCTGGTATTGCAGCAGGCTGCGATGGCCAGGCAGGCGGACAAGATCGCGCACCTGCAGAAATTCATCGACCGTTTCAAGGCCAAGGCCTCGAAGGCAAAGCAGGCGCAGAGCCGTGTCAAGGCGCTCGAACGCATGGAGAAGATCGCCCCGGTGCTTGCCGACGCCGAGTTCAGCTTCGAATTCAAGGAGCCGCTAAACGTTCCGAATCCGCTGCTGTCGATGCTGGACACGAGCTTCGGCTACCCGCCGCCGACCGGCGCACTGCCGGGCACCCCGCCCACGGTGATCGTCCGAGGCATCAACCGTTCCGTGCTGGCGGGGCAGCGCATCGGCATTCTCGGTGCCAACGGCCAGGGCAAATCCACGCTGGTGAAGACGGTGGCGCATGCGCTGGCGCCGATTGCCGGTGAGATCAGCGAAGGCAAGGGCCTGAATATCGGCTACTTCGCACAGCAGGAACTTGACGTGCTGCGCCCGCTGGACACGCCGATGGAACACATGATCCGCCTGGCCAAGGACACGCCGGCTCACATGCGCGCCCCCGGCCAGAGTGGAACCGAACAGTCCCTTCGTACTTTCCTTGGCACCTTCAACTTCAGCGGCGACATGGTCCATCAGGCGGTCAGCACGATGAGCGGCGGCGAAAAGGCGCGGCTCGTGTTGTGCATGATCGTGTGGCAGCGCCCGAACCTGCTGCTGCTCGACGAGCCGACCAACCATCTCGACTTGTCTACACGCGAAGCGCTCGGTATGGCCCTCAACGAATTCGAAGGCACCGTGATGCTGGTCAGCCACGATCGCGCACTGCTGCGCGCTGTATGTGACGAGTTCTGGCTGGTCACCAAGGGCGGCGTCGAACCGTTCGACGGCGATCTGGACGATTACCAGCAGTTTTTGCGCGACGAAGCCCGTCGCATGCGTGAGCAGGCTGCCGCAGCGTAGCGGCACATCGCCGGAAGCAGGCCGCCCGCCCCTCAAAGGCGGACTTTTGTATGCGGCAAACAAAAACCGGCCCGCCGCGCACCTCGATCAGGTGTGCGGCGGGCCGGTTTTTATATTCTCGCGGCGCCTGGCGCGCCGCCCTTCACGATCGGCCGCTACCGGCCGATACCGATCAGCCGTTCGCGTAGACGACCTTGGCCTTGCGCGCTTCCGCCTGCAGGCGGGTGAAAACGTTCTGCACGGCGGCGATCACGCGCTTCACATCGTTGGCAAAGCCCAGGCTCTGGGCACCCAGTTCGCGTTCGATAAGGTCGCGTTCCAGTTGATCGGTCAGCTTGATGTCGGATTGGATGTTCATGGCGTTCTTCCTGCTAGGGATTACCCTTATGGGGTTTTCCCGCATTGTAGCAGACCGATTGTCGCAATGCAGCATTAGGTAATCGTACGTAGTGCCAGCGCGCAACATGTGCGCCAAATGCGGCAATTCCGTCGATCATGCGTCCATTTTCTGAGAAATGCTGCTTTATCCGCTTTATCTAGAAAAAGCGGCGGGATAGCCTCAGAACGTGACGCTCGACTTCAACCCAATCAGGAAAGCGTTGCCGTGATGGGACGTGCCGCCCGGATGCAGGACGTACTGCACGTTGGGACGCAACAGCACCGATGACACCGGGGACCACGCGTAATAGACCTCGGTCACATACTCATATCCGCTGCCTGCCACGGTGTTGCTGCCGGTCCGCGCATTGTTCTGCGCGACATAGCTGGCAAACCGAACGTTGTTGTGCGTGGCACCGAAGGCCAGGCCCACGGAATCCCGCAGCCGGCTCTCGAATGGCCCTGCGTACTGGATGCCAAGCGCGATCTGGTGGTCCAGCTGGGCAGTGTTGCGATCTGCCTGGGAGACGTTCAGAAACACCGTCGCGCCACGGCCGCCCTGGGTTCCCGTGACCTGTTGCTGGAAATTGATATAGACCCCAAACTGCCCGCTGCGCTGGAGCGGATCGAGGCCGGTGACGCCACGCGGGTTATGGTTGATGTCGTAGTACAGGTCGTTACCGTCGGACGTGTTGTACCAGGCCCCGAGCTTGTAAGAGCCGGGGCGTCCCGCAAAGGCCGGCAGCCAGCCCACTTCCAGCGGCAACAGCGCCCCGGTCGTGCCACTGGGATTGTTCGGTTTCCATCCGTTATGACGCGCGTAGCTGTCGTCGACATACTTGGGATTGACCTGATAGATGCCCACCTGGGCGTAAGTCTCCTGCGACGTCCGGTACTTGATGCGGCTGGCCCACTGGCTGGTCGGCCAGTTGACCCAGTAGCTGCCAACCAGATTGCCAGGCTGTGCGCCACAGAAGGTAAGGTTCTGGAAGTCACAGGAAAAGCTGGCAAAGTCCTCGCCAACGGTCAACCGTCCCAGCTTGATTTCGAGGCGGTCATCCAGCAGCTTCTGATTCACCCATAGTTGCGTCAGATGCCAGGTCTGGCCACGCCCGTAGACCTCCTGGACAAGCATGTTGTTGCCGATACCGGCGTCCGCCCCCAGATTTCGGCCATTGCGATCGGTCATCGTGAACTGAAAGGTCGCACCGCGCCACCCCGCCACCTTCTGCATATCAAGCGTCGTGCTGAACGCCCATTGATCGGCATACCGGGTCAGGTCCTCGGTGCCACCGCTCAGGTTGCGCGCCAGCTCGCTGACGTAGTTCACGCCGAACGTCACACCCTGCTCGGCCAAACGCGTGCGCTGCCCGTTCCAATCCCCGAGCAGATAGGGACTATTGCTTACGTCGTACGCCTGCACGCCGCACGGCGCCAGACCGAGTCCGGCCCAAGAAAGCAGCGCCAGGCGCATGACGAGCGGGCTGCATGGATTGCCGTTCTTCCGCATGGGTTCGATGCCCCCGTTGTCAGCCCTGCGGCGCTACTGCGGTAGCGCATAGGCAATGACGTAGTCGCCCAGCTTTGTGCCGAATGAACCGTGGCCGCCGGCAGCAATCACCACGTACTGCTTGCCGTTGACCGCGTAGGTCATCGGCGTTGCCTGACCGCCGGCGGGCAGCCGCGCTTGCCAGAGCTGCCCGCCAGTATTGACATCGAAGGCGCGCAGGTAGTTGTCCGCAGTGGCGCCGATAAACACCACGCCACCCGCCGTGACAATCGGGCCGCCCAGCATCGGCATGCCCATCTTGAAAGGCAGCGGGACTGGCGCGCTGTCACGCACCGTACCGATACGGTGCTTCCACACGATGGCATTGGTCTTCAGATCGATTGCCGCGATATAGCCCCACGCCGGCTGTTTGCACGGCAGGCCGAACGGAGACAGGAACGGATTCAGCGTCACGCCGTAAGGGACACCGTATTGCGACTGAATGCCCACCTCCGTGCCGCTGCCCCTTGCGCCTTGCACCGGCTCGACCGGATTCCCCGGGCCGCGCGGGATCAGACGCGAGACGAACGGCAGCGCGATGGGGTTGGCGATAGCAATCTGACGATCGGTGTCCACCGCGATGCCGCCCCATTCGAACATGCCAAGGTTGCCGGGGAAGACCAGCGTGCCCTGCAGCGAAGGCGGCGTAAAGGTGCCTTCGTAGCGTAGCTTGTGGAACATCACCCGGCAGACGAGCTGGTCGTACATTGTGGCGCCCCACATATCCGCGTCGGTCAGCAGCTTCTGCGGCCGAAACGTCAGCGCAGAGAAAGGTTGCGTCGGCGAGACGCGATCCCCTGGCGCGGCGCCCTGCGGCACGGGCCTTTCGGGTGCGGGCACCACCAGCGCCCCGGTGCGGCGATCCAGCACGAACAGGTTCCCCGTCTTCGCGGGCGCATACACGACAGGCACCGTCTTGCCGTCCTTGTCCGTGATGTCGGCAAGCGTGGGCTGCGAAGGCAGGTCCATGTCCCAGAGGTCGTGGTGAACCGTCTGGTAGAACCACGCAAGCTTGCCGGTGGATGCATGCAGCGCGAGCAGGCCCGATGCATAACGCTCCATGTCCGGAGAACGGTCGCCGCCCCAGATATCCGGCGTCTTGACGCCCATCGGCAGATACACGATGTCGAGCTTCGCGTCATAGGCGGCGGGGGCCCAGGAATTCGGCGAATTCCAGGTGTAGTGCGCGCCGGGCCCCGGAATCTTGTTCGGGTCCGGCGCGCCGGGGTCGAACGCCCACAGCAGTTCGCCCGTCCGCACGTCGTACCCACGGATGACGCCCGACGGCTCGCGCGTCGAGAAGTTGTCCTCCACCGCGCCCGCCACGACAATCACCTTGCTGGTGACGACCGGTGGCGAAGTGGGCTCGTACATGCCCGGTGTGGTGACCGGCATCGCATGCTGGAGATCGAGATCGCCCTGATCCGCAAAGCCGGCGCAACGTTCGCCTGTCAACGCATCGAGCGCATAGAGGTGGCCATTGTTGACGGGCAGGATGATCCGCCGGGTGCAGGCGTCGGTGGATGGCGTTGCGGCACCGGCTGGCGCGGCGGCCGTGGCGTCGCTGGCTGACGCAACTGGCCCGGACACCGGAGGGCTCGCCGAAAGATCGACATACGACACGCCCCGGCAGGTCACGTGCTGAAATGACGGATCGGGCTGCAGCTTGGGATCGAACTTCCACTTGAGCGTGCCAGTCGCGGGGTCCAGCGCAAAAAGTTGCTGGTGGGGCGAGCAGAGATAGAGCAGGTTGCCGATCTTGATCGGCGTCACTTCATTGGTGATTTCCACCGGATCTTTCGGCCCTTTCCTATCACCCGTACGGAATGTCCAGGCCACCTTCAGGTCCTTGGCATTCTGCGGCGTGATCTGTTGGAGCGGCGAATACCGCGTGCCTTCCTGCGTACGGCCATAGGCCGGCCAGTCGGTGCCGGCAATCCCCTCGCGATCGCCGGCCGGCGTCACCGCTGCCGTCCCAAAGGCCCCGCGGACCGTCTGTGGATCGTTGAAAGCCGCGTAGACCAGCACGCCGGCCCATATCAAGAGTGCGCCGGCGAGCAGACCCACGCCAAGCCTTGGCCTGCCCGGCAGGCGCCAGCCGACAAGCAGAAGCAGCCACACGCCGAACACGACCAGCACACCGGCGCGCGGCGCGAGCGCCCAGAAATCGGTTCCCGATTCCCAGACGGACCAGATCGCGGTGCCGATCAGCAACAACGCATAGAGCACCAGCGCCACCGGGCTGCGCAGGTGGAGGGCCCACGCCACCCCAAGCAGGACGACGCCGGCCACGACGTAGTAGGCCGAACCGCCGAGCGAGACCAGCCATGCGCCGCCTCCCAGCAGATATAACCCTGTGAGCGCCGTGAACAGCAAGCTGACAACGCCGACGAGGCCAAGCGATCCAGGACGTGCCATTCCCTTCTCCAAGCGGTTGGTCTGGGTAATCTAATCAATCCTTCAGGATAGTTCGGCCTTTTCCGTCTGTTCCAAAATAGCGCGTTCTCGACATGGAATAGCCTGTCGCCGACGCCGGGGCACCCCGGCATGTTCGTTGCTGCTTCGACGGCAGGCAGATACGGCCCTTGCCACTTCATTCCCCTGCCTGCCAGGAGCAACCATGGAGGAAAGTCTCTTCTATCGCGGCCACCATATCGTGGTCAAAGCCGAAGAACACGTTTTTGGCAAATGGTGCTGGACGTACACCATCGACCACAAGGCAGCCTATAGCGATCATGGCCCCTTTCACGGCAGCAAGCGAACGGCGATGGATGCGGCGATCAAAAGCGCGAAAGCGCGTGTTGACAGGACGTTCGATGGTGGCGCGTCTGCAAAAAAGGAGTAGCTGGGCCGCCCTTCACCCGCCGTGTGCCTCTGATCCGCACGCGATGACGCTGTACGAAACCCGTCGATTCCTGACGCAACGGCGCAAGCGGCCACGTACTACATTGATGTCGTCCGGCACCCGCCGGCAACTCGCTCAGGCCGCGCCGTAAGCTTGGCGCGGTTCTTTTTTTTCTGAGGGGCGCGCCTGCCTCAGCAACTTGCGTAGTTCGATTTTTCAATGCCGACGAAACTTCTGCCTTGCCGGTCGGGCGCTGGTCAGCGTCTAGCGAACCGCTGAGGGCGGACCATGGCGGAAATCGGATGGTGAATGCAGGCAGCCGCAGACGGGCCGCCGAAGTCGGGCGGGTCCTGCGCAGCAAGGTGGCGGGACAACGTCTACAGGGCCCGAACCAGGAGAGACACCGCCGCGTAGACCGCGCCCACCGCCAATACGCAGGCGGCGAAGACCACATAGTATTTCACGCCGTGGCGGGGCGGATTCGAATGGAAGTGATGGATGACCGGCTTCATTTATCGACCGCCGAAGCACCGGCTTTCTCACGGCGCAACTGGGCTGCGCGCCATTCCAATGCATCGAGGGCGCCTCTCATATTCGTCAGCACCTGTGCCTCGATCGTGGCATCCCGCCCGTCCCGGGTCAGCCAGCGGACCAACCGTGTCTGGCTTGCCACATCCTTGCTGAGGTCTTTCAGATATCGCTCGACCGCCGCCAGGTCCCCCAAGTCTTCGAGTCCCATAACCATTGCCCCCCTTTCCCCGGAATCGTAATTTCTACATTAATCGAGGGCCGGCGGGATGGAAATCGATGACGGATTGTCCGGATATCGTCCTATCCGGACACCTCGGTCTCAAAATTGTGCATGTACGCGCACACCGTAAAAGCGCGCGGGCCCACGATCGCGGTTGTAGCCGGGGTGCCGGATGTACTGGAAGTCCGGGCTGATGAAGAGATGCCGCTGCACGGCCAGGCTGTAGAACACCTCGCAAATCTGCTCGGGGCCATAGCGCAGCGCGCCGTCGCCAAGAAAGCCGCCCAGGCCGCCCTTCGCCAGGTATTCCTGATGCTGCTTCGACAGTCCGTTGACAGCCACCGCGACCCCCAGGCTGTCCATGCCGCGATGCCAACTACCGCCCTTCAGGATCGCCCCGACCGAAGCGCTACGCCCCACTTCGGTAAATGCATAGCTTTCGGTCTTGTCATCGGCCCAATCGGCCCTGGCATATAGGCCCAGCGATTCGCCAACCTTCTGCTCCAGGCTCACGCCTGCCCCCACTTTCGCATGCTCGCGCCGGACTTGCGCCACATCAGGCGGGCCGCCGCTGCGGGACGCCAGATCGATGGCGTCCGAAAACGCCCCCATATGCGCGTGATTGCGCCACAGCAGCAGGCGCGCTTTCCCAGCGTTGCCGAGCAAGGTATAGGCCCGCTCCACTTCCAGCATGTCGCCGTAATGCTCGAAGATCCGGGTGTCCAGTTGCAGCCCGTTTGGCTCCAAGGGTTGCAGGAACCGGCCGATGCGCACCGCCCAGTCGCCATCGATGTACTCGACCGCCGCGCCCCAGGTATAGCCCCGCGCATCGGCGGGATAGTCGAACGACGCGTGCGAGGCAAAGGCCGTATTCAGGTACTCGCTGCGCGGATCGTGGGCGTACTCAAGGCTGTTGAAGACATCCAGCACCGACAGATTCCCAGCCGTGATGACGACGCGGCGCTTGGCCCGTGAGCCGGCAAGTTGATGAAACCCCGATTCCGCCGATTCCGTCTCGCTACCGATTGCAATCTCCTGCCTGAGGAAAAGGCGAGCCCGGTAGATCGTGGGATTGGCAACGGCGGCCTTGGCCAGTTCCGCGTTCGCCAGGCCGCCCAGCCCCTGCGAATCGGAAAATGCGACACCCTGGATCAGTTCCGGGTCCAGAAAGACAGCGGCGCCATGCCACAGGCGCAAACCGACGCTCAGCGTTGCCGACCATGAGTAGCCGTGTTCCGCCGACGGCAGCAGGCTCTTGGTGCCTGTGTAGGCGGCCGGGAACGATGGCTTGTACTGCCAGACGTAAGTGGACTGCGCATGTACCGCTATCGTCTCCTCGGGTTTCGACACCTCGCTGCCGCTGGTCGGCGCCACTTCCTCCAGACTTGCCGTGGGATCCTCGTTGGCTGCTGCGGCGGGCCCGCCGAATACGAGGCACGCCAGGAGAAGCGCCCAGTGTGCTGCGCGAAGACCGTCATTGAACATGGCCGCAATGTCCTCGCGCCTCCATTGATCTGAAGATCAATCTAGCATTGCGCTCGGCGCCCCGATGTCAGACAGGCATCAGATCAGGCTGCGGATTTGGCTGACATGCCCGCAAGCCGCCCCAGACGACTTGCTCCCTGAAGGTGGCCATCCACCCATACCTTGGCGGGCGTTCTTTTGGCCTGATGCCGGCCGGTCAGCCCGCCGTGCCGGGCTCGCGCTCCGACAGCGACTCCAGCAGCTCGGCTGACGGCACGAAGAACAGGCCGCCCGTCACCGCCTGGCTGAAATCGAGCAGCCGGTCATAGTTGCCGGGCGGCTTGCCGACCACCATGTTTTCGAGCATCTGCTCGATCGGTGCCGGCGAGCGGGCGTAGCCAATGAAGTACGTGCCGAATTCGCCCTTGCCGGGCTGGCCGAACGGCATGTTGTCGCGCAGGATCTTGATCTCCTCGCCGTTTTCCTCGAGCGTCGTCAGCGTGCTGTGCGAGCAAGACGGCTTGACCGCATCGTCAAGCTCGATGTCGTCGAGCTTGGTCCGCCCGATGATGCGCTCCTGGGCCTCCACCGTCAGGTCGTTCCAGGCATCCATGTTGTGCAGGTACTTCTGTACGAGCACATAGCTGCCGCCCGCGAATGCCGCGTCTTCGTCGCCGATGATCGTGAAACGGGCCTTGTCGTCGCCCTCGGGGTTCTCCGTGCCATCGACAAAGCCCACCATGCTGCGCATGTCGAAGTACCGGAATCCCTGCACTTCATCGACCACGGTCACGGCGTCGCCCAGGCGCCGCATCAGCTGCATGGCCAGCTCGAAGCACAGGTCCATCTGGTCGGCGCGGATATGCAGGAGCAGGTCGCCAGGCGTCGCCGGGGCGCGGCGGTTGCCGGCCTCGAACTCACGAAACGGATGCAGCGATGCCGGGCGGGGATTGCCGAAAAGCCGGCTCCAGGCATCCGATGCAAAGCCGCAAACGCACGACAGATTGCCCGCCGGCACACGCTTGCCTACCGAGCGCACCAGCGCGGCGATGTCGCCGCAGATCGACCTGACCGTGTCGGCGTGCGCGTCGCCTTCCGAAATGGTGGCGACGATAAAGATCGCGCTGCGGGTGATGGGGCTGTAGACAGCCTGCGGAATGGGGGTGTTATTCATGTTCTTCCAGTCGCTTGACGGTGGTGGGCCCAATGAGTGGTCCGGTGGCTCGCCACATCGCCGCCCATGTGACCGATCCCATGGCGCGGCAAAACGGGACGCCGGCCCCGCGATGATAGGCGCCGCCCGCCCTGCGCACAATATCGGCATGGCGGCACGTCGGCGGCACCAGGGCGACAACGTCAGCGCCTCTGGCGGCGGCGTGCAGTTCGGCGACAAGGAAGTAGCGGGCAAGGGCTGCCCAGCGCCTGGGGAACGAGGCTGATTCTTCAGCCAAGCGGCGCGTCAGCCGGCACGTACCGGAGCGTGCCGGCCTGCCGCGCCGGGCCGCCGGTATCGTTCGGATGATTGACGCCATCCATGACTGGCACTTCGGCAAAATCGAACGGGCTGACGCCGTCCAGGCAAGCTACGTTGACGCCGTACAGATTCGGATTCGAACGCCGCTGCAGATGCGTATGGATGCCGCAGCGCGAACAGAAGAAGTGCTGGGCCAATCCGGTGTTGAAGCGGTAGCTGCTCAGTAGCGCCTCGCCGCGCAGAAACCTGATGCCACCGATCTCCGCCGCGACGACGACAGCGCCTCGCATCCGGCAGTAGGAACAGTTGCAGCGGCGTACCGTGTCGAGGCCGTTGCTGAGTGTCGCCTCGAAGCGCACCGCCCCGCAGTGGCATTGACCCGTCCACCGATCCTGATTCATGTCGCTTGTCATGTTGCCAATCTCTCCGCTTGTTCAAAGTCCCAGGCAAATCGTGCCGGCCGTGACGACCAGGCAGGCAAGCCAGCGTGCCCGGCTGACGGTTTCTCCCAGGAACACCCGTCCGATCAGCACCGCGAACACCACGCTGGTTTCTCGCAACGCCGACACCGCGCCCATCGCACCCGACTGCAGCACCCAGATCACGATCCCATACGCGGCCAGCGACACCAGCCCGCCCGCCAGCGATACGCCGACCGACAGCGGGGCGGCGCGGACCGGCATCCAGAGCGCCCCCGCGCCACGCATCGCAACGAACAGCACCGGCATCAACCAGTAGAACAGGAACATCCACGCGGTGTAGGAAAGCGCCTGGCCGCCGGAAAGCCTGACGCCGATGCCGTCGATGACCGTATAGAGCGCAATCGTCGCGCCAGTCGCCAGCGCTGCCAGCGCACCCGCGCGCGACACACGGCGCCCCTGCAACGCGATGGCGATGATGCCGCCCGATATCATCGCCACCCCCAGCACGTGCAGCGGCGCGATGGCCTCCTGCGCGAACCATGCCGCCCCGAGCGTCACCAGCAGCGGCGACGAACCGCGCGCAACCGGATAGGCCAGCGCCAGGTCGTTGCGGCGGTACGACCGCACCAGGCTCATGTTGTAGACGATATGCACGAGCCCAGATGCCACCACGTACGGCCACGCGGCGGGGGCCGGCAAGGGGCTGGAAAGGACGATAACCGTGGCCACCGCCGCGATGGCGATGCTCATCCACGTCATGGACAGGAAGCGATCCCGATTGCCATGCAGCATCGCGTTCCAGCTTGCGTGAAGCAAGGCGGCCAATAGCACGACGCCGCCGGTCAGACTGAACATAGGGTTGCCGAATGAAAGTGAGCGGGAAACACGTCAGACCGCGTCAAAACGCGTCAGAACACGTCAACAAGAGGGAGAAACCATCGACAAGCAGGATATCTATCTTGTAAGCGCCGGACAATCGAGATAAATTGGCCGGTCACGTTAGAAAATCTCACTCCAATGAAACGCGTCTTGCCTCCGCTCAATGCCTTGCGGGCCTTCGAGGCCGCTGGCCGGCTCGGCAGCATCAAGGACGCCGCCGTCGAACTGCATGTGACGCACGGCGCGGTCAGCCAGCAGGTGCGCCTGCTCGAAGAATGGCTTGGCGCCCCGTTGTTCGAACGGCATCACCGCCGCGTGGCACTGACGCCCGCGGCCAAGGCCTATCTGGACAAGGTCGGCCCCCTGTTCGAGCAGCTTTCGCTGGCCACGGCCCGATATGGCGTGACCGATACAGTCGCCCGGACCTTGTCCGTGAACGCATCCGCCACCTTCACCTTGCGCTGGCTGGTGCCCAGGCTCGCAGCGTTTCGGGCGGCGCATCCCGATGTGGAGATCAGCGTGGAGACCTCCAACGCGCCGCTGGAGAGCCTCGGAGACGGGTATGACGTGATCATCCGGGGCGGTCCGGACACGTTCTACGGCTATGCGACCCGCTCCTTCCTGCACGAGGAACGGGCGCCGGTCTGCAGCCGGGCGCTGCTGCAGCGCCTGCCGCTCCAGTCGCCAGGCGACTTGCGCCAACACACGTTGCTGCACACCTCGAGCCTGCCCCGTCTCTGGCCAGACTGGCTGGCCAGCGTGCAGATGCCGACGCTGATCCCGGCCGCCACCCTGAACTTCGACCACTTCTATCTGACCTTGCAGGCCGCGATCGACGGTATCGGCATTGCAATAGGGCCGCTCGCGCTGGTGGCCGACGATCTGGCCACCGGGCGGCTGGTCGAGCCGTTCGCCACGCCGCGCCTGCCATCGCGCAGCTATTGCACCTACGTGCCGGACCACAAGTCTGGCGATGAACTGGTCGGGCAATTCTGCGCATGGCTGGAGCGCGAGGGCATGGCACCCCAAGGCGCCGCCCGTTAGCCCGCCGCCGCCCCGTTTCGGCCCCGTCCACGATTTTTTTGGGGAATTTCGCGAAAAGGTGGTCTGTTCCGGATTCTCGCGTGACATAGCAAGTAAGACCTTCCTTGCTGATGCTCCGCAGTCCGTTCTCCGTATGCCTTCTGACCGCCACGCCTTTCGTCCCGCTTTTCGCCACGCCCTGCGTCCCTCGACACTGATTCCGCGTACCCTGCTTGCCGCCACCCTCCACGCTGCAGGACTGATCGTTGCGACCCCCGCCTCTGCGCAGGGCGCCCCCGCGCAAGCGGCCGCCGTCCACGCCTACGACATCCCCGCCGGCCCCTTGCAGGCCGCGCTGAACCGCTTCGGACGCGAGGCCGGCATCCTGCTGGCGTTCACGCCCGAGCAGACGGCAAACCTGACCACCGGCGGCCTGCGCGGCCCGTACACGGTGCAGGCCGGGCTGGACCACCTCCTGGAAGGCACCGGCCTGGGGGTGACCCGGGATAACGGGAGCTATCTTCTTGTACGGCGGGAATCGGTGTCCGCGGCCACGTACGACGCGGCCGGGACAACCCTGCCCAAGGTGACCGTCAGCGCCACGGGCCCGGCCGACAGCTATCGTCCGCAGCCCAGCCCGTCCACGCTGCGGTCCGACCTGCCGCTCCAGGACACGCCGCAGGTCGTCAACATCGTGCCGGCCCAGGTGCTGCGGGACCAGCGGCCCCGCAATCTGGACGATGCCCTGGGCAACGTCAGCGGCATCACACAGGGCAACACGCTCGCCGGCACGCAGGACACCATCATGAAGCGCGGCTTCGGCGGCAACCGCGACGGCTCGGTCATGCATAACGGCATGCCACTGGTGCAGGGTCGCGGTTTCAACGCGGCTGCCGAAAGCGTGGAAGTGGTCAAGGGGCCGGCGTCGCTGCTGTACGGCATCATGGACCCGGGCGGCGTCATCAACATCGTCAGCAAGGTGCCGGAACGCCAGCGTCATACGGAGATTTCGCTGCGCGGCTCCACGTACGGGCACGGCAAGAACGGCGCTGGCGGCACCCTCGACACCACCGGCGCCGTTGGCGACACGCCGCTGGCCTACCGGCTCGTGGCGGACTACACCGACGAGCAGTACTGGCGCAATTTCGGGGTCCACCGCGAAACGCTGATCGCGCCATCGGTGGCGTGGTACGGCAAGGACACGCAGGCCGTGCTGTCGTACGAGTACCGCAAATTCCTGTATCCGTTCGATCGCGGCACGGCGCTGGACCCGCGCACCAACGAACCGTTGGCCATTCCGAGCCGCCGGCGGCTCGACGAGTCATTCAACGAGATGGGCGGCGAATCGCATCTGGCGCAGCTATCGGTGGACCACCAGTTCAATGCCGACTGGAAAGGTCACTTCGGCTACAGCTACAACCGCGAGACGTACGATGCAGGCCAGTTGCGCGTGACCGGCGTGAACACCACCAACGGCACACTGAGCCGCAACAACGACGCCACGCATGGTGCGTTGAGCACGGACAGCTACGGCATTGCCTACGTCGACGGCAACTTCCGGCTCGGCGGCATGCGCCACAACGTGCAGCTGGGGATGGACCACGAGTACCGGCTCATCTATCGCAGGGACCTGCTGCGCCAGGCCACCAAATACACGTTCAGCTACCTGAATCCGGTCTACGGCCTGGAAAGCCCGTCCACCACGGTCTCGGCCAGCGACAGCGACCAGACCGATTCGCTGCACAACACGTCGGTCTTCCTGCAGGACAGCCTGTACCTGACCGACAAGTGGATCCTGGTCGGCGGCGTGCGCTTCATGACGTGGAGCCAGGTGGCGGGGCGCGGCCGCCCCTTCACGGCCAACACCGACATCTCGGGCAACAAGTGGCTGCCGCGCGCCGGCATCGTCTACAAGGCCACGCCGGCGGTATCGGTCTATGCGAGCTATACGGAATCGCTCAAGCCGACCTCGACCATCGCGCCGCTGAGTTCCGGCGTGGTCATCGACTCGTCGGTGGCGCCCGAAGAGGCCAGGTCGTGGGAACTGGGCACCAAAGTGGACCTGGCTGGTGGCCTGACCGGCACGTTCGCGCTGTTCAACATCGACAAGAAAAACGTACTGGTATCCCAGTACAACGACGTCACCAAGCTGACGGACTGGCGCACGTCGGGCAAGGCCCGCTCGCGCGGCGCCGAGCTGGACGTCTCGGGGCAGATCGGCACCCGCTGGAACGTCATCGCCAGCTACGCCTATATCGACGCCAAGACCACCGAAGACCCGCTGTACGCCGGCAACCGGCTCTGGAACGTGGCCCAGCACACCGCATCGCTATCCGCCGTCTACGACTTCGGGCAGATCTTCGGCGGCGACCGCCTGCGGCTGGGCGGCATGGTCCACTACGTGGGCAACCGGCCCGGCGATTCGGCCAACAGCTTTTCGCTGCCCGCCTACACGCTGTTCGACGCATTTGCCACCTACGAGACGCGCATCAGCGGCCAGAAGGTGCGCTTCCAGCTGAACGCGAAGAACCTGTTCAACCGCGTGTACTACCCGTCCAGCGCCAACCGCTACTTTGTGGCCGTGGGCGACGCCCGCCAGGTTTCCCTGATCACCACCATCGCGTTCTGACCATGCACGAATCGCCGAAAACCAGCCGATGGGTGCGCACGGCACTCGCCGCGTTCGGCACGGCCTGCGCCCTCTGGGCAGCACCCGCTTTCGCCGCCGATCGCACCATCGCGTTCGTGACGCAGGTATCGAGCCCCAGCGCCGCGACAGACCGGATGGTGAAGACCCATCTCGAATCGCGCGGCTATCGCGTCACGATCCATGACCAGGATGTGGCGCCCGACGTGGTTGCCAACGCCGATTGCGTGATCCTGTCGTCCACGGTCTCGGCCAAGTCGATGCAAGCCGGATGGCGGCAACTGCGCACGCCGCTGGTGACGTGGGAGAACGACTATCTCGACGACCTGGCCATGACCGGCAAGCGGCACGACACTGACTTTGGCGAAGCACCGCGCGAACGCTATGTCTGGCTCGTCAACGCGCCGCATCCGGCCGCCGCCGGGCTGCCGGCGGGCGTGGTGAACGTGTACCAGAAGCAGGCCGCCATGAGCTGGGGCAAGCCGGGCCTGGGCGCCAGCACCATCGCCACGCTCTATGGCCAGCCCGACAAGGCTGCCGTCTTCACCTACGAGAAAGGCGCGACGATGGATTACGAGGCCATCGCCCCGGCGCGGCGCGCCATGATCTTCCTGGACAACGAGACGTTCCCCAATCTGTCTGCCGAAGGGCTGCGCCTGTTCGATGCGGTCGTCGACTGGGCGGCAGAGCCCGGGCGCCGGTAGCGCGATCACCCAAGCCAGGACAAGGCTTCGTCCAGCGACAGCACGGCGGTGCGCGACGCGAACGCCGTGTCAAACAGGTGATCGTGGACGACCGGGTCCGGGTCGTAGCAGCAATCCTTGACCGTCAGCAGCCGGTAGTCCGCGTCGCTGGCGTACGCAACGGACGACAGCATCACGCCGGTCGAGGCAATCCCCACCATGACCAGCGTATCGATGCCCTGGGCCGACAGCCGCACCTGCAGGTCGGTGCCGAAGAACACGCTGGCCCGATGCGCGACGACGATGGGCTCATCGGGCTGGCGGCCCAGCTCTGGCGATATCCGGTCCTCGACAAACAGGCCCAGTTGCCGGATGCCCTGCCCGTTCCGGTTCAGCGGACTGATCTCCGGATAACCGGGCGCGAAGTGGATCTTCGCAAAATAGACGCTGACGCCCCGCGCCCGGGCCGCGTCGCAAAGCCGCCGCGTGTTGGCCAGCAAGGTGGGCGCGACGTCCGGAAACAGGTTCAGGATGTCCGTCTGATAGTGCATGACCACCAGCGCCGTCTGCGCTGGCACACAGGTCGGCATCGGCATGCTCGCTCCGGGTTCCAGGATGTTTTGAGGCCTATTCGTCACCGGCCGCACTCAGCCACGCCGCGCCGCCTCGATGGCGGCAATGTCGATCTTGCGCATCGTCATCATGGCGTCGAACACACGCTTGGCCGCCGCGCGGTCGGGGTCGGAGATCCCGGCCAGCAGCACACGCGGCGTGATCTGCCACGAAATCCCCCAGCGGTCCTTGCACCAGCCGCATTCGCTTTCCTTCCCGCCGTTGTCGACGATCGCGCTCCACAGGCGGTCGGTTTCGGCCTGGTCGTCGGTGGCGATCTGGAAAGAAAACGCCTCGCTGTGCTTGAAGTGCGGGCCGCCGTTCAGCCCGACGCAGGGAATGCCGGCCACCGTGAACTCCACGGTCAGCACGTCGCCAAGCTTGCCGTCGGGATAGTCGCCGGGCGCCCGCATCACCGCGCCGACCTTGCTGTCCGGGATGTGCTGGGCATAGAAGGTGGCCGCGTCCAGCGCGTCCCGCTCGAACCACAAACAGATCGTGTTCTTGCTGCTCATGCTGTGTCTCCTCTTGGATGTCCGGCGCCGGTATCTTACCCCCGCCCTCCCGGATAGTCTGGCCCAAACGTGCTGTCCACAAATCCTACGAAAATTCGTAGTGGCGTCCGGCTGTCCCAGGCCCGGCAATTGCAGCGCGCCCGTGTAAGAGCTACACACGCGGCCTGCAGCCTCTCGCCAGCCCGTCGGCGCCTACAAGCCTGGCCCCTGGCATCGCAATTGCAGCGACCAGATGTTTCGCCAGAAAGAAAATCGCGTCATGGCGCAGGCCTTCACCCGCGCGGAAGTCTTTGTTCTCAAGCTGCTTGCCCTTGGCGTGCTGATTCTTGTCGCCGTCGCCCTAGGGGTGGCCCGCTGGTCCATGGCCCCACAGATCGAGATGCAGGATCCCGTTGCGCAGCCCATACCGTTCAGCCACAAGCATCATGTCTCGGACGATGGCATCGACTGCCGCTATTGCCATGCGTCCGTGGAGACGTCGGCTTTTGCCGGCATGCCGGCCACCAGCGTATGCCTGACCTGTCACAGCGTGCTGTTTCGCGACGCGCCGATGCTGGCGCCGCTGCATGCCAGCCTGCGCGACAACCGCCCGCTGGCGTGGACCCGCGTGCATGACCTGCCCGATTTCGTGTATTTCGACCACAGCATCCACGTGGCCAAGGGCGTGGCCTGCCAGGAGTGCCACGGGCGGGTGGACCAGATGCCGCTGACGCGCCGGGTGGCGCCGCTCGACATGCAGTGGTGCCTGGCATGCCACCGCGACCCTGCCCGCCACCTGCACGCGCCGACCGACATCTTTGCGATGCGCGAGCGCCCCCCGCTTGCGCCGGACGAAATGGCCCTGCTGCAGAAGATGTATCACCTGCAGGACACGCGACGCCTCACCGATTGTTCCACCTGTCATCGATGACGCACCGGCCCGTGATTCCGATCGTCCCCGCGCGCGAAGCCGCCGATGCTTCCGGGCCCACCGACGCCCCCGACAGCCGCGCCCGGCGCGACTTCCTGCGCGTGATGGCCGCCTCGGCCGCGCTGGCCGGTAGCGCCTGCAGCGGGCCGCCGAAGGAGACCATCGTCCCCTACGTCCACATGCCCGAGGGCATGGTGCCGGGCCGGCCGCTGTTCTACGCCACCGCGCTGACGCGCCATGGTTATGGCACCGGCGTGCTGGTCGAAAGCAACATGGGCCGCCCGACCAAGATCGAAGGCAATCCGCGCCACCCTGCCAGCCTGGGCGCCACGCATCCATTCGACCAGGCCGCCGTGCTCCAGCTATGGGACCCCGACCGCAGCCAGACACCCTGTCGGGGCGCCGCCATGTCGACCTGGCAGGCTTTCGACGCAGCACTGGCCATCCAGCGCACGCAGTGGCGGGACCGCGATGGCGAGGGTCTGCGCCTGCTGACCGGCAATGTCGGCTCGCCTACGCTGGCGGCACAGATCGCGCGCTGGCTGGAACGGTATCCGAAGGCCGTCTGGCACGCCCATGATCCGGTCCAGGACGGCACCCCGGCCATCGACCTGGCCTTTGGCGATGCGGTGGACCCTGTCATCGATATCACGCCAGCCCGGCTCGTGGTGACCTTCGATGGCGATCTGCTTGGCCATGGGCCCGGCGCCGTACGGCACGCGCACGACCTGATGGCCGACCGCCGCGGCGTGGCACCCGCGCTGGCGCGCCGCCTCCATGCGATCGAATCGTCGCCCACGCTGACCGGCGAAATCGCCGACAACCGCCTGGCACTGCCACCGCATGACATCGAACGCCTGGCGTGGTCGCTTGCGCGCAGACTGGGCATGCCCGAAGCGGCGGCGGACACACCCGCCCCCGACAACGCCATGGCGCGCCGCTGGCTTGATGTGCTGGCCCGGCGTCTGGCCGAAACCCCGCCGGGTCAGTCCTTGCTGGTTCCGGGCGACAACCTCGCGCTGCCCACGCAGGCGCTGATCTGGCGCATCAACGCCCGGCTGGGCAATCTCGGCAAGGCGGTACGCACGGTGGCCCGATCGCCGAGACGCCCCGGGGGAAACGGCCATTCGCTGGCGGCACTGACCCAGGCCATGCAGGCCGGGCAGGTATCGGCGCTGCTGGTCGTCGATGCCAACCCGGCGTATGACGCGCCTTGCGACGTGGATTTCCGTGCCGCGCTGGCCCACGTGCCGTGGTCGGCCCATCTGGGGCTGTACCGCGACGAAACGGCTCGCCTGACCACCTGGCATCTCCCGATGACGCACGATCTGGAGCGGTGGAGCGACGCCCATGCCTGGGACGGCACCGCATCGATCGTGCAGCCGCTGATTGCGCCGCTCAACGGCGGCCGCTCGGCCCATGAACTGCTGTCCGCCGCTACCGACGACCTGCCGGCATCCGGTCATGCGCTTGTACGCGCGCACTGGCAGGCGCGCCAGCCGTCCGGCTTCGATGACTTCTGGCAGCTTGCGCTGCGCACTGGCGTGATCCCAGAGACGGCAGCCCCGGCCGTGCAGCCCGACTTGCACCGCCACATCGCGCCCCCGCCATTCCATGCGGCGCCGCTGGTCGCACGCTTCACGCCCGACCCCGCCACCGATGCCGGCGAACTGGCCAACAACGCCTGGCTGCAGGAACTGCCGCGCGCGCTGACGCGGCATACCTGGGACAACGCGGCGCTGATCGGCCCGCTGACGGCCCGGTCGCACCGTCTGGCTACCGGGGACATCGTGCGGATACGCCGCGAGGACGGCCGCGGCGAGGCCGTCGAGGCGCCGGTATGGGTCATGACGCATCAGGCCGAAGGGGTCGTCACGCTGCCGCTCGGCTATGGGCGACGCCATGCCGGGCGCGTCGGCAACGGCGTGGGCTTCGACGCCTATGCGCTGCGCACGTCCGCCGGGCCGCACGCCATCGCCGTCGAGGCGACCGGCGCTACCCATGCGTTCGCGGTGGTGCAGACGCAGACGTCGATGGCGGGCCGCGAGGTGGCCCCGGCCGCCACGGCCGCCGCGTACCGCCGCCATCCGCATTTCGCGAAGCGCCATGCACCGCAGGCCGCCCCATCGCTCTACCCGCGCTGGCCCTACCCCAACGAACGCTGGGGCATGACGGTCGACCTGAACGCCTGCATCGGCTGCAATGCCTGCACCATCGCCTGCCAGGCCGAGAACAATATTCCAGTGGTGGGCAAGGCCGAGGTGGCGCGCGGGCGCGTGATGCACTGGATACGCGTCGATCGCTACGACGACGGGCATGACACCGAAGGCCACCCGGTACGCACCGTGTTCCAGCCCGTGCCGTGCATGCATTGCGAGGACGCGCCGTGCGAACTGGTGTGTCCGGTGGGCGCCACGGTCCACGACAGCGCCGGCCTCAACGTGCAGGTCTACAACCGCTGCGTCGGCACGCGCTTCTGCTCCAACAACTGCCCGTACAAGGTGCGGCGCTTCAACTTCCTGCAGTACAGCAACCAGGGCGACGACCGGCCGCCGCCGGCCTACAACCCCGAAGTGACCGTGCGTAGCCGGGGTGTGATGGAAAAATGCACGTACTGCCTGCAGCGCATCACGCGCGCCCGGATCGAGGCGGAGAAGCTCGGCCAGCCGCTGCGCGATGGCGATGTGGTGACCGCCTGCCAGGCCAGTTGCCCGACGCAGGCCATCGCGTTCGGCAATCTCGCCGATCCGCAGAGCCAGGTGAGCCGGCTCAAGCAGGCACCGCGCAACTTCGACCTGCTGGCCGAACTGAACACGCGGCCCCGCACCAGCTATGCCGCGCTGGTCACCAACCCTGACGAGGACCTTGCCTAGCCATGGCCGACCCACCGGATACGCCCCCCGTTTCCAAGGACATCGGCGTGCTGCGGCAGGGCTGGGGCTACGCCAGCGTGTCCGACAAGATCGCCGGGCTGGTACTGGAACGGCCAGTGCAACTGCCCTGGCTCGGGGCCTTCCTGCTGACATTTGCCGGCATGCTCGTCTTCATGGGCGGCACCGCCTGGCTGTTCGCCCGGGGCGTTGGCATCTGGGGCGTCGATATACCGGTGGCGTGGGGCTTCGCCATCGGCAACTTCGTCTGGTGGATCGGGATTGGGCATGCCGGCACCTTCATCTCGGCGTTCCTGCTGCTGCTCAGGCAGCAATGGCGCACGTCGGTGAACCGGTTTGCGGAAGCCATGACCCTGTTCGCCGCTGCCATCGCCGGCCTGTTCCCGATCCTGCACCTGGGGCGCCCGTGGTTCTTCTACTGGCTGGTGCCCTACCCCAACGTGATGAACGTCTGGCCGCAATGGCGCAGCCCGCTGGTGTGGGACCTGTTCGCCATCGGCACCTACCTGATCGTGTCGCTGCTGTTCTGGTATGTCGGGCTGATCCCGGACCTGGCCACGCTGCGGGACCGCGCGTGCCTGCGCGGGCGCCGCCGGGTGGCGCAGACCTATGGGCTGCTGTCGCTGGGCTGGCGCGGCGACGCGCGGCACTGGGCGCGCTACGAAAGCGCCTACAAGCTGCTGGCGGGGCTGGCTACGCCACTGGTGATCGCCGTGCACTCGATCGTGTCGCTCGATTTCGCGATCGGCAACACCCCGGGCTACCACTCCACCATCTTTCCGCCGTACTTCGTGGCCGGCGCGCTGTTCTCAGGCTTCGCCATGGTGCTCACCATCGCCATTCCGCTGCGGCACGCCTACGGCCTGCAGGACTTCATCACCGGCCGCCACCTGGCCAACGCGGCAAAGATCATGCTGACGATGAGCGTGATCGTCGCCTACGGGTACGCCAGCGAGATCTTCACCGCCTTCTACAGCGGCGATCCCTACGAGATCTTCGTGGTGCGCAATCGCTGGGGCGGCCCCTACGCCGGCGTGTACTGGGCCATGATGGCCTGCAATGTGGTGGCGCCGCAGTGCCTGTGGTGGCGACGCGTGCGGCACAGCCCGCTGGCGCTGTTCGCGCTGAGCCTGGTCATCAATACGGGCATGTGGATGGAGCGGTTCCTGATCGTCGTATCCAGCCTGCATCGCGACTTCCTGCCCTCGTCGTGGGGCATGTTCTACCCCACCGTATGGGACTGGATCATGCTGGCTGGCTCCATCGCCATGTTCGCGTGGCTGTTCCTGGTGTTTATCCGCTGCCTGCCGGTGATTTCCATCGCCGAGATGCGCGAACTCGTGCACGCCAGCGCGAAGGGGCAGCCATGAGTCCCTATGGCGTACTGGCCGAATACCGCACCGGCGACACCTTGCTGGCCGCGGCCCGCCATGCTCGCGCCGCCGGATTTACCGATCTCGAAGCGTTCACGCCATATCCCGTGGAAGGCCTGGCCGACGCCATCGGCATGGACACTGACCGCATGCCGCTGCTGGCCCTGCTTGGCGGGCTGGCTGGCGGCACGGGCGGTTTCCTGCTGCAGTGGTACGCGGCCGTGATCGACTATCCCATCAACGTTGGCGGACGGCCCGCCGGAAGCTGGCAGATGTTCGTGCCGGTGACGTTTTCCCTCACGATCCTGGGCGCGGCACTGGCCACGGTGTTCGGCATGCTGATCGCCAACCGGCTGCCGCGCCTGCGGCACCCGCTGTTCGATGCCGCCGACTTCGAGCAGGCGACGCGGCATCGGTTCTTCCTGTGCGTGCGGTCCGGCGCCGGGCAAGCCGACGCCGCCCGGCGCATGCTGGCCGCCACCCAGGCCCTTCAGGTGACCGATGTGACGGAGGTGCCGGCATGAACTCCGTGCTGCTGCGCTGCCTCTGGCTGCTGTGCGCGTCCTGCACGCTGGCGCTGGTGACCGGGTGCGAGCGCGCACGCCAGGACATGTATGACCAGCCGAAGTACAAGCCGTATGCGCGCAGCGACCGATTCGGCGACGGTACCTCCGCCCGCCCACTGCCCGACAATACGGTGCCCGCGCCTGGCGGCCCGTTCGCCGCCACCTCCAGTGGCCGAAGCCACGACGAGGCCGCCACCGCATCGCGCCCGCCCCTGACGCTGCAGCAGCTTCAACGCGGTCAGTCCCGCTACGAGATCTACTGCATGCCCTGCCACAGTCCCACCGGCGACGGCGACGGCATGGTGGTACGGCGCGGCTTTCCACGTCCGCCGTCGTTCCACACCGACGCGTTGCGCGCCGCGCCCGATAGGCTGCTGTACGACGTGATCACCCACGGCAGCGGGCAGATGGCCGCCTATGCCGCACAGTTGCCGCCGCCGGACCGCTGGGCCGTCGTGGGCTATCTGCGCGCCCTGCAGCTTGGCCAGCATGCCCCCGCCGCGCGCCTGACGGCGGACGACCTGCGGCAGCTCGACGCCAGCACGCCGGGCGGAGGCCAGCCATGAGCACGCACGCCGCCGCCTCGCTGCTGGCCCTGTACCTGACCGCCTGGTGGTGCGGTATCGGCGTGGTGATGGGTGGCCTGGCCATTGTCTGGATCCACAACTTGACCGGCGGCGCGTGGGGCGAACCACTGCGCGCGCCGTTGCTGGGCATGGCGCGCCATACCTGGCTGCTGGCACTGCTGTTCGTACCGATCCTGGCCGGCGCCGGTTCACTCTACCCCTGGGCCGCCGATGCCGCACGCGGCGCGCAACGCTGGGCGCCCGACATACCCGCGCACAGTGCCGCATTCAAGTCGCTATGGCTGAGCCGAACCGGCTTTGTCGTGCGCGGTGTGGCAGTGCTGGTCGTCTGGGTCGTCCTTGCCACGATGAGCCAGTCCGGGCGCCACGCGCGCTCTCCCCGGTTTGCGGCGGCGGCGCTGATCGTCTACGGGCTCACGGTCAGCGTGGCGGCGGTCGACTGGATCATGTCGCTGATGCCACTCTGGTACTCCAGCGTATTTGGCCTGCTGCTGGCCACGGGCCAGGCGTGCGCCGGCCTGGCGCTCGGCACATGGCTGGCTGCGCGGCGCGGCGCCCCGCCGCCGGTGCTGCTGGACCTCGGCAACCTGCTGATGGCCGCCGTCATCACCTGGGCCTATCTGGCCTTTACGCAGTACCTGATCATCTGGTCGGAAGACCTGCCGCACGAGATCAGCTGGTATCTGGTGCGCCGGACGGGCGTCTGGCCGCTGTTGGCGTGGGGGCTGGCGCTGGGCCACTTTGCGCTGCCGATGCTGGCCCTGCTGTCGCGGCGCGTGAAACGCTCGCCGCCGATGCTGGCGACGGTGGCCGCCATGGCGCTCGTCATGCATGCAGTGGAAGCCTGCTGGCTGGTGCTGCCTTCCACGGGAGGCCACACATGAGCCGCGCGCGCCAGGCCGGCAACGTCAGCCTGCGCGCCGTGGCGCTCGGCGCGGCCGCGCTTGTGGTCGTCGTCGCGCTGGCAACCACCATCGGCTGGCACTATGGGCGCCGGCTCAACGCTTCCGGGTCTCTGGGCGTGGCGGCACCGGCGGCCCCCGCCGCCTCTGCACCGGCCGCATTGCCGCTGTCGGACAGCGCGCCTCAGCCCGAACGTGCGCGTTACGAGGCCGAAAAACTGGGCGTCCTCAACGGCTGGGCGTGGGTGGACAAGCGTTCTGGCATTGCCCGCATCCCTGTGGCACGCGCCATGGCGCTGATGGCCGACGACCGCAAGGAGCCCGCGCCATGACCGCCCGCGATACTGCCGTCGTGCTGGTCGCATGGCTGGCGCTGACCGCGCAAGCGGCCCCGCTGGCCCTGCCAGCGCCACCCGACATGGCGTTCGCGCCGATCCCCGGCCGGCAGTTGCCTGCGGACCTGGTCTTCCGCGACGACGATGGGCATCCCGTGACGCTGCAGGACCTGTCGGGCGACCAACAGCTGGTGCTGGTGCCCGGCTACTACCGCTGCCCCAACCTGTGCAGCACCGTGATGGACGGCGTGCTGGAATCCCTGGCCCAGGCGCACCTGCCGCGCGATGCCTGGCGCGTGGCCGCCGTCAGCATCGACAGCCGCGAAACCGTGGCGGTGGCGGCCGCAAAGAAGCCGCACTATGCCGCCTTGCTGGCCGCCACGGGCGGCGATCTGCACATGCTGACAGGCGATGCCGGCGCCGTCGCCGCCCTGATGCGGTCCATCGGCATGCGGGCGTCCCCATTGCCCGATGCAGACCAGATCGCCCATCCGGCCGGCCTGGTCGTGTTGACGCCCGATGGCCGGATCGCCCGGGCCTTCAATGGCGTGAGGTTCGATGCGGCGGCGTTGCGCACTGCGATCGAGCAAGCGGCGGCCGGCCGGGTCGGCTCCCCGGCACAGCAGCTGCTGATGCGGTGCGTTCATTTCGATCCGCAGACCGGCCGTTACACGATGACGATCCTCGATGGCATCCGGATCCTCTTCCTGTCTGCGTTCGCCGCGCTGGGCATCGGCTGGCTATGGCGGACCGGCCGGTGGCGAAGGCGTCCATCATGAACGGCGCCTTCCAGCTGCTGCCGGACAGCGCTTCGCTGGCGGCCGGCCGCTACGACACCCTGATGCTGTCGCTCACCGCGCTGCTCTGCGCGGTGGCGCTGGCCGTGCTGTGCGTGATGGCCGGGTTCGTGATCCGCTATCGCGAGCGCCGCCAGGCCGACCGCCACCAGCCGCCGCTGTCCAGCACGTCGCTGGAGATTGCCTGGGCGGTCACGCCACTGCTGATCTTCCTGGGCATCTTCGCCTGGGGCGCGTTTGACTACACGCTGCTGGCCCGCGAAACCGCCGGCGCGGTGCCCGTTACCGTGGTGGCGCGACAATGGATGTGGAAGCTCGAACACGCCAACGGCAAGCGCGAGATCAACGAGCTGCACGTGCCGCTGGGTCAGGCCGTGGAACTGACGATGACCTCGCAGGACGTGATCCACAGCTTCTACGTCCCGGCATTCCGCATCAAGCAGGACGTGGTGCCCGGCCGCTACACGACGCTGCGCTTCACGGCCACCCGGGCCGGCGAATACCGGCTGTTCTGCGCCGAATACTGCGGCACCGACCACGCCGCCATGCAGGGCCGCATCGTCGTGATGCCGCCTGCCGCGTTTGCCCAATGGCTGGATGCCGGCACCAGCCCCGAGACTACCGCCGCCCGCGGCCGCGCACTGTTTCAGCGGCTCGGGTGTGCCGCCTGCCACGACGCGGGCAGCACGGTTCACGCGCCGCCGCTGGACGGGCTGATTGGCCGGACAGTGACGCTGCAGGACGGCCGCACCGTCACCGCCGACGCCGCCTACGTACGCGACGCGATGCTGGACCCGCGCAAGGACGTCGCCGCCGGCTATGCGCCGATCATGCCCACCTACCAGGGTCAGGTGAACGAGGGAGACATCCTGGCGATCATCGCCTATCTGCGCGCCACCGGCACCACGACGGGAGCCCCCCATGCCACCCGAGACCGCTGAACACACCAACGTCACTAGTCACACCAACCTCACCAACGAGGCCAGCAAGCCCAGCTACCTGAGCGAAGGCACCACGCTCGGTTCCTGGCTGGGATCGACCGACCACAAGCGCATCGCGTGGCTGTACATGGTGGCGATCACGCTGTTCTTCTTCGTCGGTGGCGCCGCGGCCACGTTGATCCGGCTGGAACTGGCCACGCCACAGGGCGACCTGATGGCCGCCGACACCTACAACCGGCTGTTCACCGCGCACGGCGTGATCATGGTCTGGCTGTTCCTGATCCCGTCGATTCCATCGGTGCTGGGCAACTTCCTGGTGCCGCTGATGATCGGCGCGCGCGACATGGCGTTTCCCAGGCTGAACCTGGCCAGCTGGTACCTGTACGTGGCCGGCGGCACGCTGACGCTGGGCGCGATGGTCGCGGGCGGCGTCGATACGGGCTGGACGTTCTACACGCCCTTCTCGACGATGTTCTCCAACAGCCACGTGGTGCTGACGCTGGCCGGGGTGTTCGTCACCGGCTTCTCGTCGATCCTCACCGGCCTGAACATCATCGTCACCACGCACACGCTGCGCGCGCCCGGCATGACCTGGATGCGCCTGCCGCTGTTCGTCTGGGCCAGCTACGGCACCAGCCTGATCCTCGTGCTGGCCACGCCGGTTCTGGCCATGACGCTGTGTCTGGTGGCGCTGGAACGCCTGGTGCATATCGGCATCTTCGACCCGGCCCTGGGCGGCGATCCGCTGCTGTTCCAGCACCTGTTCTGGTTCTATTCGCACCCGGCCGTGTACATCATGATCCTGCCGGCGATGGGCGTGGCCAGCGAGATCATCCCGTGCTTTGCGCGCCGGCCCGTCTTCGGCTATCGCGCCATGGCGTGGGCCATTGTTGGCATCGCCAGCCTGGGCTTTCTGGTCTGGGGCCACCACATGTTCGTCAGCGGGCAGTCGTACCGGGCCAGCTTGACGTTTTCGCTGCTTAGCTTTCTGGTGGCCGTGCCGTCGGCCATCAAGGTGTTCAACTGGACCGCCACGCTCTACAAGGGCCGCATCCGCCTGACGGCACCGATGCTGTACGCGCTGGGCTTTGTCGGGCTGTTCACCATCGGCGGCCTCACCGGGCTCGTGTTGGCCGCGCTGGCGCTCGACGTGCACCTGACCGACACCTACTTCGTCATCGCCCACTTCCACTACATCATGGTGGGCGGCGCGGTCATGGCCTATCTGGGCGGGGTGCATTTCTGGTGGCCCAAGATCACCGGCCGTCTCTACCCCGAAACGTGGGCCCGCATCGCGGCCGTGGTGATCTTCGTGGGCTTCAACCTGACGTTCTTCCCGCAGTTCCTGCTGGGCTTCGAAGGCATGCCGCGCCGCTATTACGCCTATCCGCCGGAATTCCAGGTCCTGAACATCCTGTCGTCGGCGGGCGGATCGATCCTGGCCATCGGCTACCTGATGCCGTTGGTGTACCTGGTGCATTCGCTGTTCCGGGCCGGGCGCGCGCCGGCGAATCCGTGGCACGCCACGGGCCTGGAATGGCAGACCCCCTCACCGCCGCCCACGCACAACTTTGCCCGGCCGCCACGGGTCAGGCGCGACGCCTATGCTTACGATCCCGTCACGGGGCAGGAGTCGCCGCAATGAGCACGCCCCCGTTTCCGTTCGACAGCGGCGGCCAGCAGCGCATTGCCGCGCGCCTGGGCATCTGGATCTTCCTCGGCACCGAGCTGATGTTCTTCGGCCCGCTGTTCGTCGGGTACGACTTCGTCCGCTTCACCGACACCGCCGGTCTGACGCTGGCCGCGCGCCACACCGACCTCTGGCTGGGCACGGCCAACACCGCCGTGCTGATGACCAGCAGCCTGTGCATGGCGCTGGCCGTCACGGCGGCAGAGGGCGGCAACCGGCGGGGCGCCGTGCGCCTGCTCTGGGCCGTTGCGGCACTGGGCGCAACCTTCCTGGTCATCAAGGGTGTCGAGTATGCGAAGGACATCGCCTCGGGCTTTGTCCCCGGCAACGCAGCCGGTACGGGCGGCCACGCCGGGCAGATGTTCCGGCTGCTTTACTACGCGATGACAGGGCTGCACGCCGTGCATCTCTGCGTCGGGATCGCGCTGGTGCTGGGCTTCGCCATGGCGATTCGCGCCGGGCGCCATGCATCGGCCAACCTGACACGCCTGGAGATCGTCGGCCTGTACTGGCACTTTGTCGACGTGATCTGGCTGTTCCTGTTTCCCATCCTCTATCTGCCAGGCAGGAGCGCGACATGACGGCCGGAACCCGGCGCCTGGTCGGCATATGGCTGCTACTGGTGCTGCTGCTGGCCATCACCGTGGGCACCGCCTTTCTTGACCTGGGCCCCTGGAACGCATCCATCAACCTCGCGATCGCGGCCCTCAAGGCCCTGCTGATTGCCTGCACCTTCATGCACCTGATACGCGCGGCGACGGTGCTGCGGCTCGCAGCAGCGCTGCCGCTGGCGATCCTGACGATACTGTTCGTCCTGACGTACGGCGACTACACCAGCCGTCCCTACCTGCCTGCCGGGTGGCAGACGCCGGCCGCGCCAGCCGGGCGTTAGCTGCGCTGCGCCCGGGCCGGCGTGCAATCCTTACCGGCGCGCGCATTTTCTACGCGACAGCGGCCGCCGCGCTGGCCTTTCGCGGCGCTTGGCCGGGGGGCGGGGCCATCGGCACGCGTGATGCATGGCGATGCAACATTCATGGAGCTAGCGATGTCGATGACGGTTTCGGACTTTGTACTCAAGCGCCTGCGGGAATGGGGCGTCCGGCGGGTATTCGGCTATCCCGGAGACGGTATCAACGGCCTGATGGGCGCCTTTGGCCGCGCGGACAACGACCCCGAGTTCATCCAGGCGCGCCATGAGGAGCTGGCCGCATTCATGGCTTGCGCCCATGCCAAGTTCACCGGCGAGCCGGGCGTGTGCCTGGCGACGTCGGGGCCCGGCGCAATTCACCTGCTCAATGGCCTGTACGACGCGCGGATGGACCACCAGCCGGTGGTGGCCATCGTGGGCCAGCAAAAGCGCGCCGCGCTGGGCGGTGACTACCAGCAGGAAGTGGATCTGACCACGCTGATGAAGGACGTCGCGCGCGACTTCGTGGCCATGGCCGTGGACCCGGCGCAGATACGGCACCTGGTGGATCGCGCCGTGCGCATCGCCGTCGAACGCCGCACCGTGACCTGCATCATCATTCCCAATGACGTACAGAACCTGCCTGCCGTACCGGCGCCGCCGCGCGAACACGGCACGGTGCACACGGGCATCGGCTACACGGCGCGGGCCCAGGCACCGCAAGAGGCGGATCTGCGCCGCGCGGCCGACGTGCTGAACGCGGGCAGCAAGGTCGCGATGCTGGTGGGTGCGGGCGCATTGCACGCGACCGATGAAGTCATCGAGGTGGCGCGCCGGCTGGGCGCCGGTGTGGCCAAGGCACTGCTGGGCAAGGCCGCCGTGCCGGACGACCTGCCCTTTGTCACCGGCGCCATCGGCCTGCTGGGCACCAAGCCCAGCTGGGAGCTGATGAATGGCTGCGATACGTTGCTGATGGTGGGCTCCGCGTTTCCCTATTCGGAATTCCTGCCGGCCGAGGGCAAGGCGCGCGGCGTGCAGATCGATATCGATGGCCGCATGCTGAACCTTCGCTATCCGATGGAAATCTGCCTCGAAGGCGACAGCGCCGCCACGCTGCGCGCGCTGCTGCCGATGCTGGAGCAGAAGCCGCTCGAATGGCAGCAGGAAGTCGAGAAAAACGTGGCCGAGTGGTGGCAGGTGCTGGAACAGCGCGCCGCGGCCGAAGCCAATCCGATCAATCCGCAACGCGTGTTCATGGAGCTGTCCCGGCGATTGCCCGACAACTGCATCCTGACCTGCGATTCCGGATCGGCGGCCAACTGGTATGCCCGCGACCTGAAGATCCGGCGCGGCATGATGGCGTCGCTGAGCGGCGGGCTGGCCACCATGGGCCCGGCCGTGCCATACGCCATCGCGGCACGCTACGCGCATCCGGACCGCGCGGTGATTGCCATGGTGGGCGATGGCGCCATGCAGATGAACGGCATCAGCGCGCTCATCACCGTGTCGCGGGACTGGAAGCGGTGGACCGGCGGCTCGCTGACCATCATCGTGCTGAACAACGGCGACCTGAACCAGGTGACCTGGGAACAGCGCGTGATGGAAGGCGATCCAAAATTCGCCGTGTCGCAGGACTTGCCCGTTTTCGGCTACGCGGCCTTTGCGCAGATGCTGGGCCTGCAAGGCATCCGCGTGGACAAGCCCGAGGCGATCGGCCCCGCGCTGGACCGCGCGCTGGCCGCGAACGTGCCGACCGTGCTCGAAATGGTGACCGACCCGGACGTCCCGCCGCTGCCGCCGCATATCTCGGCCAAACAGGCGCGCGCCTACATCTCGGCCATGCTGCACGGCGATACCGATGCGGGCGGCACGTTGCGCGCCACGTTCCGGCAGGTGTGGGCGTCGCTGACCGCACCGTCGAAGCGACACACCGACAAGGACGGCGCGTCGTGACGCCGGCCGCCGCGGGTCCGTCCGCGGCGCCGCGCCCCTCAGACATGAGTCCCTCGCGATTCAGGACCACCCGCCGCCCAGCGCCCGGAACGCCGACACGGCCGCGCGCGCGTTGTCGGCCCGCACCTTGGCCTGCTGGTCGCGGGCGGCCAGCAACTGGCGGTCTTCGTCCAGCACCTCGAACAGGCTGACCGCGCCCCCCTTGTAGGCATCCTCGGACGCATTGCGGGCGCGCTCATGGGCGGCCACTTCCTTGTCCAGCTCCAGCCGCTGCGCGTCAAGCTGGGTAAGCGACACCAGCGCGTTCTCGACATCGGCCGTGGCCTGCAGCATCGCCTGGCGATAGTTGGCCAGCGCCTCGGCATAGGCACCCCTTGCGCCGGCCACTTCGGCATCGACACGCCCGAAATCGAACAGGCGCCAGCGCAGCCCGGCCGTGGCGGCTGGCTGGAACGCCTGCGCCGTGAACAGCTTGCTGGCGGACAGGCTCTCGAACCCGAGCAGCGCCGACAGCGACACCTTCGGGTAGTACTCGGCCGTGGCCACACCGATGCGCGCATTCGATGCCGCCAGCCGGCGCTCGGCAGCGATCACATCGGGCCGGCGCTGCAGCAGATTGGCCGGTCCCTGCGCCAGCGCCACCTGCGGCACCGTCAGCGCGGGCTGGGCATCGCGCAGTTCCGCTGCATAGGTGCCCGGCTGCGCGCCCATCAGCACATCGAGCCGGTTCAGTTGCGTTTCCAGTTCGATACGCAGCGGCGGGATGGTCACGCGCGTCTGCGCCAGCTGCGCCTCGGCCTGCGCCTGCTCGCGCTCCGCGCCGATGCCATCGGCCAGCCGCAGCCGCACCAGGTCCAGCAGGCGCTGGTTGGTGGTGACCTGCTGCTCTGCAATGGCGATGCGGCTCTGCGCGGCGCGCACGCGGAAGTAGGCGTCGGCGGCCTCCGCCGCCACCAGGATGCGCACGCCCAGGTGGTTCGCCTCGGCCGCCTGCAGTTCGGCGTTGGCCGCCTCGGCACCGCGCCGCAGTCCGCCGGCCAGATCGATTTCCCATGTGGCCGCCGCCCCTACCGAGTACAGCGTCTGCCCGCGCGTGTAGCCCGGGAACTTGCTGCCGATCTTGCCCAGCGGGCTTTCGAGTGACTGGCGCTGTCTGGCGACATCGCCATAGGCACTGCCCTGCGGCAGCAGTTCGGCCCCGGCAAAGCTGGCGGCCGCGCGGGCCTGCTCCACGCGGGCCACGGACGCCGCCATGTCCAGGTTCTGGTCCAGCACGCGCTGGACGATGGTGGTCAGCACCGGGTCATTGAATCCGTTCCACCAGGTGTCCAGCGACACCGGCTGGCGCGCGTCATTGACGGGTGCCACATCGGCCGCATGCCGATACGTCGCCGGGGTATCCACCGCCGGGGCGCGATAGTCGGGCCCGACCGCCGCGCAACCCGCCAACGCGAAGACCGCCGCCACCGATGCCGCCAGCGGCGCTGCCCATCGGACCTGCCCGTCTTGTGCCTGTTTCTTCATGTCGCATTCCTTTCCGTGGCTGCCATGCAAATTAACTTGCACGATGCTAGTTACTAGCCTAGACTAACTTTCATCTTGATAGCAACATGTTTTTTCGGGAGGTGACGGCGATGCAGAGAAAGTCACACAAGGAATCGGCCTGCCCCACGGCCCGCGCTGTGGAGCGGGTTGGCGACACGTGGTCGGTCCTGATCCTGCGCGAGGCGTTCTACGGCGCCACCCGTTTCGACGATTTCCAGAAGCGCCTGGGCATCGCGCCCAACATGCTGACGCGGCGCCTGACCAAGCTTGTTGACGAAGGCCTGCTGGCACGCCGGCCCTACAGCGCGCATCCGCCCCGCGACGACTACGTGCTGACCGCGCGCGGCCGCGACTTCCGGCCTGTGCTGCTGATGCTGATGGACTGGGGCACGCGTCACTTCGCGGACCAGGCCGACACCGTGCAATTGGTGGAGCGCCAGACCGGGCGCCCGGTGCGCCTTGCACTGGTCGACGCCGACACCGGCCAGCGCATCACCGAAACCCATCACTACATTGCCCCCGGCCCGGCGGCCAGCCCGGCCCTGCGGGCGCGCCTCGAACGTTCGGCCACGGCACAGGCCGATGCCACGCTGGCCGATCCCATTGACACCCCCACTCTCGCGCCTGTCGCAGGCGCTCTTTCAGTACGGAGCCTTTCATGACCAGCAGCACCACAAGCGCCGACCGCGCGGCCGCCGATGCCATCCCGACCAAGGCCCGGCCTGGCAGAAAGGCCTTGCTGATCCGCACCGGCGGCGCGCTGATTGCGCTGGTGGCCGCCGGCTACGGCTATCACTGGTGGACCGACGCCCGCTTCGTCCAGGAGACCGACGATGCCTACGTGGGCGGCGACGTGACGCTGATCGCGGCCAAGGTGCCTGGGTATCTGACCGAAGTGCTGGTGACCGACAATCAGGCCGTGCACGCGGGCGACCTGCTGGCGCGCATCGACAATCGCGACTACCGGGCCGCGGTGGCCAAGGCCGAAGGTGCCGTGGCATCGGAGCAGGCCCTGATCGCCAACCTGGACGCCCGCGCCCGGCTGCAGGACGCCGTCATCGCCGAAGCCCGCGCCAACGTGGCCGCCACCGACGCCGAAACCGTGCGCGCCCGCGACGATCAGGCGCGCTACGCAAGCCTGGTGGCCAAGTCCGCCGTATCGATCCAGAGTTCCCAGAAGGCCGATGCCGATTTCAAGCAGTCGGTCGCCAACGGCCAGAAGGCAAAGGCCAGCGTGGAGGCGGCCCGCCGGCAACTCGACGTCATCGCCACGCAACGGCAGCAGGCCGAGGCAGCGCTGGCGCAGGCCATTGCCGAACGCGACCTGGCGCGCCTGAACCTGGGCTACACCGAACTGCGCGCGCCGGTGGACGGCACGGTGGGAAATCGCCGTGCGCGCGTGGGCGCCTATGCGCAAAGCGGCGGGCAGTTGCTGTCGATCGTGCCCGCGCGGGGCCTGTGGATCGATGCCAATTTCAAGGAAGGACAGCTGGCGCACATGTTGCCTGGCATGCGCGCCACCATCGTGGCCGACGTGATGCCCGGCAAGGTGTTCCATGGCCGCGTGGAAAGCCTGGCGCCCGCTACGGGCGCCCAGTTCAGCGTACTGCCGCCTGAAAACGCCACTGGCAACTTCACCAAGATCGTGCAGCGCGTGCCGGTGCGCATCGTGCTGGACGATGCCGACGCGCGACTCGGCCTGCTGCGCCCCGGCCTGTCGGTGGTGGCCGAGATCGATACCCATGCAGAGCGGGCGCCGGCGGCTGCGCAAGCCCAGGATCAGCATCCGGACCAGGCACCGAGCAAGTCATGAATACAGCCGTTTCCACCAGCCCCGCCGCGCCAGCCAGCGCACCCGCCGCCTCTGGGCATGCCGCGCCCCCCGCGCTACCGTCGCCGGCCGACCTGCCGATGGCCACCCGCGTGCTGGCCTTCGGCACGATGTGCGTGGGCATGTTCATCGCGCTGCTGGACATCCAGATCGTTTCGGCGTCGCTGCGCGACATTGGCGGCGGCTTGTCGGCGGGCACCGACGAGACCGTCTGGGTGCAGACTGCCTACCTGATTGCCGAGATCATCGTCATTCCGCTGTCCGGATGGTTGTCGCGCGTCATGTCCACGCGCTGGCTGTTCGCCGCGTCGGCCGCCGGCTTTACGCTGACCAGCCTGCTGTGCGGCATCGCCTGGAACATCCAGAGCATGATCGCCTTCCGCGCCGCGCAGGGCTTTCTGGGCGGCTCGATGATTCCGATGGTCTTCACCACGGCGTTTGCGTTCTTCACCGGGCGCCAGCGCGTGGCGGCCGCCGCCATCATTGGCGGGCTGGCGTCGCTGGCGCCCACGCTGGGGCCGACGGTAGGCGGCTGGATCACCGATCACTATTCTTGGCACTGGCTGTTCTTCATCAACCTGGTGCCAGGCATCTTCGTCACGGTGGTGGTGCCGCTGCTGGTCAGGATCGATCATCCCGACTGGTCGCTGCTCAAGGGCGCGGACTACCCCGGCATCGTGATGCTGGCGCTGTTCCTGGGCTGCCTGGAATACACGCTCGAGGAAGGTCCGCGCTGGGACTGGTTTGGCGACCAGACCATCCTGACCACGGCCTGGATCTCCGGCATCGCCGGCATCGGCTTCCTGTGGCGGTCCCTGACGTTCGCCAATCCCGTGGTGGACCTGCGCGCGCTGAAAGACCCCAACTTCGCGCTGGGCTGCTTCTTCTCGTTCGTCACGGGGATCGGCATCTTCGCCACGATCTATCTGACACCTCTGTTCTTGGGTCAGGTGCGCGGCTACAGCGCGCTGCAGACCGGCCTGGCGATCTTCTCCACGGGGCTGTTCCAGGTGATGTCGATCCCGCTCTACGCGTTCCTGGCAAACCGCGTGGACCTGCGCTGGCTGCTGATGTTCGGCCTGGCACTGTTCGCGATGTCGATGTGGAGCTTCGCACCGATCACGCATGACTGGGGCAGTGCCGAGCTGTTGCTGCCACAGGCCATGCGCGGCATGGGACAGCAGTTTGCCGTGGCACCCACGGTAACGCTGACGCTGGGCGCCCTGCCGCCCGCGCGGCTCAAGCTGGCATCGGGCCTGTTCAACCTGATGCGCAACCTGGGCGGTGCCATTGGCATTGCCGCCTGTGCGACGATCCTGAACGACCGCACCAACCTGCACTTCCTGCGGCTGGCCGAGCATCTCAACATCCGCAACGACGCCATGACCGAATTCCTGGGCCAGTCCACCGCGCGCCTGGCCACGCTGAGCAACGAGGTGGGCGACGGCAACGCCGCCGCCATCCGGCAACTCTGGGCGCTGACCATGCGCGAAGCCCATACGCTGACGTATGCCGATGCCTTCATGGTGATCCTGGCGTGCTTTGTGGTGGCGATACCGCTGGTACCGCTGATGCGCAAGGTGATGCCGCCCAAGGCGCCGTCCGCCGATGCCCACTGACACCATGGCGTGCCCGGCGCGGTAGCACGACAACCACTACACTAGCGAGCACAACAGGAGACAGCATGACCACTACAGCCGCTGCAACAGCTACCGGGCCCGCCCAGTCCCATCCGAAGGTTGCCCTGGTCATTGGCGCGGGCGACGCCACCGGCGGTGCCATCGCCCGCCGCTTTGCGCGCGAAGGCTATATCGCCTGCGTGACCCGCCGCACGGCCGACAAGCTGCAGCCGCTGGTCGACGGCATCCGCGCCGACGGCGGCCAGGCATTCGGCTACAGCAGCGACGCCCGCAAGGAAGACGACGTGGCGCAGCTGTTCGAGCAGATCGAATCCGAGCACGGCCCCATCGAGGTACTGGTGTTCAATATCGGCGCCAATGTCCCCAGCAGCATTCTGGAAGAAACGCCGCGCAAGTACTTCAAGATCTGGGAAATGGCGTGCTTCAGCGGTTTCCTGAACGGACAGGCCGCCGCGCGCCGGATGGTGGCGCGCGGACGCGGGACCATCCTGTTCACCGGCGCCACGGCGGCGCTGCGCGGGGCCGCCAACTTTGCGGCCTTCGCCGGTGCCAAGCACGCGCTGCGCGCGCTGGCCCAGAGCATGGCGCGCGAACTGGGCCCACGCAACATCCACGTGGCCCATGTGGTGGTCGATGGGGCGATCGACACCGCCTTTATCCGCGATACGTTCCCGGAACGCTATGCGCTCAAGGACCAGGACGGCATTCTGGACCCCGACCATATCGCCGAAAACTACTGGTACCTGCACACCCAGCCGCGCGACGCATGGACATTCGAGCTCGATCTGCGGCCGTATATGGAGCGCTGGTAGGCAGCGGCGCCTGGGTGCCGGCGGCGCGCGCGATCAGGTATGCGGGTCGGTGAGCCGATAGGGCTTCCATGCCGACATCGACGACTTATCCCCCGCACAGGCGGGCCACCCTGTCCGAACGGAAGCGGCAATCAGGCGTCGTCGGCCCGGTCGGGCTTGACCTGCGCGATGACCACCAGGATCACCGCGGCGTTGGCCGGCTGCTGAGTCTGGGCATAGACCGCGCGGGCGTGGCCAGCCTTGTCGCCGAGCACATCGGCGAACAGGTCCGAGGCGCCGTCCACCACCGCGGGCTGGTCCAGCATGCCCGGGGCGCTGGTCACGAACCCTTCGACCCGCACGATATGGTCAAGGCGCTCGAACCCGCCCAGATGCGCGTGGATCTGCGCCAGCACGTTCAGCGCCGCCAACTGGGCGGCCTGCTTGCCCTCGGCCACGGTCAGGTCACGGCCCACTTGCCCCTGCCACACGACCTTGCCGTCCTGCAGCGGCAACTGGCCGGAGATGAACAGCAGATCGCCCGCGCGGCTGACGGCGGTATAGCTGCCCAGCGGCTGCGGGGGTGGCGGCAACGTCAGGCCGCGCGCGGCCAGTCTTGTTTCGACGGACATGGTGACTCCTTTTTCCTCGGGTTCCTGCTGCATCGGCGCGGTGCGCCGTTCGCGTGGCAACCACTATAGGCGTCAGCCATGTGCCGATAAACGGACCCGGCAGAACAGGAATTGATACACCGGGGAACAAGTGCGCCGTCCAGCCCGGGGCGGGACGGGGCGCGGTGTCCGCGAGCCAGTCGGCCGGTGCCGATCAGAGTTCGGCCCAGCGCCGGAGCAGGTTGTGGTAGTGGTTCACCAGGGCCAGCACGGCTTCCTGGTCGTCGCCGAGCCGCTGGCGGATGTCGATGATCGCCAGGTCCAGTTCGTGCAGCATGCTGCGCTGGCCGTCGTCCTTGACCATGGACTGTGCCCAGAAGAACGAGGCCCAGCGCGCTCCGCGCGTGACCGGCGTCACCGAATGCAGCGACGAGGCCGGATAGACCACCAGATGCCCTGCGGGCAGCTTGACGGTGTGCGAGCCGTACAGGTCCTTGATGACCAGTTCGCCACCGTCGTACTCGTCGGGGTCCGACAGGAACAGTGTGCTCGACACATCGGCGCGAATGCGCATGCCGCCGGTCCCCGGCACCGTGCGGATGGCGTTGTCGACGTGCGTGCCGAACGTCATGGCGCTGTCGTAGCGATTGAACATCGGCGGCAACACCCGCAGCGGCAGCGCGGCCGAGTGGTACGTGTGGCTGCGGCCCAGGGCCGACAGGATCAGCTCGCCGAGTTCGCGGGCCTCGGGGCTGTCCACCGGCACCTGCAGGTTGTGCTTGGCGCGGGCGGCCAGATCGCCGGCCGTGACGCGCCCGTCCACCCAGGCCGCGCCTTCCAGGCGCCGCCGGCAGTAGCGGATCTCTTCGGGTGTCAGGACATCGGGAATCTGGACGAGCATGGGATGCAATGGGATCAGCGGAATTGGCCGCGAAACCGCCATGGTAGCGGCCTCGCGGCGCTCACGGCCGCAGGGTCAGAACGTCATGCCGACGTTGAGCAGGAACGTGCGGCGCGACGTGGGTACGGCGCGCACCGCACCGAACGACGACTGATAGTTCAGGTGGTTCGTCAGGTTGTAGCCGTTCAGGGAGATCCGGTACTTGCCCTGCTTGTACGCGATCATGGCGTCCAGCGCGAAGTTGTCGGGCATCTTCGTGGTATTCGCCGAATCGGCCCAGTAGCCCGTGGCGTATTGCAGGCCGCCGCCGATGGTCAGCTGCCCCGGCACCGGCAGCAGCGTATGGGGAATGTCATAGGCCGTCCACAGCGTGACATTGTGGCGCGAGACACCGGGCGCCGTATTGCCCACGATGGATGCGGTGGTGGCCGACGTGACCTCGCCATCGAGATAGGCATAGGCCACGTTGGCCGTCCAGCCGCCGACGATGCGGCCGCTCAGCCCCAGCTCCAGGCCACGGATACGACGGCCTTCGCCGGAATCGGAAAAGCCGTTCGTGATGTCGCCGGTGGCCGGGTCTACCGTGTAAGCGTTGGTCTTTTTGGTCTGGAACAGCGCGCCGGTCACGCCCAGGCGCTTGTCCAGGAAGTCAAGCTTGACGCCCACTTCGATGGTATCGGCGCGCTCGGGCTCGTTGCTGAAGCCATTCTGCGGCACCTCGGACGCCACGCCGCCGACGGCCACGGCGATGTCGGTGCCCACTGGCCGGTAGGTGCGCGAGAACGACGTGTAGAACATGTAGTCCCTGGTCGGTTCCCAGATGGCGCTGATGGCCGGGCTCAGCTTCTTCGCGTCCGCCGAGCCGCCCAGCGACGACGCGCTGGTCGAATACTCACTGCGGAAGTAGTCCCAGCGCAGGCTGCCCAGCAGCGAGATCTGGTCGTTCAGGTACACGCGGTCGCTCATGAACACGCCAATATCGGTGGCATTGGCGTCGCGCGTGGCGTTATAGGCCACCGTGGCATTGGGGCTGTTGTAGAACACCGGGTTGACCACGGTCTGGTTGTTCATGCGGCCTGTCCAGGAGCCCTGGTCGCGGTGGTCGCGCTGGTAGATCGTATCCAGGCCCACCATCGCCTTGTGGCGGAGGCTGCCGGTCTGGAACTCGCCCTTGGCACTGAGCACGTTCTGCACGCCCCAGCCGCGCTGCAGGTATGTCACCCCGCCGCCCGCCGCGTAGGGCAGCGCCAGGTTGCGGCCCGACAGCAGCGTCTGCAGGTTGGCGTAAGTCAGCGCCGCCGGATTGGTGGACGAGAAATCGCGCTCGTAGAAGCTGAACCGCGTGTCGTTGCTGATCGTGATGCCGTTGTCGAGCCGGGTCATGAAGTTCGACGACACGATGTGGGCGTCGGTGGTGTCGCGGTCGGTATTGCGGACGTACGACGTGGACGACGACACACCCGGCACGCCGTATTCGGTCAACGGCCGGTAGAAGCCATCGGCGCCCTGCGCCACCGACACGCCGTAGTCGGGTGCGCCGCTGCGGTGCAGGTAAGCGTAGTTCAGGTGCCATTCGGTACGGGTGCCCAGGCCGGTGCCGAAGTCGATGGCCACGCCGCGGCGGTCGTCATCGACGTGGTCGCGGTCCGCCACGCGGCCATTCTGGAACATCCCGTTGATGCGCAGCGCCGACGCGTCGTTGAGCTTGAAGTTGCTGTCCAGCGTGGTGCGGTACGTGGCATCCGACGCAATGCCCTGGTCGATGCTGGTACGGGGGTGCAGGTTGGCCTTCCTGGTGGTCTGGTTGATCAGCCCGCCCACGTTGCCAACGCCGAAGCTCTCCCCTGACGGCCCCTTGATGACTTCGACGCTCTCGGTGTTGAACGCATCGCGCTTGTACGCGCCAAAGTCGCGCAGGCCGTCCACGTAGATATCGCCCTTGGCCGACAAACCCCGGATGCGGAACTGGTCGCCGTTCTGGCCGCCGTTGCCCTCGCCCGTGGAAATGGTGATGCCGGGCACGTTCTTGAGAATTTGTTCCAGCGATGTGGCGTGCTGCTGCTCGATGACTTCCTGCGGCACCACGTTGATGGTCTTCGGCGTTTCCTTGACCGTCTCTGGCAGGCGCGAGATGCCGGTCGGCGCGTCGTTGGCGTTGCCGATGCCCCGGCCGATGACCGTTACCTGCGGCAGCACGTTGCCGCCGCCCGCCGTGGCGGCGCTGTCCCCCGTCTGGGCGTGGACAGCGAACGGGACCATGACCAGGCCCGCGGAAGCGCCTGAGACCAGCAGGCGGATGGCATTCGGGATTTTCTTTTGCTGCACGGAAGACTCCAGCACGATTGCGTTTCGGACCCGACGTGCTGCCGTGCCTGGCTGGACCTTCAACACTCCCCGTCAAAGAGGTTGCACAACGCCCCTGCCGTACGGCAGGCATGGCAATCACGTCAAAACGAGAATGATTGCTATTTGATGTTGTGCAGGTTTGCTCGATTGTGGCGAATTGTGGCAATCGCGTCACAGCCACCGGTCACCGCCGTCTTCCGCCGCACCAGTTAGTTGGGCAGTTCGATCGATGCCCTGAGTCCGCCTTCCGGCCGGTTCTGCAGCGAGATTTCGCCGCCATGCGCACGGATGCACGAGCGGGCAATCGCCAGCCCCAGGCCCACGCCACCGCTGTCCATGCTGCGTGCCGAATCCAGGCGGGTGAACGGTTCGAAGACACGTTCGAGCTGGTCGGGGTCGATGCCGGGCCCGTCGTCCTCGATCTCGATGCGCAGCGACTTGCCCACGGTATCGGCCACGATCCTCACGCAGACATTGCCGTGGCGCGCGGCGTTGTCGATGATATTGCCCAGCGCGCGCTTCAGATGCACCGGCCGGCAGCGGTAGAACACCCCTGCGTCCACCTGGCTGGACCAGCTGACGCTGCGGCCCTGGAGGGTCTGGTTGTCCACCACTTCGCGTACCAGATCGCAGATCTGCACGTCCTGCGTGGGCGCATGCAGCGCCTCGTCGCGCGCGAAGCGCAGCGTTTCTTCGACCATGACCCCCATTTCGTCGATGGTCTGCACCATGGCGTCGCGCAGTTCGTCGTCGTCGATCAGCTCGGCGCGGATGCGCAATGACGTCAGCGGCGTGCGCAGGTCATGCCCGATGGCGGCGATCATCTGCGTGCGCCCGTTGACGAAGCGCACCAGGCTTTGCTGCATGTCGTTGAACGCCTTCGTGATCTCCCGCACGCCGCTGAGCCCGTCGGGCGTGGGCAGGATCACCTGCTCGCCGCGGCTGACCCGCTTCGAGGCTTCGGTCAGCCGCCGCAGCGGCCCCATGATGCGGCGGCCGAACAGCAGCGCGATCAGCGCCGTCGGCAGCATGCCGACCACCAGCGAGAAGCTCAGCACGCGCGACCAGTGGGCCGGCAGCATCGTCGGCCAGTGCCGGCTGTGCAGCCACTGGCCCTGTGGCAGCCTGACATCGACATCGAGCGCCGTGGCCTGCGTACCGCGAAACGCCTTTTCGAGCCAGTTGCCGCGGTCTTCGGCGGCAGCGCCGGGTACGGGTTCCACCTGGCGCAGCCGCACATGCAGGGGGGCGCCTTCGGGCACGCCAAGCAGGCGGTGCAGGCGCTGCGCCAATGCCTGCTCCTGCCCGTTCATGGTGTTCGCGAAAGCCACGGGCCGCGCCGCCAATTCGAATGTGGAATCGGGCAGGCTGATGTCGTCCAGCCAGGTGGCGGGGTCATCCGCGCGCGCCGCCACCCGGTAAGCGGAAAGCACACGGGTCTCGATGGTGCGGACGGACAGCGGGTGGATGGTGACGTTGTCCGCCCGCCACCAGGACAGCACCAGCACGGCAATCACATGCGCTGCCAGCATGGCCAGCAGCCACAGGGCCACCAGCTGGCCCGACAGGTTTCGCGGAAACAGCTTCATCAGTGTTCGAGCGTGACGCGAGTGGCCAGCAGATAGCCGTCGCCCCGCACGGTCTTGAGCATGCCGGGGCGGCGCGGATCCGGTTCCAGCTTCTTGCGCAGGCGGCTCACCTGGCTGTCGACGCTGCGATCGAACGCCACGGTTTCGGATCGCTGGGTCAGGTCCAGCAACTGGCTGCGGCTCAGCACGCGATTGGCGTTTTCCACGAACGCCCGCAACAGATGGAATTCGGCAGTGCTCAGCGGCACCACTTCGTCGCCGGGATTGCGCAGTTCGCGCGTGGCGGTATCGAACGTCCAGCCGCTGAAGATGAAGCGGCAGTCGGGCTGGACCGACGGCTCGGGCATGGTGGCCGGCATCGGGGCCCGGTTGCGCCGCAGCACGCTGCGGATGCGTGCAACCAGTTCGCGCGGATCGAACGGCTTGACGACATAGTCGTCGGCGCCGATTTCCAGCCCGGCGATACGGTCCGCCTGCTCGGTAACCGCCGTCAGCAGGATCACCGGCGTGCCTACGTGTTCGGATACATAGCGGCACAGCGACAGTCCATTTTCGCCGGGCAGCATGATGTCCAGCACGATCAGGTTGAAACTGCGCTCGTCCAGCCGCTGGCGCATGGCCCTGCCGTCCCCGACAGCCTCGACGTCGAAGTCGAAACGACGCATATAGGTTGCCAACGGATCACGAATGTTCTTGTGGTCGTCGACGACCAGTATCCGGGGGCGTATGTCCATGTCCAACTCAGTTTTTCTTTAAATAAGAATCATTATCGACATTCTACCGAACTGGCGCGCGTGGCACCCGGCACGCTTGCCTCCGACCGCGAATTAATGTCCGGCTAACGAACGTCGGCTAGGCTGCCCGTCGTTCTGCCACCCTGCCGGCACACCCATGCAGCCGGCCGGCGGAACCGAGCGTCCTGATATTCCGGAAATGCCTGGCGAAAAGCATCCATTGTCGATTCAGCTGCTTGAGACCCACCGTCTCACGCCCAATGCCGCGCGTGTTGCGCTGATGGAAATCCTGCTGGCATCGCCACAGCGCCATCTGAATCCCGAACAGCTTTGCGCGGCGATGTTCAGGCGCAATAACGGCCAGGCCATTTCCTCGTTCAAGAAGGCCATTTACGACCTGGCCGATCTGGGGCCGCTGGCGCGCGTGGTGGTACCGGACAAGAAAAACCGGTCGGTGACGTTTTACGAACTGGCCGACCAGCCGGTTCACCGCCACTTGTATTGCACCCACTGCGCCAGCCTGACCGAAGTGTTCGACGCCGCCCTGGAGCAGACCGTACGCCAGCACTTTCTGGCACACGGGCTGATACCCGCCAAGGCCGATCTCGCCCTGCCGGGGCTTTGCGCCGATTGCCAGCCACGATCCCGGGCGCCCCGCCCGGCGACTAGCGCGGCGCCATACTGACGGCGCGTCGTGGCAGCATGGTGCGGGCCGCCACACGGATGAGTGGCATCGCATACACTTCGGGCAATTGAAGCTGCCGCCGTGATGTCGATCGCCCGCAGGTGGCTCATCATTGCGTACTGCCACCTTCGACGCCGCACCGGACCATGAAGCGCCAATTCGACGATCTACAACTGGGCAGCATCGAACTGTTCTGCCTGGCGGCCGAACTCAGCAGCTTTACGGCGGCGGCCGTGGCGGCGGGCGTGACCCCGGCGGCGGTCAGCCGCAGTGTGTCGAGGCTGGAAGAGCGGCTCGGTGTCAGGCTGTTCGTGCGCACCACGCGCCAGATCCGGCTGACGGACGAAGGCCGCACCTACTTCGAGGAAACCCGTCAGGCGCTGGCCCAGCTGGTGGATGCCGAGCGGCAGATCAGCGGCCAGCACGCCACGCCTGCCGGCCGGCTGCGTATCAGCCTGCCCACCCCGTACGCGCACTATCGGGTGCTGCCGGTGCTGCCGGAATTCCGCGAACGCTATCCCGAGGTCGACATTGACGTCCATATCAGCAACCGCAATGTGGACTTCGCCGATGACACGTATGACCTGTCCGTGCGCGGCCGTGCGCCCGACGACTCCACGCTGATCGCACGCAAGCTCGAAGATGCGGAAATGGTGGTGGTGGGCACACCCGCCTACCTGAAACGCCATGGCACCCCGAAAACGCTCGACGACCTGCTGGCGCACGAGTGCATCCAGTTCGAACGGCCTAGCAGCGGTCGACGCATCCCGTGGACGTTCCGCCAGGACGGCGAGGATATCGACGTGGTGACCACCGGCGCCATTGCCACATCCGAGGATGCACTGGGCGGCGCCACGCTGGCCCGGGCCGGCGCGGGCCTGTTCCAGACCTATCGCTTTGTCGTCGAGCAAGACCTGCGTGACGGCACGCTCGTCCAGGTGCTGCAGGAATATGGCGGCAGCACACGCCCCTTCGTGCTCCTGTATCCGCACGCGCGCCATGTGTCCCAGCGGGTGCGCACATTAGTCGACTTCCTCGTCGACAAATTCGCCGCATAGGGCCCGCTTCTTTTTTGCGTGATCGGAATATCACTTGATACATGGCGGAACAAGCCAGGGGTTCGACTGGCCTTATTATTCCCATATCAAGATTTTTACATCGTCATCCATCTCGTTTCGAGAATAAATGGATGGCGTCTTCCGATCATGCCGAACACCACGACCGCCAACCATGCCTCGCCGCAAACCCGACGCGATGCCGCCGCGGGGAAATCGCTGTACGAAGCCATTGCAGCAGCCCTGGCGCTGGCCGTGGCGATGGGCTTCGGACGCTTTGCGTTCACCGGCATGTATCCGCTCATGGTCCGAGACGGCACGATGAGCGTGGCGACGGGGTCGCTGGCCGCATCGGCCAATTACGCCGGCTACCTTCTGGGTGCCCTGCTGGCTACGCGTATCGTGCATGCCCAGGCCGGCTTCTGGTCGCGTGTGGCGCTCGGCGGGACGGTAGTGTCGCTGGCTGTGCTGGCCTTGCCGCTGCCCAGTCCGCTGCTGATCGTCGTTCGCCTTGTCGCGGGCGTGCTCAGCGCAGTGGCCCTGGTCAGCGCCGCATCGTGGCTGTTGCATGTGCGCGGCCGACACGATGGCGCGCCGCTGATGTTTTCCGGCGTGGGGGTCGGCATCGTGGTTTCCGCCGAACTGATCGCCATGGGCAACCTGGCGCAGTGGCACAGCCTGGCGCTATGGCTGGCGCTAGCCATCGGCGCATTGATACTGAGCGGGCTGGCATGGCGGGTGCTGGGCCTGCGGGCCAGCACCGGCGACGCCACATCTGTCACCGCGGCACCGCAGGGCACTCTCGGGCCGGCGCCGCTGATTGCCAGCTATGGCCTGGCCGGCTTTGGCTACATCATCACCGCCACCTATCTGCCGCTGTTCGTGCGCGACGCGCTGGGGCCGATCGATCCCATCCACGTGTGGGCCGTCTTCGGCCTGGGCGCGGCACCGTCCTGTTTCCTCTGGCATGCCGTGCATGCGCGGCTGGGCACCCGCCGCGCCATGCAATGGAATCTTGGCGTGCAGGCCGTTGGCGTGGTGCTGCCCGCACTGAGCCATACGGCGCTGGCCTACCTGGCCAGTGCGGTACTGGTCGGCGGCACCTTCATGGGGACGGTTACCATCGCGGCGCCTGCCGCGCGCCGTCTGGCCCACAAGGTCAGGTTCAACCTGTTTGCCGTGATGACGGCAGCGTATGGCGTGGGCCAGATCGTTGGCCCGCTGATGTCCTCGGCATTGATGCACGGCGGCAATAGTTTCGCGCAACCGCTGGGCCTGGCCGCCACGGCACTGGTGACCGCCGCCGCGCTCTGCGCGCTTTGATCGCCCCCCGTGCTCACGCCGAGGCGGCGCCGTGGAAATGCGGCAGCACCGTCTGAGCCAGTGCGGGCGCGCCGCGCTCCACGCGCTATGCGCCACATCCGGTGCCGCTCGCACTCGGTGTCGGGATTGCGATGGTCTCCGCTCCCTACTTGTTACCGCCGCGCATAACTGTTTGTGTGCCGGTGCCGTTCAATCGCGGGCTTGCCTCACCTACATTTCCAGCCATCGACCACGTCGATTCGATTGGCAGCGATGCCAAGGTCAACCCAATCAATGAGGCAAATCATGAGCAACACGCAAACCACCCCCGCCACGCAAAAGGTCGCCATCGTCACGGGCGCTTCGCAAGGTATCGGCGCCGAGCTGGTCAAGGCCTACCGCCAGCGCGGCTACCGCGTGGTGGCGACGGCACGCAGCATCCAGCAACCCGATGACGCCAACATCCTGGCCGTGCCGGGCGACATCGCCGATCCCGACACCGCCCGCCGGGTGGTCTCGCAAGCCATCGAGACGTTCGGCCGTGTCGATGCGCTTGTCAACAACGCCGGCATCTTCATCGCCAAGCCGTTCACCAGCTATACGGCCGAGGACTACATCACCAAGACCGGCGTGAACCTGGCCGGCTTCTTCTACATCACGCAACTGGCCATCGCCCAGATGGAAAAGCAGGGCAGCGGCCACGTGGTGAGCATCACCACCAGCCTCGTCGACCATGCCATCCAGGGCGTGCCGTCGGCGCTGGCATCGCTGACCAAGGGCGGCATCAACGCCGCCACCAAGTCGCTGGCCGTGGAATACGCGCGCCGAGGCATCCGCGTGAACGCGGTGTCCCCCGGCATCATCAAGTCGCCGATGCACGCACCGGAAACCCATGAAGCCCTTGGCGCGCTTCACCCGATGGGCCATATGGGCGAAATGCGCGATATCGCCGAAGCCGTGCTGTTCCTGGAATCCGCTCCGTTCATCACCGGCGAGATCCTGCACGTTGACGGCGGCCAGAGCGCCGGTCACTAAGCCTTCCGGCCGCGCCCCGACACCGCGCGGTCTTTCCCGGCACCGGCCCGCCCTATAGGCGGGCCGTTTGCATTGATGCGGGTAAACCCTGATTCGCGTATCTCATGACTGACGGCGTGCTCTCCTAGACTGGAAGCTTTCGCCACACGAGAACCCGAAGGGAAAACCATGGCCACGATTGAAGTGAAGGTGCCCCAGCTGTCCGAATCCGTCTCGGAAGCCACGCTGCTCCAGTGGAAGAAGAAGCCCGGCGAAGCCGTCCAGCGCGACGAGACCCTCGTGGAACTGGAAACCGACAAGGTCACGCTGGAAGTGCCTTGTCCGGACAACGGCGTCCTGACGCAGATCGTCAAGCCGGATGGCGCCACTGTTCACGCAGACGAAGTGATCGCCGTGGTGGACACCGACGCCAAGGCCACCGCAGCCGCCCCGGCCGCCACGCCGGCACCGGCCCCTGCGCCCGCCCCCGCCGCGGCACCCGCTCCGGCCGCTGCGGCGCCCGCATCCGCGGCGGCAGCGGCGACGGGCGGCGGCGCCAGCCCTTCGGCCAAGGCCGACTTCGACGTGATCGTGATCGGATCGGGCCCGGGCGGCTATATCGCCGCCATCCGGGCCGCGCAACTGGGCAAGACCGTGGCCTGCATCGAGGAATGGAAGGACGATGCGGGCAAGCCACGCCTGGGCGGCACCTGCCTGAACGTGGGTTGCATCCCCAGCAAGGCGCTGCTGGCGTCGTCCGAACACTTCGAACACGCGCAGCACGGCATGGCCGACCACGGCGTGCAAATCAAGGGCGTGTCGCTGGACCTGCCGCAGATGATCCGCCGCAAGGCCGCCATCGTCGACAAGTTCACCGGCGGCGTGGAATTCCTGTTTCGCAAGAACAAGGTCACCTGGATCAAGGGACACGGCAAGTTCAAGAGCCGCGCGGCCGATGGCGTGGTCACCGTGGAAGCCAGCGACGGCGGCGACACCAGGCCCTACACGGCACGCAATGTCATCATCGCCACGGGCTCGAAGGCTCGCCACCTGCCCGGCGTGCCCGTCGACAACAAGATCGTGTCCGACAACGAAGGCGCCCTCTCGTTTGATTCCGTGCCGAAGAAGCTGGCCGTGATCGGCGCGGGCGTGATCGGGCTGGAACTGGGCTCGGTATGGCGTCGCCTGGGAGCCGAAGTGACCATTCTCGAAGCGTTGCCCGCCTTCCTGGGCGCCGTTGACGAAGCCATTGCCAGGGAAGCCGCCAAGGTGTTCAAGAAGCAGGGGCTGACCATCCATCTGGGCGTCAACATCGGCGAGGTGAAAGCCAAGGCCAAGGGCGTGACCATCGCCTACAAGGACGAGTCCGGCGCCGAGCAGAAACTTGAGGCCGATCGCCTGATCGTGTCGATCGGCCGCGTGCCGAACACCGACAATTTGGGCCTCGACGCCGTGGGCCTGTCCGCCGACCCACGCGGCTTCATCCCGGTCGATGACAACTGTCGCACCTCGGTGGCCGGCATCTATGCCATTGGCGACGTGGTGCGCGGCCCGATGCTGGCGCACAAGGCCGAGGACGAAGGCGTGATGGTGGCTGAAATCATCGACGGCCAAAAGCCGCACATCGACTACAACTGCATTCCCTGGGTGATATACACCGAGCCAGAAATTGCCTGGGTGGGCAAGACCGAGGCCCAACTGAAGGCCGAAGGCCGCGAATATCGCACCGGCCAATTCCCGATGCAGGCCAACGGCCGCGCCATGGGCATCGGCCGCCCCGAGGGCTTCATCAAGATGATCGCCGACGCGAAGACCGATGAACTGTTGGGCATCCACATCATCTCCGCCAATGCCTCGGACCTGATCGCCGAAGGCGTGGTCGCCATGGAGTTCAAGGCCGCCTCCGAAGACATCGGCATGATCTGCCACCCGCACCCGTCGCTGTCCGAGGTCATGCGCGAAGCCGCGCTGGCCGTGCAGAAGCGGGCGTTGAATATGTGAGGGGTGTCTGTCCGGGAAACACCTGCTTCCGCACGCCGTCCAGTGTGCGGAAGCAGCAATCGGCGAACGCCGGCATCAGTCGAACTCCCGTGCGCGCTCGCGGGCCATTTCTTCGAAGATCTCCCTGCCTTCGCCGACATGGCGCCAGAAACACGCTTGCCAGGCGTCCGTGGCGCCCGCCAGAAACGCCTCCTGCTTGTCCTTGTCGAGCGACTCCCAGTAAGGCTCCCAGTACACGTACCACCAGTACTCGATATTGCCCTGCAAAAACCCGAAGGCCGTTTCCGCCAATTCGGGGAAGGCCACCCAGGGCTCCGGCGGCTGAAGGCCCATCGCGATCACGCGTCGGCACACTTCCACGTCGTTGGTGGATATACCCGCACAGATCCCATTGAATTGCTCATAGGTATGAAAGATCAAGCGGTTCCCGGCATCCGTACGCCCTGCGTATGTGTTTTTCCCAATCAGGTCATAACCTTGCGTTACGACTTCACGCAATGCCGGCACCTTCTCAGGCAGCAGATGCACGCCAGTGCTGACCGCTTCCATTGACCTGTCCCGCAAATCCAGAAACAACGGATAGGCGCCCAGCGACTGGAAGGCCTCGTCGTCCAGTGGACGGCTGAACATGGCCTGCGCTTCTTCCAGGGAAATGCCGCAGACCGAACGATAGGCCCGCTGCAAGGTTCGCTCCACGTCGCGCCGGAGCTGGCGTTGCGCCCGCTTTTCGGGATGCATGGGTCTGAGATCGGCGAGCGTTTCAAGGACCTTCCCTATGATCTTGCGGATCTCGCTCATTCGAAACGCCGGCATCAGTCGAACTCCCGTGCGCGCTCGCGGGCTATTTCTTCGAAGATCTCCCTGCCTTCGCCGACATGGCGCCAAAAGCACGCTTGCCAGGCATCGGTGGCGCCCGCCAGAAACGCCTCCTGCTTGTCCTTGTCGAGCGACTCCCAGTAAGGCTCCCAGTACACGTACCACCAGTACTCGATATTGCCCTGCAAAAACCCGAAGGCCGTTTCCGCCAATTCGGGAAAGGCTACCCAAGGCTCCGGCGGCTGAAGGCCCATCGCAATCACGCGTCGGCACACTTCCACGTCGTTGGTCGATATATCTGCGCAAATGCCGTTAAATTGCTCATAGGCGTCAAAGATCAGGAAATCCCCTTGAACCCCGCGCCGAGCATAGACATTCTTACCGATCAGGTCATAACCACGCGTCACGACTTCGCGCAATGCCGGTATCTTTTCTGGCAGCAAATGCAGGCCAGTATTGACAGCTTCCATTGACCTGTCCCGCAAATCCAGGAACTGAGGATAACCTACGAGTGATAGAAAGACCTCGTCGTCTAGCGGACGGCTGAACATGGCCTGTACTTCTTCGAGAGACATCCCGCACACCGAGCGATAGGTACGCTGCAAGATTTGCTCCACTTCGCGTTGACGCCGTCGCTCAGCCCGCGTCTCGGGGCGCATGGGCAAGAGTTCGCGGAGTATTTCGAGGACCCGCTTCCATACCTTCTGATTGCGGGTCATTCGAACGCCCTTTGGGTCAAGTGGTCGGCCCCGAAATATCCCATCGCTCCGAACAGCACGCCTCCCACCAGGCCGGTAACGATCACCCCTGGCCCGGTCACCACCCCGTAGGTCATGCCCACGGAGGCGCCGAGCTTTGCGCCGGCCACGGCGCCGGCCCATCCCCCTGCCTGCCTCAGCACTTCCTGCGAGATTGGCTTGATCGATTGCAGTTTCACCGATTCCGACGCGGCAACCTTCAGGTCATAGGCGGTGAGGAATATCCCCACGACCTGAATCACCCGCCCCACGCGTACGTAGCCCCGTGCTTGGGGAAGCGTCTCCGGATTGAATATCGCACTGGCCGGAACTGGCTTGCCATTGAGCAGAACTTCACGATCTATCTTCGCCCAATCCTTCGCCTCCAGCGTCTTTATCCTCGTGTGCGGATACTTCAGGAGGTGGCGGTCCAGATCCCGTTGAATGGCGTCTTGCGAAACGATTCTTGCGCCCGCACGAAGCGCCTTTTCAATATCGACGTACGTGACCCTTCCGTCGAGTCGAGGCGAACCACTTGGGAAAAAATCGGTCGCTGACATGTACTTGGAGAACTTGTTGCCCTTGACATGCCCCGCAATAGAAATGTTCGAGTCTGGTGCCCGATAGTTGATGCCCTTGCGCTCGGGGTTCATTTCATTCTTCAGCACATCTATGGGCAACCTGGACTGCTCCAACGTCGCTTCATCCAGCACCTCATAAACCTTCCTGACCAGAAAGCCGTTTTGGCCGACCTCTTCCACCACCGCATAGAAAAACGCTCGCGCCGGCATCAACGGCGCCTCGAGCTCGACCCGGGACCCCTCTCGCGCATTGGTCGCTACGTTGTACGTGGTCATGTCAACGCCGCTCCCGCTTCCAGTGCTCTAGCGCCAGCGGGCCAAAAAAGACGGACAGTGTCTGCGGGCCGTCTGTCGCGATCCTGGGGCAAAAGCCGGCCTCGTCGGTGACGCCTTGCCAGGAATTGCCTTGCTGGTCGGATATGAAGTACGGCACGCCGGGCATGGGCGCGCCATCCTCGTCGATGCAGCGGATCTGCTCGTCATGGGCGGCTGCCGGGGGACTCGATCCACTCCCGGCGTTCTCGGCAACGGCCGCGGCAGCCACCGCAGACTCGGCGACGCCAGCCGCCGGTGCCCTGCCCGCACTGACCTCAAGCGTGAAATCCGACTGCGATGGAATGACAAGCGGTGGCTTTGCGCAGCCGCAATAGACGCGCGCGCCGCTGACAAGCAGTTGCCGCCCCATCAGGTCGAAATTTGGTCGGCAATCGTTGAAGACCTTGCCCGTGCCCTTGCAAGCCGGACATGTCGCGATGTCGCCTTCGACCCCCACCGGCTGGCCGTGATGCGTCATCATCCCGGCCCCCGATGCACAGAGCATCCCGCCGGTAGTTGTCTTGTCGCCGTTCTTCAGTGCGTATCGGATATCTGGCATGCTGGCCCCTCATGGAAGTGAGCGGCCATTCTGTTCAGCACGGGATATGCCGGTAAATCGTCGAATCCTTGAACTACGAACGTCAATGCCGAAGAAGCAACGGCGCCGATAGGAAAAGGATCAATCCTCCGCCGACACAAACCGCTTGCGATACTCCGCCGGGGTCACGCCGACCACCCGCAGGAATGCGCGGCGCAGGGTGTCGACGCTGGAAAAACCGCACTCGGCAGCGGCCTGTTTGGGGGCGATATTGCCTTCTTCGAGCAGTTGCCGGGCGGCGGTCACGCGCGCGGCCTCGACCCAGTGTGCCGGGGTGACGCCAACCTCCTCCTGGAACAGGCGCGACAGGTGCCGCGCGCTGACGCCGATCCGCGCGGCCAGGCTTGGCACGTCGTGGGCCGCCGCCGGGTGGGCGGCTACCCAGCGTTGCAGTTCCTGCAACGCCGCGCGGTTTGCCGCGGCGGGCGCTTCGCGGCGGCTGAACTGACCCTGCCCGCCTGGCCGCTTGAAAAACATCACGAGCTGGCTGGCCACCTTCAAGGCGATATCCCGGCCAAGGTCCTCCTCAACGAGCGCCAACGCAAGGTCCATGCCGGCGGTCACGCCCGCCGCCGTGCGCACCTTGCCATCACGCACGTGAATCGCATCGGCATCGACGGTCACCTTTGGATAGCGCGCCGCCAGCGCATCGGCGACAGACCAGTGCGTGGTGGCGCGGCGGCCATCGAGCAGTCCGGCCTCGGCCAGCAGGAAGGCGCCGCTGCAGACGGAACCGTAGCGCCGCGCCAAGGGCGCCGTGCGGCGGATCCAGTCAAGCACCTGGGGCTCGGCCGGCGCGTGGCCGGCATGCGGTGCACCGGCCACCAGCAGCGTGTGAAATCGCGACGGCGAACCGCTCGCCGTGTCGTCCTCGATCGCGATGTCCGGCAGCAGCCTGGCCCCCGACGACGCCGTCAGCGGCCCGCGCCGCAACGCCACCACCACCATCTGGTAGACCGTGACGCCTGTCTGGACATTGGCTTCGGCGAAAACGTCGAGCGGGCCGGATACGTCCAGCAACTGGACGCCTTCGACGGCCAGCAGGCAGATGGCACGGGTAGCGGGCATGGCGAAATGGTGCCTTTCAGGCACGGCGGGGCGGATTGTGCGGATTGTACGGATCGTCCGGATTGTCCGGATTGTCCGGATTGTCCGGGCATGTCTCTATTCGTCGTATCACGACGATTGAAGACATGCTACTGCGAACCCTAGACTGGAGGCAACCCAAACGAACAGGAGCCGCCATGCGTTTCACCGCCGCCGACATCGCCATTCCCGACAGCCAGCTGGCGCGGGACATCACCGAACTGGTGCGCGACACCGAGTCGCCGCTGCTTTTCCACCACTCCAGCCGCGTCTACTACTGGGCCGCGCTGGCTGGCCGCCACCGGGGACTCGCATACGACCCCGAACTGCTCTATGCCGGCGCGATGTTCCACGACATGGGCCTGACCCATGCCCACGGCAGCGCCGACAAGCGTTTCGAAGTCGATGGTGCCAACGCGGCCGCCGATTTTCTGCGCAGCCGTGGCATTGGTGAACGTGAGGTGGAAAAGGTGTGGACCGCCATCGCGCTGCACACCACGCCTGGCATCCCCGAGTTCATGGCGCCGGAGATCGCGCTGGTGACGGCCGGCGTCGAGATGGACGTGCTGGGCATCGGGTACGACACGTTTGCCGAGGCCGATCGCGAAGCCGTGGTGCATGTCCATCCGCGCACCGCTCGCTTCAAGGAAGACATCATCCAGGCGTTCTACGACGGTATCCGGTACAAGCCCGACACCACGTTTGGCAACGTCAAGGCCGATGTGCTGGCCGACAAGGACCCGCATTTTCATCGCGGCAACTTTTGCAGCGTCATCCGCGCGTCGGCCTGGAAGGGCTGATGCCTGCCTGCGGCGTGTGCCGGTCAGGCAGACTGGCGGCTGACATAGCGGCCGAGCAGGTACCTCAACATCTCGCGGCTGACGGGCTTGGCCAGCACCAAGTCGATGCCTGCGGCACGGCACTTGCGGCGCGTCGTGCTATCTGCCGTCGCGGTCACCGCGATGATCGGCAGGCGACGGTCGCCCATCCGCTCGGCCTGACGAATCGCCCGCGCCAGTCCCAGGCCACTCATGCCCGGCAGGCCGACATCGGTTAGCAGCAAGTCCGCGCCGCGCTGCAGCGCAGCCCAGGCATCATGGCCGTCCTCGCAGGCCACGACCTCGCATCCGCCAATGGCTCGCAACTGCTCGACAAGCACCAGTTGGCATACGGGGTTGTCTTCGGCGACGACGATGCGTGGCAACGTCTGACGGGTTGCCGGGCGTGCGGCAGTCGGTGCGGGAGTCGCGGTATTGGGCACGGTCGTGGCGGGTCGAAAATACGATGACCTATTGTCAACGCGTTTGCCGCCGCGCAGGTTGCTGAAATTTCCGCAATACCATGCAGAAGCGTCTGAAATTGATCACTCCACCCGGTTTATCAGGGTCTCTCCCGACGACCACCGTCGCAGATTATCCAGGAAGATATCGCCCACGCGCGCGGCATTGCCATCCGAAAAGCCCGCGCTGTGCGGCGTTGCAATGACGTTGGGCAGCGACCAGATCGGCGATGACGCCGCCAGTGGCTCATGCGCGAACACGTCCAGGTACGCGCCGCCCAGTCTTTCGGCACGCAAGGCATCGATCAGTGCCAGTTCGTCGACCACCTCACCGCGCGCCACGTTCACCAGCCGCGCCCCGGCCGGCAACCGCTGCAAGGCGGCGCGATCGACCAGCCCGCGCGTGCGATCGGTCAACGGACAAGCCAGGATCAGCCAGTCGGTATCCGGCAGGACCGCGTCGAACTGCTCGAACGTGACCGTCTGGAATCCGGCCTCCATCGCCGCGGCACGCTGTCTGACCACCGTCACCGCCAGGCCCAGCCCGCGCAGCACCGCGCCGATCTGCTGCCCGATCGGGCCCCACCCAACGATGGTGGCGCGCTGGCCCTGCAGGTCCCGCGGCAGCCCGCTGCCGATCAGCGGCGCCCAGCGCGACGCCCGTTGCGCGTCGATCAGTTGCGGCAGATGGCGCGCCAGCGCCAGCAGGCCGGCCAGCGCCGTCTGGGCCACTACGCCCGCATTGGCACCCGACGACGTGGTGACCGTCACGCCGCGCTGGCGCAACTGCCCAAAGATCGCGCGATCCGCGCCCGCCGAATGCGTATGGGTCCAGCGCAGCGACGGTGCGTCAAGCATCGCCGTATAGAACCGCTGCGTGGCGGGCAGGATCTCGTGCTTGGTCGATAGCCCGGTCACATCGCGCGACACAAAGGCCACGTCGGCATCCACCGCGCGCGGTTCGTCCACCTCGGGCACGACCACCACCTGCCAGGGCACCCCGGCCACCACCATGGTCTTGTCGATGGCCGCGCGGTGGGACTGCAAGGCAGCAGCGGACAGCAGGATACGCAGGGTCTTGGCTGACATGGCGCGGCTCAATCCACCGTGGCGCCGGAGGCTTTCACCACGGCCTTCCACTTGACGTATTCCTTGCGGGTAAAGTCGCCGAACTGCTTCGGCGACCCGCCCACCGGATCTGCGCCTTCACGGACCATCTGCGCCTGCAGCGACGGCAGCGCCTCGTTGACGGCCTGGTTGACCTTGGCAATCACGTCCTGCGGCGTGCCCTTGGGCGCGAAGAAGCCGAACCAGGAACCCGCTTCGAAGCCCGGGAAGCCCTTTTCAGCAACCGTGGGCAGGTCGGGCAGCGAGCGCGACCGTTTGGCGCTCGACACCGCCAGTGCGCGCAGCTTGCCGGCCTGGATATGGGGCATCACCGAAGGAATGGTTGCGAACATGAACTGCACGCGCCCCGACAGCAGGTCGTTCAGCGCGTCGGCGCCCTTGTACGGAATATGCGTGGCCTGCGTGCCGATCCGCTCGGTCAGCATGAAGCCCGACAGGTGCGACGACGTGCCTACGCCCGTGGAGCTGTAGTTCAGCTTGCCCGGGTTCGCCTTGGCGTACGCCACGAATTCCTCGAACGACTTCACCGGCAGCGACGGATGCACCACCAGCACATTGGGCACGTCCGCGATCTGCACAACCGGCACCAGATCGGTCAGCGGATCGTAGTTGAGCTTCTTGTACAGCGACTGGTTGATCGAGATCGGCCCGACCGAGTTGACCAGCATCGTGTAGCCGTCGGCGGGCGACCGCACCACGAATTCGGTGCCGATGTTGCCGCCGGCGCCCGGCCGGTTGTCCACCACGAACGATTGCTTGAAGCGTTGGGCCAGCTGCTGGCTGACGCTGCGTGCCAGCATGTCGGTAGTGCCGCCCGCCGTGAAGGCCACCACCACGCGCACCGGCCTGGTGGGATAGTCGTCGGCGCGGGCCGGGGCGGCCAGCACCAGGCCGACTGTCAGGGCGCAGCCCAGCAGCCTGACGGCGGCATTGTTCCAGCGGATATTCCCGGGCGTTGTGGGGTGCATGCGATGTCTCCGTTCCAGTCGTTGTCGTTATCGTTGTCGTTGTGTGTCTTCGATGCTTCGGTGTCGTTATCCGAAGTCTTATCGCCGGGCCGGGTCCACCGCCACCATGCGGTGGGCAGCGTGGCATCGCGGGCGCGCGACATCATCGCCAGCGCACGCAACGCGCCCGGCTAAAGCGAAGGGTCGATGCCGTCCGCCCGTCCGCCCGCCCGTCCGCCCGCCCGCCCGCCCGCCCGTCAGTCCCGGAAGCCCGGGTCCAGCCTGTCGAGCTTGCGCAGCAGCGCCGGCCATTCCATCAGGCCGTAGGGACGGCGCGTGCCGGGCTGATAGTTGTTCCAGGTCTCCTCCAGCACCTCGGGCGATACCTGCTGCAGCGGCGTATTGCACGACATGGCCGCCACCTGCGAGCGGCAGGCCAGTTCCAGCCGGTGCATCCAGTTGAAGGCCTCGCCTACCGAATTGCCCACGGTCAGCGCGCCGTGGTTGCGCAGGATCAGCGCCTCGCCACGGCCCAGGTCCGCAATCAGGGACGCCTGCTCGGCGGTGTCCAGCACCACGCCCTGGTAGTCGTGGTAGCCGATCTTCAGGAAGCGCATGGCGGTCTGGGTGATCGGCAGCAGCCCGCATGCCAGCGACGACACGGCCATCGATGCCCAGCTATGCGTGTGGATCACGCAAGCCACCTCGGGGCGTGCGTGGTGGACGGCGCTGTGGATCACGTAGCCGGCCTTGTTCACGCCATAGTTCAGCGGGCCGAAGTCGGGCGTCGACAGGATCTTGCCGGCGTGGTCCACCTTGATCAGGCATGACGCCGTGATCTCCTCGTACATCATGCCGTACGGGTTGATCAGGAAGGCGTCCTCCTCGTCCGGCACGCGCACCGAGATATGGTTGGCCATCATGTCGGCCATGCCATACAGCTCAACCAGCCGGTAGCAGGCGGCCAGGTCCACGCGTGCCTGCCATTCGGCCTCGCTGCACTGGCCTCGCATCGACGGGATGCTCAGCACACCGGGTTTCGTCATGACGTGTCTCCTTGGTGGATTTGGCATCTGTATGCAGTGGGTGCGGTTCAGTCCGAACCCAGCGCGAGATCGCTGGGCCGGCGTTTTTCGATATGGAACTTGAGCAGCGCCGCGCTGCGGAAGATGCCGTGCGCGAACTTGCCATACGGCAAGGTCAGGAACAACGCCATCACAATGCCCAGGTGGACGGCCAGCAACGCGGCCATGGCACCGGTGTCGCGGAACGCCAGCAGCGCCAGACCGCTTGCGCTGGTCAGGAACAGCAGCGCGATGAAGCCACGGTCCATTGGCTTCTGCTTCGTATCCATCGTGCGCACGTCGCGCTTCAGGTTCAGCCACAGCAGGCCGGCCGGCCCGATCAGCAGGCCGATGCCGCCCGCGATGCCCAGCAGCACCGGCAGGCTTGTGACCGGATACGGCGCGTGCAGGTCCAGCAGATAGTGGTACAGCGTGGCCACGGCAGTCGCTGCAAAGCAGAGCATGAAGCCGTAGAACGTGAAGTGATGGAAACGGCGGCGCAGCAGCGTGAAGGCGTCGTCGTCATTGTTGCAGCCCTGCCCGTGCCCGCCATCCAGGTACTTCAGCTTCAGCGCATCGTGTACCGCGCCGCCCGCGGCGGCCCCACGCTCGTCGCCGCTGCGCGTGCCCGGCGTGACCTTGCGCCAGAACCGCGTCACGCCGATACCCAGCGCCCCGCAGGCAAACAGGAACACCACGCCGAACATGGCCGCCAGCAGGTTGTGCGGGAAGATCGCGTAGAAGTTGCCGGCCAGCGGTTCATGCCAGAGCGTGCCGCGCATCGCCAGCACCATCAGCAGGAACAGCGCCAGGCCGCCGGCCAGTGCCAGCGCCATCGTCACGCCTGCGCGCCGGTACAGGCCGCCCAGCGCGGCAGGAAACGCGTAGTCGCCATAGGTCTGCACGCGAACCTTGGCCATCGCCTGCGGAATGTTGACGGCAAACTCATGCGGTGGCGCGTACTGGCACGCGTGATAGCAGGCGCCGCAGTTGTGGCACAGGTTGGCCAGGTAGTGGATATCCGCCTTGGGGAATTCCAGCCGGCGCGTCATGGCAGGGAAGACCGCGCAGAACCCTTCGCAGTAGCGGCAGGCATTGCAGATCTGCAGGGTACGGGCCACTTCGGCCTCGTCGCCGGTCAGGGGCAGCGCACCGTTGGCCAGCGCCGCCGCCTCGCGCGTCAGCGCTTCAAGATGTTGCATGTTCCTCTTCCCGTGATGCCTGAATTGCCGCGCCTGCGTGGCGGGCCGTGTGCGCCGCCCTGGCGGCCTGGGTGCCGGCGATACGGCCGAATGCCGTGCCGATGGCCATGCCCACGCCGGCCGTGTAGCCCTTGCCCAGGACGTTGCCGGCCATCATCTCGCCCGCCACGAACAGGTTCTGGCTGGGCTTGCCGCCAAAATGCACGGCCGCTTCCTGGTTCACCTTGAGCCCCAGATAGGTGAAGGTGATGCCGGGACGCAGCGCGTAGCCGAAGAACGGCGCGGTGTCGATGGGCCGGGCCCAGTGCGTCTTGGCCGGGGTCACGCCTTCGGTGTGGCAATCGTCCAGCTTCGTATGGTCGAACTTGCCTACGCGGCAAGCGGCGTTGTAGTCGTTGATGGTGCGCATGAAGGTGGCTTCGTCCAGCCCCAGCTTGCGCGCCAGTTCGGGCAGCGTATCGGCCTTCACGCCCGGGAACACCGGCGGCATGAAGCGCCCCACGGCCTTGGCGTCGATGATCGAGTAGCCGATCTGCTGCGGCTGCTGCGCCACCAGGCGGCCCCAGATCGCGTAACGCTTGGGCCAGAAGTCCTCGCCCTCGTCATAGAAGCGCTCGGCATTGGCATTCAGCACCACGCCCAGCGACACGCAGTCGATCCGCGTGCAGATGCCGCCGTCATAAAGCGGCGCGCGGGCGTCGATGGCCACGCAGTGCGACTGCGACGGATCGCCGATGGCGTCGGCGCCCTGGGCGATCATGTGCTTGAGCAGCACGCCCATATTGAAGCGGGTGCCGCGAATCAGGAAGTTGTCCGCTGGCCATTCGCCGCGCTCGTTCTGGCCCCAGGCCTCGCGCAGCCATTCGCGGTTCGATTCGAAGCCGCCGGCCGCCAGCACGCAGGCGCGGGCCTCGATCCGTTCGCTGCCGATACGCGCGGCCACGAAGCGGCTGCCGTCGAGTTCGATCGCATCGACCGGCGCGTTGTAGCGGATCTGCACGCCCAGCCGTTCGGCGCTGCGGTAGTACGCATTGACCAGCGCCTTGCCGCCGCCCATGAAGAACGCGTTGGTGCGCGCGACGTGCAGGGCGCCCGACAGCGGCGGCTGGAAGTGCACGCCGTGGCTGCGCATCCAGTCGCGGCAGGTCGACGACGCACGGATGGCCAGCCGGGCCAGCGTCTCGTCAGTCAGGCCGCCAGTGACCTTGAGCAGGTCCTGCCAGTATTCCTCTTCGGGATAGGCGTCGACCAGCACGTCCTGCGGCGCGTCGTGCATGCAGCGCAGGTTGCGGGTGTGGGACGAATTGCCGCCGCGCCATTCGCGTGGCGCGGCTTCCAGCAGCATGACGCTGGCGCCGGCCTCGCGGGCCATCAGTGCGGCGCAGAGGGCGGCATTGCCGCCCCCGATTACCAGGACGTCGATCATGCGCGGACGCCCTGCCTGCGGGGATTGTGAGTGGGGATGGACACGGCGATCTATGCCTTCGTGAGTCTGTTCCGCGACTCTATCCGCAGGGCGAAACGCTGCTAAGCCCTTGCGCGGCATGGGGGTATCACGATTCGTGATGGGTGTCCCGCGATACCCCCGCTGCGATGCCGGGCCCCCTCCCCGGTCATCGCCCGCCCGTCAGAATCCCACGGCCTGCCCGTCGCGCCGCGAGTCCGATGCGGCGATATAGCCATGTTCCGCCTTGTAGATCAGCTGGGCGGAGCCGAATTCCAGGCTGTCGCGCGGCGCCACCTCCACCCGGTGGCCGCGCTCGCGCAGCACGGCCACCACATCGGCCGGCAGGTGGTGTTCGACGTTCACGACCGGCCCGTGCTCCACCCGGAAGCGCGGCGCGTCGCTCATCGCCTGGGGGTTCTGCCCGAACGCGGCCAGCCGGGCCATCATCTGAACGTGGCCCTGCGCCTGCATCGACCCGCCCATCACGCCGAACGACATCACCGGCGCCCCGTTGCGGGTGACAAAGCCCGGGATGATCGTGTGCATCGGCTGTTTGCCGGGTGCCACGCAATTGGCGTGGCCCGGCTTCAGGTTGAAGCCTTCGCCACGGTTGTGCAGAGAAATGCCCGTGCCCGGTACCACGACGCCCGAGCCGAACCCGCGATAGTTCGACTGGATGAACGACACCATCGACCCCGCCGCGTCGGCCGCCGTCAGGTACACGGTGCCGCCGATCTTCGGCATGCCCGCCGACGGCGTGCCCGCGCGCTTCAGGTCGATCAGCGCGGCGCGTTCGGCCAGGTATGCCGGGTCCAGGAACGCCGCCGGCGCATGCTGCATCGTCGCCGGGTCCGACACATGCCGGTGCAGGTCGGCAAAGGCCAGCTTCATGGCTTCGATGCCGACGTGGTAGAAATCGGCGCTGTCCACGCCCATGCCTTCCAGGTCGAAGCGATCCAGAATGCCCAGGCCGATCAGCGCGGCAATGCCCTGGCCGTTCGGTGGAATCTCGTGCAGCGTGTAGCCACGGAAGTCCTGCTTCATCGGCTCGACCCAGGCCGGCTGATGCGCAGCCAGATCCCCGGCACGCAGCGCGCCGCCCGTTTCCTGGGCAAACGCCACGATGCGCTCGGCCAGTTCGCCCCGATAGAAGCTCTCGCCGTCGCTCTCGCCGATCTTGCGCAACGTGGCGGCCTGCTCCGGAAAACGCCACCGCTCGCCGGCCTGCGGCGCCCGGCCGTTGGGCATGAAGGCCTTGGCAAAGCCGGGCTGATCGCGCAGCACCGGCACCTGCGCGGCCCATTGGCGCGCGATTTGTGGCGACACCATGAAGCCCTGCTCCGCGTATTCGATGGCCGGCACGAACAGCCGCGCGAACGGCAGCTTGCCGAAGCGCGCCGACAGCGCCTTCCAGCCCGCCACCTGGCCCGGCACCGTCACCGTGTCCCAGCCGACCGACGGCATGCGGTCGCGTCCGGCGAAGTAATCGGGCGTCCAGGCCGCCGGCGCGCGGCCGCTGGAATTCAGACCATAGAGCTGCCCTTCATGCCAGACCAGCGTGAACATGTCGCCGCCGATGCCGTTCATGACAGGCTCCACCACGGTCAGCGCAATGGCCGTGGCAATCACGCTGTCGATGGCGTTGCCACCTTCGTAGAGCATGCGTAAGCCAGCCTGCGCGGCCAGCGGCTGGCTGGTGCTGACGGCGTTGGCGGCCAGCAGCGGCATCTTCTGGGACGGATACGGGAAAGACCAATCGAAAGGCAACATGGGCGGAACAGGTAAGAAAGTCAGGACATGGCGCGCCGGCAGGCGGCGCCACGAGGGTTGCTGCGGCAGCGTTACTGCAGGGCGACGCCGGACTGCTTCACGAGCTTCTCCGTGCGCGGGATCTCCGCGTTGATCATCGCCGTGAAGTCGTTGACACTGCCGCCACGCGGCTCGGCGCCGGTCGCGGCCAGCTTTTCGCGGAAGTCGGGCGTGGCCAGCAGCTTGTTGATCGACGTGTTGAGCTTGACCACCACATCGGCCGGCGTGCCCTTGGGTGCCACGATGCCATACCACGGCGCGATATCGAAGCCTGCGTAGCCCTGCTCGGCAATGGTCGGGATTTCGGGCGCCTGCGGCGAACGCTTTGCCGTGGACATGCCCAGCGCGCGCAGCTTGCCCGCCTTCACGTAGGGCAGGCCGGTCATGATGGTGTCGAAGTACATCGACACCTGGCCCGACAACAGCGCCGGAATCGCCTCGCCCGCGCCCTTGTACGGCACGTGGACGATGTCGATGCCGGCAACGGCCTTGAGCATTTCACCGGCGATATGCGACGTCGTGCCGGTACCGAACGATGCATACGAGAGCTTGCCCGGGTTGGCCTTCGCATAGGCCACCATCTCGGGCAGCGTCTTGAACGGCAGCGACGGATTCGACAGCAGGATGTTCGGGGTGATCGCCACCACGGCAACCTTCTCGAACGCGTCCGGGTCGTAGCTCAGCTTCTTGTACAGGAAGCGGTTGGTCACCATCGACGCCGGCCCCGACATCAGCAGCGTATAGCCGTCGCCCGACGCACGCGCCGCGACTTCGCTGCCGATCATGGCCGCCGCGCCCGGCCGGTTTTCCACCACGAAGCTCTGGCCGTACTCCCTGGCCAGGCCGGCGCCCAGTTGCCGCGTGATCAGGTCGGTGGCCGAGCCGGCCTGGAACGGCACCACGATGCGCACCGGCTGCGTGGGCCAGTCGCGCCCGCCTTGCGCCTGCGCCAGCGACGACGCGGCGATCAGGCCGATGGAAAGTAGTGCTCGGAAAGAAGAGAAACGCATGTCTGTACCCTCATTGAATCGAACGATGGTCATCCGCGCGAACACGCCGGATGCCACCATTCCGTCCGCAATTTGCGTGCCACTGGCATCGCCGCGTCGTCGGCACGAGCCCCGTCCGCCCCCTTCAGATCGATGAAGTTTGCGTATCTGGCGCACCGGTTTGGTCAGCCTTGCCGGTGCGCCCGCAGGCTGGTGTTGTCTCCCTGGTGCCAAGGCACTATTGGTGTGCCCGGCGCTCGCTCTGGATGGTGCTTGCCGCGTCTTGCCGCAGGCCCACGCCCGGTGGCCTGCGCCAGTGGCTTCAGTCGACCAGCGCCCTGGCCAGCACGGCCAGCGCCGCGTCGAACTGCGCCTGCGGAATCGTCAGCGGATACAGGAAGCGGATGACGTTGCCGTAGGTGCCGCAGGTCAGCAGGATCAGGCCCGCTTCCATCGCACGCGTCTGCACGCGCTTCGCATGCTCCGCGCTGGGCGCGCCGGTGGCCGGATCGACGAACTCGGCAGCGATCATCGAACCCAGGCCGCGCACCTCGGCCATCGCCGGGCACTGCGCACGCAAGGCTTCGAGATGGACCTGCAGTTGCGCGCCCAGTTGCGCGGCGCGCTCGCACAGCTGCTCGTCGGCGATGGTGTCGATCACGGCGTGGGCGGCGGCCACGGCCAGCGGATTGCCTGCATACGTGCCACCGAGCCCGCCAGGCAGCGGCGCGTCCATGATCTGCGCGCGGCCACACACGGCCGACAGCGGCATGCCGCCGGCCAGGCTCTTGGCCATCGTGATCAAATCCGGTTGCACGTCGTGGTGCGACATGGCAAACAGCTTGCCGGTACGCCCAAAGCCGGTCTGCACCTCGTCGGCGATCATCACGATGCCGTGGCGATCGCAGACGGCGCGCAGGCCTCGCATGAAATCGGCAGGCGCCGGCTGGAAGCCGCCTTCGCCCTGCACCGGCTCCACGATGATGGCGGCCACGCGTTGCGGATCGATATCGGTCTTGAACAGCATGTCCAGCGCCTGCAGCGCCTGTTCCGTGCTCACGCCGTTCAGCGCGCCGGGAAACGGCGCGTGATAGATGTCCGAGGGGAACGGTCCGAAGCCCACCTTGTACGGCACCACCTTGCCAGTCAGCGCCATGCCCAGCAGCGTGCGGCCGTGGAAGCCGCCGGCGAATGCGATGACGCCCGGGCGGCCCGTATGGGCACGCGCGATCTTGATCGCGTTTTCCACCGCTTCCGCGCCGGTCGTGAACAGCGCGGTCTTGTTGAGGCCCGTGATCGGCACCAGCGCGTTGATGCGCTCGGCCAGCGACACGTAGCTCTGATACGGCACGACCTGGTATGCGGTATGGGTGAAACGCTCCAGCTGGGCGGCCACGGCCTGCATCACGCGCGGATGCCGGTGCCCCGTGTTCAGCACGGCAATGCCGGCGGCGAAGTCCGTATAGGCGCGGCCTTCGACGTCCCACAGCGTCGCGTTCTCGGCGCGCTCTGCATAGAAGTCGCACATCACGCCCACGCCGCGGGGCGTGGCAAGGCTGCGGCGTTGATTCAGTTCGATGTTTTTCATGGTCGGAATGCGAAGGGGGCAGGTCGGCGCCGGCAGCGGCCGCGCCGGATGTCCGTCCAGCACTGCGCAGCGATTCCGCACATTTCAATCACATTTGGCCCTACAATCCAGCGCCACTTTCATAAATTCAATGGTGCCAATTGAAATCGATCTGCGGTGACCTGCTGCTCCAGCGGCTGGGGCCCGATGGCCTGGCGGCCTTTGGCAAGCCCCTGAACCGGGGCCTGTATGCGTGCATCCGCGGCGCCATCCTTGATGGCAGCCTGGCGCCGGCCACCCGGTTGCCCCCGCAGCGCGACCTGGCGGCAGAGCTGGGCCTGTCGCGCAACACGGTGATGTATGCGTACGAGCAGCTGCTGGCCGAGGGCTATTTGCGGGCCCGCACGGGCAGCGGCACGTTTGTGGCCGATACGGCGCCCGAGAGCTACCTGAACGCCACGGCCGCCACAGTGGCCGAAGCGGGACCGCGCGAAATGCCGGGGCTCTCCGCCCGGGGCCGGCGGCTGATCGAAAATGCCTCCGCATCGCCCACGCAGTGGGGGGCGTTCATGCCCGGCGTGCCGGATCTGCGCAGGTTTCCGCACCGGCGCTATGCGCAGATTTCCGCACGGCTGTGGCGCAATCCCCAGCCGGAATGGCTCAGCTACAGCCACGGCGGGGGATTGCCGGCCTTGCGCGAAGCCGTGGCAACGCATCTGCGCGTGGCGCGCTCGGTGCGCTGCGACGCCGGACAGGTGCTGATTACCGAGGGCATCCACCAGGCCATCGATCTCGTGGTGCGCCTGCTGGGGTCGCCAGGCGACCAGGCCTGGGTGGAAGAACCCGGCTACTGGGGCATTCGCAGCGTGCTGCAGGTGTGCGACATCGGCATGGTGCCAATGCCCGTGGACGACGACGGGCTGACGCTGCCCGACCCCGATACGACGGCCGACGCGCCCCCGCCCCGCTTTGTCTTCGTGACACCGTCCCACCAGTACCCGATGGGCGCGGTCATGAGCCTGAAGCGCCGTCGCGCGCTGCTGGAGTTCGCGCGCCAGCACGGCAGCTGGATCGTCGAGGACGACTACGACAGCGAATTCCGCTTCTCGGGGCAGCCCATCCCGTCACTGCAGGGGATGGAGCCAGATGCCCCAGTGATCTACATCGGCACCTTCAGCAAGACGTTGTATCCGGGGCTGCGCATGGGCTACCTGGTATTGCCACGCGCGCTGGCCGCATCGTTCCAGACGGCGCACGCCGACCTGTACCGCGCCGGCCACCTCATGACGCAGGCCACGGTGGCGGAGTTCATGCAGGCTGGCGACTATGCCGCCCACATCCGCCGCATGCGCCCGCTCTACGCCCGGCGCCGTGCGATGCTGGCCGACCTGATCGAGCGTTACCTGGGCCCCGCCGCGCTGAACCGCCAGGGCAGCAACGCGGGGCTGCACCTGGTCCTGCGGCTGCCCGACGACGCCGACGACGTGGCCATCGCCGCCACGGCGCGCGAGCGCGGCATCATCGTCCGTCCGCTGTCGCGCTACTACCTGGGGCAGGCGGTCCAGAAGGGCCTGCTGCTTGGCTACGCCTGCGTGCCAGAGGAACATATCGGCCCGGCGTTCGACGTGCTGCTGGGCTGCCTGCCGGCCCCGCACCGGGTGACGGGGACGCAAGCCAGCCAGTAAGTCGCCAGCCGGGCTATTGCCTACAATCCAGTAGCAGCGACCGTGGCGGATGCTCTCCGCCCTCTGGACGCGGACACTGGCCGGGAGCGGAACGATGGGTCTGATCGGATGGATGCGCGAGCGAACCACGCACGCGGACGAACACGACAAGCACGCGATTGCCGAACTCGCGGAGCGTGTCACCCGGCTCAATCCCCGCCTGCGGCTGGTATCGCACTATGAGCGGCAGTTGCGGCCGGCCCTGGCCCAGGCGCTGACGCACGTGCGCACGCTGGTGCACGACGTTCCCGCACCGCGCGAAGCCAGCGACCATGCATGGGGCATCGATCCCTATATCCACGCCTTCTTCGGCACGCCGCACGATGTGGCGCTGACGTTCAGCCGCTCGCCCGAACTGCGGGAATTTTTCGGCACATCCCCGACTACGCAGACGGCCACCGCAGTGCTTGGCATGACCATGACCGAGCGACGCACTCTGGGGGTGGCGCTGGAAGGCGATGTGATGCGATCCGACGTGCCGCAGACCAACATCAGCTTCAACGAGCACCGGATCACGATCATCGCCGATTCGGACGCGGCCTTGCGCGACGAGATCGTGCGCCGGATGTTCGACCAGTTGGCTCTGGAGTCAGTGGCCCGGTTCACCGCGGGCAAGTCGCGGCGCGACGAACTCGATCGCGAGCAGACCTTGCTGCTGGCGCGCCTGCATCTGTTCGAGCGCCAGGGCACAGGCATGCGGTCGGTGGTGGGCGGCGATGCGCCGGTCAGCGCCGCCGAGGCCGCGTCGCTGCGCGAACAGATCGCCAGCAACGAACAGGCACTCTCCCAGCTGAGCGCGACACCGGGCACGCTGGAGCGGCAGCTCGAATGCCTGAACGAAACGCTTGCCGACGCGCCAGCCCGGTTTTCCATCGCGCATCGGCCGCTGCGCCTGAGCGCGACGAATGTGCTGCTGGCGCCGGACAGCACGACGCCGGCCGGTGACCTCGACCTGCTGACCGCCCACGTGCCGGGCGATCCGCCGCTGGTGCGCGCGTTCACGCTGGTCAGGTTCGCACGTGGCGACATGGTGTCGCCCCGCGCCCTGCTCGACGAGGCGGAACGCTACCTCTAAGGGCGTGGCCGCCTGCCTGCTACAGGGCCACGGCGCTGGCACCATTCACGCTCTCGGGCACGAAACGCCCGAGCACATGGCCGGACATGCCCTTGGCCAGTTCTTCCTCGCCGTAGAACACGGTGCCCAGCCCTTCCTTGCGCAGCAGCTTCGACTCGTCCTCGCTGTGGGTGCGCAGCACCACCTCGACATGCGGATTGAGCGTGCGGGCGGTCTCCACCATCTGCCGCACGTACAACGGTTCCGGCACGGCTACCACCAGCATGGCTGCATGGGCGATATGCGCCTGGATCAGCACGGCCGGCTCGGCCGCATTGCCCGACACCGCCGCAAAACCGGCCTTGCGCAGGTTCTCCACCAGCTCGCGGTTTTCGTCGGCGATCACGAACGGGATGCCGCGCTCCTGCATCGCCTTGGCAATCCGGCGACCCACGCGGCCGTAGCCCACCAGCACCACCTGGCCCTGCAGATACTTGCGTTCGGTCGTGACCGGCAGTTCGGCATACGGGTCGCCACGCTGCTCCAGGTTGCGGGCCATCGCCGAACGCGCCAGAATCCAGCGCCGCACGGGCTCCAGCGCCGCAAACAGCAGCGGATTCAGGGCGATGGAGATCAGCGCGCCTGCCAGGATCAGGCTCATGCCTTCTTCCGGCAGCAGGCCGAGCGTCACACCAAGCCCCGCCAGGATGAACGAGAATTCGCCAATCTGGGCCAGGCTGGCCGACACCGTCAGCGCCGTATTGAGCGGGTAGCGGAACGCCAGCACCAGCGCGAACGCGGCCAGCGACTTGCCCACCACGATGACGGCCACCACGGCCAGCACGTGCAGCGGCTGCTCCACCAGGATCTCGGGCTTGAACAGCATGCCGACCGAAACGAAGAACAGCACCGAGAACGCATCGCGCAGCGGCAGCGATTCTTCGGCCGCGCGGTGACTGAACTGCGATTCGCGCATCACCATGCCGGCAAAGAATGCGCCAAGCGCGAACGACACGCTGAAGATCTCGGCCGCACCGAACGCGATGCCGATCGCCACGGCCACCACCGCCAGCGTGAACAGCTCGCGCGAGCCGGTCTTGGCCACCTGCCACAGCAGCCATGGCAACACCCGACGCCCCGCGATCAGCATCAGCGCGATAAAGGCCACCACTTGCAGCAGCGTCTGGAACACCGTCATGCCGATCGCCTGCGAGGCCTGCGCGTCGGCGTTCACCGTCCCGCCCAGCAGCCCCGCCAGCGGCGGCAGCAACACCAGCACCAGCACCGTTGCCAGATCCTCGACCACCAGCCAGCCGACCGCGATGCGGCCATTCATGGTTTCCAGCACCCCCCGGCTTTCCAGCGCCTTGAGCAGGACCACCGTACTGGCGCACGACAGCGACAGCCCGAAGATCAGCCCGGTGCCCCAATGCCAGCCCCAGCCCCATCCGATGGCCATGCCCAGCAGCGTGGCAATCCCCATCTGTACCACGGCGCCGGGTATGGCGATCCGCTTGACGGCCAGCAGGTCGCTCAACGAAAAATGCAGGCCCACGCCGAACATCAGCAGCATCACGCCGATCTCGGAAAGCTGGGCGGCCAGGTGGACATCCGCGACAAAGCCGGGCGTGCCCGGACCAATGATGATGCCCGACACGAGATAGCCAACCAGCGCCGGTATCTTCATGCGCTCCGCGAGGAATCCGAGCACAAGCGCGATACCAAAGCCTGCGGCGAGCGTGGTGATGAGGGTCAGGTTGTGATCCATGGGCAGGGGCGTCCGGGAGGTCAAGCGGCAAAGGGGCGTTCACGAATTGTAACTGCCATGCTGGCATCGCATCGCGAACGTTTTCCTGACAGGCATGACCCGGCCCGCGCGGCACGGCGAGTCTGCCGCCCGGCCGTGGCATCGATGTGCCCCGGCTACCGGGCGCCGGATTCGGGGTTCTCGATGATCGGCCGCAACAACGTGAAGTCGTTGGGATAGAAAGGCGGCACCGCCGAGGGGCTCCTCTTGCGCGCCACCTCCACGAACGGCCGGTCGGCCTCGATCGCAAGCATCAGGTCGAACCGTTTGACGCCCGCAGCCTTGGCGCGTTCCACATCGCGCTCGCTTTTGGCCCGGTAGGCGATCGTTCGCATCAGCAGGTCATAGAGCAGCCGGGGCCGGCGCTCGGCCGCCAGTGCCGCATCGTGGCGGCGCCTTGCCAGCACCGCCTGCCACAGCGCGGAGTCTTCGAGACCAGCCGTGTGCTCGGCGAGCGCAACCAGTTGCACCTTGCCGGTGCGCGGCGAGTACGCGACGCCCTGGGCATCGAGGAACGCCCGGATATCCGGCAGACGCTGGCCAAGCAGTTCCTCGGTGCGGGTCTTCGGCTTCTGCGGCTGGTCGATGTCGGTCCAGTGCGATGGGAACGCGCCCATCTCGGCGAAAATGGCCGCCCAGTCGTCGTACTCGGTCCAGGTCCAGTCCCGGCCCCTGAAATACCCCGAATAGACCTGCTCGAAATAGCCGGCCATGTTCAGGCCGTCTGACCCGCTGCGCTTGACGATGGCAAGAATCTCGGCGGCGTCGGCATGGGAGATGCCGACCACGCTCTCCATCACGCGATTGAAGACGCGCTCGTAGGAACTGGTTGTATCCTGAACATACAGCGCAGGCGGTGCGGCCATCGGCGCCGGCCTGGCTTCAGCCGGCGCGCGTCTGGCCTTGCGAAAGAATTTGAAGACGCCCACTTCTCTGATGTGTGCCCCGGGCGACACGATGTATCGGTTGATCCGTGACATTTTTGCATATTTGCGAGAAAAGCGAGGCGCGCGATGCGATCTGCCGAGAGTCATGCCGGACCAGCCGGGCTTGCGCCATTCCTGCACGCCTTGCGGGGATTGCTGCTGCTGGGCGGCCTGTTTTCCGCCAACGCCCCGGCCATGGAATTCCGTATCTACCACCAGCCCGAACTGAACCGGCGGATGATCGTTGGCCAGGGTCGCATCGAGGACGGTGACGCCGACAAGTTCCGGGCCGTGGCCCGCATCGCCGACCGTGACGACGAAGGCCTGGTCACGCTGATCCTGGACAGCCCCGGCGGCAACGTGGAGGCAGCCTTCCGGCTGGTGGACGCGATGGACAAGGTGCGCGTCTACACCGCGGTGCCGGACGGTGCCCGGTGTGCGTCGGCCTGTGCGTCGATCGTTTTTGCGTCCGGAGAGCGCCGCAGCATCCTGGGTTCCGGAATGCTGGGGTTCCACAGCTGCTACAAGCGCCAGGGCGCCGCCCTGCTGTCGGACTCCCTGTGTAACGAGATCGTCGCGGCAAACGCCATGCAGCGAGGTGTCACCCATGCCGCCATCAACCGCTTCGTGGCAGACCACGGCGCGCACGAGATGGCCTGGGTTGGCCGCAATGTCGTCTGCCGGTCGCTGCAAGGGCTCTGCAAGCCGGGCCCCATCGAAAAGCGGAACGACACCCACGCGGCCCTTACGCGCAGTTTCGACTGCAGCCGGCTGACCTCGATGGCATCCCAACTGGTATGCGGCGATACCGATCTTGCGCGGGCTGACAAGGAACTGGCCGACCTGTATGGCCGCAAGCTTGCGGCCGCGGCCAACAAGACGCGCGTCCGGGACGACCAGCGAACGTGGCTGCGCGACGAGCGCAACCGCTGCAGCGACAAGGCCTGCCTGCAGCGCGCCTATCGGAACCGGATCGATGTGCTGAAGCGCGCCTGATGGTCCGGGGCTGGCGGCTCCCGCCCCCCCAATCACTGAGACGCCTAGTACTTGATATCCCGCGCCGTCTCCCGGCCCCCCTGCTTGGTCTGCCGCTTGTCCTGCCGGCATGCCGAATTGCTCTTCTGGTCGGCCGCACGGCAATCCTGCTTGGTCTCGCGCGCCCCCTGACGCGTGTCCTGTCGTACGTCGCGGCCCTGGCGCCGTTGCTGGGCCTGCTCGGTGGCCGACGCTGGCGCGGCAGGCAACGCCACCACCAGCGCCAGCCATGCCAGCACGCAGGCCTTCGCATGGCGACTGCCCCGCCCTTTCGCCTGACAGTTTCCATTACGCATCACAGTGGCCATCACAGTTGCCTCATCGGACATGAAAAATCGTTGCGCAGCAGGTCACGGCTTGCGCAATGCCTGCAGCGCCTCGGGCCGGGTCCGTTCCAGCCGGCGTGCCGCGTCGAACCCGTGAATCTTCCTGACATCGCCCTGGCGTTGCTCCAGCGGCCACAGCACGGCCCGCATGCCGTCATTCAAGGAATTTGGCAGCCGGCGCCCGTTTTTCCATTGGACCTTGGCCTAATCCGGACCCTCAAATGCCGCGTAAATCCCTTCCAGTAGCCCTTTGGCCCAATTGAGCACCAACGCTGGGCAGACTACGTTGTGTATCTGGGAATAGTGTGTGGCACCGGGAATTGACTTTGCCGATTCACCAGGGTGCCCATTCGTCACGCAGCCCGCGAAATGGAGCGTGCCCGAGTGGCCGCTTTCGCGCTGCAACATTGGATCAAAACCGGAGATACATGATGAGCAAGCGGGATACCTCCAAGCTGGCCAGCCTTTCGCCATTCGAGCTGAAGGACGAACTGATCAAATTAGCCGGCAGTGTGTCCAACCGGCTCATGCTCAATGCCGGGCGCGGCAATCCCAACTTCCTGGCTACCGTGCCGCGCCATGGCTTCTGGCAGCTGGGCCTGTTCGCCATGCGCGAATCCGAGCGGTCGTTCTCGTATCTGACCGAAGGCGTGGGCGGCTTTCCGCGCCGCGCCGGCATCGAGGAACGCTTCGACCTCTTTGCCCGCGAGCATCGCGACGTGCCGGGCGTGCGTTTCCTGGCCGGCGCCGTGTCCTATGTACGCGACCAGCTCGGGCTGGACGGCGGCGATTTCCTGTACGAGATGTGCGAAGGCATCCTGGCCTGCAACTACCCGGTGCCCGACCGCATGCTCAGGTTGTCGGAAAAGATCGTCAAGCAATACATTCGCCGGGAAATGATCGGCAAGCACCCGTTCCTGGGGGATTTCGATCTTTATGCCGTCGAAGGCGGAACGGCCGCCATGACCTATCTGTTCAATTCGATGCGCGTCAATCACCTGCTCAAGGCCGGCGACACGATTGCGCTGGGCATGCCGATCTTCACGCCCTATATCGAAATTCCGGAACTGGCCGAATACCACCTGACCGAATTGTCGATCGACGCCGATCCGGCCGATGGCTGGCAATACCCGAAAAAGGAACTCGACAAGCTGCGTGACCCGAAGGTCAAGGCATTCTTCCTCGTCAACCCCAGCAATCCGCCATCGGTCAAGGTCAGCGACGAGAGCCTGCAATACATCGCCGAGATCGTCAAGGAGCGTCCGGACCTGATCATCCTGACCGACGATGTCTATGGCACGTTCGCCGACAACTTCGTGTCGCTGTTCGCCATGTGCCCGCGCAACACCATCCTGGTCTATTCGTACTCGAAGTATTTCGGGGCCACGGGATGGCGTCTGGGCGTGATTGCCACGCACAAGTCGAACCTGTTCGACGAAAAGCTGGCCGACCTGCCCAAGGACGAGCGCGCCGGCCTGAACAAGCGCTACGCGTCCATCACCACCGAACCCGAGAAGCTGCAGTTCATCGACCGCATCGTGGCCGACAGCCGCACCGTCGCGCTCAATCACACGGCGGGCCTCTCCACACCCCAGCAGGTGCAGATGGTGCTGTTCTCGCTGTTCTCGCTCATGGACACCGACGAAAGCTACAAGAAGGCCATGAAACGACTGATCCGGAGCCGCAAGGCCGCGCTGTACCGGGGCATGGGTACGCCGCTGGGCGAGGTGGACGAGAACGTCGTGGACTACTACACCCTGCTCGACGTCGAACAGATGAGCCGCGAGGTGGGGCCCGAGTTCGTCAAGTGGCTGCTCGAGTCGATCCAGCCGCACGAACTGCTGTTCAGGCTGGCCGAGGAGGCCGGCGTGGTGCTGCTGCCCGGCGGCGGCTTTGGCACCCGGCATCCGTCCGGCCGCGTGTCGCTGGCGAACCTCAACGAAGAGGACTACGTCAAGATTGGCCGCTCGGTGCGCAAGCTGCGCGATGAGTATCTGGAGCGCTATCGCGAGAACGGCGGCGGCAAGGAGAACGGCTCGAAGAAGAGGTAGGCGCGGTCGCCACGCCCATCCAGTCTCGCCGCAAACGCCGAGGTCCGACAAGGAGGCATCACCATGACGTGGTTCGTTGATACGCTCAAGGCCTATCCGGAGATCGCCATCTTCCTGGCGCTCGGTATTGGCTACTGGGTGGGCGGCAAGAGCTTCAAGGGGTTCAGCCTTGGGGCCGTGACATCGACGCTGCTGGTCGCCATCGTCATCGGCATCCTCGGCGTCAAGATCTCCGCGAACGTGAAATCGGTCTTCTTCCTGATGTTCCTGTTCGCGGTGGGCTACGGGGTGGGTCCGCAATTCGTGCGCGGCATCGCCAAGGATGGCGTGCCGCAGGCGATCTTCGCGGCCATCCTGGCGGTGCTGTCGCTCGGTGCATCCGTGGTGGCCGCCATGGTCGCCGGGTACGACCTGGGCTCGGCGGCGGGGCTGTTCGCCGGATCGCAAACCATCTCGGCGTCGATGGGCCTTGCCACCGACGCCATCAACCGGCTCGGGCGCCCGCCGGAAGAAACCAAGATGCTGCTGGACGGCATGCCGATTGCCTATGCGGTCACGTACATCTTCGGCACCGTGGGATCGGCCATCATCCTGGCCCAGATCGGGCCCAGGCTGCTGGGCATCGATCTGGTGGCCGCCTGCAAGGAGTACGAGCAGATGCTGGGGGCCGGGTCGGCCGGCGGCGCCGGCACCGAATGGCACGAGTTCGAGGTGCGCGCCTACGCCGTGGCCCCCGACAGCCCGTTCATCGGCCGGTCCGTGGGCGATCTCGAAGCCGGCACGCGCGACGGTGTGCGCGCCTTCATCGAACGCATCCGGCGCGGCGGCAAGATCATCGAGGTAGACCAGCACACGCTGATCGAAGGGGGCGACGTGGTGGCCATTGGCGGCAAGCGCGACCAGCTGATTGCGCGGCTGGGCCCCAGCGGCCGTGAGGTGGAGGATGCGGAACTGCTCAACATCCACACTGAAGGCGTCGACATCTACATCACCAACAAGGAAGTCGACGGCAAGCCGCTGCAGGAACTGGCGCGCTGGCCCGGCGCGCGCGGGGTGTTCCTCAAGAAGATCAAGCGCGGCCCGACCGAGACCGTGATTCCGGTGCTGCCCAAGACCCAGCTGTATCGCGGGGACGTGATCACGCTGGTGGGCCGCACGCAGGACATCAACGCCACCGCCAAGCAGCTGGGCTATGTGGATCGCCCCACCACCGTCACCGACGTCGCCTTCGTCTCGCTGGCCATCACGGTCGGCGCGCTGATCGGTGCCATCGTGATCCACGTGGCCGGCATTCCATTGACGATTTCCACGGCGGGCGGTTCGCTGATCGCCGGCATCATCTTCGGCTGGTTCCGCGCCATCCATCCCACGTTCGGACGCATTCCCGAGCCGACGCTCTGGTTCATGAACTCGGTCGGCCTGAACGTCTTTATCGCCGTGGTCGGCATCTCGGCCGGGCCGGGCTTTATCGCCGGGCTGCAGAAGCTCGGCGTGAGCCTGTTCCTATGGGGCATCTTTGCCACCGCCGTGCCGCTGATCATCGGCATGTTCCTGGCAAAATTCGTGTTCCGCTTTCACCCGGCCCTGATCCTGGGCATCTGCGCCGGTGCGCGAACCACCACGGCGGCGCTGGGGATGGTGTGCGAAGCGGCCAAGAGCCAGGTGCCTGGCCTCGGCTACACCGTGACGTACGCGGTAGGCAACACGCTGCTGACCATCTGGGGGATGGTGATCATCATGATCCTGTCCTGATGAACTGGCCGTCCTGCCGCTTGCCAGCAGGCCGCCATCACGACGCCTGGATACCGCGCTTGCGGATGAAGTCGCCCCAGACCTTCGACTCCGACGACGCACGCTGCTTGATGGCATCGGCACTGCCCACCACCGGGAACAGGTAGAGCGATGCCAGCCTGGCCTTGATCTGCGGGTCGGCCAGCGCCGCCTGCACGGCGCCGTTGAGCCGCGCCACGATCTTCGGATCCAGACCCGCCGGGCCCACCAGCGCGTACCAGCTAGGCATCAGCGGCACGTCGATGCCGGACTCCTTGAGCGTCGGCACGTTGGGCAGTTCTTTCACGCGCTGCGGCCCGACAATGGCCACCGGCACCACCGTACCGCCGGTTACCTGCGGCAACGCGGCACCCAGCACGCTCACCATCGCGTCCACCTCGCCCGTCACCACGCCAGTCAGCGCCGGGCCGGAGCCCTTGTAGGCCACGTGAGTCATTTTGAGGCCCAGCTTGTCCGCCACCACCTCCATGGCCAGGTGCGTCGAATTGCCCACGCCTGCGCTGCTGAACGTCAGGCCGCCCGGCTTGTGCTTGGCCTTGTCGATGAAGCTCTGCATCGACGTGATGCCGCTGGCCTTGCTGGCCACGATCACGAACGGCGTATCGACCACGGGCGCGATGAACGTGTAGTCCTTCTGCGGGTTGTACGGCAGCGACGCGTACAGGTGCGGGTTGAAGCTGATCTGCGATACGCCCGTCAGCAGTACCGTGTAGCCGTCCGGTGCCGCCTTGGCCACGGTGCTCATTGCCACGATGCCGTTCGCGCCGGGACGGTTGTCCACGACGATGGATTGCCCCAGGTCTTGCGACAGCCGGTCACTGAGCAGCCTCGCCACCACGTCGCCGCCGGAACCCGCCGACTGCGGCACGATCATCCGGATCGGCCGGCCCGGATACGCATCCTGCGCCTGTACAGCGCCATGGCACAGCACCGCCGAGGCGATGAACGCGCAAGCCATCAAACGTCGGTACATCAATACTCTCCAATTGAATCGAAGCCAGTCACGAAATTTTCATGACGATGGTAGGGATCTGCGCGATCCGAGACCAATACGGATTGTCGATGCCAACATAGGCCGGAGCTATGCCCAGGGGAAACCCTGAGGCGCCTGCCCAGCCATGGGGTCCATGCGCACCATTGCAACGCAGCATCGGCGCGGCGCGCACCGGCCTTGTGCGCGGCACGCAGGTTTTTCCGCGGATCGGGCCGTGGCAACGCGGCCGGTCATAGGGCCGACCTATGACCGGATCGGAATTTCGTCTTTCCGCAACCCCGCGACGGCTCCGTACCATGGGGCCGTTCTCCAGGCCCTTCTGCACAAGTACACCCGTCATGTCCGACATCGATACCCGTGGCAACGCGTGGCTGACGCCGCCGTCCGCCTATCTGGCAAGCCGTCCGTCCACCTTCTCCGTACCGGCCCGGCCAGCATCCTGCTATCTGCCCATGCGCGACGGCTGCCGCCTGGCCGCCGACGTCTACCTGCCGCAGCCGTTGCCCGGCACCGCCGCGCCGCAAGCCTTCCCCACCGTGGTGATCTTCACGCCGTACTACCGACGTTTCAGGCTTTCCCGCGCGGGTGCCGAGCCGAGCCCGAATGGCGCCAAGTACCGCGATGCCTTCGTGCCCAAGGGCTACGCGGTGGTCGTGGTCGATGTACGCGGCACCGGCGCCAGCTTCGGCACGCGCGATGCGCTGCGGTCGCCCACCGAGCGCGACGACTACTACGAAGTGGCCGAATGGATCGCCAGCCAGCCATGGTCGAACGGCAAAATCGGCTCCACCGGCATCTCGTACCTGGGCGCGGCGGCCTGCTTCCTGGCCAGCACCGGCCATCCCGCAGTGAAGGCCATTGCGCCGCTGTTCTCGGTGTCCGACATCTACAGCGAACAGCTGTACCCCGGCGGCATGCTGTCCAAGGTGTGGGTGGAAGCCTATGACGAACTGATGCTCGCGCTCGACCAGGACCGTCGCGACCTGGTCGCTGGCTTCCCCTACTTCAACGATCCCACCTTCGAGGGCCCCGAGCGTACCGACGAGGACACCGAAGGCGCACTGGTGGCGGCCGCCGTCGCCGAGCACCGCAACAACTTCACGCTGGCCGACCTGGCGCCCGAGTTCGCCTACCGCGATGGCGCGGCCTTCCACGACCCATCGCTCGATTCCGGCAGTTGCAGCCCTTACCGCTATCTGGACGGCATCGCGCCTGACGTCGCCGTGTATTCGATCTCGGGCTGGTACGACGGCGGCGGCTATGCCAATGGCGCCATCACGCGCTTCCTCTCGCTGCCGTCCCACGACAGCCGCCTGCTGCTGGGTCCGTGGGACCACGGTGCGCGCACCAACGTGTCGCCGTGGCGCGAACGCGCCGCATCGGATTTCCCCTTGCTGGGCGAAGTGCTGCGCTTCTTCGACCATCACCTGCTTGGCCTGCCCACCGGCCTGGAACGCGAAGCCCGCGTGCATTACCACAGCATCCATGACGTCCACTGGCAGCCGGCCGACGTCTGGCCGCCCGCCCCGGCCAGCACCCGGCTGTACCTGACCGACGACGGCGCGCTGTCGACCACACCACAGGCCGGGTCCGCTGCGACCACGACGCAGGTGCGCTTCGACTGGACCACCGGCCGCCAGACGCGCTACGAGCGGCTGGGCGCCGCCAATATCGAGGACTACTACGCGGACTGGGGCGAGCATGAGGCAGCGCTGCCCCATTTCGACTCGGCGCCACTGCCATCGCCGATGGCGATTGCGGGCCACGTCGTGGCCCATCTGCGGGTGTCCTCGTCGCAGCCCGACGCGGCGGTATTCGTCTATCTGTCGGAAGTGGAAGCCGATGGCACGGTGCGCTATATCACCGAGGGCATGCTGCGTGCGTCGCACCGCAAGACCGAGCCGTGCCCGCCCGAGTACCGCACCAGCTGGCCCTACCGCGCGCACCGCCTGGCAGACGCCGAACGGCTGACGCCGGGCGCACCCGTCGCGCTGGACTTCGCGCTGCTGCCGGTGGCATGGACGCTGGCCGCCGGCAGCCGTCTGCGCGTGTCCATCGCGGGTGCCGACCGTGGCCACTTTCCGCAAGTGCCCCACGGCCGACCGCCGCGGCTGACCCTGGGTCTGGGTAGCGGCGGCTGCCATATCGACGTGCCCGTGGCGGCGCAGGCAAGCGGCCGTTGACGGCGGGACGATGCCTGCCCGGGCACGTGAAGTGCTAGAGTGGGCATCCGTCCCCAGCTTTCCGCAGTCATGGATTTCCGGCAGCTTCGCTATTTCGCGCGCATCGTCGAACTCGAGAGCATTACCGCCGCGGCCGATGCGCTGCATATTGCCCAGCCGTCGCTGAGCCAGCACGTGGTCAACCTGGAGTCCGAACTGGGCGCCAGGCTGCTGGTGCGCGGGCCGTTTGGCGCCCGGCCCACCGAGACCGGCCAGATCCTGTACCGGCACGCCAAGATGGTGCTGCGCCAGATGGAGGAAGCGCATGCGGCCGTACGCCATGGCCGCGATGTGCCGTCAGGCCACGTCAGGGTAGGCCTGCCCACCAGCACGTCGCGCGTGCTGGCCGTACCGCTGCTGCAGTTCGTCACCCGCAACGTGCCGGACGTGACCGTCGAGATCGTGGAAGGCAGCAGTGCCGACCTGGCCGAACTCGTCACGGCGCAAAAGCTCGACCTGTGCATCGCCATGGACGCCCAGCAGCGTCCGAACATGCATCTCGTGCCGTTGCTGGACGAAGACCTGATGGCCGTTGGGCCTGCCTCGGCGCAGCGCGACACGGCGCTGACGCTGGCCGAGATGGCCGCGCTGCCGCTGCTGCTGCCGAGCTTTCCCAATTCGGTGCGGGTGCTGACGGACCGCGCGTTCGTCGCCGCCGGGCTCGAACTGAAGCTCGTGGCCGAAACCAGCGCGGTGTCGGTGCTGTTGTCGGCGGTCAGCGCCGGCATGGGGTGGACCATCCTGCCCTGGAGCGCGCTGGCCACCGAACCGCCGCATGCGTTCGCGTGCGTGCCGATCTCCGATTCGTCGCTGGTGCGCCGCGTGTTCCTGTGCGTGGCGGGCGCCGCGCGGCTTGGCCTGGCGTGCAAGACGGTGGAAGATGCGCTGCTGCAGCTCATCCTGGATGCCATCGCCACGGGCACCTGGAAAGGCGTCAACCCCCTGGGCAACCTGACAGGCGCCAGCGCCGACGCATTATCGGCCCAGCAACCGGGCCTCGCTGCGAAGCAGTGACACGAAGTCGAGCAGCATCTCGTCGGCACCGCCCCGGCGCCACACTGCGCCCACCGGCCCGAACGATCCCACATCGGCCAGCGGCAGAATAGCGACAAGGCCGCGGCTCTGCAGATGGGCCGCCATCGCCGCGGAGCAGACGCCGACATGGTCGCTGCCGCGCACCACCGATTCCAGCACCACGATCGACCCGGTTTCGATCTTTGGCTTGATGCCGGCGCCGCCGCGTTCCAGCAAGGTGTTTTCCAGCCGCACCCGCATCAGCGTGTCGCGTGGCGGCATCAGCCACGGGTAGCCGAACACGTCGGTCCAGCTTACGCTGCGCGCCGCGGCCAGCGGATGGCCAGGTCCCACCACGATGGCGATGTCGTCGGCGAACAGCACCTCGTGCTCCAGATGCTGCCCATAGGCGCGCGCGTCGATCGAGCCCACCACCAGGTCGTACTCGCGCTCCTCGAGCCCGCTCAGCAGCGCGTTGAACACGCCTTCGGTCACCTGGAACGACACATCGGCGTGGCGCGCCTGGAAGGCCAGCACCGCGCGCGGAATCAGATGGGCGATACCGGCCGTCACGCTGCCGATGTGCAGGCGCGCCACGTCGCCCTTGGCCAGCGACAGCAGTTCCGCGTTGGTCCGGCCCACCTCGCCCAGCACGCGTAGCGCCAGCTTGCGCACGGCCTCGCCAGCGGCAGTCAGCTTCATCCGCTTGCCGCGCAGCACCAGCTTCGTGCCGACCAGATCCTCCATCTCGCCAAGCCAGTGCGACATGGCCGACTGGGTCATATGCAGCCGCTGGGCGGCCAGCGTCAGCGTCCCCGCCTCATGGAGCACCAGGAACGATTCCAGGTGACGCATCCGCAACCGGCGCGCCCACGCCACGGTGTCCGGCGACTGAAACATGAATAAATACTCATACAAGGTTCGGAACATTTCATTGGCCGTTCCGCGCATCCCGCGCCAATATTGACGCTTCTGCGGCCGCGGAACAATCCATGGAACCACTGATCAAGAAGGACACGACATGAGAAAAATCTCCATCATGGGGAAACTGCTGGCCGGGATGCTCGCAGTGGGTGCATCGGCAACGGGCTGGGCCTGCGGCGAAGCGGGGAACACGCGGCCGATCAAGCTGGTGGTGTCGCAGCAGGCCGGCGGCAGCACCGATACGCTCGCGCGCATGTGGGCCGAGAGGGCCTCGAAGGAACTGGGCACCACCGTGCTCGTGGAAAACAAGGCCGGCGCCGGTGGCGTGATCGCGGCCAAGTACGTGCTGTCCCAACCTGCCGATGGATGCACGCTGTTCCTGGCCGGCGTCTCGCAGATGGTGCTGAACAAGTTCGCCTATGCCCCGCTGTCGTACAAGCCCGAAACCGACTTCACCCCCGTGTCGGTGCTGACCACGGTGCCGTTCGTGCTGGTGGCCAATCCGCAAACCGGCTTCCACTCGCTGGCCGACCTGGTCGCGGCCGCCCGCGCCAAACCGGGCAAGATCAATTTCGCGTCGTCGGGCAACGGCAATTCCACCCACCTGGTGGTGGAGCTGTTCCAGAAGAACCAGAACATCCGCATGACGCACGTGCCGTACAAGGGCGAGCCCGATGGCGTGGTGGCCACCGTTGGCGGCCAGACCCAGGTGATGGCGCCGGTGCTGAGCACGGCCATGCCGCAGATTCGCGCCGGCAAGCTGGTGCCGCTGGTGCTGTTCGCGCCAAAGCGGCTGCCCGACCTGCCGGACGTGCCCACCGCCTCCGAGCTTGGCCTGTCCGGGCTGGACGACCTGGGCTGGATGGGCGTGGCCGCCAAGGCCGGCACGTCGCCTGATGTCGTGAAACGCCTGCACGCTGCCTCGCAGGTCTTCCTGGCCGACAAGGGCACGCTAGACAAGCTCAAGACCATGCAGGTGGTGCCCATGCCGGGCCCGTCCGGCATGCTGATGCAGATGACCGTGCGCGACACCGCCAAGGTGCAGGAAGCGCTCGGTTCCGTCGACTTCCAATCCCGGTGAGGACCATCCCATGACAAATCCTGGAATGGTGGTCTGCCCGCAGCCGGAAGCGGCCGAGTCGGGCGTCGAGATCCTGAAGGCCGGCGGCAACGCGGTGGACGCCGCCGTGGCCTGCGCGCTGGCGCAGACCGTGGTCGATCCGCTGATGTGCGGCATCGCGGGCTTCGGCACCGGCGCGGTCTACATGCGCGATGCCGGCGCACACGAGTATTTCGACTTCCACGCCACCGCCCCGGCCAGCGCGCGCCCCGACATGTGGGCCGACCTGCTCGAAGGCGAGGCACGCGACGGCTTCGGCTTCTTCATCAAGGACCGGCTCAACGACATCGGCTATCAGTCGATTGCCACGCCCGGCACGCTGCGCGGCCTGGAGGCGATGCACGCCGCCCACGGCCGCCTGCCGTGGCGCGAAGTGGTGGCACCGGCCATCGCCTGGGCACGCGACGGCTATTTCGTGCGCCCCGGCATGCATGCGTTCTGGATGGATGAAGCCACGCTGGGTCGCGCCAGCAACCGCGAGCGGCTGGCCTTCAGCGAATCGGGCCGCCGCGTCTACTGCCGCGAAGACGGCTGGCCCCGGCCCATCGGCGCGCCCATCGTCAACGCCGACATGGCCGATGTGCTTGGCGTGATTGCCCGCGATGGCGCCGATGCCTTCTACCGGGGGTCGATCGCCGATGCCATCGTCGCCGACATGCAGGCCAACGGCGGCCTGCTGAGCCGCCAGGACCTGGCCGGCTACCGCGTGATCCGCCAGAAGCCGCTGTTCGGCCGCTATCGCGACCGGGTCATCGCCACCAACCAGCCCCCCGGCGGCGGCGCGATGCTGCTGGAAATGCTGCACGCACTGGAGCAGTTCGACCTGGGCGCGATGCCGCACAACTCGCCCGAATACCTGCGCATCGTCTGCGAAGTCATGAAGCAGGCCACCGTGGACAAGGACATGTATCTGGGCGACCCGGCCTTCGTCGACATTCCGCTGGAACGCCTGCTGTCCGCCGAGCGCGCCGCGCAGACCGCCGCCGCCGTGCGTGCGCACGAGAAGGTGTCCGTCACGCGCGTGAACCCGGGACACGCGGTGCCGCGCGATACCACGCACCTGTCGGTGGTGGATGGCGACGGCAACTGCGTGTCGCTGACCCATTCGCTGGCCATGCCGTCGGGCGCCATCACGCCGGGCCTGGGCTTCATGTATAACGGGTGCATGGGCGTGTTCGACCCCCGGCCCGGCCGCGCGGGCAGCATCGCACCGGGCAAGCGCCGTTTCACGTCGTCGTGCCCTACCATCGTGTTCCGCGACAACCGGCCGGAAATCGTGCTCGGCGCACCGGGCGGCACGCAGATCGCCATGGGCGTGCTGCAGGTCATCCTGAACGCGGTGGACCACGGCATGCCGATCCAGGACGCCGTGTCTGCGCCGCGCTTCTCGTCGACCAGCAATGCCATCGACGTCTGCAACCGCATTCCGCGCGCAGTCTGCCGGCAGCTCGAACAGCAGGGCTACGAGGTGATCCGCAATCCGTACAACTACACGATCGGATGGGTCCATGCGGTGCATATCGACGGCACCACGCTGCGCGGCGGCGCGGACCCCGGGCGCGATGGCGTCGCCTACTCGACCGACTCGCTGATGTAATGGCACCGTGCCGGCCGCCACTGGCGGCCGGCGCCGCACGCTCAGTCGCCGCGCCGTGCCAGCACCTCGTCGCGAGGTCCGGCGTCCACCACACGGCCGGCTTCCACCACGACAATGGTGTCGAACCGGGCCAGCAGGCTCGGCCGATGCACCGAGGCGACGATGCAGGCAGACGGGAACGCCGCGAACATGCGGTCGAACACGCGGCCTTCGGCCTGCGGGTCCAGCGCACTGGTCGGCTCGTCGAGCAGCAACAGCGAACTGCCCTGCGCGGCCAGTGCGCCGCGCGCCAAGGCCAACCGTTGCCGCTGGCCGCCGGACAGATTGGCCCCGCGCTCGCTGAGCGGACTGGCCAGCCCGTCGGGCAGGCGCTGCAGCACCTCATCGAACACGCCCGTATGCACGGCGGCCTGCAGCGCCGCCGCATCGGCGGGCTCGCCGAAGGTCAGGTTTTCTTCCACGCTGGCCTCGAACACCTCCGCCTCCTGCGGAATCAGCGTGGCCAGCGCGCGCAGTTCGATCCAGTCCTCGGCCATGCCGTCGCGGCGCAGTTCGCCGTGCTGCGGGCGATAGAGACCCGCCAGCGCGCGTAGCAGCGTGCTCTTGCCGCCGCCGCTGGGCCCGACCAACGCAACGCGCGCACCGCGCCGCAGCTTCAGGTCGATACCGTGCAGCCCGCCGCGCGCATCGTCGGGGTAGCGCCACGTGGCGCCGCGCAGTTCCAGCGTCTGCCACGGGGCGTCGGGTATCACGGCGGGCACCGCCGCGTCCGGGTCGCCCGGCGTCGCCCAGATCGGCTCGGCGCTGCCGTAGTCCGTATGCATGCGCGCGAAGCTCTGGAAGTTGGAGGCCATTGCGCCCACCACGGTGGCGGCCTGCTGCGCATACTGGTAGATCATGAAGACCGTGCCCAACAGCACGGCCTGGCCCGGCTGCCGCGCCTGTAGCACATACACCACCACCAGGACCCAGGTCAGCCCCATGCCAAGCAGATCGACGGCAAACCATTTGCCTTCGTTGACCACCACCGCGCGCCGCAGCGGCGCCATCACTGCCGCCATGCGATGGCCGAGCAGCTTGCGTGACGCGGCCTGGAGCCGCAGCCCGATCACGGTGCCGGCATTGCCGACAAAATCGAGCAGCGCGGCGGCATAGCGGCGCTCAGCGTCGTTCTCTGCACGAGCCAGCTGCATCAGCGTGCGGTCGAATCGCAGGATGATCAGCGCGATGACCACGTAGCCGGTGACCGCGATCACGCCGCTGGTGCGCGACAGCAGCGCCAGCGCGACAATCGGCCCCACGAAATTGAACGCGCTCTGCAAGTAGCCGAACTGGTTCTGCGCGAAGTCCGATAGCGCGCGGCTGGACTGCACCACGCGGTGCTGCAGTTCGCCCGAGTGCCGGCCATCGCGCCACGCCAGCGGCGCCGACGCAATGCGCGCGTAAAGTTGGTCGGACAGCCGTTCGCGTACCCTCACCCCCACATTGCGCTCCAGCACCCGGCCCGGGCCGTGCAAGAGCCACGACAACAGGTAGATGCCGATCAGGTAGACAATCCAGCGGCCGGCCACCTCCATCTGGCCCTGCTGCAGCGCGTTGATCGCCTGCGCGGCCAGCCAGGGCATGGTCAGCCGCAGCAACTGCGCCGCCGACAACAGCCCGGCCGCACCAAGCATCTGGCCCCGCACGCCATGCGCATGGCGCCAGAGCGCACGATAGAGGTCGCGCGCCGCGCTGCCGAGGCCGACGGCGGGCGGACGAGCGGGCTTGCCGGATGAATCGGGCGAGTCGGGCGAGTCGGGCGAAGCGGACGGATCTGGCGAGGCGGACATATCGGGCACCGTCATGCAGTCATCTCTCCTGTGCGGGGGCGCGCGAGCCATCGCCAGTGGGCGACGGCGCGGGCGAAGCTTGCCATTGTGCCAAGCCTGGGGGCCGATGTCTGGCATCGTGGCCAACACGGCCGGCAGGCCGCATGGCACGCATCCTGCACACCCCCCACCTTGTCGGCCCATCGGGCCCCGGACTTCGAGGAGGACACCCATGCAGCAAGGCGACGTGCAGGACCGCGAAGAAAAGATGCAGAAACTGCGTGGAAACCGCCGCTATACGTGGACGCACCCGATATTCCTGATCGCCCTCGCGCTGATTCTGGTGGGCTATGCGGCCACATTCTGGTAGCCCTGCGCCGGACTATGCCGCGCCCGGCCAGAAACGCGCAAGCCGTGTAAGGATTACCGGCCAGGCCCCGGGCGGCGGAACGTGAAAAAGCCGGAGACTGGCTCCGGCTTGCTCCGTACGGGCTATCTCGGCTGTCGATCAGGCTAGCGCGGGCGCCCCGCCCCGGCTGAAATCGGAGATGCCACCGCTGCGCGCCAGCCCACGCCGGTCGGACAGCCTGAACACCGACACCGACGACAGCAGGCTGCGGCTCTGTTCGTCAAGCGCGGTGGCCGCAGCCGCCGCCTCTTCCACCAGCGCTGCGTTCTGCTGGGTCAAATCGTCGATCTGCGTCACCGCCGCGTTCACCTGCTCGATACCGCTGGTCTGTTCCGTCGAGGCCGCCGAGATATCGGCCACCAGTTGCGATACCTGCCGCACGGCTTCGACGATCTCGTGCATGGTCTGCCCGGCGCTATCGACCAGCGTGGAGCCCTCCTGCACCTTGCTGACCGAGCCTTCGATCAGCTCCTTGATTTCCTTGGCGGCCGCCACACTACGCTGGGCCAGCGTGCGCACCTCGCCGGCCACCACGGCGAACCCGCGCCCCTGCTCGCCGGCACGCGCCGCTTCCACGGCGGCGTTCAGCGCCAGGATATTGGTCTGGAACGCGATGCCTTCGATCACGCTGATGATATCGACGATGCGGCCCGAGCTTTTCGAGATATCGCCCATGGTGCTGACCACGTCGCCCACTACCTGGCCGCCCTTCTCGGCCAGCGACGATGCGCTTTGCGCCAGCTTGTCGGCATGCCCCGCGTTGTCGGCGTTCTGCCTGACCGTGACGGCCAGTTCCTCGATGCTGGCCGCGGTCTGTTCCAGCGCGGACGCCTGTTCCTCGGTGCGCTGCGACAGATCCACGTTGCCCTGGGCGATCTGCCCCGATGCGGTAGCCACGGCCTCGCTGGACGCCTTGATGTGGCGGACGATATCGGCCAGCGTCAGGCGCATGCGATTCATCGCGTGCAGCATGCTGGACGTATCGCCCGGCTGCAGCACGACTTCCAGCGCCAGATTGCCGGCCGCCACCTCGCCGGCCACCTGGGCCGCGTAGGCCGGCTCGCCGCCAAGCTGACGCACCAGGCCGCGCGCCAGCACCAGCGCCAGCGCAACCACCAGCACCGCCATCGTCAGCAGCGCGCCAATCATCATGTTGCGCGCCGACGCAAAGACCTGCTCGACATGCGCGCCGCTGGCTTCCGAACCGGTCACGTTGAGTTTGACCGCCTGGTCGATACTGGCTTCCAGCTGGCTGCGCACCTGGAACGATTCGCCACGCAACATGGCCACCGCACCCTGGCGGTCGCCGCTGCGCGACAGCGCCAGCAGCTTGTCATGAACGGCCAGGTACTGCGTCATCAGCGCCGTCATCTCGCGATGCGTCAGCCGCTCGGCTTCCGTGGAAAGCAGGCTGGCGAAGATCTTCTCGGCGTCACGGAAGGCATCGAGCTGCTTGCCCATCAGGGCCTCGTACCGGCGGAATTCCTCTTCCGACGCGGACAGCACATGCTGCAACTCCGACGTGCGATAGGCATTCAACTGGCTCTTCATCTCAAGGGAATGGCGCACCGACGGCATCCAGTTGTCCTTGATATCCCGCGTGGCATCGCCCACACGCCCCAGTTCGTACAGCGCGAAGCCGCCCATTCCGCATGTCATCGCCAGCACCACCGCGAAGGCTGACATGATGCGCTGGAAGACGGTCATTCGTTGAAAACCTTGCATTGGCGTTACCTCCCGATCTCTGAATTCATTGGCTGGGCATGATGTGGGGTCCGCGAAGTTTCCCGTTCGAGCCGTATCCTCGGCCTCTCCAGTCATCAGCTAACGGTGGGTTGTGGGATCAACTGAACGGGATTCCGGCCCTTCCAAAGTGGGGGGACACCGCGCGAAGCCGCCAGCCCGCGCGAGCGGGACCCGCCGTCACATGACGGGCCTAGCCTTCCAGCAACCGCGCCCCGCGCCATTCGCCCGAACGCACCAGGCCGCGTGCGGTATCGGCCAGCACCACGCGCAAGGCCAGCGCGGCGGGCGACAGTTCGTCGTCGGACAGGCTGCACAGCAGGTTCTGGCGTCCCGCCTGCGGGTCGTCGATCTGTGCCAGGTGGAAGCGCGTTTGCGCGTCGGGATAGCGGCCTACCGCCGCCCACGGCTGCAGCGTGGCGCCGAAGCCCATGTCCACGGCATCCATCAGCATGGCCAGCGAGTCAACCTCCTGGATCACGCGGGGCGTCACCTTGGCGCGCGCGAAGGCGGCGTCGAGCGTGCTGCGCAGGCCGTGGACGCTGCTTGGCATGATCAGCGGCACGTCGGCCAGATCAGCCATCGTCCGCTGCGTGGGGGGGTCGGCCTTGCCCTGCGGCAGCGCCTGGCGCGACTGGATCAGGAACAGCGTTTCCTCCAGGAGCGGCATCACGGTCCAGCGGCGGGCGGCGTGGGTGCCGAACAGCACGGCCAGGTCAAGCTGGCGCGCGTTGAGCATCGCAGTGAGGTGGCCGGACAGGCTTTCCACGATATGCAGCCGGACGTCGGGATAACGCTCGCGCATCGCCCGGATCAGCGGCACGCCAATCACCGACGCCGTGGTTGGCGCCAGGCCCACGCTCACGGCGCCGGACAGCCGTGCCTGATGCGCGGCACGGCGCGCCTGCTCGGCATGGCGCAGCGTAAGCTGGGCTTCATGGAAAAAGGCCAGGCCGGCTTCGGTGGGCGTCACGCCCTGCGGCGTGCGGCGCAGCAGGCGGGTGGAGAGTTCGCTCTCCAGGCGGCTGATCTGCTGGCTGACGGCCGATTGCACCATGTCGAGCTCTAGCGCAGCACGGCTCATGCTGCCGAGTTCGACCACCCGCACGAAATACTGAAGCTGGCGCAATTCCATCTGGTCTCCCTGCTGGGCCGACCTCCCCGCGCCCGCGGGGATCGGCTTCGATGTTGTGGGGGACTTATACCAGATACGCCGGCGCTGTCCGCGCGAACGTCTCAGGCCACCGCCGGCTTGACCAGCCCGTCGGCGCGGAACATCGCCTTGATGCCGCGCACGGCCTGGCGGATTCGCGATTCGTTCTCTATCAGGGCAAAGCGCACGTACTCGTCGCCGAAGTCGCCGAAGCCGATGCCCGGCGATACTGACACCTTGGCCTTGGCCAGCAGCTGCTTCGAGAATTCCAGCGACCCCAGCGCGCGATATGGCTCGGGGATCCGGGCCCAGATATACATCGACGCCTTCGGAATATCGACCTGCCAGCCAGCTTCGATCAGCCCGCGCGCCAGCACGTCACGGCGCGCCTGGTACTGAGCCGCGATCTCCTTCACACACTGCTGGTCGCCCTCCAGCGCGGCAATGGCGGCCACCTGCAGCGGCGTGAACGTGCCGTAGTCGTGATAGCTCTTGATGCGTGTCAGCGCGGCCACCAGATCCGGATTGCCCACCATGAAGCCGATGCGCCAGCCCGCCATGTTGTAGCTCTTCGACAGCGTGAAGAACTCCACGGCGATGTCCTTGGCACCGGGCACCTGCATGATCGACGGCGCTTTCCAGCCATCGAACACGATGTCGGCATAGGCCAGGTCATGCACGACGAAGATGTCGTGCTTGCGCGCCAGCGCGATCACGCGCTCGAAGAAGTCCAGCTCCACGCAGGCCGCGGTCGGGTTCGACGGGAAGCCGAGCACGATCATCTTCGGCTTCGGATAGCTGCCCCGAATCGCGCGTTCGAGTTCGGCAAAGAAGTCGATGTCCGGCGTCAGCGGCACCGAGCGGATATCGGCGCCGGCAATCACCGCGCCGTAGATATGGATCGGGTAGCTCGGATCGGGTACCAGCACCGTGTCGCCACGGTCCAGCGTGGCCAGCATCAGGTGCGCCAGCCCTTCCTTCGAGCCGATCGTGACAATGGCCTCCTTGTCCGGATCGATCTCCACGTCGTAGCGGTCGCGGTACCAGTGCGAGATCGCGCGGCGCAGGCGCGGGATGCCCTTCGACGCCGAATAGCCATGCGTATCGGGCCGCTGCGCGGCATCCACGAGCTTGGCCACGATATGCGGCGGCGTGGCGCCGTCGGGGTTGCCCATGCTCATGTCGATGATGTCCTCGCCACGGCGGCGGGCGGCCATCTTGAGCTCGGCGGTGATATTGAAGACGTAGGGGGGAAGACGATCGATGCGCGCAAAACGGCGCTTGCCGGATTCGGCAGTCATGGTGGAGTCCTTTACGTAAGCGCCCGGAACCGTCCGAGCGACGTCGTGGCCGTTGTCTCGGCCACTGGGGACTGATATTAGCCAGCCGCGCGCATTTGCACAACGGGCTGGCCGCAAAAAATCAGAACATGCCGCCGGGCGGGCTGGTCGGCCGGTCGGGCGGCAGGTTGCGCACGATGCAGTCCAGCGCGTCGGCGTTGGGCTGGTTGCCGCCGAATGCGCCCGCGATCGAATCGCGATACTGCGGCACCGTGATCCGGTTGTAGTACAGCCGCGACGTCTGGTCGAGCCAGTACACGTAGTTGCTGTCGCTGTCGTCCGAGCCGCTGCGCAGCCATTCGCCCAGGGGCCGGCTGTTCAGCCGCGTGTTGGCGCAGACGGCCTGGATCTTGTCGAGATAGTTGTTGAGACCCCGCGCCTCGTAGTTGCGGAACGAATCGGGGGCACAGGCGGTGAGTCCGGCAGCAGCGGTCAGCACGGCAATCGACAACAACGGGCGAAGGCAGGGCATGGCAGGGTCCGTGGCAATGGGCGAGCCGCCAGTGTAGCCGCGCCGCATCGCCGCGGGAACCAGACTTTGGGTCAGTCGTCCAGCGTTTCGTGAACGGCTGCGTTGCCGCGTTTCCAATAGGCCGATGCCCGGATGCGGGTCTTGTGGATGCCGCGCTCGTTCACCAGGTACTGGCGCACTTCGCGCATCGCGGCCGCTTCGCCGGCGGCCCACACGTAACCCTCGCCGGCGGGCAGGCTCAGCCAGCGCAACGTGGGCGTCAGCAGACTGCCCTCGGACGCCGCTTCGTCGGCTTCGCCGCGATGTTCGTCGCGATGGATCCAGTGCACCTCGGCGTGCGGGCCGGTGGCCAGCGGAATGCGTGCCGATTCATCGGCCACCTCGGCCACGACGATCACGCGCGCATCGGGGCCCAGTTCCTCGATGCGGCGGCCAATGGCCGGCAGCGCGGTGTCGTCGCCGATCAGCAGGTGCCAGTCGAAGTCACGCGGAATCACGAACGACCCGCGCGGGCCGCCCACGCCCAGGTGCTGGCCCGGCTGCGCCTGCGCGGCCCACGTCGATGCGGGGCCGTCGCCGTGCAGCACGAATTCGATATCCAGCTCGCAGGCGGCCGTGTCGTAGCGGCGCGGCGTATAGTCGCGCGCCTGGGGGCGCGGCTGATCCTCGGGAAACTTGATGCCGTCCGGGCCTGCCTGCGGCAGCACGGGCTTGTCGGCACCGGCCTCCGGAAAGAAGACCTTGACGTGGTCGTCGAACGATCCGGAAACGAAATCGGCCAGGTCTTCGCCGCCCAGCGTCACGCGCAGCAGTTGCGGGGACACCTGCCGGGTGCGCAGCACCTTGAGCAGGCGCATCTTCAGCGGATGACGCACGCGTTGTACGGTCAGGTCACGGGTATCGCTCATATTCACTCCGGCTGGTTGGTGCCGCGCTCAATCTCGTCGGCCGCGCGTTCGAGGATGGCGGCAATCCGGCGCTGCTCGTCGGCCGTGGCGCCGCTGCGCACCATCAGGGCCTGCTTCAGCCGACCGCGCGCCTGCACCAGTTCTGGCGCCCAGCCGCCCTCCTCGACATCGCGCTGGGGCTGGCCGCTCATGGCGCGGCGCATGAAATCCATCTTGCGCGCCACGTGCTGCAGGCGCGCCACCATCTGCTCCAGCCGCGCGCGGTTCTGGTCCAGGTAGGCGCGGCCCGCCTCCGACAACTGGTAGCGTTTCTTGTTGCCTTCCAGGTCCACCGTGGCATAGCCCACGTCTTCCAGGAAGGTCAGCGCGGGGTACACCACCCCGGGGCTCGGCTTGTAGAAACCCCCCGTGCGGGTTTCGAGCGCCTTGATCAGCTCGTAGCCGTGCGATGGCTTTTCATCGAGCAGCGAGAGCAGCAGCAACTGCAGGTCCTCGGCGCTGAATTTGCGGCCTCGGCGCAGGTTGTCGCCGTCAAAGCCATCGCCATCGCCTTCAAAGCCGCCGCCGCCCTGCGACCAGAAGCCGCCGCCCCGGCCACCCATCATGCCCGTCAGCTTCATCGCCATCATGGCGCGCATGCCGCCGTGGTGCTTGCCGTGCGGGCCCCCATGGCCCATGTGATCGTGCATCCGATTGAAATGGTGTCGCATTGCTCACTCCGATATATCGTAAGACGTATCGTAAGATATATATCGTACGATATAAAGTCAAGGCCGATTTGCCGGGTGCCGATGCGGCGGAGTTCCTGTCACAATGCAAGCCACCTGAGCACACAACAACCACGACGCAGCATCACCCATTCCAACGGAGACACGCGATGACCAGGCAGGTGGAATTCTTTTTTGACTTCGGCAGCCCCTATTCGTATCTGGCGTACAAGGAATTGCCACGGCTGGCCGCACGCACCGGCGCCACCATCGTGTGGCGGCCGATGTTGCTGGGCGGCGTGTTCAAGGCCACGGGCAATCACAGCCCGATGGAGATTCCTGCCAAGCGGCAATGGTCGGACGGCGATCTCGACTGCTGGGCCCGGCGATATGGCGTGCCGTTCCGGCTCAATCCGCACTTTCCGATCAATACGCTGGCGCTGATGCGTGGCGCCATCGGCTACCAGCGCAAGGGCGAGGCGGCATTCCACCAGTATGTGGAAGCCATCTTCACGGCAATGTGGGAAACAGGCCGGAACCTGAACGATCCTGTCGAGATCGGCAAGGTGCTGGTGGCGGCGGGGCTGGACCCGCGCGAGGCGCTGGCGATGCTGGACGACCCGGAGGTCAAGGCCGATCTCAAGCGCGTGACCGACGACGCCGTGGCGCGCGGCATCTTTGGCGCGCCGAGCTTTATCGTCGAAGACAAGCTGTACTGGGGCAATGACCGGCTGCTGTTCGTGGAGGAACAGCTGGCCGGCTGATAGTGCGATATCACCCCGGGGCTGGCACGCAAGCCAGCCGGGAAATCAGGCCAGCCGGAACGTGGCCACGGCGGCAGCCAGCTGGTTGGCCTGCGATTCCAGCGAATCGGCGGCTGCGGCCGCCTGCTCCACCAGTGCGGCGTTCTGCTGGTTGACCTGCTCCATCTGCGACACGGCTTCGCTGACCTGCGTGATGCCGCTGGACTGCTCGATCGACGCCGCCGAGATCTCGCTGACGGTATCGGCCAGGCGCTTCACGGCCGCCACGATCTCTTCGATGGTGCTGCCGGCCTGCTCCACCTGCTGGCTGCCGGCGTCCACCTTGTCGACCGACGAATCGATCAGGCCCTTGATTTCCTTGGCCGCATTGGCGCTGCGCTGCGCCAGGCTGCGCACCTCGCCGGCCACCACGGCAAACCCGCGCCCCTGCTCGCCGGCACGCGCCGCTTCCACGGCGGCGTTCAGCGCCAGGATGTTGGTCTGGAACGCGATGCCGTCGATCACGCCAATGATGTCGACGATCTTCTGCGAGCTGGTGTTGATCTCGCTCATCGTATGCACCACGCCGCGCACCACCTCGCCGCCGCGTGCGGCCAGGTCAGCCGCGTTGCGCGCCAGGGCGCTGGCATGCGTGGCGCTTTCGGCGTTGTTGCCGACGGTCGATGTCAGCTGCTCCATGCTGGCCGCCGTTTCTTCCAGCGCCGACGACTGCTGCTCGGTACGCGAAGACAGGTCCGTATTGCCGGCGGCAATCTCGCGCGCGCCGGTGGTCACGGCGTCGGAGCCCGCGCGCACCTTGGCCACGGTCTGCGTCAGGCCGGCCTGCATGCGCGACACGGCATCGAGCAGCTGGCCGATTTCGTTGCGTCCTGCCTGCGGCACCTTGATGGTCAGGTCACCGTCGGCCACGCGCATGATCAGGTCGCGCGCCAGATACAGCGGCATCACCACCAGGCGGCGCAGCGCCAGGTGCACCACCACGATCAGGCCGGCGGACATGGCCAGGCCCACGCACACCAGCAGGATCACGCGATTCAGGCGCTGCCGGCCATCGCCGGCCGCCTCTTCGTTCAGCTTTTCGGCGAACTGCTGGAATCGCTCCACGCCGGCCGAGTATTTGGCCCCCGACGACGTGATGTCCTTGTCGTTGATGGTCGCGTAGCCGTCGGGATCTCCGCTGCGCAGCGCATCGAGGCCGCGCTGCACGACGTCCATGTGGGCGCGGCCGGCGGCGACGATGTCGTCGCGCGTGGTGGCATCCTGTTCCGGGAAGGCGGCGGCCTTCTCGAACCGTTCGAGTTCGTCCTTCGACCTGGCGATGGACTTGGTGGCGCTGGCCAGCGCGTCGTCGTTGACCTGGCCGCTGGCCTTGGCCGAACTGTATGCGCGTGTCAGCGCCGAGCGCGCGCGCGTCATGTCCTTGTAGGCGTCGTTGAGCAGGATCGCCCGCGACGAAATCAGGTGGATCCGTTCGGCGGCATCGCTGCTGGCGCTCAACTGGCTGACACCCAGCACGGCGCCAAATACGATCATCAGGCCAAAGATCACGAGCGTGGCCAGCAGGCCGTGGCGAATACTCAAGTTATTCATCGGGGGGCTCTACACGTATGGATTCAGCCCAGCCTTAACGTCCCACTTGCTTGAACCTTGAGGCCCCCGATACACAGCGTTTGCGTTACATCAAATTCGAAGCTTGACACGTGTCTCATGCGCCACTCCCAGGCGTCATGCACGTCGGCTAGACGTAGGCGATCAGCCGCCCTGCGCAGATCACCAGCATCCACGTCACCAGCGACAGCACCGCGCAAGTGCGGGCCACCGGGGGCGGCGGGCGCAATGTTTCCCATCCGCTGTTTCCGGCATGGAGCGCACGGTAGGGGCCGGCGTGGAACCATGCCGCATTGGCCAGTCCCAGCACGATCAGGCCCAGCTTGACCACGAACGCGCGGTTGCCGATCAGGTCGTCGGCATGGGCCACGAACAACAACGCGCCGCTCAGCAGGATCACCACGAAGCCGGCCACGGTGGCCGGCAAGGCGTGCCGCAGCAGCGGCGTCACCGGCAACTGGCGGCCCAGGCCGGCCAGGCGCAAGTCCACCACCACGATGGATCCGAACAGCAGCGCCATGCCGGCCAGGTGCAGCATCTCGCAGGCCGGATAGGCCCAGGCCGACGCCCGCAGCCATACCGCGAACGGCGAGGCTGCAAGCTGGGCGGCCAGGGCGCCGAGATCCGCCATCGGTCAGCGCAGTTCCACGATCTGGCCGCCGTCGAATGTGATGCGCTCCACGCGCATCTCGTCCGGCTTTTCCTTGCTGGCGTAGCCGACCATCGTCACCTGCTTGCCCACCGCCACCTTCTCGGCGGTGGCGCCGCGTGATTCCATGCGCGACACCGGCGCCAGCACGGCCAGCCAGCGTCTGCCCTGCACGTCCACGCGGATCGTGGCGTGGGGGTTCTCATAGTGCGTCTCCACGATCTTGCCGGTCACTGTGAGCGGCTTGGTTTCGTCGTAGGTGGACCATCCATGATGGGCAATCGCTGGCAGGCTGGCCAGCGCCATCGCGGCGGCCAGGCAAAGCACAGGGCGGGAAGCGGCGATGCGCGGGAAGATCATGGCGAGACTCCTTTGCCCTGGGGCGGAAGTTTGGCTGAGGCAAATGGCGAGAACACCCCCCCATCGTAGATGACCGACGGCCGAGCGCAAGGCGGAGCATCCCGCACGCCGTGGTACGCTGTGGGTCGCCCTATTTCACCCCGCTGCAGCGTCTCTTCCATCGCCATGTCCATCGCCTTCGATCTGCCACCGGCCGCGCGGCCGGGCCAGTCCGCCGACACTATCGACACCCCTTCCCTGGTCCTGGACCTGGATCGCTTTGCGACCAACGTCGACCGCATGCAGGCCGCCGCCGACCGGCGCGGCATCAAGCTGCGGCCCCACGCCAAGGCGCACAAGTGCCCCGATATCGCGCTGGCGCAGATCGCCCGGGGTGCGGTGGGCATCTGCTGCCAGAAGGTCAGCGAGGCGATTCCGTTCGTGCGCGCCGGCGTGCGCGACATCCACATCAGCAATGAAGTGGCCGGGGCTGCCAAGGCAGCGCTGCTGGCCGACCTGGCACGGCATGCCACGCTGAGCGTCTGCGTGGACGACATCGCGCAGGTCGATGCCCTGGCCGCCGCCACCGAAGCCGCCGGCAGCAGGCTGGGGGTCTTTGTCGAAGTCAATGTCGGGCAGGGGCGTTGCGGCGTCACCGACCCGGCCGCGATGCTGACCCTGGTGGAACGCATTGCGCGGCATGGCCAGTTGACGATGCGCGGGCTGCAGGCCTATCACGGCGGCATCCAGCATCTGCGCGGCTGGAACGAACGGCGCGATGGCGCCGCGCGTGCGGCCGATCGTACCGGCACCTTCATTGCGCGACTCGAAGCTGCCGGCGTACGCTGCGACGTGGTGACGGGCGGCGGCAGCGGCAGCGTCGAGTTCGACCTGGGCAGCGGCGTCTATACCGAAATCCAGCCGGGCTCCTATGTCTTCATGGATGCCGACTATGGCGCCAACGACTATGCGGGCGCGCTACGCTTCGAGCACAGCCTGTTTATCGCCACGTCGGTCATGAGCGTGGCGGCCGGGGATCGGGCGGTGGTGGACGCAGGGCTGAAGTCGATGGCCGTCGACTCCGGGCTGCCGTGGATCTGGACCGATGGCAAGCAGTCGGCCACGCTGGACTACGTGGCCGCCAACGACGAGCACGGCATCGTGAAGCCGAAACATGAAGACCTGGTGGGCAAGCTGCCCGCGCTGGGCAGCCGGATGATGCTGGTGCCCGGCCATTGCGATCCCACGCTGAATCTCTACGACGAGATCGTGGGCATCCGGGCGGGCGTGGTGGAAAGTGTCTGGCCGGTATCGGCACGCGGGCTGAGCCGCTAGGCCCCGGCCACCGACGATCAGGCGGACTGGGCCACCAGTTCGTCGAGGTCGGCCGGTGCCCACGCGGCGCCGGTCCATTTTTCGAATCGCAGATCGTCCAGCGGCACGTCGGTCAGCGTGCCGATCCAGTCGGTGGGGGCCGCGCCGCAGCGCAGGCCGCTGGCGACCATCGTCATGGCTTCGGGCACGTCGATATCGGCCACCCGCGTGACCGTCGGCCATGGCAGCAGACGCATGTCGTGCGCAGGCAGGCCAAAGCGGTAGAGACCAAAGCGTGTGTGCAAGGCGGCACGCGACAGCGTTTGCCTGGCCTGGCTCAATCCGTCGTCGCGCGTCGCGGACGGATCCCATTGCTGGTTGCGCGAGAACCACAGAATTCCGTCACCGGATCGGGGGGCCGACCCATGTGCGGCAGCAGGCATGAGCCGGCCCGAACGCGCAATGGCGACCAGCGGGGTACCTACCGTGTAATGCCAGACGTAACCGGTTTCGTTTTCCATATGCAGCTCCTGCGAACGCCCTTTCCGCCTACCACTTTGGTGGCGGCATGCCCCGTTTACAAGCAAGGTCACGGCGTGTTGCAACCGCAACAAAAATCGAGCAAGAGGTCTCGGATCTCGCGTCACTTCCCTGCAGGCCAGAACTGGCGCGGCTTCCCAAAATTCCGCAAGTGTCACTGCTTTGGTGCACCTGTTCGTGGTTTGAGGGAAACGTCTAAAACCATAGCACAGGGCGTGGTGCATCGCAGCAGAAATTGCGCCCCGAAAGGTTGCCGAAAGCGTTCGCTACGCCACCTTCGTTCATATTGCCCATGTCCCCAATGTCTGTACATGGACCGTAAAAATCACGAATAGCGGTATCGGAAATCTTGTCCTGGATGTCACCCGGGTGACCTGCCCGCTGCTTACGCTGCGGACCGCATCGCGCGTCACGCGCTGCAACTTGCCACTCCCCGCACCCGACACAGACCATGACCGAAGCCATTCGAACCCTTGCCCGGCGGCGCCCGCTGAGCATGCTGGCCGCCCTGCTGCTCTGCACGGCCCTGACCGCCTGTGGCGGTGACAACGACAGCACGCCCCCGTCGAACACCCCGGCCAGCCCGGGAGCCAGCACGCCCGACGCCAAGCCGCAAATGAAGTGCGCGCCCTGATTGCCGCGCCAGCCCCCTACGCCAATCCACTGACCGCGCATCCGATCCCTCCGGGCAATCCGACATGACTTCCAGCAGCCGACGCAATTTTCTCAAGATGGCCGGTGGCAGCGCCGCCGCCACCGCCGCCCTTTCCGCCTTCCCGCCAGCCATCCGCCGGGCGCTGGCCATTCCGGCCAACAACGCCACCAAATCCATTCGCGACGTCGAGTACGTGGTGGTGCTGATGCAGGAAAACCGCTCGTTCGACAACTACTTCGGCACCATGAACGGTGTGCGCGGGTTCGGCGACCGCTTCACGATCCCGCTGCCGGGCGGCCGCAACGTGTTCCAGCAGACCTATGCCAGCGGCAACAAGAACCGCATCGTGCTGCCCTACCACCTGGACCAGACCGCCGGCAATGCCCAGCGCGTGAGCGGCACGCCTCACAGCCAGCCCGATGCCCAGGCCGCGTATGACCTGGGCCGCATGAGCGCCTGGCCCACATCGAAGCAGATCCAGTCGATGGGTTACTACACCGAGCAGGAACTGAAGTTCCAGTTCGCGCTGGCCAATGCATTCACACTGTGCGATGCGTACCACTGCAGCTTCCATGGCGGCACCAACACCAACCGCCTGTTTCACTGGACCGGCACCAACGACCCGTTCGGCACGCATGGCGGCCCGGTCATCGACAACAGCGGCGATTCGCTCGACGCCACCGGCATCAACTACACGTGGACGACATACCCCGAGCGCCTGCAGGCGGCCGGCGTGAGCTGGAAGGTCTACCAGAACATGCCGGACAACTTCACCGACAACCCGCTGGCCGGCTTCCAGAAGTACCGCGCTGCCAACGCCGCGCGCGGCAATGCCGCGAATGGGTCGCCGTATCCGCCCTACACGCCGGCGGACGATGCCACCAACCCGCTGTTCAAGGGCATCGGCAACACCATGCCCGACGGCGGCTTCCTGCAGGCGCTGCGCGACGACATCGCGGCCGGCACGCTGCCGCAGGTGTCGTGGATCGTGGCCCCGGCCACCTATTCGGAACACCCTGGGCCTTCCAGCCCGGTGCAGGGCGCGTGGTACACCCAGCAGGTGCTCGATGCGCTGACCGCCAATCCCGATGTATGGAGCCGCACGGTCCTGCTGATCAATTTCGATGAAAACGACGGCTTCTTCGACCACGTGCCGCCGCCATGCGCCCCGGCGCTGACGGCCAAGGGCGAACCGATCGGCTACACATCGGCGGCGCTGGACCCGAAGACCGAGTACTACAGCGTCGACAAGACTCCATTCGGCCCGGGGCCGCGCGTGCCGATGTATGTGGTATCGCCGTGGAGCCGCGGCGGCTGGGTCAATTCGCAGGTATTCGACCATACGTCTGTGCTGCGCTTCCTGGAGCAGCGGTTCGGCGTGGCCGAAACCAATATCAGCGCGTACCGGCGCGCCATCATGGGCGATCTGATGACGGCGTTCGACTTCGTCAACCCGAACGCCAACGTGACGCTGGGCATCACGCCCCTGACGCAGTCCGGCGCGGACGCCGAGCGCGCCGCCCAGGACGCCAAGGCCCAGATTCCCGCGCCCGCCGTGACCGCCCAGCAGATGCCCACGCAGAAGCGCGGCACGCGCCCGTCGCGCGCCCTGCCCTACACGCTGCATACCAGCGGACTGGAAAACCCGGTTACCAACACGTTCTCGCTGCTGTTCAAGAATGACGGCAAGCAGGCGGCCGTGTTCCACGTCTACGACCGTCTGCACCTGAGCGATGTGCCGCGCCGCATTGTCCTCGACGCCGGCGATGCCTATAAGGCCGACATCGACGTCAGCGCCGATGGGGGCCGCTACGACTTCTGGGTGCTGGGCCCGAACGGCTACCACCGCGCCTTTGTGGGCGATGTCAGCGCGCAGAAGGCCGCCGGCGGCGGTGCGGCGCCCGAGATCCGCGTCTGCTATGACGAGGCCAATGCCGAAGTCTGGCTGACGCTGATCAACCGGGGCACCGCCGCCTGCACGTTCACGGTCAGGCCGAACGCCTATCGCAACGATGGCCCGACCACGTTCGAACTGCCGCCGGGCAAGGAGCTGGACCAGCACTGGCCGGTCGGACCGCAGGGCAACTGGTACGACTTCACGGTGACCACCCAGCAAGGCGGATTCAGCCGCCGCTTTGCCGGGCGGCTCGAGAACGGTACGCACACCACATCCGATCCGGCCATGGGCGTTTGAGGTTACCGGCCCAGGCTCAGGTCCATGATCATCCGCGCCTCCAGGTACAGGCGGCGCGGAATGGCGTCGATCAGGATGTATTCGTCGGCATTGGTGTGATAGCCCATGCCGGGCAGGCCCATGCCCTCCAGCACGGGCTTGCCCGACAGCGCGGCGTAGGCGGCATCGCTGCCGCCACCGGTGCGCGCGGTGGCAATGCCGATGCTGCCGCCCACCTCCTGGTAGATGGCCTGCCCTTTCGCGGCCAGCGCCTGGCCGGCGGCGGAGGCATTGAACGCCGGGCGCCCCTTCTTCATGTCGATGATGATCTCGGCGGCCGGCAGGCGCTTGCGCCGGGCGCGCTCGTCGAGCATGGCGACGATGGCGTCATAGTCGTCGTTGCGGCCGTAGCGCATGTCGGCCGTCAGCGTGGCCGAGGCGGGAATCGCGTTCGACGCCGACCCCGCCGACGCCAGCGTCCAGTTGAAGCGGATCTCGCGCGCCTTGTCGTCGATGTCCTGCGTGCGCAGGATCAGGTCCGCCGCCTCGGTCAGCGCATTGACGCCCAGTTCGGGCGCGACGCCGGCATGCGAAGCCACGCCCTTGATGGTGACTTCCGCATGGGCAATGCCGGAGGTGGCCAGGCCAAAGCTCTCGGCCGTGGCAAAGGCCGGCTCGTGCGACAGGACATAGTCGTGCGATGCCGCCAGGCGCTCGATCAGCGCGCGCGATCCGAACGAGCCGGTTTCCTCGTCGGTATTGAACAGCACGGTCAGCGTGCCGTAGTTGCGGAAGCCGCGCGCGTCGAGCAGCCCCAGCGCGTGCAGGATCACGGCGATCCCGCTCTTGTCGTCGGCGATGCCGGGCCCGTAGGCATGGTTGCCGTCGATCCGGAATGGCGCTTTGGCCAGGAATCCGCGCGGATAGACGGTATCCATATGCGCCATCAGCAGGATCTTCGCCGTGCCGGTGCCCTGGAACACGCCGACGATGTTGTCGCCGACCACGCCAGCCTCGGCCGGATAGCGGGTCACGGTGGCGCCCAGATCGGCCAGCCGCGTGGCCAGGTAGTCGCCCATCGCCTTCATGCCGGCCGCGTCGCCGGGGCCGGTTTCGATATTGACCAGCGCCTCCAGCGTGGCCAGCACCGGGGCCTGCTGCGCTCTTGCGGCCGCATCGAGCGCGCTGTCGTAGGTTGGCGGTGCGGCGGCACTGTCCGAACAGCCGTAAGACACCATCATTGCGCCAGCGATGGCCGCCGCGCCAAGCAATCTCCTGAACATCGTGTTGACTCCTGAATGAAACAACCCCCTCGGCGTCGGCGCTGTCTGGTGATCTCTGGATGGTCATTCGCGCCGTGAGGCGGCATTATTGCCAGCCGCCGCCCCATGGCGATTGACCGGGCGCATGGATTCGTCACGCTGTCATATTTCCGCCTTATAGTCGCCGGCTATCGCTATTTGCCCCGGGAGTTCCATGCTTGGCGACCTGCTGATGACCTTCTACGAGGTGGCGCGACAGGGCAGCATCACCACGGCCGCGCGTCAGCTGCGCGTGAGCCAGCCCACGGTCACCGGGCGCATCCGGCAGCTCGAGGAGCTATACGGCGTGGAGTTGTTCCACCGCCGCGCCAGCCGCGTGGACCTCAGCGACGTTGGCGTGGCGCTGATGCCGGTGGCCGAGCAGATCATGCAGCAGGAGAGCAATGCCGACTTCCTGCTGCGCAATGCCGGCAACCTGCGATTCGGCAACCTGCGGATCGGCGCCACCGGGCCCTACTACATCCTGCGCAGCGTGGCCGCCTTCCGGCAACGCTACCCGGCTATCGATATCAGCATCGAGATCGGCAACTCCAGGCAGATGATCGGGGCGCTGTACGAGTACCGCATCGACGCCGCCGTGTCGTCCCACGCGCTGGACGATGACCGTCTGCACCGGGTCACGCTGGCGGCCGACCCGATGGTGCTGGTGGTGCATCCCGTGCATCCGCTGGCGCGCCGGCCGCGGGTGGAAGTGCCCGAGCTGTCCGCCTGCCATCTGCTGGTGCGCGAACAGGGGTCGATGACGCGCGAGGCCACCGAGGCGTCGCTGCGCGCAGCCGGCGCAGGCATGCCGCCCCATACGGTGATCGGCAGCCGCGAGGCCATCTGCGAGGCGATTCGCCACAATCTCGGCGCCAGCGTCATGCCGGCGGGCGAAGTGCCGCGCGATCCGGCGCTGGTGGTCGTGCCTTTCGCCAGCGCGGCGCCGGTCATCCACGAATACCTGTACTGCCTGAACGGCCGCCGTCACACCCGCCTGGTGGGCGCGCTGCTCGATTGCCTGGTGGCGCCCGCCGGCGCGGCCGCGACGCATTGCGAGACGCCGCCGCCAGCGCCTATATTGAACTGACCCTCTCCCGAGCCCCCGCCCCCGATGACCGGTCCGGTCCCATCCAGTTTTCCGGAGTACGACCAACTGCTGACGCTGCTGGAACTGGGCGCACCGTGGTTCGACACGCGCACCGCGTGCCATGTCGACGTGCTCGGCCGCACCTTCGCCGTGCCGGTGGCCAGCCTGGGCACGCACGCGCCCGATGCGCCGGCCATCGGCATCTTCGGCGGCATCCATGGCCTGGAACGCATTGGCACGCAACTGGTGCTGGACTACATGCGCTCGCTGCTGTGCCGGCTGAGCTGGGACGACCTGCTGCACCGGCAACTGGAAAGCGTGCGGCTGGTGTTCATGCCGATCGTCAATCCCGGTGGCATGTATCGCGCCACGCGCGCCAATCCAAACGGCGTGGACCTGATGCGCAACGCCCCGCAGAATGCCGACGCCCGGGTGCCCTTCCTGGCCGGCGGCCAGCGCATCGGCAGCTGGCTGCCCTGGTATCGGGGACGCGCGGGCTCGCCGATGGAACCCGAAAGCATGGCGCTGCTGCGCGTGGTGGAATCCGAACTGCTGCCCCGTCCGCTAAGCTTTGCCGTGGACTGCCATTCCGGCTACGGCTGGCGTGACAGCATCTGGTTTCCGTATGCGCGCACGCATGCCCCGATGCCGCACCTGCCCGAGATGTACCTGCTCAAGACCATGTTCGAACAGGCTCACCCCCACCATGGCTATGCCTTCGAGCCGCAGAGCCACCAGTACCTGCTGCATGGCGATCTCTGGGACTACGCCTACGATCGCACGCCGCCGGCATGCCTGTTCCTGCCCATGACGCTGGAGCTTGGGTCCTGGCTCTGGATCAAGAAGAATCCGCGCCAGCTGTTCTCACGGGCCGGCATCTTCAATCCGATCAAGGCACACCGCACCGCGCGCGTGCTGCGGCGCCATGTGAGCCTGTTCGATTTCCTCGGGCGCGTGGCGGTGGCGCCCGACCGCTGGCTGCCACAGGGCATGCACCGCCAGCAGCTGCTGGAGCAGGCCCGCGCGCACTGGCAGAACGGCAAGCCCGCGCCATGAGCGGATGGATCTTCCTGCGTGGCCTGACGCGCGAGTCGCGGCACTGGGGCAACCTGCCCGCGCACTGGTCTGCCCACGGGCTGCCCGCGCCGCTGATGCTCGACCTGCCCGGCAACGGCGCCGCACGCCACCTGCCGATCCCCGGCCATGTGCTCGGCATGACCCATGCCGTAAGGGCCGCCGCCCAGGCCACGGGCCGCAGCGGCCCATGGCACATCCTGGCGATGTCGCTGGGCGCCATGGTGGCCACCGACTGGGCACAAGGCTGGCCCGCCGAGGTCAGTGGCCTGGTGCTGGTCAACACGAGCATGCGTCCATTCAGCCATCCCGCCGAACGGCTGCGACCGCGCAACTGGCCAGCCCTGCTGGGCATGGCCCGCCACTGGCAGGACCGCGCACGCTGCGAGCGCGTCATCCATCGGCTGACCTGTGAACGGCTCGATACCCGTGACGCCGACCTGGAGCACTGGGTGGACATCGGCCAGAGCGCCCCGGTGTCGCGCGAGGCGGCGTGGCTGCAGTTGCTGGCCGCGGCGCGCTTCCGCGCGCAAGGCACGGCGCCGGCCTGCCCCACGCTGGTGGTGTCATCCGATGCAGACCGGCTGGTCAACCCCCGCTGCTCTGCGCGTCTGGCGGCAGCCTGGGGCGTACCGCACGCACGACATCCCTGGGCCGGACACGATCTGCCCCACGACGATCCGCAATGGCTGTGCGAAACGGCTGGCGCGTCGATGCACGGGCCGTGAGCCATCCGCCGCCCCCGGCGGAATCCGACACCTGAAAGCCCCTTTCACATTGCGAAATCCGGACGCCGCCTGCGTCGGCGTTGCGGTTTCGTTCTGAGAAAACGCGTTTCACATCTCAAAATTTGTCTTCTATCCCATTGAAAAATAAGGAAAAACAAAGTCTTATGTCTTATATAAGAGTTGGTTGCTGCGCAGCAAAACCGCCATACAATGATTTCCACGCTGCTCGGCTTCGAGACCCCCGGCGGCACCCGCAACCCTTTACTCGAACACGCTCACTTCTCAGGAAATCGACATGGCCCAGTATCAAGACGACATCAAGGCAATTGCAGCGCTGAAGGAAAGCCACGGCAGCGCGTGGGACGCCATCAACCCAGAGTATGCCGCCCGCATGCGCGCCCAGAACCGGTTCAAGACGGGCCTGGACATTGCGCGATACACCGCAAAGATCATGCGCGCCGACATGGCCGCGTACGACGCCGACCCGGCCAAGTACACGCAGTCGCTGGGTTGCTGGCACGGCTTCATCGGCCAGCAGAAGATGATTTCCATCAAGAAGCACTTCAAGAGCACCGAGCGCCGCTACCTGTACCTGTCGGGCTGGATGGTCGCCGCGCTGCGCTCGGAATTCGGCCCGCTGCCGGACCAGTCGATGCACGAGAAGACTTCGGTCAGCGCGCTGATCCGCGAGCTGTACACGTTCCTGCGCCAGGCCGACGCCCGTGAACTGGGCGGCCTGTTCCGCGAACTCGATGCCGCCACCGGCGCCGCCAAGGCCGCCATCCAGGAAAAGATCGACAACCACGTGACCCACGTGGTGCCCATCATCGCCGACATCGACGCCGGTTTCGGCAACGCGGAAGCCACGTACCTGCTGGCCAAGCAGTTCATCGAGGCGGGCGCCTGCTGCATCCAGATCGAAAACCAGGTGTCCGATGAAAAGCAGTGCGGCCACCAGGACGGCAAGGTCACCGTGCCGCACGAAGACTTCCTGGCCAAGGTTCGCGCCATCCGCTACGCCTTCCTGGAACTGGGCGTGGACGACGGCATCATCGTCACCCGTACCGACTCGCTGGGCGCCGGCCTGACCAAGCAGATCGCCGTGACCCACACGCCGGGCGACCTGGGCGACCAATACAACTCGTTCCTCGACTGCGAGGAAATCTCGGCCGACTCGCTGGGCAACGGCGACGTGGTGATCAAGCAGAACGGCAAGCTGATGCGCCCCAAGCGCCTGCCCAGCAACCTGTTCCAGTTCCGCGCCGGCACGGGTGAAGCGCGCTGCGTGCTGGACAGCATCACGTCGCTGCAGAACGGCGCCGACCTGCTGTGGATCGAAACCGAAAAGCCGCATATCGAGCAGATCGCCGGCATGGTCCGCGAGATCCGCAAGGTCATCCCGAACGCCAAGCTGGTGTACAACAACAGCCCGTCGTTCAACTGGACGCTGAACTTCCGCCAGCAGGCCTACGACGCGATGAAGGCTGCGGGCAAGGACGTGTCGGCCTACGAGCGCGGCCAGCTGATGAGCGCGGAGTACGACGATTCCGAACTGGCCAAGCTTGCCGACGAGAAGATCCGCACGTTCCAGGCCGATGCATCGCGTGAAGCCGGCATCTTCCACCACCTGATCACGCTGCCGACGTACCACACCGCCGCGCTGTCGACCGACAACCTGGCCAAGGAATACTTCGGCGACCAGGGCATGCTGGGCTACGTGGCCGGCGTGCAGCGCAAGGAAATCCGCCAGGGTATTGCCTGCGTCAAGCACCAGAACATGTCGGGCTCGGACATCGGCGACGATCACAAGGAGTACTTCAGCGGCGAAGCCGCCCTGAAGGCGGCCGGCAAGGACAACACCATGAACCAGTTCTGATCGTCTGGTGCCATGGCCAAAACGCCAACCCATCACGGGTTGGCGTTTTTTTTTGCGCCGTAGCGATTGAGGGCCTGCCGCACGGGCGATGGCCCTGCCCATCGCCAGCCATCGCCGTTTGTCCATTTTGTGCCACAGATTGTTGTCGTCCGATCAACATACTGAAGGCTCTCGTGACGCTACTGCCATTCGCCTGCGCTACCTAGAATCCGTCGCAACGATGGTTGCACAAGCCGTGCGACGGTCGAGGAGGATGTCCGCCCACTGAAGCGGATCGCGCCTGCCGCCCCGTGCGGCTTACTCACTCAATGGACAGGACGAATGAAAATGAGCGAAACAATCCGCAACGTGCAGCCGGTGGTGGCCAACCTTGGCAAGGATGGTGCTGGCGAACTCGTGCCTTCGCGCTATGCGGTGCGCGTGGGTGATGTTGATGTGGTGCTGATCAGCGACGGCATTCTGCCGCTGCCGACTTCCACCATGTCCACCAATGTGAGCGAGGCGGACCGCAACGAATGGTTTGATGGCCGCTTCCTGCAACGCGACATGTTCGACTGGGCGCTGAATATTGCGCTGGTTCGCAGCGGCGACCGCCTGATCCTGATCGACTCGGGCGTGGGCGATGGCTTCGAGTACTTCACGCGCGCCGGCCGGTCGGTCATGCGCCTGGAAACGGCCGGTATCGACCTGGCTGCGATCACCGACATCGTGATCACGCACATGCATATGGATCACGTCGGCGGCCTGAACGTCGATGGCGTCAAGGCCAAGCTGCGCCCGGACGTGCGCATTCACGTCGCCGCCGCCGAAGTCGCGTTCTGGAAGAACCCCGACTTCAGCAAGACCGTGATGCCGGAAACGGTGCCTCCCGCGCTGCGCAAGGCTGCCGCCAGGTTCGTGGAGCTCTACAGCGAGCACATCGTGCAGTTCGACCAGACCGCTCACGTTGCGGCGGGCGTATCGGCGCGCGTGACGGGCGGGCACACCCCGGGGCACTGCGTGGTGGACGTCGCATCGAATGGCGAAAAGCTGACGTTCGTGGGCGACGCGATTTTCGAAGTGGGCTTCGATCACCCGGAATGGCAAAACGGCTTCGAGCACGAGCCTGATGTGGCGGCGGATGTGCGCATCGCGCTGCTCAACGAGGCCGCCGAAACGGGCGCCATGCTGGCCGCCGCGCATATCGCCTTCCCGTCCATCGGCCATATCGCGAAGCACGGCGACGGCTTCCGGTTCGTGCCGGTGCAGTGGGATTACTGAGGGATACCGATGCCCGCCCTGCGACCCCGGCTGCAAGGTGTCGCCGGGCCATAAAAAACCGCCCGATGGCGTTGTGCCATCGGGCGGTTTTCCATTCGGCAATCCGGTGCAGGCGCTTACAACGATCCGCAGGTCACCTGGGCGTCGAGCAAGGCCTTGGCCCGCTGGTTGCACAGGGCGCCCAGCAGCGTCTCGGCGGCGGCATCCAGACGTTCATGGGTGCCAAACAGACGCGCTGCGATGAGGCCGCTTTGCAGTGAGCCATAGATCACCTGGGCGAGCATGGCGGGGGGCACCGGATACGGCGTCTCGCGCTCGCGCTGGCCGCGCTCCAGCAGCTTGGCCAGCCACCCTTCGTTGATGTGATAGAACTCCTTGAGCACATGGTGCACCGACTCGGGCAGGCTCAGGATTTCGGTCGATAGCATGCCGGCCAGGCAGATCTGCCCCGAGCCGCAGGTCTGGCGCAGCGGGTCCAGATACTGACGCGCCTGTTCCAGCACCGGCAGGCTCGAATCGATGCCGGCCAGCCGCTCGGAAATGCGCCGGCTGTACTCCTTCACCGCTTCCAGGACCAGATCGTCCTTCGACGGGAAGTAGTAGTGGATGCTGGAGGTCTTGACCCCCACCAGCTCGGCCAGGTCGCGATAGCTGAATCCATTGAAACCGCGGCTGCGGATCAGGACCAGCGTATGTTCGAGCAGTTGCTCGCGGACAGGTTGCGTTTTCATGGCTGGTACTTTATCTACACGAAGATAGATACTCAACCGGGATTTTCCCGGAGTCAACCGCCAGGCGGTTCAGGCCAGTGCCTGCACCACCACTGTGATGGCTGCACCACTGACGGCGCAGAGCGCCAGCCATCCGCCCAACAACAGGGCGTCGTGTCGGATCGCTTTCATGGTAGTTCGCCTGCAAAAACGCAGAGGGACACCCTTGTGGAGTGCCGTCTGCGTCGGGGTCATCGCCAGATCATGGCGAGATTCGGGTCTTGGCCTGGATCAAGCCAGGGCGCCGTCGGTGTACACGTCAGCCGAGCGGGCACCGTCGAAGTACGGGTTGCGCGGGCCATTGCCGCGGGCGCCGTCGAGGTACGGATCCACCTTGCGGGCCGGGCTGGCGGAAACGCCCTTCGTGTCCAGGCCGGCGACGAAGCGCGCACCGTCCAGGTACGGATCGGCCGTACGGGCACCGTCGGTAAAGCCATCGCGATTCGTGATGCGCGCGCCGTCGGTGTAGACATCACGCTTGCCGATGCCGGCCACCAGGCCATCGCGGTTGGTTACGCGGGCGCCGTCGGTAAAGGCGTCGCGGTTGCCGATGCGGGCGCCGTCGGTGAAGGCATCGCGGTTGCCAATGCGGGCACCGTCGGTGAAGGCGCTGCGTTGGTCATTCACACGATACGTATAACCGTAGGCTTCGCCGCTCGGTTGTGCGGCCTGGGCGGCGCCCGTCACGAAAGCAGCTGCGAGGGTGGCGGCGGTCAGGATGGTCTTGGCGTTCATGGTGCTCTCCTTGCTATGCCCGGCGATCCGGTTCGTGGGTCGATCGCGCGGCAATGGGTCTGTGCTGCAATTTCGGCGGCCTTCTTTTTGGTCCTCACTGCATCCGCTATCTACTGCTAGATAGAGGATCAGGGCTTAAAAAAAGACCGCCTCCGGTTACTGAAACTGCCTGGTGTTGCCTGGACTGTTTCGCGTTGCCTTGCCGTCTTGATCTTTCGGCTTGGCGTCGCGCTGTCCATGGCCTGAATACTATCTACCTGTAGATAGATAAGCAAGAAGAAATTCGGCCTCGGGGCTAAAAAGATTTCTATCGGTGTGATCGAAGACGTTAAATTGGCAGATATGTCGTTGATTTTTAATGGCTTGTTCAAGAAACACCCAGCGACGACCGGCCGACACCCGCTTCCCATTGGCATCACAAGTGCTAGGGTTATCCCACTTGCCCGCCTTTTCTCATCCTCCCATGCCGCCCGTCTCCACCGCGCAATCTGCCCCGCTCACCTACCGGCGCTGGTTTGCGGGCGCCCTTGGCCTGGCCGGCCTGGCCGTGATGGCCGGCGTTGGCCGCCTTCTGCTGTACCGCGCCATCGAGCGCGATGCGTTCGGGCCCGGCCAGGTCCGCACGCTGCAGCCCGATGACCTGGGCGTGGCGTCGCGGCAATTCACATTCAAGAGTGGCGATCGGGCGCTGCGTGCGTCCTGGGTGGCTGCCGGCAACCCGGCCGCCCCGGCATTGGCCGTCTTCCATGGCGACGAGGAATGCCTGGCCGACTGGGCGCCCGTGCAGGCGTTGCTGCACCGGGCGGGCATCAGTTCGTTCGTGTTCGATTACAGCGGATACGGCGCCAGCACCGGCACGCCAAGCGTGAGCCACCTGCGGGAAGATGCGCTGGCGGCCTTCGCGCAGTTCCGCGCGGCCTCCCCGCTGGCGGCGCGGCACTATGTCATGGGATATTCGCTGGGCAGCGGCGTGCTGCTCGATGTACTGGACGGTCTACGACCATTGCCCGACGGGCTGGTGATCGGTGCCGGCTTCACCTCGGCCCGGGCGGCGGCCGTGGCCACCGGGCTGGTCCCGCGCTGGCTGGCCTGGGCGCTGCCGAACCCGTGGAACAACATCGCCCGGCTGCGGGCGTCGAAACTGCCCGTGATGCTGATTCACAGCCGGCGCGACGAGACCATCCCGTTCCGCCAGGCCGAGCACCTGGCCCGCGCGGCGCATGGCCCGAGCCGGCTGGTGGTCTTCGAAGACCTGCCACACAACGCCGCCATCGAAGCGCCGTTCATGAAGACGTTCTGGGCGCCCGTCATCGCATGGCTGCAGGGCGGCCGGCTGCAAGACGACTGAGCCGTTACAGCTTGAACTCGCCCACCACCTTCTGCAGTTCCTGGGCCTGATCGGCCAGTGCCGCCGATGCGGCTGCGGCCTGCTCCACCAGCGCGGCGTTCTGCTGCGTCACGTCATCCATCTGCGTGACGGCCACATTCACCTGCTCGATCCCTTCGCTCTGATGCTCCGACGCCACGGCGATCTCGCTCAGGATCTGGGTCACACGCCGCACGGCCTGGACGATCTCCTCCATGGTCTGCCCGGCCTGGCCCACCAGCGCCGAGCCGTTTTCCACCTGGCGCGCCGAATCGCTGATCAGCACGTTGATTTCCTTGGCCGCCGCCGCGCTGCGCTGCGCCAGCGTGCGCACCTCGCCCGCCACCACGGCAAAGCCACGTCCCTGCTCGCCGGCGCGCGCCGCTTCCACCGCCGCGTTCAGGGCCAGGATGTTGGTCTGGAATGCAATGCCCTCGATCACGGCAATAATGTCGGTCACTTTGCGCGAACTGACGCTGATGGCGTCCATTGTCTGCACCACGTCGCTGACGATGGAACCGCCGCGCTCGGCGATGCCCGATGCCGACGCCGCCAGCCCGTTGGCCGTGCGCGCGCGTTCGGTGTTCTGCTTCACCATGGCGGTCAGTTCGCCCATGCTCGATGCGGTTTCCTGCAGCGTGGCGGCCTGCTCCTCGGTGCGCTGCGACAGATCCGTATTGCCCACCGCGATCTGTTGCGAGGCCGACGAGATCGAATCGCTGGCCCCCTTGATGCGCGTGACCAAGTCGGTGAGCATGTCCTCCATCTCGCCCAGGCCGCCCAGCAGCCGGCCGAAGTCGCCGCCGCGCTCGGTCTCGAAATCCTTGCTCAGGTCGCCCGCCGCCACGGTTTCGGCGATGAATTCGGCCTCCCTGAGCGGTTCCTCGATGGCCCGGGCCAGCCGGAACCAGCAAATCACGCTGAAGACCAGCACGGCAATGGCCAGCGTCCACAGCCAGCTGCGCGTGCTGCCATCGGCCACCTGGCCCAGCGCCAGCACCAGCATGGCTGCCACCAGCAGCACGATTACCCCAAATGCCGCACCCAACCGGGTGCGCATACTCAAGTTGTCCCAGGCCATGATCGGTTCCGCTCCTCGATATTTGCCCCAAGTTGCCCGGGGCTATCGATGGACTAACGGCGGGCCTGCGGCAAAACTTTAGGCCCGGATCTGCAGCGAACCGGCGGTCTGGAGATCGGCGCCCCAGGCTTGCGCAAGTTGCCGGCAGCGCCGCAGCGGCAGCGCCTGCCGCTCGACATCGACCACCACCACGTGGTCGGCCCAGGCGGGACGCGCCGGCGATTCCGTGCTGCGGCCATCGGTCAGCAGCCACAGCCAGCGTTGCTGGGCGGGCCGACGCCGGGCCTGCCACGCCAGCAACTGGTCGGCCCGCGCCGTCCCCAGCGACAGTGGCGTGCCGCCGCCACCCGCAATGGGCCGTATCCAGTCGTCATTCCACGGGCGGGCACGTGCCGGCGCCAGGCGCACTTCGGCGTGCTGCCCGGCAAAACAGACCAGCGCCACGTCGGCGCGTGCTTGATAGGCCCGCTCGACCAGCCGCGCCAGCACGCCCTTGGCCAGGGCCAGCGGCTCGCCGTGGGCCATCGAGCCGGAACAGTCGAGCACGAAACAGTGCAGCACCCCGGCGCGCGCATCGGCACGCCGGAAGCGCAGGTGCGCGGCATCCAGCATCGCGCGGCGCTTGGCGGCCAGCGTGCGGGGCCAGTGAATACGTGCCCCGGACGTGCCGCCGTGCGCGGTCTGCCGTGGGGATGACGGACGGATGAGTTGCCACCGATGGCCGCCGGTCCGGTCCGGCCCGGATGGCCGCCGGTGGCTCAGGCTTTTTTTGGTGGCAGCTTCCCGAACGGCTTCAGCGGCTTGACCTCGGCCATGCCGGCTGGTTGCGGCGGCGGCAACGCGCCCCAGGGGTCGCCATGATCCCTCGCCTGGGGCTGAGGCTGGTTAGCCGGTGTCTGGCCCGGCTGCGGCGGCGCGCCAGCATGGCGGCGGTGATGGAGCACAAGCTCGGCTACGGCGTCCACATGGCCCATGTCGATATCCGCCGCGCCCTGCCATGCGGCCAGTGCGCGCGCCGCGCGGAGCATCACCAGGTCGGCGCGCACGCCGTCCACGGCAGCCGCCAGGCACAGCGCGCTGACCCGGTCATGGACGGCGTCGCCGAACGGCAGCGCGCCAAGCGTCGCGCGGGCACGGGCGACCTGGCTGGCCAGCGCCTGCTGGCGCTGCGCCACCCTGGCGCGGAAGCCATCGGGATCGGCATCGAACGCCAGCCGGGCGCGCACGATCGCCTGGCGCGCGGCCGGGTCCTGGTAGTTCGACAGGGCCAGCGCCAGCCCGAAGCGGTCCAGCAATTGCGGCCGCAGTTCGCCTTCCTCGGGATTCATCGTGCCAACCAGCACGAAGCGCGCCGGATGCTGGTGCGAGACGCCATCGCGCTCCACCACGTTGACGCCGCTGGCCGCCACGTCGAGCAACTGGTCCACCAGCGGATCGGGCAGCAGGTTCACCTCGTCGACGTACAGCACGCCGTCGTGCGCCCGTGCCAGCAGGCCAGGCTGGAACCGCACCTCGCCCTGCTGCAGCACGTGCCCCAGGTCCAGCGTGCCGGTCAGCTGCTCTTCGCTGGCGCCCAGCGGCAGCGTCACGAACTGGCCGTGCGGTAGCAATTCGGCCAACGCCCGCGCCGCGGTGGACTTGGCGGTGCCGCGCGGGCCGGTGACCAGCACACCGCCGATGCCGGGGTCCACGGCGGCCAGCAGCAGTGCCTGTTGCAGGGATTCCTGCCCCACCAGGGCGCTGAACGGAAAGATCGGGCGCATGGCCGCGCCATGGGCAGTGTGGGTCATTGCATCCCTTCCAGACGTTGTTCGTTGTCGAGCAGATGATGGGCGATGCGCTCGCGCTGGTCGCCCGGTTCCTGCCAAAGTCCGCGCTCCATGGCTTCCAGCAGGCGCTCGCAGATGCCCTGCAGGGCGCGCGGATTGTGCCGCGCCAGAAAATCGCGCGTGGCGTCGTCATGCACGTAGGCGTCGGCCACCAGCGCGTACTGGTGATCGCCCACCACGCGGGCGGTGGCGTCGTAGCCGAACAGGTAGTCCACCGTGGCGGCCATTTCGAACGCCCCCTTGTAGCCGTGCCGCTTCACGCCATCGATCCACTTCGGATTGACCACGCGCGAGCGGATCACCCGGGCGATCTCCTCGCCCAGCGTCCGCACGCGCGGTGCCGCCGGGTTGGCGTGGTCGCCATGATAGATGGCCGGCTGCGTGCCGCCCAGATGGCGCACGGCCGCCACCATGCCGCCCTGGAACTGGTAGTAGTCGTTGGCGTCCAGGATGTCGTGCTCGCGGTTGTCCTGGTTTTGCAGCACCACGTCGATCTCTGCCAGCCGCGCGGCAAACGTGTCGCGGGCCTCGACGCCATCGGCCTGCTGGCCGTAGGCATAACCGCCTGCGTGCAGGTAGGCGTGCGCCAGGTCGCCATCGGTCTGCCAGCGCCGCCCATCGATCAGCGCCTGCAGGCCCGTGCCATAGTCGCCAGGCCGCGCGCCGAATACCCGCCAGCTGGCCCGTTCCAGCGCGGCGTCGGCGTCCACGCCCTGCGCCGTCAGCGCATGCTGTTCGGCCAGCACGCGGGCGCGGATCGGGTTGATGTCCTCGGGCTCGTCCAGCGCCGCCACCGCCCGCACAGCGGCATCGAACATCGCCACCAGGTTGGCGAATGCATCGCGGAAGAAGCCGGACACCCGCAGCGTCACGTCCACGCGCGGGCGGTTGAAGATCGCCATCGGCAGGATCTCGAAATCGACCACGCGATGGCTGCCATGCGCCCATTTGGGCCGCACGCCCAGCAGCGCCATGGCCTGCGCGATATCGTCGCCGCCGGTGCGCATGGTCGCCGTGCCCCAGACCGACAGGCCCACCGCACGCGGATACTCGCCGTGCTCCTGCAGGTGCCGCTCGATCAGCTGGTCGGCCGCGCGCAGGCCCAGCGTCCACGCGGTGCGCGTGGGCACGGCGCGCGTGTCGACCGAATAGAAGTTGCGTCCGGTGGGCAGCACGTCGGGACGGCCGCGCGACGGCGCGCCGCTGGGCCCGGCGGGCACGAAGCGGCCCGCCAGCCCGCGCTGCAGTTGCAGAAGCTCCTGCGGCCCGCAGGCATCCAGGCGCGGGGCCACCTGCTCGCGCAGGCGCGCCAGCACGGCCGCCGATTGCGGCCCGACCGGGGCGTGGTCGTCCAGCAGGCGCAGTGCCAGCATTTCCAGCCGCTCACGCGTATCGCCGTGATGACGCCACGGCGTGTCATCCACTGCGGCCAGCGCCGCGGGGCGGGGTCCGGTCCAGGGCGCGGCCCAGTCGGCGTCGAGCGGATCGAAGCCGTCGCCCAGCGACAGGTCCGCCGCCAGCGCGCCCAGCAGGCTGGCCCGCCCATCGCGCCCATCCCCCACCGGAAAGCGCGCCAGCGCGGCCAGCGTATCGCGGCGCTGGCGGCCCTGCGGCGACTGCCCGAACACATGCAGTCCGTCGCGAATCTGGGACTCCTTCAGTTCGCACAGCCAGGCATCGGTACGGTTCAGCAGCGCGTCTTCCTCGTCGCCACTGGCCGGGGCGTCGATGCCCAGTTCGCGATGCAGCTGCTGGCCGACGATCGATTTCAGGATCTCGCGGCGCAGCAGCTTCGCGCGGCGCGGGTCCACGGTCAGCGCCTGGTAGTATTCGTCCACCTGGCGCTCCAGGTCCTGCAGCGGCCCGTAGTTCTCGGCGCGCGTGAGCGGCGGCATCAGGTGATCGATGATCACGGCCTGGGTGCGCCGCTTGGCCTGCGCGCCCTCGCCCGGGTCGTTGACGATAAACGGATACAGGTGTGGCAGCGGGCCCAGGATCGCATCGGGCCAGCAGGCATCCGACAGCGCCACGCTCTTGCCGGGCAGCCACTCCAGGTTGCCATGCTTGCCGACATGCACCACGGCATCGATGCCGAAGGTGTGCCGCAGCCAGAAATAGAACGCCAGGTAGCCGTGCGGCGGCACCAGTTCGGCATCGTGATAGCTGGCGTAGTCGTCCACGCCATACGCCCGCGCGGGCTGGATGCCGACAAATACGTTGCCGGTGCGCACGCCGGCGATCATGAAGCGGCCATCGCGCACCATCGGATCGGCATCGGGGCTGCCCCAGCGGGCGGCGATGGCGTCCTGGTTGGCCCGCGGCAGCTGCGCCAGCCACGCCAGGTAGTCGGCCATCGCCACGCTCTGGAACGCGGGGCGCCACGCATGCTGCGCCAGATCGTTGGTCACGCCGCGCGTCAGCCCCTGCATCAGCGCATCGCCATCGGCGGGCAGCGGCCCCACGGCATAGCCGGCAGCCTTCAGCATGGCCAGGATCTGCACGACCGACGCCGGCGTGTCGAGCCCGACACCATTGCCGATGCGTCCTTCGCTGGCCGGGTAGTTGGCCAGGATCAGCGCCAGGCGCTTATCGGCGGCCGGCAGCGTGCGCAGCCGGCACCAGCGGCGCGCCAGTTCGGCGACAAAACCCACGCGTTCGGCGTCGGGCCGATAGCGCACCACATCGACCTCGGTATGCGGGCACCGATACGCCAGCCCCTTGAAGCTCACCGCGCGCGTGATGATGCGGCCATCGACCTCGGGCATCGCCACATGCATGGCCACGTCGCGCGTGCCCAGTCCCTGGCTGTCGGCCAGCCAGTCCTCGCGATTGCCGCCACTCAGGATCACCTGCAGCACCGGCGCGTCGTTGGCCAGCGGACGATCGGCTTCGCCAGCCGTGTCGAGCGACGCCACCGAGAACGCCGTGGTATTGAGCACCAGCGAGACGCCGTGCGCGTCGCACAGCCGCTGCAGCACCTCGCGGCAGATCGGCTCCTTGAGTGAGCTGACGGCCAGCGGCAGCGGACACAGGCCCGCATCGAGCAACGCCTCGGCCATCGCATCGAACACGTCGGTATTGCCGGCCTGCAGGTGCGACCGGTAGAACAGCAGCGCCACCACGGGCGCGCCGTCCAGCCCGCGCGCCGCCCATTCGCGCTGCCAGTCCTGCACCGTGGCCACGCCATGATCGCGATGGTAAAGCGCCGCCTGCGGCAGTACCTGTGCCGGCAGCACCGGCGCCGTGTGCCCACAGGCATGCTGGCCCAGGCAGCGGAAAAACTGCTCGGCATTGGCCGCCCCGCCCTCGCGCAGATAGCGCCAGAGCTGGTGCGACAGCGCCAGTGGCGCGCTGCCAAGCCGCGCCAGGTTGTCGTCCTCGTCCAGGTCGCCTGAGAACATCACCAGCAACTGGCCGCGTGCGCGCGCCAGTTCGGGCAGCCGCTGCAGCCCGTAGGCCCAGTCACTGGCGCCGCCCAGGTGGTCCACCACGACCACCCGCGCGTGCTGCAGCACGTCGTCGATATAGAGATCGAGCGACGCCGGCTGGCGCAGGTACATCTGGTTGGCCAGCCGCACGCTCGGATACTCGGCGCCCAGCCGGGGCACGGCGGCGGCCAGCAGCGACAGCGTGGTGTCGGCCGCGCTCAGGATGACGATATCGCCCGGCGTCTGCGCGATGCGCAGCACCACGGCGCTGTCTTCGACAAAGCCGCCGGGCCGGGTGGACAGCAGGTGCATCGCCTGGGTCGCTTCGACTGCGTCAGCGGTCAGCGCGCCAGCGCGGCATCCAGCGATGCCTGCAGCACCGCGCCATCGAGTTCCTGGCCGATCAGCACCACGCGCGTGCCCTGCGGCTCGCCGGCACGCCACGCGCGATCGAAATAGCTGTCGAAACGCTGGCCCACGCCATGCAGCACCAGGCGCATGGCCTTGCCCGGCAGCGTGGCAAAGCCCTTTACGCGATAGATCGTGTGCGCCGCCACCAGCTTTTGCAGCGCGGCCACCAGCGCATCCCGGTCCACCGTGCCGGCCTGGACCACCACCGATTCGAAGTCGTCGTGATGGTGATCGGCATGGTCGGGGTCGTCGGCACTGCCATGATGGTCGGGGCGCAGGTGAATCGTGTCTTCCGACGCGCGCTGCAGGCCCAGCAGCATGCCCACGTCGAGCTTGCCAGCCTGCGCCGGCACGATCTTGACCTCGGCCGGGATCTCGGGCCGGACCAGGGCTTCCACGCTGGCGATCTGCGCGGCGTCCATCAGGTCGGTCTTGTTCAGGATCACCAGGTCGGCGCTGGCCAGCTGGTCTTCGAACAGTTCATGCAGGGGCGACTCATGGTCCAGGTTCGGATCGGCGCGGCGTTGCGCGTCCACCGCCACCGGATTGGCGGCGAACTGGCCGGCCGCCGCGGCAGGCCCATCGACCACGGTGACCACCGAATCCACCGTGAAGGCATTGCGGATGCTGGGCCAGTGGAAGGCCTGCACCAGCGGCTTGGGCAGCGCCAGGCCCGACGTTTCGATCAGCACGTGGTCGATCTGGTCGCGCCGCTCCAGCAGGTGCTCCATGACGGGGAAGAATTCCTCCTGCACGGTGCAGCACAGGCAACCGTTGGCCAGTTCGTACAGCTGGCCCGTGGGCTCGCCCGCGTCGTCGCAGCCAATACCGCAACCCTTCAGGATTTCGCCGTCGATGCCCAGTTCGCCAAATTCATTGACGATCACCGCGATGCGGCGGCCATTGGCGTGATCGAGGATATGGCGCAGCAGCGTGGTCTTGCCGCTGCCAAGAAAGCCCGTGACGATGGTGGCCGGAATCTTGGAGGTTTGCATGGAGGCTCGGGCGGAATTTGCGAAGGCGATCAGGATACGGAGATCGGAAGGGGCTGTCTATTTGCACGTGAGGACGGTGTCCCTCTGCGGCGCGGGCGATGCAATCCAGGACGGGTCGCGACTTGGTTTGCCGTGCCCTCTCCCCCCCCTCTCTCCCGCAGGCGGGAGAGAGGGAGAACACCGATCGGCTTGCAAATGGCTGTGGCTTCGCTCCCCTCTCCCGCGCGCGGGAGAGGGGTTGGGGGAGAGGGCACAGCGCATCAGCAGCCGCTAACGCCTGCCTCGGCGCCACGCGGCGATGGCACCGGCGCCGATCGTCAGCGCCGCCAGCATCAGCGCGAACGCCAGGTGCCGCGCGCGTTCGGCGGGCGCTGCCGGCACCGGTACGACCTGTGGCGCCAGCCGCTGGCCGGTCACGTGTTCCGTGTCCGACTGTGCGATGGCCGGCGCGGCAGGCACGGCAGGGGGCCCAGGCACCGGATGCACCGGCGCGGCCTTCGTCTCCGATGGCGAAGGCCGCGCCTTGGCGCCCTGCCCGGCCGGCGCCACCACCGCATCGGCCAGTTCCCGGCCCAACGCCCGCATGTCGATCCGCGCGGCCTTGCCCTGCCGTGCGACATGCGCCATCAGCACCGGGTTGCCGCAGGTGTTGGCGGTGCATGACAGTCCGTCGCGTTGCACGCTTTCCGCGTACTGGCGCAGCAGTTCGCGGCGCTCGGCATCGGTGAAGCGGTAGCTGCCCTGGCGATCCACCTCCAGCAGGCGCGCCAGAATGCCCTGCCGCGCGTGCGGATTGGCCGCGCGGAAGAACGCGTCCATGCCCATGCCTAGCTTGTCGGCCACATAGACGTCGTAGGTCTGCTGCCAGAATGCGCCCGGCATCTGCTCGGGCACCGTCGCCTGGAAACCGTACAGGTGCTCCACTTCCTTGTACATCTCGCGGGCGCCCGCGTAGCCCGACCGCTGCATTGCGGCGATCCACTTCGGATTCCACTGCCGGGCGTTCAACTCGGTGGCCAGCCACGTGCGCGCATCGACGGTCTGCGTCTGCCCTTCCCGGCGCAGATTGTGCAGCCACAGGGGCGGCGCCGTGCCGCTGACCGCCCGCGTGGCGGCCGTCAGCCCGCCCGCGTACTGGTAGGTATCGTCGTTGTCCAGCGCCCCGTAAAGCGTGCTGGTGCGCGAGAACAGCACGGCCTGGTTCGATTTCAGATGGCTGGCCAGCGCCCCCGGTGCCGATTCGCCCCAGCCATCGGCCGAGTACGCGAAGTTCATGTAACGCAGGTACTGGCGGGCCAGGCCATCGGGCGGCCCCTGGGCGTCGCGGCTTTGCTCGACCATCTGCTGCACGCCGATCGCGTAGTTGCCCGGTTTCGCCGCGAATACGCGCGCCCGCGCCAGCCTGCCGGCCTGCTCCGGCCCGACGCCTTGCCGGGCCAACTCTGCGGCGACGTCCCGGTCATGGCGGCTAATTGCATTATTTCCGGCCGCGGCGGCCAGCCGGGCGGCCTTGTCCAGTAGCGCGATCTTGTCGCCAAACCCGTCGCGGTAAATGCCGGACGTGGTCAGCAGCACGTTCACGCGCGGCCGGCCCAGTTCGGCATCGGGAATCAACCGAACGTCCTCGACATTGCCGCGCGCATTCCACACCGGCTCCACGCCCATCAGGTAGAGCGCCTCGGCTTCCATGGCGCCCTGATGGCGTTCGGTCTCGCCATACCAGAGCACCATCGACACCGTTTCGGGCCAATTGCCGTGTTCGCGCCGGAAGCGTTCCAGCGTCTGCGCGGCCATCGCCTTGCCCAGCGCCCAGGCCGCGCGCGTGGGAATCCGGGCGCCGTCGAAAGCGTGCAGGTTGCGCCCGGTTGGCAGGCTGTCGGCCACGCGTACGGGATCGCCCAATGGCCCGCTGGGCAGATAGCGGCCCGCCAGCACCGTGATCAGCCCATCCAGTTCGGCCTGGGGCGATGCACGCAAGTCCGCCAGCCATTGCCGGCCAGCGTCCAGCGCACGGCGAGGATCGTCTCCGACGTCCTCCGCCAGGGCCGGTTGGTGGCCGGCCACCAGATTGGCGGCCCAGGCGTGCAACCGCGCCGGATCAGTCCTGGTACGGGCGCCCAGCATCATCGCCAGCGCGTCGGTCTGATCGGCGGGCGCGGGCATCTGACCCAGCACGTGGATGCCCAGCGGCATCGGCTCGGCCTCCACCTTGTGCAGGAAGGCATGCACGACCGGCTCGATGGTGTCCCACGGTGCGTTGACGTCCAGCCCCAGTTGCCGGTCCAGCTTCAGTGTCCGGATCTGTTCCAGCGCCTGCTTGCGGTACTGCGCCGACAGATCGGGCGCGCTGTCCCGCGTGGCATCGGCCTGTTCGATGGCTTCGTCCAGCGATGCCAGCGCCGGCGGCTGTCCGGCGGCAGCCAGCAGCGGCGCCAGGTGGCTCACCAGTACCGCCGCACTGCGGCGCCGGGCCTGGATGGCCTCGCCGCCGCCATCCTGGATATAGATATAGGCGTTCGGCAGGTCGCCCAGCAGGACTTCGGAGGCCTCGTCGCCAGATTGGCCCACCTGCTTGCCCGGCAGCCATTCCAGGGTGCCATGACGCCCGACATGCACCACGGCGTCGGCGCCAAATGCATGCCGGTACCACAGGTAGGCGGCCACATAGGAATGCGGCGGCGGCGTGATGGTGTCGTGCGCGGCGTCCATCGCCCTGTCGAAGGTGGAACGCAGCGGTTGCGGGCCGACGAACACATTGCCGAAGAACAGCCCTGGCACCACGAAGGCCGGCGCCCCGTTGGCATCGTGCGCGCGCATCAACGGGTTGCGTTCGGGAGGCCCCCAGGCGCGCACCACCGCATCGCGGAACATCGCCGGCAAGGTATCGAACCAGCGGCGGTACTGCGCCAGCGGCACCAGCTTGACGTGCCCGGCGCGTACCATGCGATCGAGTTCGCCGGGCGACCAGGTCTCCACGTTGCGGCCATTGGCTTCCAGCGGCGCGGTCAGCGTGGCGGTGTCGGGCATGTCGCGCCCGGTGTCGTAGCCGGCGGCCTGCAGCCGCTGCAAGATCTGCGCGAGCGTGGGCAGCGTCGCCAGATAGCTCGCGCCAATGTTGCCGCGTCCCGGCGGATTGTTGTAGTAGAGCACGGCCACACGCTTGCGTGCAGCCGGTTTGTCCTGCAGCGCAATCCAGCGCCGCACGCGCGCGACCACCGCGTCCACGCGCTCGGGCACGGCGGCGCTGGCCTTCGCGCCGTCGTGGTCTTCCTGCGTGGCAAACAGCACCGGCTCGGTGGCGCCGCTGCGTTCGGGCGCCCCCAGCAGCAGCGGCAGCCGCTCGCCGGCAATGCCGCGCACGTCGGCGTGCCACGCCGCGGCGCTGTCGCGCGTGGCCATCAGGTTGATGGCATGCAGGCCGTGGCGCGCCAGCCAGTCCTTGTCTTCGGCGCGCGGAATCGTCAGGTTCAGGGCCAGCAGCGCCCGCAGCGGCGTCGTGCCGTCCTGCGTCAGCAAGGCATCCAGGCTCGACAGCGGCCAGCCGAACGCCGGCACGGCGCCGATGCCCTGCCGTTCCAGCGCATCGACCAATGCATCGATGTGCGCCAGGTCGCGCTGGCGGTAGTGGGTGGCATAGAACGAGATGCCGACCAGCGGTGCATCATCGCGCACACGCCCCGTCGACCGATACCAGCGCAGGTATGCGTCCAACGACGCGAACGGCTGCGGTGCGCGCGGATGGTAGATGCCGGCCGCCGGCGCCGGCTTGACCGGCGGCACGGCGATCGGCGTCACGCCCGCGGCGCGCTGGTGCGCCGCGACAGCCGCCGCCAGCGCCGCGGCCAGGTTGTCGGCACCGCCCGCGTCCCAATAGGGTTGGATCGCGGCATTCAGCGCGGCATCGGTGTGGAGGCGCCAGGCACCTTCGGCCACGTCGGCGGGCGCGGCCGATACCAGCGCACCGCGCGACTGCGCCTGCTGTACGCCCGGTGCCATCTGCCGCAGCACCGCCGCCGGCACGAACCACGCCTGGATGACGTCGGCCTGCGCCAGGGTGCCGGCATCCGGTGCGGTCGTCGTAAAGGTGAATTCGGCCACGTCATTGCCATGCACGGCACGGAATGTCTCGGCGGCGGCCGGCAGCAGATGCGTTTGCGATGCCACCACCAGCACGCGCACCGGCGCGCCCCATGCCAGCATCGGCAGGATCAGGCACAGGCGAAGAAGGCATGGCAGCAGGCGCCGGCAGGCGGCAGAAAGCGCGGGCACGTCGGAAGCGGACTGGGGGCGTGGAGAGAGCTTGAGTGGCGGCGCAAAAAAGGGACGCCGGCGCGGCATTCTACCCGCCAGGCAGCCCTGCCCGTCATACGGCTGTGATGTATCCGCCCTCGGTATCGTGTCGCGTTGCCCCCGCTGTTGCAGCGGGCTAACAGGATGTGGTTTTTTTACCGACGACAGATTTTAGCCATGTCCGATACGGATAACGCTCCCAAACGGCAGCTTTCGCCACAATCGGCAAGTTCGCTACCAGGTCGGATGTAAAAAAGACAAAGCCGGGACATGCCCCAAGGCGGCTCCCGGCTGATGGGCGGTAAATCTACCCCACCATCCGGGTGACGGCAATCATTCTTGTGGGGGAGCCCACATGATGCATGGTGACCCATCGTGTACCTTGCGCCGAATCGTCTATATTTGACCGCATGGCGCGCACACAACCGAAACGACTCACACGCCGTACGACAGCCCCGGGAGGTAACTGCCATGCGTTCGCTTGCAAACTTGTTCAGTCCGCCGACGCCAGAGAAGATCGCCGAGAAGGAACTGCAAGACATGAGGCTGACGCTTTTCCAGGCAGAACGTCGCCTGCTTGAAGCGCAGATGCAAGTCGATTATTACCGCAACATGATCGCCTTCCTCGAAGAGGTACACGCCACCGGCGTGGAAGGCGTGGCGGACCGGCGCTTTGCGTCGCCGCCGCAACCCGAAACGCCGCAGTTGCAGGCGGCGCCCGCTCGCAGCACCCCTGGCCTGGCCACGATTCCGATCGTTCCCACGGCCGCCTGACCCCGCCTGGAAGCCTGACAAGCCGTCGCACGGACGCTCCGGCGCCCGTGCGATACTGGCCGCTTTCCCGCATTCACAGGAACGGCCATGAGCTTGCTGCCCGCCATTGAAATCGACACCGCACCGAATCCGACCCACGCCGTGATCTGGATGCATGGGCTTGGGGCGGATGGCAGCGACTTCGTACCCGTGGTGCCCGAGCTGGGCCTCCCCGACACCCTGGCCGTGCGCTTTGTCTTTCCGCATGCCCCGGCCATCCCCGTCACCTGCAATGGCGGCTACGTCATGCCCGCGTGGTACGACATCTATTCGCTCGACGAAGCCGGCCGCAAGGCCGACGTGGCGGGCATCAAGCAGTCGCGCGACGCCATCCGTGCGCTGATCGACCGCGAAATCGGGCGTGGCATTCCGGCCGCGAACATCGTGCTGGCCGGATTCTCGCAAGGCGGCGCCATTGCCTACACCACGGCCCTGACGCACCCGCAGACACTGGCCGGCGTGATCGCGCTGTCCACCTACATTCCGTCGCCCGAACTGATCGCGGCCGAAGCCACCCCGGCCAACGCCAACACGCCGATCTTTGCCGCCCACGGCACGGCCGACGATGTGGTGCCGTTGACCCTGGGCACCCGCGCCCGCGATTTCCTCACCGAACGCGGCCAGCCGGTGACCTGGCATGCGTACGGCAACATGCCCCATTCGGTCTGCCTGGAAGAGATCGCCGATATCGGCACATGGCTGCAGGCGCGCTTGGGCTGACAAGCCTTTCTGGCGCTTCCGTTGCCGGGTGCGCTACCGGGTGCGTTACCGGGTGCGTTACCGGGTGCGTTACCATCACGCGCCCCGCCCTTCAGGATTTTCGCCAATGATCCCCGCCTCGCCGCCCCCCCGCATCGATTTCAACACCCGCAAGGCGCTGATGTTCGCGCTGATGGCCGAACGGCTATCCGCGTTCTACGAACACGGCCAATGGATGACCGAAGCCCAGGGCGCCACGCTGGCCGGCAACTGGCTGTCGCGCTCGAAGCTGCAGCTGGCGCTGTCCGAGCGGCGCCTGCTGTCGGACCTGAGCGACCAGCTGGCCCGCCAACTGGCCGCCACACTGTCGCGCGAAGCCGGTCTGTACGCCTCGCACGAGATGATGGAAGCCCTGGATCCGAACTACCAGTCAGCCTTCGCCCACGACATGCTGGACGAATGCGACCGGATGCTGCGCGAGAATGGGGTGGAGGATTGATGTAGATTAAACATCACTTTACCTGGCGTCCGGCCGCGAATTATTGACTTTTATCCCCGTTTCAATAAATTATCCAACTCAGGATAATTCAAGATAAACGGATGCGCTACTTCAGCAGACCGGAGCTGGCCTCCGAGCTCGCCGCCCAGTTGCAGGGCCTTGCGGTATTTGGCGACGCACAGAACGGGCTGTTTCTCGCGGCACCCCGACGCACCGGAAAATCGATGTTCTTGCAGTACGACTTGCGCCCGGCTCTTGAAAAGGCGGACGTACTGGTGATCTACGTCGATCTCTGGTCAGACCAGCGGAAGGACCCCGGCGCGCTGATTGCGGAAGGGATCGCGCACGCACTGGCCGAGAATCAGGGCGTGGTGGCCCGCACTGCCCGCAAGGCGCGCCTGGAAAGCGTCACCATCGCGGGCACGCTGAAGATAGACACCTCCCGGGTGGGCAGTATCGACGGGGCGACATTGCCGCAGGCCCTCCAGGCGCTGCACAAGAAAACGGGCAAGCCCATCGCGTTGCTGATCGACGAAGCCCAGCATGCACTGACCAGCGAATCTGGCGAAACCGCCATGGCCGCACTGAAGTCAGCGCGCGATCAGATGAACACGCCCGAGGCTATCGCGCTAATGCTTGTCATGTCCGGCTCGGACCGCGACAAACTGTTACGGCTGGTCAACACCACCAGCGCCCCGTTCTACGGCTCGTCCATCCACCAGATGCCCACCTTGGGCAAAAGCTATGTGGCGCACGTCGCGGCACTGATCGAGCAGCAACGCAGCGAGTTGCGGCCAGTCGATCAGCCGGCGCTGCTCGAAGCGTTCCAGCTTTTCGGATATCGGCCACAGTTCTTCCATGCTGCCATCGGGGAATCGTTGAACCCGCTGGAAGCCGATAACGGCGAGCGGTTCGAACTGCGCGTACTTGCCGCCGCCCGCAGACGGCAGGCGCAGGACACGGCACAGATGAAGTCCGACTACCTGGGCCTCAAGCCGCTTGAGCAGGCGGTGCTGGCACGGATGCTGTCGATCGGCAGCAAGTTCCGGCCTTACGACGCAGAATCGCTGGCGTTCTACCGTCAGCAATGCCCCGGCATGACCGTTTCGCCGCAAAAAGTCCAGGCGGCGCTGGAAAGCCTGCGGGACCGATCGCCGGCTCTGGTATGGAAATCGGCCCGCGGCGAATATTCCGTGCAGGATTCCACCATGCACGAATGGTTCAAGGAACTCAGCGAGCGTGACGGCTGGCCGCCGTCCGAAGGCTGAGGCCCCGTCCAGTTGTCTACGGCGCCTGTACCGCCGCCCGTTTCACGCTTTTCGGATTCAGTCGTTCGGCATCGAGCCGGCGGAACACCAGGGCGGAGAACAGCGTGATAATGCCCACCGACAGGAAGGCCAGCCGGTAGGCCGGCGCCGCGACACCGAGTTTCACCGAGAACAGACTGACGAGCCCGCCGCCGATGGTGACGCCCAGGCCGATGGCCAGCATCTGAACCATCGAGAACAGGCTGTTGCCGCTGCCGGCGTCCTCGCGGGTCAGTCCCTTCAGCGTCACGCTGTTCATCGCCGCGAACTGCATCGAATTGGCGGCGCCGAACGTGGCCAGCTGCACGATCGACATGGCCAGCGGCCAGCCCGGCGAAATAGCCGAGAACGACGCGATCGAGGCGCCGACGATCACCGTATTGACGAGCAGGAACGTGTCGTAGCCAAAGCGATTCACCAGCGGCACGATCCAGCGTTTGGAGATCGTGCCGGCAATGGCCACCGGCAGCAGCATCATGCCGGAGTGCAGCGGCGAATAGCCCAGCTGCAGCTGGAACAGCAGCGGCAGCAGGAACGGCACCGCGCCCGACCCGATCCGGCAGACCAGGTTGCCAATCAGGCCCACGCTGAAGTTGGGCTCGCGGAACAGCGCCAGCCGGAACAGCGGCGTGGCATGCCGGCGCGCATGGGGGATATAGAGCAGCGCGCTGCCGATGCTGATGGCAGCCAGCAAGGCACTCCACGGGCTATGCGCGCCGTTTTCCAGCGCCAGCGAGAACGTGACCATGCATAGCGACAGCAGACCGCAGCCAAGCCAGTCGAACGGCGGCGCCACACCGGCTTCGCCCGCGGGCAGGTAGCGGCGTACCGCGAAAAGTCCCACCAGCCCGACCGGCACGTTGATCAGGAAGATCCAGTGCCACGACGCGCTCTGGACCAGCCAGCCGCCCAGCACCGGCCCGAAGATCGGCCCGACCTGCCCGGCAATCGACACGAACGCCAGCGCGGCGATGTACTGCTCGCCGGGGATGTTGCGCAGCACGGCCAGCCGGCCGACCGGCAGCAGCATCGAGCCGCCCACACCCTGCAGCACCCGCGCAATCACCAGTTGCGTGAGCGTATGCGCCGTGGCGCAGAACACCGAACCCAGCACGAAGATCAGGATGGCGCTGAAGTAGACGCGGCGCGTGCCGAACTTGTCGGCCAGCCAGCCCGATGCCGGGGTCAACATCGCCATGGTCAGCGTATAGGCCACCACCACGGGTTTCAGGTCGAGCGGCTTTTCGCCCAGGCTGTGCGCCATCGATGGCAGCGCGGTATTGACGATCGTGGTATCCAGCGTCTGCATGAAAAAGCCGGCGAAGACAATCCACAGCATGGCCTTATGGGAGACGGCCTGGCGGGCGGCGGGGGCGGGGGCGGTATTCATTGGGAAAATCCTGCTGTCATGCCAGCCCGGGAGAAACCCGGACCGTGCAAGCATGGTACGCACCCGGCACCCCATCGGGAACCCCTCTGGGTTTATTGACTGCCATCGGAAAATCCGATGACAATGCACCGATGCTCAATCCCGTCTGGATTCACACCTTCGCCACGGTGGCCACCGCGCATAGCTTTACCGACGCCGGCCGCCAGCTTGGCCTGTCGCAATCGTCGGTCAGCGACCACATCCGCCGGCTGGAACAGCACGTCAACCGGCGCCTGTTCGTGCGCGATACCCATTCGCTGGCGCTGACGCCCGATGGCGAGGCGCTGCTGGTACATGCCCGCCTGATCCTGGAATCGCTGGCCCGCGCCGAGCAGCAGTTCAGCGCGCCGCGTCTGCAGGGTCGCGTTCGGCTCGGTTGTTCCGAAGACCTGGCGCAAGGGCCGCTGCCCAATGTGCTGGCGGCCTTCCGCGCCACGCACCCGGACGTGGAACTGGAAATCACCATCGGCATGACCAGCAAGCTGTACGAATGGATCGAGGCCGGCACGCTGGACCTGATCATCGGCAAACGGCGGGAAGGAGAACGGCGTGGCGTGCCGCTGTTTCGCGGCCAGCTCGAATGGCTGGCGCGGCCCGGGACCGTGGTCGATGTGGGCCAGCCGCTGCCGCTGATCCTGGTCAACGAGCCCAGCGTCACACGATCGGTGGTGCTCGACACCCTGGCCACGGCGGGGTGGCGCTGGCGGGTGGTCTGCACCAGCAGCAGTCACTCGGGCTGCATTGCCGCGGCGCGCGGTGGCCTTGGCATCACGGTACGGGCGCAGAACCTGACCGGCGGCGGACTGGTGCCGCCCGTCAATGTCGATGCCCTGCCCGCCCTGCCCGACGTCGAATTCATCACGCTGGCCGCGGGGCGCCTGTCCCGCCCGGCCGACACCCTGCTGCAGCTGATCCGCAAGAGCGACCTGCGGGCACGCGTGGACTGACGCGCCCATCCCGGCCAACCGGGCCAGCCGGATCAGCCGGATCAGGCGGCCGGCGGGTCAGGCCGCCGGAAGCAGCGTGCGCAGCGCCTGCCAGGCCGTCAGCAGGTGGTACGGCGTGGTGGACGGCATTTCGGCCCGGATGACGGCGCCGTCCGGCGCCAGGCACTCGTGCCAGCCGCGCGCGTGCAGGAAGCGTGCGCGGAACCGGTCGATCCAGGTTTCCAGTTCGGCCAGCGCCGCCGCGTCCTGTTCCACCGATGCCTTGACCATCAACGCCCGGGCGAATTCGGTCTGGGCCCAGATCCGCTCGGTGGCGTCCTGCACCGCGCCGTGGCCGTCGAGCGCGGCACACACGCCCAATGTGGCATCCGCCACGCCATGGCGGCGGGCGAACGCAAACGCCTGCGGCAGCGACGCGGCCAGCGGGCCATCGGCAAACAGCGCCGGGGCCGTCATGACCAGCGAATACCACTCGAACTGATGGCCGGGCTCGATCCGGTTGCCCGGCGTGCCCTGCGGCAGTTCGGCAACGCAACCGTTGGCCGGGTCGACAAACCGGACGTGGACGGCATCGGCCAGCGTCTTCAGCCGCTGGGCCATCCAGGCGTCGCCGGTGATATCCAGCGCCGCCAGGTAGGCCTCGGTCAGGTGCATGATCGGGTTCTGCAGCACACCGCTTTCGTTGGGCCCGAAGTTCTGCGCCAGTGCCGCGTGATAGAGACCGTTGCCGTCGGCAAAGCGCGCCTCGATCGCGGCGATGGTGCGTTGCATGGTCTCCAGCGCCGCGGCGTCGCCACTGGCCCGGTGGTAATGCGCGCAGGCGAACACCACGAAAGCGTAGGTATACAGATCGCGCGTGGCATCGAGCGGCGCACCCCGCGCGTCGATGCTGTAGATCCAGCCTCCGGCACCATCGCCAAAATGGCGAACCAGCGAATTGAACAGCGTGGCGGCGTGCGGCAGATTGCCCATCGTCGCAAAGACATAGAGCTGGCGCGCGCAGGCCATGGCGCGGTAACGCTTGTCGGGCAACGGCTGACCGGACACGCCGTCCAGCGCCTCGTGCGCGAGCGCCATCGACGGATTCCAGCCCGGCCCCGTCCAGGACGGCAGGACGGCGGTATCGAAATGCGCCAGCAGCGCGGCAATGCGGTCGGTAAGGGTCGTGGAAACAGGCATGGTAGAGGTCCGGTCTGCCGTCCCCGGGCGCGACATGGCCCCCAGGAACCCAAGGCCGCACACGATATCAGGACCGATGCCCCCAGCATAGGCCGCGGACGCCGCACTGCGGCATTTCCTGCTGGAAATGGCGCGGTGCGGTGCTATGTTGAAAGTCCACCGGGGCCCCTGCCTGGTGGTGAATCAACGGAGTACCGTTATGCAGACCCATCCGATGTCCCTGTCCGACCAGCGCCGCACCCTGGTCATGCATGTCATGGAAGACCGGCCCGGACGCTACACCTGGCGCATCATCGTCGAGGAAAAATGCGGCGGCGCCGACTGCGACAGCACCATTGAGGCGCAAACCGACTATCCGTCGCACGCCGAAGCCGAAGCTGCCTGCTGGGTCGCCGGCAATGGCATGCTCGACGGCCGGCGCACCACGGACGAAGTCGCCGGCACCCGACACTAGTCGAACCGAACGTGGTTGCAATGCGTGAATTTGCGTGACATTACGTGACGATGCGACCCAATGGGCGCTTGAAGCGCCGCTGAGCCCCTTGAACATGGCCGGAGGCCGCCATAGGCTGGAAGCCCGTAGGGAGAAAAGCGATGGACAAGCCGACCGTTAGCCCCAACCGCTTTGTCGAAATCCTGAACGAGCGGCTGACCCAGCATCCCCTCTATCGCGAGGGGATGCACGTGTACGCCATTCCGGCCCATTCGGAAACCCCGCGCAGCCTTGTCTGCGTCGGGCCACGTGGCACCGAGGGGATTTGCGCCACGATCGAGAACATCGTTCGCGGCGAGTGCGATGTCTTCCCGGATATCGCACAGGAATGGCATCGCCAACCACCGAGGCCGCAACGCGCGCACCACGCACGCTGAGCGGCGCCGCATCCAGGGCCCATGGCCGGCATTGCGCCGGCCTGCCACACATTGCTTGCCGCCCGCCAACGACCGCCCCCACTGGCTGGCCGGCTGGACTGTCTTTTTCGACACAATCCTGCACCAACCGCTCCGGCTGGATACAATGACTGCCGCTATCCCTGCCCGGAGCGCCGATGAAGAAAGCATTCGAAATCGAAGGCGCGGTAGACGGCTTGCCCGTTGCCCGCGTCCAGTCGATCCCGGAAACCAGTGAGGCCCGCGCCGCTGCCGTGGCCGCCACCGTGGCCCGCACGGCCATCGATCTGGCGGACCACGCCATGCGCAACTGGACCGACCCGCTGGACGGGCCGGTGCGCATCGGCTCGGCCGAACACCTGCGCATGTTCTGCAACATGTTGTTGCAGACCCACAACCCGTACAAGCCGTCGGTCATCGACTGGCCAAAGCTGCCGCCCGACGCGCTCAAGCGCGTGACCTCGCTGCCCATCTGGGATATCGCCGTACAGACCGAAGGGCGCGCATCGGTACGGGTGCACAGTTTTGCCGCCCGCCAGAAGGATGCCCTGCTGCGCAGCGCGCTGGAAATGGATGCCGACGAGGAAGCGCGCCACAAGGTGGTGCTCTCGAAGCTGGTACAGGCGTACGGCATCACGCTGGCGCCTGAACCCGAATACCTACCGCCCGCCGACGCCGAATGGGGTTGGCTGGTCACCGGCTACAGCGAGTGCATCGACAGCTTCGCCGCTTTCGGCCTGTTCGCGGCAGCCAAGGATTCGGGCTTCTTTCCGGCCGAGCTGGTGGAGACCTTCGAGCCGGTGATCCAGGAAGAAGGCCGCCATATCCTGTTTTTTGCCAACTGGGTGGCCTGGTATCGCAAGAGCCTGCCGTGGTGGCGCCGCCCGGCCTTCGCACTCAAGGTCGCACGCGTCTGGCTGTTCCTGATCCGCGAGCGCATCGGCCTGGCCAAGGGCATCGACGTCAAGGCGGACGGCACCGCGCAGGACGCCAACTTTCCGATGAACGCCGCCGGATCGCTGGGCCAGACGCTGTCGGCCGGCGCCATGATCGATCTGTGCCTGGCCGAGAACGAACGGCGCATGGCGGGGTATGATGCGCGCCTTGTCCGGCCCACCACCGTGCCCAGGCTGGCCCGCCTGGCGCGGCGATTCATCAAATAAGACCCATGCTGCTGTTCGGATTGTCCCTGCTGACCCTGGTGGTCTGGTGCGTACTGGTATTCGCCCGCGCCGGATTCTGGCGCGTGCGCAAACCCGCCCCCTCCCCTCAACCGGCCCACTGGCCGCCTGTGATCGGCGTGATTCCGGCCCGCAATGAAGCCGATGTGATTGCCCGCGCCGTGACCGGGGTACTAAGCCAGCAATATCCTGGCCGCCTGCAGCTCGTCGTGGTGGACGACCACAGCACCGACGGCACGGCCGATATCGCCCGGGCCGCCGCCGTTTCCATCGGCAAGGGCGAAGCGTTGACGGTGATCGGCGCGCGCGACCTGCCGGCCGGCTGGAGCGGCAAGGTCTGGGCGCAGTCCGAGGGGCTGGCCGCTGCCGACCAGCGCATGCCCGACGCCGCGTTCGTGTTCCTGACCGACGCCGACATCTGGCACGGCCCGCACACCGTGCGTGAACTGGTCGCCCGCGCCGAACACGAGCAGCGCGACCTGACGTCCCTGATGGTGCGTCTGCGCTGCGAATCGTGGTGGGAACGCATGATCGTGCCGGCTTTTGTCTTCTACTTCGCCAAGCTTTACCCGTTCCAGCGCGTCGCCGACCCGCACAGCAAGGTGGCCGGCGCGGCCGGCGGCTGCATGCTGGCGCGGCGTTCGGCACTGGCCCGGATCGGCGGCTTTGCGGCGATTCGCGGCGAGCTCATCGACGACTGCAGCCTGGCGGCGAAGATCAAGGCAGGCGGTTCCATCCGGCTCGACCTGGCCGACGACAGCGTGTCGCTGCGCCCGTATGACGACTGGCAAAGCCTGTGGAACATGATTGCGCGCAGTGCCTATACGCAGTTGCACTATTCGCCGCTGATGCTGGCGGGTGCCACGCTGGGCATGATCCTGACCTATCTGGCCCCGCCCTTGCTGGCGCTGGCCGGCGGCGCAGCGGCATGGCCAGCCTGGCTGGCCTGGGTCTTGATGGCAATCAGCTACCGTCCGATGCTGCGCGAGTACCGGCAGCCCGCATGGCTGGCACCGCTGCTGCCGCTGACGGCGCTGTTCTATCTGGGCGCCACGCTCGATTCGGCGCGCCGCTTTTATCTGCGCAGGGGCGGTCAGTGGAAGGGCCGCAACCAGGCGCCCGTCCGCTCCTGAGCACCTGGCGGTCGGGCCGCGCCCGGCCGGTTATTTCAAGTAACCGTTATCGCGGAACCAGTTCAGCGCATCGCGTAGCGCCTCCTGGTATGGGCGCGCGGTATAGCCCAGCTCGCGCTCGGCCTTGGCCGACGTGAAGAACATCCGGTATTGCGACATCTTCAGGCCGTCAACGGTCACGAACGGCTCCTTTTTCGTGAACTGGGCAACGGCTTCGGCCACCCGGGCAATCGGGTACAGCGGCCAGCGCGGTAGTTCGATGGTGGGCGCCTTGCGCCCGGCCATGCCGGCGATGTCCGCCAGCATCTGCCGCAGCAGCACATCCTGGCCGCCAAGAATGTAGCGTTCGCCGATGCGGCCTTTTTCCAGCGCCAGGAAATGACCGTTCGCCACATCGTCGACGTGGGCGAGGTTCAGGCCGGTATCGACGAATGCCGGGATTTTTCCCGTGGCCGCCTCGACGATGATCCGGCCCGTCGGTGTGGGGCGCACGTCACGTGGCCCGATCGGCGTGGACGGATTCACGATCACGGCGGGCAGCCCCTCGGCCACCAGCCGCTCCACCTCGCGCTCGGCCAGCACCTTGCTGCGCTTGTAGGCGCCGATGGCCTCGTGGCCCGCCATGGCGGCGGTCTCGTCCACCGGACCGGTGGCGCCGGCTACCCGCAGCGTGGCGACGCTGCTGGTATAGACGATGCGCTCGACGCCGGCGTCCCGCGCCGCGTTCATCGTCGTGACCGTGCCGTCCACGTTGGAACGGACGATTTCCTCGGGATCGGGCGCCCACAGGCGGTAATCGGCCGCCACATGGAACAGGTAGCGGACGCCGGCCATGGCACGCGCCATGGCGGCTGGATCGCGCATGTCGCCTTCCACGATCTCTACCGGCAGCCCGGCCAGGTTGGCGCGCGGACTGGTGGCACGGACCAGCACCCGCACCTGGAAGCCGCGCTCCAGCGCCTGGCGCATGACCGAAGAACCCAGGAAGCCCGAAGCCCCTGTCACGAGAATGCAATTGTGAATTTCAAATCCCCTATGGGCGTTGCGGACGCGTTGAACGAGAATCCGCCGTTATACCAAGACGCAGGGCGGCATTTTCACCGGAATGACCCTGTTGGCAACAGCCAACGCGGCGGCATGAAAATCCGACCCGGTATATAGTACCTACCGTGAACCGGAAAAGTGATGCCGGAATACCAAAATAACTGATGTCTTCGAATCTTCACAAGAGGGTCGGGGGGCCGTCTCCATGCAGGTGATCCTTGCCAAACCCAGGGGCTTTTGCGCGGGCGTGGTCCGTGCGATCGAAATCGTGGACCGTGCCCTGATCAAGCACGGCGCTCCCGTATATGTTCGCCACGAAATTGTCCACAACAAGCATGTGGTGGAATCGCTGCGGAAAAAAGGCGCGCGCTTCGTCGAGGAACTCGACGAAGTGCCGGGTGACGCGGTCACCATCTTCAGCGCCCACGGCGTGGCGCGTAGTGTGATCGCCGAGGCACAGCGCCGCGATCTGCACGCGATCGACGCCACCTGCCCGCTGGTGATCAAGGTCCATAACCAGGGCCGCCAGTACGCCGCCGCCGGTCGCCACGTGATCCTGATCGGCCACGCCGGCCACCCCGAGGTGGAGGGCACGATGGGGCAGATTCCGGGCAAAGTGCTGCTGGTCCAGGACGAGGCTGAAGTGGCCGCGCTGGACCTGCCGGCCGACGCACCTGTGGCATATATCACCCAGACCACGTTGTCCGTGGACGACACCCGTAATATCATTGCGGCGCTCCACCGGCGTTTTTCCGATCTTGTGGGGCCGAGCACGCGCGATATCTGCTATGCCACGCAAAATCGGCAAAGTGCGGTACGGGAATTATCCGCGCGCGTGGATGTCATTCTCGTGATCGGGGCCACCAACAGTTCGAATTCGAACCGGCTGCGCGAAATCGGCACGGAAAGTGGCGTGCCGAGTTACCTGATTGCCGACGGCAGCGAACTGGACCCGGCCTGGGTCCGCAACGCCGACGTGGTTGGCATTACCGCGGGTGCTTCGGCACCCGAAGACATGGTGGAAGACGTCATTGCCGCCCTGCGACGCCTTGGTCCGGTCAACGTATCGGTCATGGAAGGCATCGAGGAACATGCCGAATTCCGCCTGCCGGCTGAACTAGCCGATGCAACGCTGGCCCCAGGGGCCAGACGAACAACTGATATCAGTGACGCCCAGCTTGCCGACCAGACGGCGGCCGGCTGAACCGACACACTGAACCTGACAGGAAGCACCCCCTTGGCCATTCCGTTTCTCCAGGTCGCCCGCGTAGGCGCCTACATCGCACGCAAGCATCTGTCCGGGCAAAAGCGTTACCCGCTGGCCCTGATGCTCGAACCCCTGTTCCGCTGCAACCTGGCCTGCTCCGGCTGCGGCAAGATCGACTATCCGGACCCCATCCTGAACCAGCGCCTGTCGGTGCAGGAATGCCTGGAAGCGGTCGACGAATGCGGCGCCCCCGTGGTGTCGATCGCCGGCGGCGAGCCGCTGCTGCACAAGGACATGCCGGAAATCGTGCGTGGCATCATCGCCCGCAAGCGTTTCGTCTACCTGTGCACCAACGCCCTGCTGCTGGAAAAGAAGATCGACCAGTACCAGCCGAGCCCGTATTTCGTGTGGTCGATCCACCTGGACGGCGACCGCGAGATGCACGATCACTCGGTCAACCAGGAAGGCGTGTACGACCGCTGCGTCGAAGCCATCCGCATGGCCAAGGAACGTGGCTTCCGCGTCAACATCAACTGCACGCTGTTCAACGATGCCAAGCCGGACCGCGTGGCCCAGTTCTTCGACTCGGTCAAGGCGATGGGCGTGGACGGCATCACGGTGTCGCCGGGCTATGCCTACGAACGCGCGCCGGACCAGCAGCACTTCCTGCACCGCGGCAAGACCAAGCAACTGTTCCGCGACATCCTGGCGCGCGGCAACGCCGGCAAGAAGTGGGCGTTCAGCCAATCGACGATGTTCCTGGACTTCCTGGCCGGCAACCAGACCTACAAGTGCACGCCGTGGGGCAACCCGGCACGCACCGTGTTCGGCTGGCAGCGTCCGTGCTACCTGGTCGGCGAAGGCTATGTGAAGACCTTCAAGGAACTGATGGAAGGTACCGACTGGGACGCCTACGGCGTTGGCAACTACGAAAAGTGCGCCAACTGCATGGTGCACAGCGGTTTCGAGGCGACGGCCGTGGCCGACACGTTCTCGCACCCGCTCAAGGCGCTGGGCGTGAGCCTGCGCGGCGTGAAGACCGACGGCCCGATGGCCCCGGACATCCCGCTGGACAAGCAGCGCCCCGCCGAATACGTGTTCTCGCGCCACGTGGAGATCAAGCTGGCCGAGATCGGCAACCTGAAGAAGGCGCAGGGCAGCCGCGCCGAGGCCGTCCAGGCCGCGCAGGTTCACTGAGCACCATGAAAAACGGCCGCCCGATCTTCGATCGGCGGCCGCTTGAAGAAAGACCGGGACTGGGCGACCAGACCCGGTTTTTTTATGCTGGGTCCCCAGCGCCTGCCGGTTACGCGCGCGCGTTGTGACTGTTCAGGTACTTGATCAGCCCGTCGATGCCGTCGCGCGCCACGATGTCCGCGAACTGCTTGCGATACACCTCGATCAGCCACGCGCCCATCATGTTGATGTCGTAGATCTTCCAGCCGTCGGCGCCCTTCTGCAGGCGGTAGTCGATCAGCATTTCGTCGCCGTTGTTCATCACACGCGTCGCCACGACCGCGTCACTGGCGTTATTGCCAGATTTGGCGGGCTTGTACGAGAACTTCGGGCTCTGTTCGCGCAGTTGCGACAGCGACACCGCATAGCTGCGCACCAGCAGTGCCGTGAACTGTTCCTGGAGCGTTTTTTGCTGCTCTGGAGTGGCCTGCTTCCAGGCATTGCCGACCGCCAGCCGCGTGGTGCGGCCAAAATCGGTGAAGGGCAGGAATTCGCGCTGGACAACGGCGGTAATTTTTGCAAGATCTCCGGCGCGGGTTTCAGGATCGGACTTGATCTTCGTGATCACGCCTTCGACGGCGGACTGCACGAGCTTGTCCGGCGCGGCGCTGGTATTGACTTGCGCGTGGGCGGCAGACACGACGACCACCGCGGCGATCGGCGCGATGATGGCGGCGGGAAGGATTCCGTAACGGTTCATGACTCATCGAAGCAATACGGCCGGGTTGGCCAGTCGAGCCAGTATATAGCGGATCGCGATGTTGCCTCGCTGCCAGGCGCGCGTGGCGGCGGGTGCGGAATGCCCCGCTTCAACCGCTATACTCCGGGTGCCGCCCATGCGCCCCCGCCGCATCGGGCGCTGAAGATACAGGACTCATGATCAGACCGCTGCTGGTTCGCACCGTCAAATTCGCCACCGTTCACGCCTGGCTCGTGATCGGCATCGCCCTGCTGCTCACCCTCGGCAGCGGCGTCTATGTTGCTCGCAATTTCGCCATCAATACCGACATCAGCCGCCTGCTGGAATCGGACGCCCCGTGGGCGAAAAACGACGCGGCCATCAGCGAAGCGTTCCCGCAGCGCGACAAGATGATCCTGGCCGTCGTGCAGGCCCCGGCCAAGGAACTGGCCGACGCCGCCGCCAACGAACTGGCCGACGCGCTGCGCCAGCAGCCCAACCGCTTCAAGGCCGTGGGCCAGCCCGGCTCGGGCCCGTTCTTCGAACGCAATGGCCTGCTGTTTGCCGATACCGCCAGTGTCCAGGACATGGCCGGCAAGCTCGGGCAGGCCCGGCCGCTGCTGAACAACCTGGCGCACGACCCCACGCTGCGCGGCCTGTCCGACCTGCTCACCACCACGCTCAACCTGCCGCTGCAGCTTGGCCAGATCAAGCTGTCCGACATGGACCAGCTGCTGGGCGAAAGCGCCCGTACCATCGATGGCGTGCTGGCCAACAAGCCCGTGGCGCTGTCATGGGCAGGGCTGGTCGACGACAGCCTCAAACCCAATGCCGACGGCCGCGCATTCAGCTTCGTCACGCTGTCGCCGGTGCTGGACTTCAGCGACCTCAAGGCCGGCTCGGGCGCCAGCGATGCCATCCGCGCCGCCGCCACGCAACTGAAGCTGACCGAACGCTACAACGCCGTGGTGCGGCTGACCGGCCCGCAGCCGCTGGCCGACGATGAATTCGCCTCGGTCAGCGAAGGCGCCGTGCTCAACGGCGTGCTGACGCTGATCGTGGTGATCGGCATCCTGTGGATGGCACTGCGCTCCGCCCGCCTGATCACGGCCGTGCTGGTGAGCCTGCTCTCGGGCCTGATCATGACCGCCGCGCTGGGTCTGATGATGGTCGGCGCGCTGAACATGATCTCGGTGGCTTTCGCGGTGCTGTTCGTGGGCCTGGGCGTGGACTTCGGCATCCAGTTCGGTGTGCGCTATCGTGCCGAACGGCACGACCACGGCGACCTGGATCAGGCCCTGACGCTGGCCGCCCGCGACGTGGCCGGCCCGTTGACGCTGGCCGCAGCCGCCACGGCGGCCGCCTTCTTCTGCTTCCTGCCCACCGATTACCGCGGGGTGGCCGAACTGGGCAAGATTGCCGGCGTGGGCATGTTCATCGCCTTCGCCACCACGTTCACGATGCTGCCGGCGCTGATCCGCGTGCTGGCGCCGCGCGCCGAGGAAGAAATGCCCGGCTTCGGCTGGCTGGCCCCGGCCGACGCGTTTTTCGAGCGCCATCGCAAGGGCACGCTGGTTGGCGTGCTGGCCGTGCTGATCGGCGGCGCCCCGCTGCTGCCGCACCTGCGCTTCGACTTCGACCCGCTGCACCTGAAGGATCCGCACTCGGAATCGATGTCCACGCTGCTGGCGCTGAAGGACGCGCCGCAGGCCGGCACCGACGACATCAAGGTGCTAGCGCCCACGCTGAAGGATGCCGAAGCCACCGCCACGAGGCTCAAGGCGCTGCCCGAGGTGGCGCGCGTGGTCACGCTGAAGACCTTCATTCCAGACGATCAGGCTCCCAAGCTGGCCATCATCGCCGGCATGGCCAAGAGCCTGATGCCGGTGCTGACGCAGCCGACCGCTACGCCGGCCACCGACGCGCTGCGCGTGGCGTCGCTGCGCAATGCGTCGCGCCAGCTGTCGCTGGCCGCGCTCGATCACCCGGGCCCGGGCGCCGAATCGGCCGAACATCTGTCGCGCGCGCTCAAGCAGCTGGCTGACGCGACGCCCGCCGTGCGCGACCGCGCCGAGCTGGCCGTGGCGCTGCCGCTGCGCCTGGCACTGGGCTCGCTGAAGAACGCGCTGCAGCCCGAACCGGTGTCGCAACAGACGCTGCCGCCCGAACTGGCGCGCGACTGGCTCGCGCCGAATGGACAGGCGCTGGTCAATGTGAGCCCGAAGCTGCCGCCGCCCGGTGCGAAGAACGAAGCCGCCCGCGAGGCGGCGCTGAGCAAGTTCATTGCCGTGATGGCCCGCGTGCAGCCTGACGCCACGGGCGGCCCCATCGCCATCAAGGGATCGGCCGATACCATCATGAACGCCTTCATCCATGCCGGCATCTGGGCGGTGCTGTCGATCACGGTGCTGCTCTGGATCACCCTGCGCCGCGTCGGCGACGTGCTGCGGACCCTGATCCCGCTGCTGGTGTCGGGGCTGGTCACGCTGGAGTTGTGCGTGGTGCTCGGCATCTCGCTGAACTTTGCCAACATCATCGCCCTGCCGCTGCTGCTGGGCATCGGCGTGGCGTTCAAGATCTACTACGTGATCGCCTGGCGCCACGGCAAGACCAAGCTGCTGCAGTCCAGCCTCACGCATGCGGTGCTATATAGCGCCGGCACCACGGCCACGGCCTTCGGCAGCCTCTGGCTGTCGCATCACCCCGGCACGGCCAGCATGGGTAAGCTGCTGGCGCTGGCGCTGATCTGCACGCTGGCCGGTGCCGTATTCTTCCAGCCGATCCTGATGGGCCGCCCGCGCCGCGAACTGAACGGCCGTGCGGAACCGCTGGGACCGTCGCTTCCCCCTCTCACGGTGGCTACGACCATGGCACAATCTGCCGATAAATCTTCAGGGTCGGACGCTGGCAAGTCCCGGCGGTAGCCGGGGCGCCTACCGGCGCAGTTCGGATGGACGTGTCCCGGCGCTGCCGGGTGCGCCGTCCCCACATCACAAGAAACGAAAAAGACTGTCTCGACATGCTCTCCCGTCTTTCGCTCCTGCGCGCCGCGGCGCCTGCATCGCCCCGGCTTGCCACCGCCCTGGCCGCCGCATCGCTGACCCTGCTGGCCACCGGCTGCGCCACAGGCCCCAATGCCAACCCGGCGGACCCGCTGGAGCCGATGAACCGGGTCGTCTTCACGGTCAACGACAAGGCCGACACCTACGTGGCCCAGCCGCTGGCCAAGGGCTACAAGGCCGTCACGCCGGAACCGGCACGGCTGGCCGTCACCAACTTCTTCAACAACTTCTCGGACGTCGGCAACTTCGCCAACAACGTGCTCCAGGGCAAGCCCGTGGAAGCGGTGGAAACGATGATGCGCGTGGCGGTCAACACGGTGCTGGGTATCGGCGGCCTGATCGACGTCGCCACGGCCGCCGGCATGCCGCGCCATTCCACGGACTTCGGCCTGACGCTGGGCACCTGGGGCGTGCCGGCCGGCCCATACCTGGTGCTGCCGCTGTTCGGCCCCAGTTCGATCCGTGACGGCGTGGGCGTGGCGGGGAGCATCTTCCTGGACCCGGCGCACTACTTCGATACGGCCTGGCGCTATTCGATGTTCGGCCTCAACGTCGTGAACACCCGCACCAACATGCTGGGCGCCACCGACCTGCTGTCGCAGGCCGCGCTGGACAAGTACGCCTTCGTGCGCGACGCCTACACGCAGCGCCGCCAGTACCTGCTGACCGGCGGCGGCGACACGCTGCCGACGTATGACGAGGAAGAGGAATCGTCGCCGTCCGCACCGGGAGGCAAGGCAGCGCCCAAGACCCCGGAAGGCGAAGCCAAGCCCGACACATCGACCAAACCCGAGACCCCGGCCACGCCGGCCCCGGCACCGGGCATGGCCAAGTAGGCGCCGCCTGCTAAAAAAACGCCCACGCCGGGGCACGGCGTGGGCAGCAAGACCACGGATGCGGTGTCCGTGGCCCGACAGATCGTAGGCAATTTCTTCAAAAGAGATTGCCAACAATTGTGTCGGCAAGCATTGCGACTTGATCGCTGGATGATCGCCGTCAGCCGGCGCGCGAGCGCAGCGGCAGCCAGATCGAGAATGTGGCACCCTCGCCCGCCGCGCTGCGCAGCATCACCCGTCCGCCGTGGCGTTCCGCCACCGTTTTCACGAAGACCAGACCCAGGCCGCTGCCCGACGGGGCATCGCTGGCCGGCGCATGCACGCGGCTGAACGGCCGGAACAGGCGCGCCTGCGCCTCGGGTGCGATGCCTGGGCCCAGATCGGTCACCTCGATGGCCATGTAAGGCCCGAGCCGTCGCAGACCCACCGTGACCGGCGCGCCGTCGGGGCTGAACTTGATGGCATTGCTGACCAGATTGGCGATGGCCCGCACCAGCAGCGCGGGCGCCGCGCGCAACGTCACGCCGTCGCCGTCCAGGTCGAGCCGCAACTCGATGCCGCGGGTCCTGGCCAGCGCCCATAGCTCGTCGGTGGCATCCAGCACCAGCGCCGTCAGGTCCACCTCGGCAAACGGCAGGCTTTGCGATTCGGCCTGCGCCAGCCGGATGAAATCGTCCGCCAGCGCCAGCGTGCGCTGGGCATGCTCGCCGATGCGGCCCAGCAACTCTTCCTGTGTCATCGCCCGCTCGGGCCGCGACTGCAGGTCGATCAGCGCCAGGATCGACGCCTGCGGCGAGCGCATGTCGTGCGACAGGAAGTGCAGCGTCTGCTCGCGCTGGCGTTCGGCGCGGCGCACGGTGGTGATGTCGATCAGGCTGACGATGACGCCCGCCGGCCGCCCCGCCTCGCCGTGCAGCGGCGCGCCATGCAGCAGGTAGCGGCGGTCGTCCTCGGTAGCCAGTTCCACGCCGTGCGAATCGGATGAGGACATCACGGGCGCGTCGGCATCCAGCGCACCGCACAGGGCATCCCAGTACGCCAGGCCGGGGCCGGGCACCGGGAACAGCGTCTCGATGACGTCCGGCAGCCCCGGGCGGTCGAGACCGCCGTAGGCGTCGGCGTAGGTATCGGCATAGGCATCGGCATCGGCGGTCGGCAACTCGCCCAGCCGGGCAGGCTGCGGCAGGTCGTTGATGCCCTGCAGCACCACAGGCACCAGCGCCACCGCACGGCGATTGGCCACCAGGATGCCGCCGTCCAGGTTGCAGATGACGGTGGCCTCGGGCAGGCTTTCCAGCCCGTCCGACAGAAAACGCCGCATGTCGCGCAGCCGGGCAGTCATGTCGTAGACGGCCTGCATGCGGCCATCGAGCGAATGGTCAATGCGGGCCGGGGCGCCCAGCAGCCCGGGCTCGCGCATCAGGCGCGCCAGTTCCTCGGACAGGAACCGCAGCGCGGCCTCCTGGCGCCGCCAGCTCCAGAGCGGGTAGACGAGCAGGCAGCCGAATACGGCCGCGGACGGCGCAAACCAGAGCTGCATGCTGCCCACGAGCATGATGCTGCCGCCGATCAGGGCGGCCACCAGCACGGCCACGGCGATCAACGCGTCACGCGGGGTCAGCATCCAGGCCGCCAGCGCGGCCAGCAGCACGGGCAGCAATGTGGCGAACCATCCGGCCAGGTCAGGCACGCGCACGATGCCCGTGCCGTCGCGCAGCGCCTGCAGCGTGTTGGCCAGGATCTCCACGCCGCTCATGCCGCGTCGGTCGCGCGACACCGGCGTGGCGACCACGTCGCCAATGCCGGTGGCCATCGCGCCCACGATCACGTCCTTGCCGCGGAAGAAGCCAGCGCCCAACTGGCCGGACAGCACGTCGAGCACCGACACGCGCGCGAAGGTGCCGGGTGGCCCCACGAATGGAATCCGCAGGCGGTCCTGGCTGATCCAGCCCGCGCTGTCGATGCGCCGTGCTCGTTCGTGGCGGAACGACTCCGGCGACGGCGGCGACGGCTGCCCGTACGCGGCCATCGCGGCGGCGAAATGCCAGACCGGCGGCGAATCGCCATCGCCCTCGCGCAGATAGACGGAACGGGCCACGCCGTCGGCATCGACGCTCAGGTTGATATGGCCGTTGGTGGCGGCGAACGCTTCGAGCGGATGACGCATGACGGGGCCGGCCGCACTCGCTTCCGCCACCACCGGCAGGATCACGTTGCGCGCGCGGGCAATGGCCTGGGCCAGTTCCATGTCGTCGGCCGGATAGCGGATGTCAGGCTCTGACAGCATCACGTCCAGACCGATCACGCGCGGCTTGTCGGCCGCAATATGGTCGATCAGTGACGCCAGCACCGTGCGGCGCCACGGCCAGCGGCCGATGGCCCCGATGCTGGCATCGTCGATGGCCACCAGTACGATGTCGTTGCGCGGGGCATGGGGCTGGCTGGCGATGGAAAAGTCCAGCAGCGCCAGGTCGGCACGCTCGAACCAGTTGAAACGCGCCACCACCGCCGTGGCCACCACCACGGCGGCCAGCAGCAGCACCCACTCCACGCGGGTGCGACGATGAAAGAAGGCGGCGGCCCGGCTAGCGGACACCCGTCTCGACGCCACGATTTGATCTGCCAGGCAGAATCAGGCCGACCATGCCGCCACACCGCGCCGCACACCCAGGCCAGCGCCGGCTACGCATCGGCGGCGCCTCCGGCCTCGAAGCGGTAGCCGTGCGAATACACCGACGTCAGCCGCACCCCGTGCTCGGGGCGCAGCGCCAGCTTGATGCGCAGGCGCGAGACGTGGGTATCGAGCGTGCGGGAGCCCGCATCCATGGCGCGGCCCCAGACCGCCTGCTCGATCACCTCGCGCGACAGCAGCCGGCCGATATTGCGGAACAGGAACAGCGCCAGGTCGAATTCGCGCGGCGAGAGGTCGGCAATCTGCCCGGCCACCGCGATGCTGCGGCGGCGCGCGTCTACCACGTAGTCGCCCTGGCGGATCAGTTCGTCGTCGTGCACGGTGTCAGGGTAGGCACGGCGCAGCAGCGCACGGACGCGCGCCACGAATTCGGACGGGCGCAGCGGCTTGGCCAGATAGTCGTCGGCGCCCGCGCCCAGGCCCGCCACGATATCGGCCTCGTCGATGCGGCTGGTCAGGAACAGGATGGGCGGCAGCCGGCCCGAGTGCTGGCGCACCCAGATGACCAGTTCGTATCCGCTGGTATCGGGCAACTGCCAGTCCATCAGGATCAGGTCGAACGCCTGATCGCGCAGCGCGCGCAGGAAGGCGGAGCCGGTCGGAAAGCTGGTGCAGCTGAACCCGGCCTCTTCCAGCAGCAGCCGGATCTGTTCGGCCTGGGCGGCATCGTCCTCTACTGAGGCAATTCTCATTACATCCCTCTGATGACTGCGGCCTGTGTGTCGGGCACGGCGGCGTCATGTTACCGAAACGCGCCATGGCGCGTCGAGGCTACGTTAGAGGGGAGGCACCGCCGGGGGTGTTGCAGGCGCGCCGCAGGTCGTCGCCCTGCCTTGCGGGCGTAATGAAAACGTGGCGCGCCGCGAGGCCACCGCGGGCGGGAAGCAGCCGGGGCACTGCCACGCTGCGCGGCGGCCCCGGTACATGCCGGCTTACTGCAGCATGTAGGTTTCGTACTCGAGCCGGTCGAGCTTGCGGTCCAGCAGGTACAGCGACAGCGCCACGACGATCAGCAGCGACACCGCGAAACCATAGCCGTACCAGGCCGGCCCCAGCGACAGCGTCAGCCGCGTCAGCACGAAGTTCAGCACCACGAACGTGCCGGTCAGCATCAGCACCTCGCGGCGCCGGTCCAGGTAGAAGTAGATATTCAGCACGCCCAGCAGCACCACCTGCAGGCTGGCGCCGATCACGTCCACGTAGAGCAGCGGCAGGTACAGCTCCGAGATGCCCAGCAGCCGCAGCAGCCAGCCCCCCACCACGAACAGCAGCAGCGACGCGATGGCCTGCACCTTGACGATCTCGTACAGGCCCAGGCGGATGGTCTGCACCATCGTATTGCGCATGTCCTCGATGTGCTCCAGCGAACTGCCGCCGCGCACCGCGTTGTAGAACGCGTCGTAGTACTCCACGAAGTCGGTCTCGATCCGCACCAGGAACACGGCCATGCCCGGGATGATGGCCAGGTAGGCCAGGAACACCGGGATGTCATAGATGATCGACGCATGCAGCGGGCCGATCACGGGCTGGCCCGTGGACGGCGCGTACCAGAACATGAACTTGTCGATCCAGATGCCCAGGTTGTAGAACAGGCCGATGGCGATCAGGCTCGGGTAGGCAAAGCGGCGCTGGAAGACCTCGAACGACATGAACCGGTGGCTCGTGTAATTGCGGTAGATCAGCGTGATCATGCCCACCAGCAGGCACAGCTGGCCAAACACGAAGCCGCCCAGCAGGCCCTCCAGCCCATGCGAACGCAGCGCCAGCGCCGCCAGCACGGTGATCGTGTAGCCGACGAAGAACGTCCATACGATGGCCTTGTACTGCTTCATGCCCGACAGGAAGATGGCCGCGATCCAGATATTGCTCATGATCACGAAGCCGGCCATCATCTGCAGCCGGTACAGCACCGACTGTTCCGGGAACGCCCAGACCGCGCAGGCCAGGCCGATGGCGCCGGCCAGCGCCGTGCAGAGCAGCGCCACGGCGTGATAGTTCGACAGCACCAGGTCGGCGCGCTTCTCGAACAGGCGGTCCGACGTGAAGCGCGTAAACGACAGCTGCATCGGCCCGGTCAGGATCAGGCTGCACGCTATCAGATACGTCACCGACACCTGGAACTGCGTGATCAGCGCCCCGGGGATCACCCAGCCGATCGACAGCAGGCCGATCAGCAGGATGCCCAGGATCGACAGCACCCACGGGCCCGAGCTGATCACGCCTGCATACGCGTACGCGCTGAGCATGCCCGACAGGCTGTCCCGCCGGAGCATCTTGCGAAGTTCGAATCCAATACCGGCCATCTCAGCGTCCTCCTGCCTGCGCGCCGTGGTGCACCGGGCACTTCGCGGGGCTGGCGCCGCCATGCGCGCGGCGCGTGTTGTCCGGCATCGCCATCAGCCCGGTATAGAGCGTGCGATAGCTGCCCACCATCTGCTCCTGCGTGTAGTACTTTTCCACGCGCGCAATGCCCGAGGCCTGCGCCGCGTGCCAGCGGTCAGGATGCTGCAGCAGGCCCAGCGCGGCGCCGGCCAGCGCGGCCGGATCGGCAATGCGCACCACGTCGCCCGCGGCGCCCAGCGCGGCGTCGTCGCCGGGCAGGCCAAACACCAGTTCGCTGCACGATCCCACGTCGGTGGTCACGCATGGCACGCCGGCGGCGAACCCTTCGAGCACCACCAGCGGCAGCGCCTCGGAGATCGAACTCAGCACCAGCACGCCCACCTTCGGCAGCAGTTCGTCGATCTTCTGGAAGCCCAGGAACCTGACCTTGGCTCCCAGGCCCAGGCTTTCGGCCAGGCTGCGGCATTCGCGCGCGTATTCGGGGTCCTCGTCCTCGGGGCCGGCAATCCAGCCTTCGGCCTCGGGGTACTCGCGCACCACGGTCAGCATCGCGCGAATAAAGGTCTTGATGTCCTTGATCGGCACCACGCGGCCGATCAGGCACAGCACCGGCGGCACGCCCGGCGCACGCTTCTCGCGCAGCGCGGACAGGCGCGGCAGGTTGATGCCGTTCGGGATATTGCGCGTGCGCTCGGCCATCGCGCCGTCCAGCACCTGGCGGCGGCGGTTGCCCTCGTAGAGCGCCGTGATCTCGTCGCCGGCCTCGTAGCAGACGCGCCCCAGCGTTTCAAAGAAGCGCACCCAGAGTTCGCGGAAATAGCTGATCTGGGAAATGTCGCGTTCGAAGATGTTGCGGTTGTCGCGGATCCACTGGCTCTGGAACAGGTCGATCTTGCGTTCCTTGGTGTAGATGCCGTGCTCGGACACCAGCAGCGGACGGCCGTTGCGGTGGCGCAGCATCGCGCCCAGAAAGCCGGCGTAGCCAGTGGACACCGTGTGGTAGACCCTGGCCGGGATCAGGCCGTCGGCAATCCGCACCAGCTGCCACAGCGGCTTGTGCATGATGCGGATGGTCCAGAAGTAGTCCGTGAACGACGGGTCCGTGCAGAATTGGCGGTACTGGCTCGTGATCGTGTCCCAGGCCCGCTTGCTGTACAGGAACGCGTCCTCGGACAGCGCCCCGCCCTCGCGCAGCTGCGGCATCAGTTCGCGGATCAGCTCGCCGGCCTCGGCTTCCTTGCCCGGCTCGCGCAGCAGTTCGTGCAGCGTGTCCGACTTGTCGAACGCGCGCGCGTCGCCCGCCGTGCCATGCACCAGCGGTGGCGGCGGAAAGTCGTACAGGAAATGGGTCTCCAGGTGCACGACGTTGCCGGGCAGCGGGTAGGCCATGTCGCCATAGTCCTCGCGGCGGCTGCCAATGAAGACGATGCCGAACCGGATATCGGGAAACGCGCGGATCATCTGGTTGACCCAGCTCGACACGCCACCGCTTACATAGGGGAACGTGCCTTCCAGCAGCAGCATGACGTCGGCGGACGTTCCCTTGACCAGAATTTCGCTCATGATTGCCAGTACCGCAGCAGAGGCCGCACCAGCGGGAGCGGCGAAGGACTGTCGAAAGCCGCCATCAGGCGGCGCACCGCGGCATAGTCGCGTTCCTGATAGGCCGCTTCCGCCAGCAGCGGCAGCACGCGCTCGCGCGCAAAGCCCAGCGTCTCGGCGCGGCCCAGGAAGTCGCGCGCCTCGCCGGGCGCGTGGCGTGTCAGCGCCAGGCGGCCACGCATGTACCACAGGGCCGCATTGCTGTCGTCGATCTCCAGCGCGGCACTGGCGTAGCGTTCCACCTGGCTCGCCGTGTAGCGATACACATCGCCCTGCACCAGGTTCTGGTAGATCAGTTCCCAGTACAGGTCGGCCAGGCGCTTGTTGATTTCCAGCCGTGCCTGCGGCGTATCGGCCGATTCCAGGCGCGGCAGTTCGGCCAGGATCTGCTGCGTCAACTGCTTTTCCGCGCCGTCCAGCATGCCGTAGGCCAGCAGGCGGATGTCGTCGGTGCTGTCGGCCAGCAGTTCGCGCAGCACGGGGCTGGCCGTGCGCGTGGGCATCGATTGCATCGCCACGAGCGCCGTCATGCGTTCCGGCAGCGGCGCGCGCGTGTTGCCCAGCTGGGCGCGCAGGCGCGCACCGCCGCCATGCGTCACGCGCTGGATCAGGTGCGTCACGAATTCGGGCAGCGCCACCGAGGCAATGCCGGCGCTGTCGCGCCGATGCGGAAACAGCTTCGAGAACAGCAGGCTGCCCAGGCAAACCAGCGTGCCGCCAAGCGGCACGAAGAAGCAGAACGCCGCCATGTACGCGTAGCTCCACCCGAACGGCGTACGAAAGCGCCGCGGCAGCAGACGCCACACCGCCAGGCCGAGCAGCCCGGCGGCGACGGCCTGCAGGCCCAGGAACGACAGCAGCAGCGGCAACCCCGTGCCGCCGTGAAACAGCAGGTACAGTGCCGCGATCTGCGAGGCGGTGCCACCGATGGTCAGCTTGCCCATGCGTCAGCCCGCCTGCGTCTGTCCGGCCGACGCGGCCGCGCCCGGTCCGGGGGGGACAGCGGCACTGACCGCCGGCTTGACGGTGCCATCGTTGCCATCGGTGCCGTCCTTGCCGTCAAGATGGCAGCGGTGCAGCAGGCGCACCAGCGCCTCTTCGGCACCGGCGGCCGGCACCGGCAGCGTGTAGACACCGATGTGCGCGCTGGCGAAATCGGTACCGAACTGCGCGCGCAGCATGTCTTCGATGCGCACCAGGTAAGCCGACACCGCCTGGCTGTCCGACAGCGGCATCAGCGTCAGCATGGCACGCTGATGCACCCCGCGCGCCGGCCAGGCCACGTCCAGCGCCCGGCGGCTGCGCACCACCTGCTCGAACAGCGCGTCGCGCGCTTCGTCCAGGTCGAACACCAGCGCCACCACCGAACTCTGGATGCCGGTCTCGCGGCGCAGACGCGACAGGCGCGCATAGTCCAGCGCGAACGCGTACGGAATGGCCGGGGCCAGCTCCTGGATGCCGTGCGTGGCCTGGGCATGCTCCACGCCGTCGGCGTAGTAGCCCATCAGCACCATCAGCAGCTGCAGGTTTTCATAGGTCAGCGACAGGAACGGCATGCGCTCCACGACCAGCACGCCGATCAGGCGGTCCGAACCGGCCAGCACGGGCGCCACGGCCACGTAGCGCGTTTCGGCGTCCTGCTGCAGGCCCGTGGTGCGCAGATGCGCGAGTTCGCGCGTCTCCAGGCAGTGGCGCACTAGCGGATCGTTGACGTCCAGTGCGAAGTCGGGACCGATGGCGGCAACCGCCCCGGGCACGACGCGCTCGCCCGTGCACGCGAACAGCGCGGCCCCTTCGATCTGGCACGCCTGTGCCACCACCTGCAGCATCGGCTGGGCGCCGGCCAGCAGCTCCGCCTTGCTGCCGCGCGCGGCGTCCTGCATGGCCACGGCACGCAGCTGCGACAGCGTGTCGCGCAGCGTGGTCGGGCGGGCCAGCAGATCGTTCTCCAACCGGGCGTGCGAAATGCGCAGCAGGTAGTGGTTCTTGGTCAGCGCGGAGAGCCGCTCGTCCAGGTAGCGGTTCACAGCGCGTGCGCGCGCCAGGCGCGTGTTCCACACGTCGCCGAACTGGCCGGTCACCAGCACCAGCAGCAGGCCGCCCAGGAAGAACATGCGCGGGAACGCTTCGCCATGGCTGCCCATGGTGTCGAAGAAGAACCAGCCGCCCAGCAGCATCAGCACCGCCCCCACGCCCACCAGCGTGCCATAGCGCAGCGCCAGGATCACCGGCAGCAGCCATGCCCACGGAAAGCCCAGACCCAGCAGCAGCGGGTTTTGCGGCAGGATCGCCCAGGCGATGGCCATGGCCACCGCCATCACGACGATCATCTCCAGCACGGCGGCCGCGCCGCCTCCCGCGGGCGCCAGCCAGCGCGCATAGCGCCCGCCCAGGCCAATGCCCTGGCCCTGGCGGGTCGCCTGACGCTTGTTATCGGCGGTGTTAGCCACGCTTGTCACCCGTCCTTTTGTCTACCCGGTTCAACTCAACCCTGCATCAAGGGTGCCAGCAGGCGGCGCAGCAGCTTCTGGGCGACGCCCGACAGCGACTCGCGGCTCCAGCCGGCGTTGCTGCCCGTGGCCGACCACACCACCTGGCCGCTCGACACGTCGATCAGTTGCAGCGAGATGCCCACAGCCGGTTCGCCATCGACACCCACCTTGTAGCGCCATTCCTGCACGGCGCCCGTCAGCGCGTAGCGCGCCCGTTCGCCGCGCGCCCATTCCAGCGCCTTGCTCACCGACTCGCGCTCGGCCGGCTCGAACAGCGTTTCGGGGTTCAGCGCCGCCGGATAACGCTTCAGGTTGGCCACGCCGCCCGTCTTCAGCAGCGACTCGGCGATGGCTTCGGCGCGCAGACCCGCCTGCGGCGTTTCGGTGTAGTTCACGATCGGCAGCACGGCCACGGTATCGCCGGCAGCCATCGGCGGCGCGCGGCCCACGTCGGTCACGGCGCAGCCAGCCAGCCACATTGCGGCGCCGGTTGCCACCACCCATGCCATCAGGCGACCCATGCGGGTATTGGTCTTGTTCATCTTCGATCCCCCTCGTTACCTTGAAATCCAGTCAATTGTTCATCAATAGAGCCAGCGATAACGCAGGCCAACTTCGGTCAGCGGCGTTCCCGTGGTGCGGGCCGCGGTGTCGTGCGAGACGTACAGCGACAGATGGTCGTTGCCGAACACCGATCCCGCCACGCCCACCTGCCCGCGGAAGTTGTGCCCCGCGCGCGTGTCGTACAGAGCACCGGCTTCCATGAAGGGCCGCCACTTGCGCGTGTAGTCGTCGATCAGGTCGGTGCCGAACCCGAACAGCACGCCGGCCTGCGTGAAGCTCTGCGGCATGTAGAACGCCGGGGTGGCCTCGTCATCCCCGGCCGGCAGCAGCCGCTGCATGGTCGGCGACAGCGTGCCGCCATTGGCACTGTAGATGCCGCGCGTGCCGACGATGCGCACCGTGTAGTCCGGATACTGCGTGCGGATGCGATAGCCGGCCTCGACGTCGAAGACCATGCCATGGCCCAGCGCGGTGCGGTCCTTACCGTGGAAGTGGTTGTACTGGGCGCGGCCGCTGATGAACTCCCGCAGGCCCAGGCGCCACGTGGCACCCAGTTCCACCACATCCTTCATGCCGCCCACGCGCAGCTGTGCCGATTCGTCGGCCGGCTGGTTGTAGCCCACCGTGCCCGTGTACTGGATGCGCCCTTCCTGGTTCCAGTTGCCGGTCAGGCGTGCCGTGGTGAAGCTTTCCAGGCCGTCACGGCGGCCAATCCCGAGCAGCCAGTTCTTCTGGCTGTCGCGATAGCTCAGCGCCAGTTCGGCACGGCGGTCCGATGCCGGCACGTTGTCCAGCTGCGTGCGGTCGGCGCTGCGCTGGTCGCGGAACACGCCGCGCAGGTTCACCGCATAGCCGTCCCACAGGCGCGCGCCGCCCGCCAGGCTGTACTCGTAGTACTCGAGCGGCTTCTGGCGCTGGAACGTGACGCGCGGCTCGATGGCCTGGGCATTGAACAGCAGCGCATCTTCCAGCGTCTGCTGGAGCGCGTCGTCGGTACGGGCCAGCTCCTGCGTTTCAAACGCCTGGGTCTGGGCGGTAGACAGGCGGTCGAGCTGGCGGTTGGCCTCGATCTGGTTCGCCACCGGCACCCGGCCCGCCTGGCGCTCCATGATCCGGTCGAGCTGGTCCATGTCGTTGCTGTCCAGCGCGATGGAAATCTCGGCATACGCGGGCCGCTGCATGCGGTCGGCATACTGCCGGGCCAACCACGCCCGGGCCAGATCGTTCGATTCGGACGACATCGCCCAGGCCAGCGCCACCTCGCGGCTGGCTGCCGATATCTGGCCCTGGCGACGGCGCTGTGCCTCGGTCAGCGCGGCCGGCGGCACCGCGTCCAGCGACGGCAGCCCCGGCACATTGCCCAGTTGCGACGGCGACTTCGCATCGCCCGGCGCGGCGCGGCGTGCGGCCACTTCGGCACGGTCGCGGCGCAGCATCTCGATGACCAGGCTGCGCGACACATCGCCGGACGCAAAGATCTGGCCCAGCGCCACCGTCTGGCGGCGCAGGTCGCCCCGTGCCGGACCATCCTGTGTGTCGTCTTCCGTGTCGCCGTCTTCATCGTCGCTTGCCGATGCATTGGCCCAGTGCTGGCCCCCCGCAGCCCACGCGTGGTGCAGGTCGATCCACGCCTGCCTGCGGATGCGCCAGGCCGTCGATGTCTGCCCGATGGCTTCGTACGCGTCGGCCGTGAGGCCCACCCAGAGCGGATCGGCGTTCTTGCCCTGCTGCATCTTGCGCAGGTAGTGCAGCGCGGTATAGCCGTCCTGGAAGCGCATGGCGCCCGCGGCATACGCGCCCCACAGGCCCGGGTCCTGCTCGGCACTGGGCTTCAGTCGCTGCATCACCGCGCGCACTTCGCTGTCGGTGCCACTGTCGACGAGCGCCCACAGCAGCGCGCCGAAGGTCTCGCTGTCCGCATCGGGCTGCGCGGCGGCACGGCGCAGGTCGGCCAGCGCGCGGTCGCGGTTGCCGGTCAGGCGCCAGTATTCGGCGCGACGCATCAGGAACACCGCCGACGATTCGGCTTCGCTGCGCTGCTCGGGAGGCAGGTCCGCCAGCAGCTGGTCGATACGGCGCCAGGCATGCGCGCGGGTGTAGTAGTACACCGCGAGCTGGAACTGGTCGAACTTGCCGTTCTTGCGCCAGCTTGCTTCGGCGATCCGGCCCGCGTCGATGGGCGAGCGGTCGTAGTACGCAATCAGGTTCGAATAGTCGGCCTCCACCGTGTCGCGCACCTCGGCAATGCAGTCGTTGCGGGCGGCACCCGGCGGAAACTGCATGCAGTGGTCGTCACGGGTCTCGGCCATGGCGAACATCATCTGGCGATAGCCGTCCTTGAGCAGATCGTCGCGTTGCGTCAGACGGGCCAGCTCGGTGTACGTGCGCCAGTACAGCAGGTCCTGCGGGCCCGCCTGCTTGCGCGCCGGCAGCAGCGCATCCATCGCTTCATTCAGACGGCCCCGCACAAACAAGATATTGGCGCGCTTGACCGCGTATCGCGGCCGGGCGCCAAAGCGTTTCTCGAGCTGACCGTAGAGTTCGAAGGCGCGATCGTCCTTGCCCGCGCGCTCGGCCAGATCGGCATTGCGTTCCATCGCCTGGCGGCCGTTCGGGCCGTTTGCCAGCGTGTCCAGGAAGGCCATGCCGGCCTCCGGCTCCCCCAGCCGCTCGTAGGCAGCCACCACCTCGTCGATGGTCTTCAGGTCGCCGCCCGTGGCACGGTGACGCAGCGCGGCCAGGTAGGCGCGATCGTCGTTAAGGCCCGGCGCCAGGCGCATCACGTTGTTCCAGGCGCGCTCGTCGTTGGTCGCCTGCGCGTATTCGAGCCAGCTCTGCAGCGCGATCATCGGCTGGCGGTTCCATTCGGCTACCTGCGCCAGCCGCTCGCGCCAGACGGGCTCGTTCGGCAGCTTGCGCACCGCCGTCCGCGCCACGTCCTGGGCCTGGTGGAGCTTGCCCGCCGCCAGGAACACGCGGTAGGCCAGGTCGTAGTCGTCGGCGTTGAACGCCTTGCCGGCCGCCACGGCTGCAGCCACTTCATCCTTGGCGGCGGCCTGGGCCTCGGCCTGCGTCGGATTGCCCGGACCCGGCTTGGGCGTGGCCTGGGCCGGCATCGGTGCCTGCGCGGCCTGCACGTGAACGCGGCGCAGGCCGAAATCGCCCATCCGGTCGCGCATGGCAACGCCGCGCGGGCCATCCAGGAAAACATCGCCCCGGGCCAGCCACGGCTCGGTGTCGGACACGCGACGCACTTGGGCACGTGCGGCATCACGGCGCAGCGCCGCCAGCGCGATCTGCGCGGCGCCCGACGGCTTGCCGGCCGACAGTTTCAGCAGCCGCTCGACGTACTTCGCCGCCACGTCCGGCTTGTTGGCGGCCAGCGCCAGCCTGGTCAGGTAGCGCAGTACGTCGGGATCTTCGAGCAGCCTGGCGCCGCGACGCTCGGCTTCCACCAGCGCCTCATCCAGCAGGTTGCCCGCCTGCAGCGTCTGCAGCGCCTGCAGGAACAGCGTGCGCTGTTCGTACAGGTTCTTGCTGCGCGCCTGCGCGTCGAACAACGCCTGCGCGGAATCGCGATAGTTGCCGCCGGCCAGGGCGATGCTGGCCAGTTGCCGGTTGTAGAAATCGAGATTGGCGGGATCGCGCCTGCCCAGCGCGCGGAACAGCACGCTGGCCGCGTCGGCATCGCCGATCTGGCGCGATTGCGTGGCCAGCGTCTGCAGGTCGGCCAGCGACCAGCCGCGCATGGCGCCGTCGGCGGTGGCCTGCTTGAGCAGGTCCTTCATCAGCGCCAGACGCTCGGCACGCTCGGGTGATTCGGGCTGCGCCGCATAGGCGCGCTGCTGTGTGATCTCGATACGCGTGCGCAGGATATGGCCGGTCATGTCCTGCCCCTGCACGGCCATCATGCGTTCGAGCATTTTCTCGGCGTCGTCCAGGCGGCCGCTGCGCGCGTACTGCTCGGCCAGCACGCTCATGAAGCTCGTGTCGTTGGGGGCCACGCGCGACCACGCCTCGAGATAGGCGACGGTCAGGCCGTCAACCGTACGGCCCTGGCCTAGCAGGCGTTCGCGCAGCGTTTCGCGCGGAAACATCAGCGCCAGGCCCACCCCCACCATCGCGGTAAAGGTCAGAACCAGCGCCGGCGGCAACAGCCGCTCGCGCTCAGGCGCCGCAGCGGACTTCGACTTGTTGCTGGACATGGATCGGATCATTCACCGCAGGGGTATCGAAACGCAGCGTGTTGTTCTCGCGCACGCCGCGAGCGGGCTTGCCATCGACGGTGACGCTGCACTGGCCGGCATTGGCAAGCCGGAAGAACGGCTTGTAGTAGCCGGAGAAAGCAAAGCGGGTGGTGCCCCCATCGCGGTGCCAGTCACGCACCAGGCCGTTGGCCTCGGGCAGTTCGGGCACCGCCTGCGTGGCGGCCGGCACAACGCTGAAGCGCGCATGGCCGCCGTCCAGGTGCACATAAACGCCGCCGCCCGGGGCTGGCGACGAACCGGTCACGCCTTGTGCCGTGGCCACGTCCGGCACACCGGCGCCGACCCAGCGCAGGTTGCGCAGGTTGCCGTCGCCACGCACCACCCATGCGCCGCTGGCCGGGGCGCCATCGGCGCCGTCACCGAGTTCGCGTGCCACGGCCATGTCCTGCCAGTCGAGCACCTTGAGCACGTAGTCCGTGGAGTGCATCGGCAACACATTCTGCGTCAGCACGTAGTCGTACACCTTGCGCAGCGCCTTCAGCGATGCCGCCTTGGTGCCCGCGTAGCTGTGGTAGTAGATGTTCACGGCCTTGAAGCGATATGGCTTCTCGGTCATCTCGTAGGTCTCGATCACGCGCTCGAAACCGTAGTACGGGCCGCGCCACAGGTTCGTGTAGACGTTCTCGTTCTGGTTGGTCGCGAATACCTGGAACGTGTTGTCGGCCTTGTGGATACCGAGCGGCGCGATGGCGGTCCAGGTGGGATTGCTGCGCGTGATCAGCGTGTCGCCGCCGTTCATGTTCAGCACGCCGGCGGCATCGGCCAGCTTGATGGCTTCCGGCGGCGCCTGGCAGTCGCCGGGCCACAGCAGCATCTTCACCGGCTTGTTCGGCGACAGCACCTTGTTGATGTAGTCGATGGAGCCGCCGATCTCGCGGTTCAGGTCCATCTTGTAGCCGGGGATGGCCAGGTGGAATTCCTCGTCGCCCTCCGTGACCCGCGCGTCGCTCTGTTGACCGGGCACCGTGCGGCCCCACTCGAACGGGTGCGAATAGGTGTGGCTGGCCACCTCGACATACGGCTGCGCGAAGATCTTGCGTGCAATCGGCTCCAGTTCGGCGGTCAGCTTTGGGTACATGCCCGACTTGCCGACCTCGCCTTCGATCACCGACATCGTCATCGGCAGGCGATAGCGGTCGAAGATTTCCCGGAACAGCACCTCGCCGGCGAAACCGCCGCCAGGAATCTCGGCCTTCGAGGCAAACCCGTCGCCGTCGATATGGATCGTCAGCAGGCGGCGCCCGCTTTCGGTGGTGGTGTCGGGCACCGGCATCGGACGCAGTCGCAGGGCCTCGCGCAGGAAATCGAGCGGCTGCACGATCCAGCGGTCCTGGTCGCTGGAGGAATTCTGGCGGATCGCGTAGTTCTGGCGGACGGCATAGGGGCCGGTCACATAACCGCCCCACCTGGTGATGGCCGCGGCGTCGTAGGTCAGCGTACCCGCGCGCAGGCGCAGCAGCGAGCGCGTGTTGGCAGCGCCATCCTGCACCTGCACGGCGACTGCCTCGGTGGCATCGGGCGCCACGGGCTGTTCGAAGCCCATCATCTTGTCCTGCGACACGATCTGCACCGGGCTCGATACGCGCCCCTTCACCGCCTTCAAGCCCAGGCTGCGCAGCAGCGGGCTGTTCGCGGGCATGCCGAAGCCGTTCATGAATGCCACCGGCACACCCTGCCCGCTCAGCTTTTCGAGCCAGGCCTGGTAGCGGGCTGCGTTGCGCGTGAAATAGCCGTTGGACCAGACCACCACGCCCGCATAGCGGTCCGGCGTGATCTCCGGCAGCGGATCACGCGTCTCGGCAAACTCGACGCGATAGCCAAGGTAGTTCAGCGGCATCGACACGAAGCGCACGCCTTCGCTGTTGTCGATCGACACGCCCGGCTGGCTTTCCTGCAGCACCAGCACGCGGCGCGGCAGCACCTCGATCTGGCCGACGCCCACCGTCTGCAGGCCGGAATCGGTCACGTACGGCGTGATGCCGAGTGCGCGGATACGGCGCGCAGTATCGCGCTGGCACGTGCGGTCGGCCGGTGCGCAATAGTCGATCGAGATGACCGGCAGCTTGTACTGGTCACGAATGATGCGGGCCTGGTTCAGCAGCCAGTCGCGGTCCTGCTGGCTGACCTCGGTATAGGCGCCCTGCGCCTGGTTCCAGCCGCGGAACAGCGATTCGAATACCACGCCATAGGCCAGCGCATGCACCTGCGGCAGGATTTCGAAGCCGCGGTTGAACAGCAGCTTCGCATCCGGATAGCGGCCCTTGATGGCCTGGATCACCCGCACCATGCCGGCTTCCTGCCTGGCGCGCTCGGCGTCGGTCCGGGCCACCAGGTGGTACGAGTCCATCGTGTCGATGAAAAAGCCGCGGTAGCCGCGATCCCACAGCGGCGCGATCACCTTGTCGACGTAAAAGGCGGGCCAGCCATCGGCGGCCTGGTCAACCACCCGGGCATTCCAGGCGTCATTGCTGCCGGTGAGCCAAGACTGGGGGATGTCCCTGAAGTACGCGCGGCTGGGCAGCACTTCGCCCAGGCTCACGTAGGAAAACCATGCCGTGTTCGGGGTCTTCGCCTGGCGCGGATCGAAACCGCTGTCGGGTTCGACCACGGCCACGTCGAATGCCTGCAGCAGATCGACGGGCGGCTTGCTGCCGTAGTGGAAGGCGACGTTGGGCGCGGCGGGCGTGCTGGCTGCCCGGGCGGCCTTGGGTGCCACAGGAGCCTGGGCCGCCTCGGCTGCCTGCGCCAGCGCATCGGCCGACGGCGTCAGCGCGGCCAGCATCACGGCACCCGCCGATGCGACGACGGCCACGGCCAGCATCGCATGCCGGCAAACGCGCCCCACGGCGCGGCGTGGCGCATCGCTGCCAACTTCATGGAAAAGTCCCCGGATTAAACGCTGCAATGGCTTCACTCGTTGTTGTCCGCTTTTTCTTTGTTGGTATGGCGCGCGGTACGTCGCCGCGCGTCCGCCGCATCCGCTTCCTGGCGTCGCGGGCCCCGCATTATGCCGTCGCCCCGTCGGAACTAGTGTTTTTACTAATTCACGGGCAGGTCGGATGCTAGGCCATTCGCCGGACCGAGATTGTCAAAAATTGTGCCGACGCCGTCCTGTCATGCGGCCGACACAGGCGCGTGCCACCCTGCCCGGTTCTGGTATGGCATGGGCCTGCTTTGAAGAATGACGCGGCAGGGAAATGCGGCAGGAAGACGGCCGGCATGATGCCGGCAGCGGGCGCGGCAAGGCCCGCGTGCCAAGGACTGGCTAACTATGTGATGACATCTGATTCCCCGTTCACGGATCCGGTGCCTGGTGCCCCGGGATTTTTCCGGCTCGCGCGCATCGCTGCGGCAACCGGTTTTTGGTATGACGCGCATTGTCACGGCATCATCCATTGGTAGCCATAGTCCATATGGAGTAGCGTTGGCGGAACGGTTTTGTGGCATATATGGCAGCGTGGTGCCGCCGGGGGTTACGGCTGCGTACCAACTGTCGATACCACAGATACGGAAATGCGTGTCATACCGCCAGGCGATTCAGTCTGATGTCAGACAAACCCCCAAATGATCTAGAAATCTCTAATATCTGCTGTTCGCATGCCGAAATACCGTTAGGGGGATAGTCTGATTGACACGCGAAAAAAAACCGTCAGAATGGCTGCTCGCATGTGCACCGGCCTGTAGCGTTATTGCTCCGGTTCGTTGTGGGCAACATGCTTGGTCGGGCAATCACGCTCATTTGAAATTCAAGGTTGGATAGATATATGGAAACCGGTACCGTTAAGTGGTTCAACGACGCCAAGGGCTTTGGCTTCATCACCCCGGACGCAGGCGGCAACGACCTGTTCGCGCATTTCTCGGCGATTGAAGGCAATGGCTTCAAGTCGCTGAAGGAAGGCCAGAAGGTCCGATACGTGAAGGCCATGGGCCAGAAGGGCGAGCAGGCCACGAAGATCCAGGCCATCTAAGCCTGAATCGCCGGGCCAATTATCTGGCCTGGGAAGCCCCGCTTCGGCGGGGCTTTCTGCTTTTATGCCGCCGATAATGTATTGCCTTGCTGACGTTTCGACCGGCTGGTCGATTAATAGGCGAATGGTATGGATTGTCGCGATTGCGTTTGTCGCGCTATTTATCGTGGCGACAAAAATCGTGCATGCTCAATCGCTGCGCAACTATGGCAATGACCCGTTCGTGCGCGTTTCCAGTGCCGTTCCGGGTTGTCCCGAACCAGCCGGGCCACGGATTTCCGAGGACGACTGGAAACGCGAGGCACACCACCGCATCGAGGAAGGCAACCACTGCTATGCGGAAGGCCGCTGCCGGCTGGCCAACGCATACCAGTACGACACGGAAATCGCCGAATCGCTGCAACGGCGGCTGCAGGACCTGCGCCGCACGCTGCCTGCCTGGCAAAACAGTTCGCTCTGGATCATGGTGCGCGGCCGTTGGCTGACGGTGCAAGGCTGCGTGGGAAAGGATTTCGACCGGCCGGCCTTCGTGGCCGCGATGCGTGAAATTCCCGACGTGGAAAAGGTGATCGACCAGACCACGGCCACGCCGTCACGTGGCGTTCCCTACGCGCGATACCCGGCATCGGGCGCCTCAACCGTCACAAATACCCCGAATCGGTGATGTTGCTATAATCGCCCGACCCTGAAAACCCCTAACCGGGCGGCTTCCCATAGACCGCCTGATATATAGCGTGCCGAGGAAACCCGTGGCCGGTTCTGAAATCGCAACGCCTGGCGCTCCGCTCGCCGGACCCGCCGTGTCTTCCGGTAGCTCGTTCCATACCGCCATGCGGATCCTGCCGCCGTCGCAGCGTCAGGCCATGTTCGAGATCTACGCGTTCTGCCGCGCCGTGGACGACATCGCCGACGGCGACACCCAGCACGCGGACCGCCTGGCAGCCCTGGAAGACTGGCGCGCAGACATCGCAGCCTGCTACGCGGGCAACGCGCCCGCCGCGCTGCGCTCGCTCGACGAGCAGATCAAGGCATTCAACCTGCAACAGCAGGACTTCCACGCCGTCATCGACGGCATGATCATGGACGTCGTCAGCACGATCGTGGCGCCCGATGCGGCCACGCTCGACCTGTATTGCGACCGCGTTGCCAGCGCGGTTGGCCGCCTGGCGGTGCGCGTGTTCGGCCTGGACGAACAGCCGGGCATCGAACTGGCGCACCACCTGGGCCGCGCGCTGCAACTGACCAACATCCTGCGCGACCTGGACGAAGACGCAGAAATCGGCCGGCTCTACCTGCCCGCCGAGGCGCTGGCCGCCGCCGGCATTCCGGCCGGCACCCCACGGGCCGTGATCGATCATCCGTCGATCGATACGGTCTGCCGCGGCATTGCCCGCGACGCCCAGGCACATTACGACGCGTCGGCCGCCATCATGGCGCGCTGCCCGTCGCGCGTGGTGCGCTCGCCGCGCATCATGTACGAGGTCTATCACGAGATCCTGACGCGCCTGCTGACCCGTGGCTGGCTGGCCCCGCGCACGCGCGTGCGCGTCAACAAGGCCAAGCTTGCCTGGATCGTGCTGCGGCATGCCATTGCGTGACCGCATGTTTTCTGCCGATGTGATGCACGCGGCCGTGGCCGCCGCATTGCCATGAGAGAAGTGCCCCCGAATTGATGAACCAGGCTGCAACCATCACCCGCCCTCATGACGACACGCTGAACCGGCGCTCCACCGAGGCGTCCCTGCCCGACCCGCTCGACGACGGCATCGCGCACGCCGTGGATGCGCTGCTGGCGCAGCAGCAGGCCGACGGCCACTGGGTCTACGAACTCGAAGCCGATGCCACTATCCCGGCCGAGTACATCCTGATGGTGCACTACCTGGGCGAGACCCCCGACCTGGCACTGGAAGGCAAGATCGCCAACTACCTGCGCCGCATCCAGAATGCCGACGGCGGCTGGCCGCTGTTCCACGCGGGCGGCTCCGACGTCAGCGCCAGCGTCAAGGCGTACTTCGCGCTGAAGATGGCTGGCGACGATCCCCAGGCCGAGCATATGCGCCGGGCACGCGGTCGCATCCACGCGATGGGCGGCGCCGAGGAAAGCAATGTCTTCACGCGCACGCTGCTGGCACTGTACGGCGTGATGCCGTGGCAGGCCGTGCCGATGATGCCCGTGGAAATCATGCTGCTGCCCGAATGGTTTCCGTTCCATCTGTCGAAGGTCTCGTACTGGGCGCGCACGGTCATCGTGCCGCTGCTGGTGCTGAACAGCCTGCGGCCGCAGGCGCGCAACCCCCGCAAGATCGGCATCGACGAACTGTTCCTGCGCCCCTGCCAGGCCGCCCGCCTGCCGCGCCGGGCGCCGCACCAGAGCCCCATGTGGGTGGGCGTGTTCCGCGCGCTGGACGCCGTGGTACGCGTGGTCGAACCGCTATTTCCGCGCAGCATGCGCCAGCGCGCCATCGAGCGCGCGCGCGCCTTCACGGTCGAGCGCCTGAACGGCGAGGACGGCCTGGGCGCGATCTTCCCGGCGATGGTCAACTCGGTGCTGATGTTCGACGTGCTGGGCGTGCCGCCCGACGACCCCGACCGCGCCATTGCCCGCAAGTCCATCGACAAGCTGCTGGTGGTACGCGATGACGAAGCCTACTGCCAGCCGTGCCTGTCGCCGGTGTGGGACACCTCGCTGGCGGCCCATGCCCTGCTGGAAGTGGGCGAGCCGCGCGCGATAGCCGCGGCATCGCGCGGGCTGGACTGGCTGGTGCCCTTGCAGGAACTGGAACTGCGCGGCGACTGGACCGTGCGGCGCCCGAACGTGCGGCCCGGCGGCTGGGCCTTCCAGTACAACAATGCGCACTACCCCGACGTGGACGACACGGCCGTGGTGGCCGCCGCGATGGACCGCGCCGAGCGCGGCGACTGCTCGAACCGGTACACGCCCGCCATCGCGCGCGCCTGCGAGTGGGTCATCGGCATGCAGAGCAGCAACGGCGGCTGGGGCGCGTTCGAGCCCGAGAACACGCATCTGTACCTGAACAACATCCCGTTCGCCGATCACGGCGCGCTGCTGGACCCGCCCACCACCGATGTATCGGCGCGATGCCTGGCCATGCTGTGCCAGCTTGGCCAGATGCCGGCCAATAGCGAACCGGCGGCGCGCGCGCTGCGCTACGTGCTCGACGAGCAGGAGGCCGACGGCAGCTGGTTTGGCCGCTGGGGCACCAACTATATCTATGGGACGTGGAGCGCCCTGTGCGGCCTCAACGCGGCCGGCATCGGCGCCGACGCGCCGGAGATGCAGCGCGCCGCGCAGTGGCTGGCGTCGATACAGAACGCCGATGGCGGCTGGGGCGAATCGGGCGACAGCTACAAGCTCGAGTACCGCGGCTACGAGAAGGCGCCCAGCACCGCATCGCAAACGGCGTGGGCCATGCTGGGCATGATGGCCGCCGGCGCCGGCGATCACCCGGCCGTGGCGCGCGGCGTGGAATACCTGCTGCGCACCCAGGCGAGCCACGGCTTGTGGGACGAGCCGTACTTCACGGCAGTAGGCTTCCCGCGCGTGTTCTATCTGCGTTACCACGGCTATTCGCGCTTTTTCCCGCTCTGGGCGCTGGCGCGCTTCCGCAACCTGTTACGCGACGGCAACCACGCCGTGGCCTGGGGGCTGTGAGCGCCGTGGCATCCCCGCAATCGCCGGTCCTGGTGGTCTGCGGCATGGATTTCGAAGCCCGCATCGCGGCCAGCCCCGATGTGCAGACGCTGTACGGCCAGCGCGGCGTGATGCTGGCGCGTGCGCTGGATATCCGCCTGATGCAGGGCTGCGCCGGCGTCATCAGCTTTGGCGTGGCGGGCGGCCTCGATCCCACGCTGCCGCCCGGCGCCGTCATTGTCGCCACGGCCGTGCGCAGCGGTCAGACGTCGTACAGCACGGCGCCCTACTGGACTGCCGCATTGCGACGTGCCCTGCCCCACGCCGAAAGCGGCCTGCTGGCCGGCTCCGACACACCGGTGCTGACCGTAGCCGACAAGACGGCGCTCCATGATTCGCATGGCGCCCTGGCCGTCGACATGGAATCGCATATCGCCGCACGCGCCGCCCAGACGCTGGGCATCCCGTTCGCCGCGCTGCGCGTGGTGATCGACCCGGCCGACCGCGCCGTGCCACCGCTGGCATTCGCCGGCATGGCCGAAGACGGCAGTACCGACGTTGGCGCGGTCGTCCTCGGACTGCTCAAGGCGCCGCACCAGCTCGGCGGCTTGCTGCGGCTGGGCCGCGACGCTTCGATTGCGAAGAAGGCGTTGGCGGAGGCGCGTCGTGCTGTGGGCGCCGGCTTTGCGCTGCCGGCTCCCGTGGCTGTTTGAGGCGGCGTTTCGAGCCTGTTCCCAGAAGTCGCCGAGCCAAGGGGTAACACCGTTGGGCGGCGCACAAAAGGCCGCCGTGGGCGCTACTCACATAAGACTCATCTTCGCACCCGAGAAATACCACAGTAACCCTAGTGGAATCGCGGCCAGGAGAATGACACCGTCAGCTGCCACGGTCAGCGGCGTCAGAAGAATCTTTGCCTGCTTAGCCCCTCGGGACCATTCCACAACCGTGATTTCGTAGGATCGGTTTAGCTGCTTGAGATTGGCCGGCAATTTGAAGTCGCGCGCGAGATAACGTTCGCCCGAAATTTCGTAACGCTTGCGGGCCTCCGTCTTTGGCCCCTTGAATCCAAGCGATAGCGCCTTGGCATACTCCTGATCGTCAGGATCGTTCAGCGTCAGCCAAACGGTGCCGGACGCGATGCCGCCTGGATGAATATCGAACGTAGAGAACCGAGCACTGAGCTTCCGGTGCAGTGGTAAACGCAGAAGGTCGGAGAATTCCGGCTGCACGTCGAAGATGTAGTGGTATGTGGGGGCGATCACTACGAGCTTCTTGCCATCTACGGTCAACATGACCTGGTCGATAATCTCCTTGTACTCGCCACTGCGTTCCAGTCGGACCGCATCGGACAACATCGCACCGGTACAGCCCGACACGCCAGGCAAAGACAGCATGGAGAGCATCAGGATGCGTCGGCTTCTGGAGACTTCAAGACGGTTCGGTGACGGCGGGATCGAACGTTGCATGATTGGATAGCCCCTTCAAGGTGAGCGCCGTGATGAACTCGGCACAAGGATCGAAAGGCTATCGAGACTCCGGCCAAAGTTCGATCGGCAAACAACGAAATCCACGCACTGCGCATTCAGGCCGACTGCAGCAGCTACGGCCAAGCCCCGCTTGACAGCCCTCCCCATCGCTCCTATTCTCACGATCATTCCTTCTTTAAGATCGTTGTTCTGTACAATAGAACATAAAACGGAGACAAGCATGACCCGTCTGCCCTTGCGCCGCAAGTTTGCGTACACGTTGCTGGCCCTCGCCGCCGCCCCGGCGCTGCTGTCCGCGCCCGCCATCGCCGCCGACGCCTACCCCGCGCAGCCCATCCGCCTGGTGGTGCCGTTCCCGCCGGCGGGCGGCACCGACGTGCTGTCGCGCCTGGTGTTCAACAAGGTGGGCGTCGCCACCAAGTGGACCGTGGTCGTAGAAAACCGTGCCGGCGCGGGCGGCAATATTGGCCTGGACCTCGTGGCCAAGGCGAAGAACGATGGCTACACCATCGGCATGGGGCAGACCGCCAACCTGGCGATCAACCCGACGCTGTACCCCAAGATGCCCTATGACGCGGTGAAGGACTTCACGCCCGTGGCGCTGGTTGCCGCGCAGCCGGTGGTGCTGATCGTGCGCCAGGACGCGCCGTACAAGACGCTGGCCGATCTGGTGAACGCCGGCAAGACCAAGCCGCTGTCGATGGCATCGGCCGGCACCGGCACCGTGGGCCACCTGACGGGCGAGATGTTCCAGCGCCGCGCCGGCATCAAGGCACTGCACGTGCCGTACAAGGGTGCGTCGCCCGCGCTGACCGACCTGATGGGCGGCCAGACCGATTTCTACTTCGCCACGCCGCCCATCGCCATGCCGATGATCAAGGCCGGCAAGCTGCGCGCGCTGGCTGTGACATCGGCCAAGCGCGTGGCGCTGCTGCCCAACGTGCCAACCGTGGCGGAACAGGGGTATGCTGGTTTCCAGGCCGAGGACTGGAAGGCACTGGTGGCACCGGCCGGCACGCCGGCCGATGTGGTGGCCAAGCTCAACGCCGAAGTCAACAAGGCGCTGAAGGACAAGGACACGATCACCAAGCTGCATGACGAAGGCAGCGAGCCGCGCGGCGGCACGCCGGCAGAGCTGGCCACCTTCATCAAGAGCGAGAACACGCGCTGGGGCGCGATCGTCAAGGAATCGGGCGCTCGCGTCGATTGATCCGCGCCGACTAACCATTTCCTGGCAGAACCGTATGCACAAGCCGCTTCGCAATATCCGCGTGCTCGACCTCACCAACGTGCTGGCCGGGCCCTTCTGCTGCCACCAGCTGGCCCATATGGGCGCCGAGGTCATCAAGGTGGAAACCCCGGGCACCGGCGACTTGGCGCGCCAGCTGGGCGCCGACGCCGAACTGAACCGTAACCTGATGGGGGTGTCGTTCCTGGCACAGAACCCCGGCAAGCGATCGATCACGATCAACCTCAAGCACGCGCGTGGCAAGGAAGTGTTCCGCAAGCTGGTGCAGAGCGCCGACGTGGTCGTGGAGAACTTCCGCCCCGGCGTGATGACCCGGCTTGGCCTGGGCTACGACGACCTGAAACCGGTGAATCCGCGCCTGATCTACTGCGCGATCTCGGGCTTCGGCCAGGACGGCCCGCTGTCCGACCTGCCGGCCTACGACCAGATCATCCAGGGCATGTCGGGCGTGATGAGCATCACCGGCGACAAGGACAGCGCGCCGCTGCGCGTGGGCTATCCGGTTTCCGACACCATCGGCGGCATGACGGCCGCGTTTGCGATTGCGGCGTCGCTGGCCGACCGCGACCGCACCGAGGGCTATTTCCTCGACGTGTCGATGCTCGAAGCGACCATGGCCACCATGGGCTGGGTGGTGTCGAACCACCTGGTGGCCGGCAAGGACCCGGTGCCGATGGGCAACGAGAACATGACGGCCAGCCCTTCGGGCACGTTCCGTACCGGGGACGGGCCGCTCAACATCGCGGCCAACAAGCAGGAACAGTTCGAGGCCGTGTGCCGCGTGGTGGGCCGTCCCGATCTGGCCGGCGACCCGCGTTTTGCCGAGCGCCAGTCGCGCCTGGCCAATCGCGCCGCGCTGACCGCCGAACTCGAAGCCGAGCTGGCGAAGAAGCCGGCCACCGAATGGTGGCAGTTGCTGAACGAAGCCGGCGTGCCTGCCGGCCCGGTGCTGAAGGTGCCCGACGTGCTCGCGCATCCGCAGGTACGCGATCGCGGCATGATCGGCGACTTTGCCAACGTGCCTGGCGTGGGCCGCGACATCCGCCTGCTCCGCACGGGCTTCAAGGTCAATGGCACCGCACCGTCGGTGGATACCCCGCCGCCGCAGCTGGGCCAGCATACCGACGACATTCTTGGTGAACTCGGCTACGCGGCCGACGACATTGCCACCCTGAAACAGGAGCGCGCACTATGAGCGAAGCATTTCCGATGGACGCGGGCCGGCAGGCCTCACAGGACTGGTGGCGCACGAAGATCATCGACATGAAGCCCGGCGAGATCCGCTACAGCGGCTACCCGATCGAGCAGTTGATCGGCAACGTGTCGTTTGCCCAGATGATCTGGCTGATGCTGCGTGGCGAACTGCCCGAGAAGCGCCAGGGCGAATTGCTTGACGCAGCCCTGATGGCCGCCGTCGACCACGGTCCGCAGGCACCCAGCATCGCCATCGCCCGCATGGCCGCCACCTGTGGCGTGGGGCTGAACAACGCGATGGCTTCGGCCGTCAATGTCCTGGGCGACGTGCACGGCGGCGCCGGCGAGCAGGCCGTGGAGCTGTATCAGGACATCGCGCGGCGCTTCGACGAAGGCGTGCCGTTCGACGACGCCGTGGCCGCTGGTCTGGCAAACTACCGCGACCTACACGGCAAGTTCGTGTCAGGCTTCGGTCACCGCTTCCACCCGCTGGACCCGCGCGCCCCGCGCCTGCTGGCGCTGGTGGACCAGGCCGCCGACGCGGGCGTGGTCTCGGGCCGCTATGCCGCCATCGCACGCGCCGTGGAAAAGAAGCTCGGCGAAGGCCGGGAGAAGCCGATCCCGATGAACATCGATGGCGCCACCGCCGTCATCTACGCGGAACTGGGCTTCCCGGCACCGCTGGCGCGCGGCCTGTTCTGCCTGTCGCGCTCGGTGGGCATCCTGTCGCACGCCTGGGAGCAGACCCAGCAGGGCGGCCGCAACAAGGGCCCGATCCCCCGGCAGTTTCTGTGGACATACGACGGCCACCCGCAGCGGGATGTGCCGACAGGAGACCCTGCGGCCTGATGGCTGCGTGACGACCGCCTGACGGCCACTACGCGCGGGACGCCGGCGCGCCCCCCGACGCCGGCGCCTGATCCGTGAAGATGCGCGAAGGCAATACGAAGTTGCGCAGCCATAGCATTTCCAGCGGTCCATGGCCGACTTCCGAGCGCAGCAGGTAGCGAATCGGATACGTCATATCCGCTGGCGCGGCCTCACGCGGCAGGCGGGCGTTCAGGCTTTCATTGTCACCGCCTCCGTCACTGCGTACGCCGGTTTCGGCAACGGCCTGCCAGCTCAACTGGAAAGTTGCGCTATCGACGGGCGTAACGCTCGCCCGCTCCAGCATCCGCACGAACCCCCAGGCGCCGGCAAACTCATGATTCTTGCTCGCTCCAGCCGTCTCGGTCTGCCATTGCAGGCGGGTGCCAGGGTCCTGCAGATTGTCGGATGGCCAGCGCATGGACATCCAGGCTTCCTTCTGATTGAAGTAATGCAGCGGCCGGTTGTCGACGATCAGTAGCGTATCGGTCAGGCCCGGTGTCGGGATCGGCTTGAGATGGAAGCGGTAGCGCGGTTCGCCCTGTGCAAGCATGTGCGTGGCGATGCGCTGCAACGTGTTGATACGCCGCAGAAACTCCGGATCGAATGCGAGCGACTGCCCGCCTGTCGTGGTAGGCACCCATTCATCGCCTCGCAGTTCCAGCACCCCGGCAAGCTGGGTCGACAAGAATGCAGGGATCAGCCCACCCTGCGGTCGCAGAAAGCGCGCCAGTTCCGGTAGCGACGCGTCGTTTTCCGTGTCGAAGAACGGATAGCGGCCTGCGAACGAGCGTGTCCATGCCGTGGCAACACCCAACCGCCAGCTTTCATTCAGGCTCGCCTGCGCCGGCTGGACGATAGCCTGGCTGGCCTGGGCAATCGGCCGCACAAACAGCGCGTTGCCCATGCCGGCCCATTGGGCGCCGAGACTGGCCGCCATCCGCTGCGCATAGGCTTGCGTATCGGCCAGCTCCGAGGTCTTGCCTTGAAACAAGGCCTGTGCCATCTGGCGCGCCTGCGCTTCGGCATCGCTGGCCATGGCAATCTGCTGCAAATGGAGTCGAACCGCCGTCACGCGGTCCATGAACCGCTGCAGGCTCAACTCACCACTACCGGCATTGCGGGACGGGTCTACAAGGCGCATCACCGGGCCGAATGCGGCGTGCAAGGGACCGTCCGGATCGGCCCTCGATTTCACGGGTGCCGGATCGTTGCCGCTCAGGATTTCCCGGGTCTTGTTGACTAGCGTGTCCGACAGTGACGCGCTTCGCGTACCGGCTCCGCCCTGGTACTCCAGCGCACGGATCAACGCCATGACGGGCGACTGGCGCGCATCCGCCATCAGTTTCAGCTGATCGGCCACGCCGGGCAGCGTTCGGGCCGGCTCCCATTGCAGGCCGTTCATGAACTGCTGCCAGTGCTCGGCATAGTCGGCAAAATAGCGGTCCGCCAGCGCCTTGCGGATCTCTGCGGGCGTTCCACCCGGGCCCTTGCCGATGGGCAACTGCTGTCCCACCGCGAGCGTCCAATCGCCCGCCACGTCCTGTTCGGTGGCGGCCTTCTCCATGGCGCCGGCCACGTAGCCCTCGAAGGCCTGCCGCGTAAAGACGCCAGGCACCACGGCGTCGCTTCGCAGCAGCCCGCGCGTATCGGTCCCCGCCGCGAGCGACGCCAGCGTCTGATCCGGATACTTGTTGCCAACGCCCTCGATCATGTTCCGATAGATGGTATCGACGGCGTTGCGCTCGCCCATGACGGCCAACAGCGTCTGACGTGCCCCATGGATCAGTTCGGCGCTTGCGGCGATGCGCCACTCCGGATTCGCCTTCAGGTGCTGGACGAAGAATCTGGAAAATCGTTCGCCATAGTCTTGTTTGAGCGCCGGGCCGATACGCGCGTCCGTGGACCAGTGTCGCGCCAGTTGTCCGGCAAGAAACGCCGGATCGGTGCGCTCGGGGTGCGCCAGCATCAGGTAGGCCTTGAGCGCGTCATGCCCCGCCAGTGCCCACTTGCTCGTTTCATCGCTCAGACCAGCCGTCGGCAAGCGGGACAAGTCGGCCAGCGACGCTTCGAGATCCCGCACCACAGGCCGGATCAGGATTTCACGGCTGGCCTTGGCATACGGCTGCATCAGGGCGGCCAGGACATCGGCGTCGCGATTCATGCCGAAGCGCATCAAGACAGGCGCATGGTGGCTGGCGCGGTACGCGTATCGCGCAATCTGCTGCTGCATGACATCCAGCGCGTTCAGTCGCGTGGCCGCATCGGACACGGATTCCACGTCACGCACCGCCTGGCGCGCAACCCGGATGTCGGTGTCTGTCTGCAGGCTTGAGAACATCATGCCGGCCGTCCATATCCCGATGCCTGCCAATACGAGACCGGCTCCGGCCGTCAAGGGATGCCAGACGGCGCGGCGCCCCGGCCTGCGTTGCGCCACATCGGCAATGTGTTGCCACACCGACAAATCCGCCGCCGTGCCGATGCTGCGGCTTTTGTCGGGCACAGGCACGAACACGATGCCACGCACGCCCATCGGCTGCCGTGCATGGCCTGCCACAGCGGCTGACATGGCGATCAGCTTGTCGACCTGGCGGCCCAGTTCCTGGGACAATCGGCCGAGATGGCGCGTGCACACATCCATCGGCCATCCATTCAGACTCCAGCACGCCAGTCGATGTCGCAGCGCATGCAACGCGACTTCGACATCCGAAGCGTTGGCGCGCTCGGGAATCTCGCAACCGACAAGCGGCACCTCGGCAGAAGGCAGCGCAATCGTCTGCCCCGCCTGCATCGCGAATATCGGCGCGGACCAGCGCAGGACATCGGCAATACGTAGCCGCCAGGCAGAAAGGATTTGCGCCTGCCTGCCCTGCAGTGCCTCTGGCGTATGCCCGTCGAACAGCATGGCGAGGGCATCGAGCGGCCGCCAACGCCGCAGTCGGCGGAATTGCCTGAGCCACGCGATATCTGGCTGACCATCCTTGTCGTACTGAGCCAGCACCAGCACCGCATCAGGCGTGATAAGCCAGCCCTGTGCCTTCAGTTCTGGCAGCAGCGCGGCGACAGTCGCGCGAGCATCCGCATCGGCATCCACCAGCAGCAACCAAGGCTGGCGATAACGCCAGCGCAGCCCGTACTTGTGGCGCAGCGCATCACGCAACGTGGCCAGCGACGGCGCAAGGCTTGGCGGTGCCGGGCGCTTTGGCGCCAGGGCCGCCTGGGTTGTATCCGCCATACTGGATTGGCGGGTGTTCAGCCAATCCCGGACATGGCGAATCGCTTCCATCCAACGGACCCCATATTGGAATGACACGGCGATGGCCAGCAACAACGCGGCAAATGCCACGCCGGATAGCCATTCACTCCGGCGCTCGGCCGTTTCAATGCCGAGATCCTTGCCCCAAACAAGGATCGCACCACCGACAAGCAGTGCGATCACGAGAATGGACAGGACATCAATTCGCAGCTTCTTCATCGATGGAAAGTCAAAGGCGAGAAGGGGCGGCTTGTGGAAAATTCTGGAAGCACTACGATCACGCGTCTGTCATACATCCGTGTATGAGCCATATTGGGACGGAATCAGCAGAGGACTTGGCGAACAGCCACACGCGCAAATATCGTCGCTCAATGCCGCCTCCCTACCGTTCTGGTCCCGCATCGAGTGGCGCGGCCCCTGACATGCGATGCGCCCGACCGTCTTGCATTGCGGACAACAGACCGGATCGCCCTCGTAGGCTTGCTCGCGGCCACCCAGCGTATCGCGGGCGTCTCCGCCCAGCACGGTTCCGCCGGACGACGTGGCATCTCCCCGCAAAATGTCATAGCGTCTGGTCATTGCGATCGTTTCGTGAAGGTTCTGTGTCCGGCCTACCATGTGCCGGGTTATCGCGCCTGATCACGGCGCAGTCAACGCTGGTGCCCTGACCCGCCATGACGACTTGCCTTGCAGTCGCGTCCGTCAGTGTCGCAGCAGCACAAGACAGGGCGAGCCATCCGGCAGCAACCCCTGCGTGACCCACGGTTTGGTCGAGATCCGTGGCATGGAGCGCCATACCGAGCTTCATCGTCGCCTGTCGCAGCGCCCCCGCCTGGGTGGCATCGAGCCCGGCTTGCCATGCGCCGGCCAACTCGCCGGCCCAGATTCCGGCCCAACGCAGTGCGTGGGAATACGCTTCCTGGGGTTCCATCACCAGACCGCGCACCGGGCGGTGCAGACTCGCAGCACGGTGAATGCCATGCTTGTGTGCCAGCGCATCGGGCATCAACAACACGGCAACGCCTGCCTCTGCCGATCCATCGGGCAGCGACGCATGCAGTACGGAACGAAGCTGAACGCTGACGAACAACGTTGCACGCGGCTCGCCGCCTGCGAGCAATCGGTCCAGCCATCGGTCGAGCGCCATCAGGTCATCTGGCAACGCCGGGGTCTCCAGCGACGCAGCTCGCGCGAACCTTGCGCCCCAGCATTCGTCCCACAGCCGCCTATTCTGTTCGAGCGGCAACGCGTTGACGACGTGCAAGCGCACGTCGAGTGGGACTGCCAACGGCAACGCCTCGATGCGGGGCGCCAGTTCGGCCAGCAACTGGTCCAATAGCCACGGCGTCAACAGACTTGCACGCTTGAAGTCTGCATTGATGGTTCCCGGCGCCATCGGCACGCCGGCCACATCGAACCATCGCGCCTTGACCGGCGCGGTGTCGTAGGCGACAGACTTTTGTGTCTTGAGGCGCAACGTACCCTCCCGTACGCCATCGGCGGCATTCTGACTGGAATCCGCCGAAAGCCGGTGCGCGGCGCCAATCAACGCCAGCGGGATGCTTGCGGCACTGAACACCTGTTCTTTGAAAGCGACGACGGCGGCATTTCGCATCTCTGCATCGAGCCTGTTCGATTCATGGCGCGCAAACCGGCGCAGGACGACGAATGCCGGCATGGCAACCGGGAAGAGGATCAACGTTGCCCAGAATCGCCAGGTGTCCGTAGGCATGCCATCGGGCCAAAGCAGCAGGACGGCGGCCACGCCCACCAGGACGGCGGCAACAAACAGCACACCCCAGAGCCGCAAAGATGGGGGCTTTTCCTCAAACGTCTCTTCTGAAGGCAGCAAGGAGAAATCGACGGCCATATCAACTATCCGGTGCATTAGCGGAATGACTGGCAACGTTTGTGCCGAACGAAAGCGTCTGCCGTTTTCTTCCGCTGTCCTTGCTGCTGCGTCCACCCGAATCGCGATGCATCAAAGTGCTCCAGGCCGCAGGCGGAAACTGTCGAGCAATGTATCCCAGGCCTGAAGGGCGCCGGCTTCGTCTACGGGGGAGGTGGCCAGTTCTGCCGGAAAGTCCTCGCTGGGCTCGGCACCCAGGTCCAACTGGATTTCCGTGTATGGCCGGCCATGATCATCCTCGGTGCCCGGCGCCATCAGATGGAAGCGAAACACCTCGACACCATCCTCCTTCATCGACAGCAACACTTCCTCGGCCTGCATCCCGGCGAACTCACGTTTGCGCTCGCGCAGCACCTTCACTTTGCTGAGCAGCAGGCGGCCATCCAACTCCCGGCGCAGGTCGGGGACGGTCTTTAGCAGGGAGGCTTGCTGATCGATGTCAAATGAGTTACGCATTGTGATGATGAACGTTGCAGGGCGGCCAGGCATCAGCAGGATGGTTTGATCGACAGATTCGGTGCTGCGGGCCACGCCGCCAATTAGCGCACCTTTGATACAAAAGCCTCGTTCGGTTGGAACAGACCAGTCTTCGCGATAGCTTGTCTGGCGGTACCAGTCACTATCGTCGCGAAGCACTCGCTGAATAGCAGTTCTTCCCAGCAGACCGGATAACGTCAATTGCGTCGTAGCAGCAAGAATGTACCCTTCACCCTGAAAAACGTCTTTCGGAACGTCTTCATCCTTCTTGAAGACAAACAACCGCGACTGAGGCGATGGTGACGCCATTGTTTCCAGCCATGGAGCGCTAGTCTCGATGTCCATGGATTTCAACCCCTTAGCCAGCATTTCCTTGTAAGGGATGGTGTACGTCCGTTTTCTGCTTCTAAACTCTGCCTCTTTCGCTTCGACCATACGCATAAACGTGTGCTGACTTACGTTTTGCCTTATTGCGATGTCATTGCCGGCATACGTGTACTTCTCATACGACATGCTGCTCTCTGCCGGCCTGTCGAAAATCATTCGTCCAATACACCATGGTTTCAAGTTGGCAATTACTGGATTCTCTTTCATATTTGTCTCGATGGATCGGTAAGGAGCACAAGCGCTCAATCCCACCGCAAAGATCGCCATGATGAGGCGGAGTATGTATGCTGCCGTGCATGAACTTCTCATGAGCGGCCCTCCTTCTTCGCTTTATGGACTGCCAGTGCCACGCTGTAGAGCGTGGCCCACCGCGTCCGACCCAACACCCAACGCATCAAAGTGCTCCAGGCCGCAGGCGGAAACTGTCGAGCAATGTGTCCCAGGCCTGAAGGGCGCCGGCTTCATCTACGGGGGAGGTGGCCAGTTCTGCCGGAAAGTCCTCGCTGGGCTCGGCACCCAGGTCCAACTGGATTTCCGTGTATGGCCGGCCATGATCATCCTCGGTGCCCGGCGCCATCAGATGGAAGCGAAACACCTCGACACCATCCTCCTTCATCGACAGCAACACTTCCTCGGCCTGCATCCCGGCGAACTCACGTTTGCGCTCGCGCAGCACCTTCACTTTGCTGAGCAGCAGGCGGCCATCCAACTCCCGGCGCAGGTCAGGGACGGCCTTGAGCAGGGAGGCTTGCTGATCGACGTCGAGGGATGCGCGCATGGTGACGATAAAGGTGGCAGGGCGCCCCGGCATCAGCAGGAATGTCTGATCAACCCAGCCGGTACTCACGGGAGGCCCGCCGATCAGCGCACCTTTCACGCAATACCCTCGCTCGGTGGGCACTGACCAGTCTTCGCGGTATTTGGTTTGTCGAAACCATTCGCTATTTCTGTGAAGAACTTGCTGCACTCCGGTTTTACCGAGCAAGCCCTTCACTGTTAGCTGAGTGTTCCCAGCCAGAATGTATCCCTCCAGGTTGAATGCCTCGAAGATTTCGTCTGCGCTCTCTTTGTAAATGAATATCCGAGAATCTCGGGATGGTGAGTCCGCCCGTTCCAACCCCGGAATGTCCGTTTCAACCCACATCGATTTCAGCCCTTTTTCAACTTTTTCCTTGTAGGGGATCAGCGTGGTACGCTTCATTGCTTTTAGCTTCTGATCACGAAGTTCTACCAAACGTTGAAAAGTCAGCGCATTTACATTAAGTTTTATTTCGATATCATTCCCGGCATATCGATATTTCTCATAAGACATACTGCTATTAATGGGGCGATCAAATACCATTCTCCCTATACACCATGGGCGAGGGTTGGAAATGACAGGATTTTCTTTCATGATTGACTCCGGAAGACTAGTTTTAACGCAGGCCGACAACGTGCCCACGAACACGAGTAAACTTAGGCGCTGCACATACGGTGAAAGGAGACTTATAGTCATTGGCTGCACCCTCCCTTGATCTTGTGAACGGCCTGCGCCACGCTATAGAGCGTGGCCCATCGCGTCCACGGATGCCTGAAGCTGAATTGGTGTTCGTAACCCTTCTGCCTGAATGCCATTTGCACGCCTTGAGCCGCCTGGCCCGCCACTTCCGGAATAAGCCCCCGCGCTTGCGCTTCTGAAGACCACGCGGGCACAGTGCCATCGCCGGGTATGACACCGCTGTCCTTGACGCCGTCGTTCCGCAGGTCCGCCTGACGCATCTCCTTCCACACGGTCAAGACGACAAGTTGTCCACGCACACGCAGCTTCAGTTTGCCTTTGTGATCGTCTTCCTCTAACTCCGCACGCTTCAGTTCTTCCGGCGAGACATCGTCGGGAATATCGCCTTGCCAGATCACTTTCCCGAAGGTCAATAGCTCGCCCTCCGGCTTGCTAATCTCAACCTTTTGCAGTTCTCCGCCGGCATTGACTGGGGAAGGTTCCAGTGCTCCGCTTCCGAACATTGCGTAAGTATTGGGGTGGTAGGCACTCGCCAGGGCTTCCTGCCTGCGCACCACGGCCGCGATAACATTCTTGTAATAGACGTGGACGGACATATTATGTTTTTCCCTTTTCAAATACTCCGCCACCACCCCCGCCGGATCCAGCAGCTTTGGATCCGGCAATAACCCATACCACGCATCGCTGACATACAGATCCTCCAACGCACTCGTCTCCGGAAACCGCAATCGTTCACGCCCCTTGGCATCCACCACGATCCACCACGGCTCTCCGTTGTTGTAATCGGGCATGGGTGCCAACTCCATCGGCCCTTGCGCATAGCTGGCCACTGCAATAAATTCGCGGGCATTGGCGCCGAACAGGCTCTGATTGATGAACCGTTCCAGCCCACTTCTACCCTCGCCGCCAGCACGGAATCGCCTGGCAAACACGGGGGCGCCCGTGGCCGGCTGGGCGCCATGCAGCACGGCAAGCATGTCGTCGGCGCCGCCGCATAGCACGGCAGCCATGCGCGCCACCAAACCACCCATCGAATGGGTAACGATGATGGCCTTGTCCGTGTGGTTCTCTCTGCAAATTTCCCGGATGCCCATGATGCGTGTCTTCTTCTTTCGCCTCTTGTCCTCGAAGTCGACCCCATCGAGTACGTCCCTGGCCGACAGTTCGTTCGATTGCAGAAAGTTGTAGCCAATCGCATACACCGGGTATCGATAGCTGACAAAGGTCTTGAATACTTCGGAATCCAGTGTCAGGGCTTCACCGGCGCCGTACCCACCGTATTCCGACGGGTGGGTACCCAGTACCGGCTTCAGGGCCGACTTCTCTCCGTCTTCGCTTCCATTCGCCCACTCGCCAATGGGCTCGCCATACTGCATTGGCTTGTTCAGCGCCCCCTGCAACCATTTCAGCGTCGGTTGGTAGCTCCAGCGATGCAGGGTGCTCCAGCCACGCCGGCGTGCTTCTGCGGCGTCGATCCCGAGCTTGGCTTCATCGATGGAAATCAAGGGACCACGAGGGTCCACTACCGCGGGCTCTGGATCGAAGCGGGCGGCGCGCGAGGCGGCGCCCCGAAGCCACCCGCGCAACACGGCGAAGAACGCGGCAAAGCCGGAAGCAACTCCGTCCATGTTGGGTGGGTACCAGACTTCGCGGCCATTCTGACTATTCGCCAACAAACTCCCCATCACCCCCGGCAGAAAAATGACCGGTATGGGCGTTCGCGGATCGCAGTGAATCTCCTTGACGCACCGATCACTGTCAGGCGTAAGCACGGCGGACGCTATTGGCGTGCCGTCGAAGTCAAGGCCGGTGGGGAGCCGGACGGTCTGGCTGCCGCCGTCATGCGACACATCGGCTGGCGCTTGCGGATCGGTGCTTTGCGGACTATCCATCGTTCAAATAGAAGAAGGGTGACAGTCGGGCAGGCGGTTCACGCCTTGCCCGCCTTAGGAAGAATCCGAATCCTGATGCGCTCGACATCCTGGTTCTTCTGGACGGAAGTCCTGCCGGATGCATCGGTCACGCCTGCGATTCGCGACCCGTCGTCGCGCAGGATCTCGTAAGGGTGGTCCCTCAACGGGTCCCCTGTGATCTCGTTACGGAGCACGTAGGCGTCGTTGAAGGCCGTCCTGGACATTTCGTTCATCGACTGCGCCAGCGAAGCCGGCCCCTGCCGCGCCATGCCATTGGATCGGATCGTGCGTTCCCCGCGCGTTCCGTCTTCAATGCCAGTCGCAGACATGCGGAGATACGAGCCCCCGCACTTGAGCAGCAACTCATCCTTGGCCTCGATCACGACCCGCCCGTTGGCGCTGGTGACAGTGATGTTCTGGTCCGCCATCAGTCGCATTTCGTCACGCTGCGCCTGTATCTCCACCTTGCCCCTGGCGGCGAACAGCTTGATGCCCAGTCGTTGGGCGAACATGGAGATACGCTCTCCCGCCGCCACCGTGAATCGCTTGATCGCACTCACGTCGACATGGTTCGTGGCCGTCGCAATCAAATTTTCGTTGGCCGAAAGTTGAAGATCGGCGCCCGACGCCAGCGCCATGCCGGCTGGCGCGGTGGCCAGCAGCCCGGCGCGTTTGAGCTGGTCCAGCGTATCGTCCAGCAGGGCCCTTTGGCGGGCGCAGTCCGTTGCCTCCGCTTGCGCCGTCCTGGCCGCTTCCGCCAGCGCTTCGCTAGACTGCAGCGCCTGCTGCAGCAGGCCCCGGACCCGCTCCATCTCCAGTTGCTGCCCGCTCGCCGCGGGCTGATCGTCCGCCGAGATCAGCACACCCTTGCCTGCACGGATGGCGCCCCACCCTGACGTCCTCAGTTCAAAACCATCCCCGCGTTGCTTGCTGTCCGCATCGACGAGGTATCCAAGGTTGAGCTGGCTCTTGCCGCCGTATTCCGTCGACAGCTTGATGCCCTCATGGCCCTCCCAATCGTCCATGCGCAGCTTGTTGTTGCGCTGGGTACGGATGACATTGCGCGATGGCCATCGGCCCTCATGGGTAATGAGGTCCGGGTGCACGCTGTTGTGCAGGGCGTGCGCGATGTAAGGACGGTTCGGATTACCGTCGTGGAAGGCGATGGCGACCTCGGTACCATCGAGCAGCGGAAAGTGAAAGCCGGTCTTCAGACCGCCTGCGAAAGGCTTGGCCAGTCGCAGCGGCACGCTTTCGCCGCCTTTGCGCCATGCGTCGAAATCGAAGTCGAAGCGGACAACGTAGCGCCCCTCCCCGGTCAGATAGGCGTACTTGTACCGGTCTGGCGCGCTGATCCTGCCGCTCAGCGTACCGGCGATGCGCGGCCACTTTCTTTCGTCGATCGGCAGACGATAGCGCCGACCCGACGGAATGGCCTTGTACGTGTTGCGATAAGCCTGGTCTCGCCCACCCTTGTGAATGACCTCAGTAACAACCTGTCCGTGCGGCGCATCGGGTAGCACCGCATCCATGCGCAGGATGCGTGCGGGGCAGAGTTCCAGGACGTTGCTCTCACCCTCGTAGACGATCTGGCCGGCCAGTGCCGCTTCATGACGAAGCTGCGCCTCCCATCTGGCACCTTTCCAGTCCAGGTGATGGGTGCCGAAGACATAGGGCTGACCGTAGTTTCCCTTGTCATTGAAAGCGAGATTGGCCTCGTCCCTTAACCGCTCGTAGGCATGGTCCGGGTTGTAATCGGCGGCCATGAATGACGCCGCCACGGTCCGCGCATGGGTCTGCAGCGAAAACACGGTCTCGGCGCCAGATTCCAGACCGGCCGTCTCGCGATACGGCACATGCAGCGCCGGCTGGTAGATGTAGTGGTCGATATCATCGGCGATGGTAAAGACCTCGCCAAGATGGGTACCGAACCGGCTCGGCACGAAGTAGCTGTACAGCCCTTCCTGCTCCATGAGCAGCCGGACGAAATCCCAGTCCGTCATCTGGTACTGAAGCCGGAACTTGTGCTCGGGATATTCGCGACGCGTCCGGAACGCGAACTGGTGGCCTTCCAGGCCGTGGCGCCGCAGGATGGACTCGATGATCTGCAGTGCCGTCTTCTGCTGGTAGATGCGACTGGCCGTGGTCAATTCAAGCAAGGCCACCGTGGGCCTGAGCTCCATTTCGTAGGCACAGAAATCGCGGGTGGTCCTGGTTCGCGAGAATTGCGAGATCCAGCCGGAGAACAGGCGCGGCACCGATCCGTCCGCTGGCGTCACCCTGAACGTGGCCGGCTTGCGCAGGTAATTCTCGCGCACCAGTCCCAGCGGATGTGTCAGCACCGCCTTGAGGCGATAGGGCTCGCCCAGACGTTCAGTGGCTTCGAATGACACCACTGACAATGCCGCGGCATCCGGTGCGGCGGGAACGTCGAGATGATAGGACTGCCGCCCCGTCAACGCGCCTTGCAGCGCCCTGCCAACCGTAGTGAGCGTATCCACGACACCAGCCATGTTCCCTGCTCCGTGATTTGAGACGAACCCTGCGAACGGGAGGCGGCACACAAGCCACGCACCTCGCGGCGCACGTTATCCGGTTTCAAACCAGCGGGGAATATTGGTGTTGCGTTCTCTACAGCTAACTCAAACGAAATCCTGAAATCAATTTTTGCCGATATACGGAGCCGAAATTCATCGGTAGCGGCTTGTCCGCGCCATCGCCAGTCGGAACATTCCGATGTCAATGAAAATCCCGGCTCCCCACCATCAGCCTGCCCAGCAGCGGGCTCAGGTCCACCAGCTCCTGGGCCACCAGGTGCTTCACGTCGCCCTGCCGTTGCCAGGTGCCGATCACGCCCAGCAGCGTGGCGCCCAGTACCTCCTTGCGCTGGCGTTCGACCAGGTCGGGCCAGATGATCACGTTGATCGATCCGGTTTCGTCCTCGATGGACGTGAAGATCGTGCCGCTCGCAGTGGAGGGGCGCTGGCGCACCGTCACGATGCCGCAGGCCCGCACGCGGCGGCCGTTGCCCAGCCGTGACAGCTGCTGCGCGGTGATGTACTTGAGCGCGGTCAGCCGGCGTCGCAGCAGCGTCAGCGGGTGGCATTTCAGTGACAGGCCCAGGCTCGCATAGTCGGCCGCCACGTCCTCGCCGATCTTCGGTTCGGGCAGCGCCAGCGCCAGTTCCTGGGGCGGCGCCTCGTGCAGCAGGTCGCGATGCGCGGTCTGCACCGCCGCGCCGCGCGCATGCCAGCGTGCCTGGCGCCGATGGCCGGCCAACGACACCAGCGCGTCGGCCGCGGCCAGCACGTCGATATCGTGGGCATCGAGCCGCGCGCGGCGCGCCAGGTCTTCCACGCTCTCGAAGGGCCGTTCGGCACGCGCGGCCTCGATGCGCAGCGCGGCGGCCTCGCGCATGCCCTTCACGCGATTCATGCCCAGCCGTACGTCGCGATACGGCCGCCCCGGCCGCTGTGGCTCCAGCGCGCTTTCCCAGCCGCTGACCGTCACGTCCACGGGCAGCGCTTCCACCTTGTGGCGGCGCGCATCCTGCACCAGTTGCGATGCCGAATAGAATCCCATCGGCAGGCTGTTGAGCAGCGCGCACAGGAACGCGTCGGGGTGGTGGCACTTGATCCAGGCGCTCACGTAGACCAGCTTGGCGAAGCTGGCCGCATGGCTTTCCGGGAACCCGTATTCGCCAAACCCCTCGATCTGCTTGCAGATGGCCAGCGCGAAGGCCTCCGGGTAGCCGCGCGACGTCAGCGCACGCACCAGCGCGTCCTGGTGCTTCTTCAGGTCGCCCCGGCGGCGCCACGCGGCCATCGAGCGGCGCAGCTGGTCGGCCTGGCCCGGCGTGAAACCGGCCGCCTCGATGGCCAGCTGCATGACCTGTTCCTGGAAGATCGGAATACCCAGCGTGCGGCCCAGCACACGACGGATCACGTCGTTGAAGTAGGTGGGCAGCTTGCCCGTGCGGCGCAGGTCCTCGCGCCGCTTCAGGTAGGGATGCACCATGCCCCCCTGGATCGGCCCCGGCCGCACGATCGCCACTTCCACCACCAGGTCGTAGTACTGGCGCGGCTGCAGGCGCGGCAGCATCGACTGCTGCGCGCGCGATTCGATCTGGAACACGCCGATGGTGTCGGCCTTGCAGATCATCGCGTAGGTGGCATCGTCGGTCTCGGGCAGGTCTTCCATGCGCGTGGGCAGGCCCGCGCGATCGGGCTCGGGATTCGGGATCATCGCCAGCGCACGCCGGATGGCGGTCAGCATGCCCAGCGCCAGCACATCCACCTTGAGCAGGCCCAGCGATTCCAGATCGTCCTTGTCCCACTGGATCACGCTGCGATCCTTCATGGCGGCATTCTCGATCGGCACAAGCCGCGACAGCTTGTGCCGGGCGATCACAAAGCCGCCCACGTGCTGCGACAGGTGGCGCGGAAAGCCGCGCAACTGCTCGGTCAGGCTGGCCCATTGCCGCACGGCCGGCGAATCGGGGTCCAGCCCGTAGCGGGATATCCGCTCGATGAATTCGGTGCCGCCGTCCCACCACGCCTGGCCCTTGACCACCTGCTCCACCACGCTCGGGTCGATGCCCAGCGCGCGCCCCACGTCGCGCAACGCGCTGCGCGACCGATAGGTGATCAGCGACGCCGCCAGCGCGGCACGGTGGCGGCCGTACTTGTCGTAGATGTACTGGATGACTTCCTCGCGCCGCTGGTGCTCGAAGTCGACGTCGATATCGGGCGGCTCGTCGCGCTCGCGCGACAGGAAGCGCCCGAACAGCAGGTTGGCCTGCTCGGGGCTGACCTCGGTGATATGCAGGCAGTAGCAGACCAGTGAATTGGCCGCCGAGCCGCGTCCCTGGCACAGGATGCCCAGCTTGCGCGCATGGCTGACGATGTCGTAGACGGTCAGGAAGAATGGCTCGTAGCGCTTCTCTTCGATCAGTTCCAGCTCGCCTTCGAGCTGCTTTTCCCATTCGGGCTCCATGCCGTGCGGGAATCGTTCGTCGATGCCCTTGCTGACCGCCTGCCGCAGATAGCCGATCGGCGTCAGCCCGTCGGGCACCAGTTCCTCGGGATATTCGTAGCGCAACGTGTCGAGCGAAAACCGGCACTGGTCGGCGATCTGCAGCGTGCGCGCCAGCGCCTCGCGCGGATAGAGCCGCGACAGCACCTGCCGCATGCGCAGGTGGGCTTCGGCATTGGGCGCCAGTGCCATGCCGCAGGCCGGCAGCGGCTGGCCCAGCCGGATGGCGGTCAGCACGTCGGACAGCGGCTTGCGCGACCGCACATGCATGTTGACCGCCCCGGTGGCCACCAGCGGCACGCCGGTATCGCGCGACACCTGCTGCAGGCGTTCGCGGTGCAACGCTTCGGCATGGCCCTGCAGCAGTTCCAGCGCGATCGATACGCGGTCGCCAAACACGTCGCGGCACCATCGCGCCTGTGCGCGCAACACCTCGGCATCGGCGCAGTAGTCGGGCAGCAGGATCGCCAGGCAATCGGGCATGCCGCGCAAGTGATGCACGTCGGGCTGTGGATCGGCGATATCGGACGGATACAGCACGTAGCTGCCCTTGTCGGCGCGCCGGCGCCCGAGCGTGATGAACTCGCTGAGATTGCCAAAGCCCTCGCGGTTCTGCGCCAGCAGCACCAGGCGGGGCGGCGGCATGGTGTCGCCCGGGGCCGCCGTCAGCGTGAAGCGGCTGCCGATGATCAGGTTGAACGCGTCGGCCGCGGCGGCCAGCGTTTCAAGCATCGCGTGCCGGCGTGCCGCGGCATCGGGGTCTTCGCCGAAGTCGACCGGCGCCCCTTCCTCATCGCCACCCTCGCCCCCCTCCTCGTCGTCTTCCTCGACGAAGGCCACGATGTCCTCCACATCGTCCACGTCGCCCGCACCCTGCCCCGCCGCCAGGCGCCGCGCGCTGCGGGCCACGGCTTCCCACATGTCCTCGCGCAAGACCTTGATGGCGTGGTGCGCGCGGGCGGTGCCGGCCACCGAACACTCGTCGGTCAGCGCCAGGCCGCTGTAGCCCAGCTGGAACGCGCGGGAAATCAGTTCCTGCGGATGCGACGCGCCAGTCAGGAACGTGAAGTTGGAAATGCAGTGCAGCTCGACATAGTCGGGCAACGACGGCAACAGGGAAGACAATCCGGGCAACATCGCCAAGCTCCGGGGCGCTCAGGCAAACAGGCCGTGCAGGAACCAGCGGTATTCGCCGCCGTCTTCCTGCCCGTCGCGCATGGGGCGGCCGGGGCGTTCGCGATAGACCCAGCAGCGCAGCCCGTCGGCGCGTTCGGCAATGAAATAGTCGCGCGTGGCCAGGCCGCCATCCCACCAGCCGGCCTCGATGCGCTCGGGGCGCGTCAGCATGACCAACGGCCCCTGGTACACGGGACGGTGCTTTTCCACACGCAGCGGCTGGGGCGCTTCCAGCAGCCAGAGCGGCCGCTCCGGCGGCAAGGCGCCCGTGGCCGGCGCGCGCGCGGGCGTCTCGCCCACCGGGCACCACTGGTTGGCGCGCTCGGGACGATGGTCGGCCAGCGGCTGTGGCTGCAGCACGTTGTCGCGGCCCAGCCGGGCAACCAGCGTATCGATCAGCCGGCCCAGCTCGGCCGGTTCGGCGCCGGGCTCCGGAAACAGCGAATCGCTCTGCGGCACGCAGGTTTCCATCGTCTCCACGCGCAGTCCCAGGCCGCCTACGGGCGCATGAAAACGCACCTTGTCGAGCTTCTCGCGCAGCAGCTTCGACAGATGCACGGGGTCGCGGCTCGGCTGCGCCAGCGCCAGCGGCACCGGCGTGCTGTCGGTGTCCTCACCCAGCCGGTAGCGTTCGTGCTCCAGCACCAGCACGCAGCGCGTCACGCCGGCCTGCTGCGCCGCCAGCCAGCCCGACAGCGCCAGCAGCAGCCGCTGCGCCCCGGCCAGCACGCCTTCGGCCGATTCGATGCGGCCCGGCAGCTCCATGCGTTGTGCAAACGCGGGCGGCGCTTCGAACCATGCAAAGCCCGAAGGGGCGTTGCCATAGGCCTGGTCCAGCCGCGCCAGCAGTTCGGTGCCGATACGGCGCGACAAACCCGCGCGCGGCAGCTGCCGCACCTGTCCAAGCGTATGGCAGCCCACGCCTTCGAGCCAGTCCGGATCGGTGTACGCCTGCAGGCAGGTCACGGGCAGGCGGTCCAGCAGGCGCATCATGCGCGGCGCCTGCACCGCGCGCCGGGCCGGCCGGACGATGCCGCGCGGCGTCTTGCGCAGCGGCTGGCGCGCCAGCCATGCCGCGCCCTGCGCCGTGGTGCCGCTGCCAACCTGCACGAACGTGCCCAGTTGCCGCACGCGGGCGCGGATCGCCCGGCACAGCGCACGATGCCCGCCGAACAGCCGCAGGCTGGCCGTGACGTCGAGCATCACCGTGGCCGATTCGGGTTCCGGGTCGATCGTCACGGCCGGCGTGAAATGCAACAGCGTCAGCGCCACGGATGTCACCAGACCGGTCTCGGCGGCCGGATCGCGTTCAAGCTGCACCACATCGGCCGACAACGCCTGCACGCCGCCGCGCCGCATGCCGTAGCACACGCCCAGCGCCGCGGCCGGGCCATTGGCCAGCACCACGCGCTCGTGCGCCATCACGGCCACCGGCAGTTGCTGCAGCGTACCGTTGCCATGCGCGGCGGGGGTGCCGGCGGGCTCAGGCCAGCTCGGCTGCAGCGCGTCCAGCGGCAGGCGCGGCAGATGCACCGCGATCCAGTACGTCATGGGCAATCGGATCGAGACCCGCCGCGACGGCGGGCGTGGGAACGGCAGGCATGCCCGTGCGCCGGGGCACATGGGCCATGCCTTCGAGGGGCAACAGCAACGGCGTGTCGCGCACCGGGCCGCGCCGCTTGTGGAAGGTGATCGACATCAGGTTGCCCGGCTGCGGCGACAGCGCCAGCCGCAGCACCGCCGGCGACGAGTCGTGCAGCACCCGCATGGGCCGCAGCACCCACACCACGGTATCGCCAGCCTGCGCCAGCACCTGCAGGCGCCGCAGCGCCTCGGGCCGCGCGCCCGCCAGCCACACCAGCACCGCGCCGAACGCCTGGCTGCGCAGCATCTGCTCGGCCGCCCAGAGCATGTCCGTGCGCTGCGAGGCCATCGTGGCGGCCACCGGCGGGCGCACCCAGTAGAGCTGCCGTGCGGGCAGGCGGTCATCGTCCAATCCGCCCGCCAGTCCGCCAGCATTCGGCAGGTAAGGCGGATTGACCAGCGCGATGCGCCGCCCGCCGGCCGCCAGCATGCGCAGCGCCGGCATCAGCAGGCGCAACTCGCCCGCGCCGTCCTGCGTCAGCAGCAGTTCCGTCACCGCACCGGCCGGCCAGCCGCCGCCCGGCAACTCGGCGGTCAGCGCGTCATAGCCGGTCGGACAGACGGGCAGCCGGCCGGCACGGCCCAACTGGCCCGCGCGCCACAGGCCGGGATACCGCTGTTCGAGTTCGCGCACCGATTCGCGGGGCGGCTCGGCCAGCGGGGAGGATGGGGGCGCAGGGTCCTCTGCCAGAAGCGAAGGCTGCCCATGCGGGACGGGGGTCATGATCGGGTTGTCGGCCCACGCGCAGTCGGCGCGGACATAGGAATTCGTCGAATACTGTATGTTTATACAGTATCAGGGCCGGCGCAAGGGGTACGCTATTCAAGTGCCTGAATCGACGCTTACGAAGTGATTTTTGCGTCCTTGCCACACTTCCGGGTGGACGATTGCAAACAAGTGTCAAGTGTCATTGTGAAGTGTCAGGCAGTGCGGAAAAATGCGCGGCATGAAAAGGAATACGCGCGAATGCGTGCATCTGCTGATCGAAGGTTTGCAGCGTCAGGGCCCGGTGCGCCGTGACGGGCTGGCCGACGCCTGCGGCCTGTCCGCCGAGGAGACCACGCGCGCCCTGAAGGCCGCGCGGCAGATGAGCGTGATCGACCATGTGCCCTACGGCCCCGGCACGCCGCCCGCCGCCGTCTTCTATCAGCTGACCGGACGCCAGTTGCCGCCGGCGCGCAAGAGCACGCGAACTCCGCCAGCCCCCGACGACCGCTTCCAGCCGCTGCTGGAAGCCTGGTGGAACAGCAACGAGCTGGACCGGGCCTGATGCAGGCACGCCGCCGGAGGACCGGCGGCGCCGCCACGACGGGGTGTCTCGACTACCTGGCCCGCCGGTAGCGCGCCTGCATGATCTGGACCCACTCGCCGTTGTCGGTCTGCATGAATGACGTCAGCGTGCGGTTGTCGTCGTCCTGAAACGCCATCACATCGCGATACTTCGCCATCTTGCCCGGCACCACGGTGCCATCCGGGCCGAACGCCGGACCATCGGCGCGCAGGGTCAGCGTGTTGCCGTCGGCTTCCAGGTCGCCCTCGTAGACCCACATGTGGGTCATCATCGAACCAATGAAGGTACCCACGAAGTGCCGGCGGGCGGGGTCGTAGCCCAGCGTCATGACCGTCACGGCCGGCCCGCAGCCGGGGAATTCGCCTTCGGAGCGGGTCTGCACCCAGGTGTCGCCAACCTTGCTGACCTGCTCGGGAATCTTCCACTTCTCGGCCGGGCCTTCGGGGCCCATCTGGGCTTCGCCTTCGGCTGTCCAGTTGCCTACCAGCCGGTGCAGCCAGCGGTGTTCCTTGGTGATTTCGACTTGCATGCTTAAGTCTCCGGTGGATAAGTTCAGATCGATATCGCCGTCTTGTGTACAGCGTACACAAATCCTAGGAGATGATCAGAACGATGTCCACATCGGTGTGGCAGCATGACAAAAACTTAATCTTGAGGCGCTCACATCACTTGGGGTGATGGAAGGCGCGTGAGACGGCGTTCAGCGTCGGTGTGGCCGCCCGAGTCGGGTGACCGCCCGCTGCCTGCCTATTACTGCGGCAGGCGAACCTTCGGCACGATGAACTGGTTGCCCGGCGCGCGCATCACGTCGCACTGGGCTTCGCCCTTGCGCGCCTCGCCGGCCTGGTTCACGAATTCGATGCTGCCCACCACGCTGTAGACATCCTCCGCCACGCGGCGCGAGGTGCCTTGCACCCACCGGAACTTGTCGGGGTTCGGCAGCCTGGCCTTGACAGCCTCCATGCAGGCCACTGGCGCCTCGGGCGCTTCCGGCCTGCCGCCACGCTGACCCATTTCGATATTGACCGGTGCATCGGCGGCGGCTGCCACCATCGGCAGTCCGATGGCCACGCAGGCCAGGGCCCGCACGAGCTTGCGGCGCAGGTGTGTTGTCACAGGTGTGTACTCCAGAACGAAAACGGCCGGCACGCGCGATGCATGCCGGCCGGTTGCCATTGTACTGCGGCGAAAATCCCTTACGTCTCTTACGCGCTCACGCCATTACACGGACATGTCGCGCGGTTCGGGCTTGCGGTCGTCGAACCAGCGGTACAGCGTGGGCACCATCACCAGCGTCAGCAGCGTCGACGTAATCAGCCCGCCGATCACCACCACGGCCAGCGGCCGCTGCACCTCCGAGCCCGGGCCGTCCGAGAACAGGAACGGCACCAGGCCCAGCATGGCAATGGTGGCGGTCATCATCACCGGCCGGAATCGCTGGGTGGCGCCGCGCACCACGGCATTGCGCAGCGACATGCCCGACTCGCGGAGCGTGCGGATGTACGACACCAGCACCACCCCGTTCAGCACCGCCATGCCCCACAGCGCGATAAAGCCCACCGAGGCCGGCACAGACAGGTATTCGCCGGTGACGAACAGCCCGATGATGCCGCCGATCGATGCAAACGGCAGCACCGTGATGATCAGCGTGGCAAAACGCAGCGAGTTGAACAGCAGGAACAGCAGGAAGAAGATCGCTGCAATGGTGATCGGCACGATCAGCTTCAGGTGGCCCATGGCGCGCTCCATGTTCTGGAACTGGCCGCCCCACTCGTAGTAGTAGCCCTCCGGCAGCTTGACCCTGGCCTCCGTGGCGGACTGCAGTTCGGCCACGAAGCCACCCAGGTCGCGGTCCTTCACGTTGATCATCACCACCACGCGGCGCTTGGCCATTTCGCGGCTGATCTGCGCCGGGCCATCGCTGACCTCGATCTTCGCCACGCTCTGCAGCGGCACCTGCACGCCATCGGGCGCCTGCACCAGCAACTGGCGGATGGCCTGCACGTTGCCGCGGAACTCCTCCGGCAGGCGTACCACCGCCGCAAAGCGGCGCTCGCCCTCGAAGATGTCCGTGGCGCGCTTGCCGCCGATGGCGATCTCGATGATGTCGTGGATGTCCGACACGTTCAGCCCGTAGCGCGCAATCGCCTGGCGATCGATTTCGATCGACAGGTACTGCTGGCCCGAAATCCGCTCGATACGCACATCCTCCGCACCCTTGATGCCGCCCGCCACGCGCGCGATCTCGCCGGCCAGGCCGCGAAGGCGGTCGAGATCATCGCCAAAGATCTTCACGGCGATATCGGAACGCACGCCGCTGACCATCTCGTCCACGCGGTCCGAGATCGGCTGCGCCATCACGATCTGCACGCCTGGTATGGCCTTGAGCTTTTCGCGGATGGCGTTGGCGATGTCGTCCTGCGTCCAGCCCTCCGGCCACTCGTCGCGGTCCTTGAGGCTGGCGATCGGCGTCGACTCGTTCTGGCCCTGCGGATCGGCCGGGCTTTCGCCACGGCCCACGCCGGACACCACCGACTTCACGCCCGGCACCTCCAGCACCAGCTTGTTGGCCTGCCGTTCCAGCTTGATCGACTCTTCGAGCGAGATGTTCGGCACGCGGTCCAGCGCGGGCACGATCGACCCTTCCTTCATTTCCGGAATGAACGACGTCCCGAGCATCGGCACGATCATCACCGTGGCCACGAACAGGCCCACCGCCGACAGCACTGTCTTCCTGCTGTTGAGCAGCGCCCAGTGCAGCATGCGCAGGTAGTGCCGCTTCATGAACGCGATCACGCGCGTGTCATGCTCGGCACCGCCCTTGAGCAGGTACGACGACAGCACCGGCGACAGCGTCAGCGACAGGAACAGCGAGATGGCCAGCGCAATCGAGATCGTGATGGCCAGCGGCGCAAACATCTTGCCTTCCATGCCCTGCAGCGTCATCAGCGGCAGGAACACCAGGATGATGATGCCCACACCGACGATCACCGGCGTGGCCACTTCCTGCACCGCCTTGACCAGGATCTGGTTGCGGGTCAGCCCCGACTTGTCCGCATGGCCCAGCCGCTCGAACGCGTTCTCGACGACCACCACCGAGCCATCCACCATCAGGCCGATGGCGATGGCCAGCCCTCCCAGCGACATCAGGTTGGCCGACAGCCCGATCCGGTTCATCACCATGAACGTCAGCAACGGCGTCAGCACCAGCGTGGCCAGCACGATGACCGACGAGCGCACGTCCCCCAGGAACAGGAACAGCACGATCACCACCAGCACCACGCCTTCGAGCAGCACCTTGGTGACCGTCCACAGCGCGGCGTCCACCAGTTCGCTGCGGTCGTAGTACGGCACGATCTGCAGGCCACCGGGGATCATGCCCTTCTCGTTGATCTCCGCCACACGCGCCTTGACGCGGCTCACCACCTCCTTGGCGTTGCCGGCGCGCATCATCATCACGATGCCGCCCACGGCTTCGGTCTGGCCGTTCTTGACCACGGCCCCCTGCCGCACCTCGTGGCCGATCGTCACCTGCGCCACGTCGCGCAGGTAGACCGGCGTGCCGTTGATCTCCTTGAGCACGATGCTGCCGATATCGTCCACGCCCTTGGCCAGCCCCACGCCGCGAATCAGGTACTGCTCCGCGTAGTGCGGCAGTACGCCGCCGCCCGAGTTGGCGTTGTTGCGCGCCAGCGCCTGGTACACCTGCTGCAGGCTGACCTCGTAGTGCCGCATGCGCTCCGGGTTGACCAGTGCCTGGTACTGCCGCACGTAGCCGCCCTGCGAGTTGATTTCGGCCACGCCCGGGATCGATCGCAGCAGCGGGCGCACCACCCAGTCCTGCGCGATGCGGCGCTCGGCCAGCTCTTCCTGCGTCAGTTCGCGGTCACCGTCGTCGGGGCGGTCCAGCGTGTACTGGTAGACCTCGCCCAGCCCCGTGGACACCGGCCCCAGCACCGGCGTCACGCCTTCCGGCATGCGGCCGGACACCTCGATCAGCCGCTCCATGACGAGCTGCCGCGCGAAGTACACGTCGGTCTTGTCCGTGAACACGAGCGTGATCAGCGACAGGCCGGCCTTGTTCAGCGAGCGCATCTCTTCGAGTCCGGGCAGGCCCGTCATCGACATTTCGATGGGCACGGTGACAAAGCGCTCCACCTCCTCGGGCGAGCGGCCGGTGGCTTCGGTGGCGATCTGCACCTGGACGTTGGTCACGTCCGGGAAGGCATCGACCGACAGCTTGCCGGCCGCGCGCAGGCCAAAGAAGAACAGCACCACCGCCACCACACACACCACCAGCCGCTGCTTGATCGCGGCCTCCACAAGCGATGTCATCATGGCGGCTTACCCCTGTTCCAGGCGCTTGCGTTCGTTGTCGAGGTGGAACGCACCCTCCACGACCACGCGATCGCCCGCCTTGATACCGCTCTGCACCACGCGCATGCCGTCGCTTTCCGAACCCAGCTTCACCTTGGTCAGGCGATACTGGCCGGGCGCCATTTCCACGTAGACCTGCTCGTCGTTGCCGTCGCGCACCACCGCCGAACCGGGCACCACCAGCGTATCGACGGGCTTGCCCGCGATCAGCATGCTGGCCAGCATGGCCGGCTTCAGGCGCCCTTCCTTGTTCTCCAGCTCGGTACGGACCAACACCGTGCGCGATTGCGGATTCACGGTACGGCCCACGTAGATCAGCTTGCCCGTGATGCGGCCGTTGGTATTGGCCAGGGACGGCACCTCGATGTCGACGGCCTGGCCTTCGGCCACCTGGGCCGCCTGCTGCTCGGGCACCTCGGCCACCACCCAGACCCGCGACAGGTCGGCCACGGTGTACAGCGCGTCGGCCGGCTGCACCACCTGGCCCTGGGCCACGTTGCGCTCCACCACCGTGCCGCTGATGCTGGAAAACACCGGCGAATACGACTCGATGCTGCCGTTCTTCGCCAGCGTGGCAATGGCCTGCGCGGACATGCCCAGCACGCGCAGCTGGTCGCGATAGGCACGCATCTCCGCGGCGGCAATCGCGTATTCGCTCTGGCGGCGCTGCAGTTCGGCGCGGCCGATCACGTCGGCGTCGAACAGCTGCCGCGCACGCTCGGCATTGCGGGCCTGCAGGTCGTTCTGGGCCTCGGCCTTCAGGAAGGCCATCTGCGCGGCGCCAAGTTCGCTGCTGTGCAGGCGGGCCAGCACCTGGCCGGCCTTCACTTCATCGCCCAGGATGGCGTAGAGATCGGTCACACGGCCGGTGACGGTGGCGCCGATGCGCGACACACGCTGTTCGTCGAAGTCGATACGGCCCGCCACGCGCAGCATCTCGCTGAACGGGGACGATGCCACGGGTGCCACCTTGAGGGTCTTCTGCAGGTTGTCTTCGGCCTTGACGATGCCGGGCGGCAGCTTGGGCGCCTCGGCAACGGCTTCGGGTTCCTTGGAGCAGCCGGCCAGCGACATCACCATCACGACGGCGGCGGCAATGGAAAGCAGGGAATGAGAGGGACGCATGTTCAGTTCAGATTCTGGGAGACGGGCCGGGAGGGCACGATGGCAGCGGCGCCGGGCGTGGCCGACATGAGCTTTTCGATCTGGATGGCGGCGATCTGCAGTTCGTACTGCGCGTTGATCAGTTCGCTGCGCGCATTGCGCAGCACGCGCTGGGCGTCGAGATAGTCGAGAATGCCGCGCTCGCCAAAGCGGTAGGCGGCTTCCGCCACGCCCAGCGCCGATTCGGCTTCGCGCACGATCCCCGATTCCAGCGCGGTGACCTGCGCCTGCGTGATCTCGTACTGCTGGTAGGCGGTGTCCAGCTCCTGCGTGAGTTCGAACTCGCGCGCCTCCAGCGCGGTACGCGCCTGCGTGGCCTGTGCCGTGGCTTCGCCCACCGGGCCGCTGCGGCGGTCCCACAACGGAATCGTCATCACCAGGCCGATCTGCGAGACGTTGTTGTCCGGCTGGCGATCGGTACTGGCGCGCAGCGACACCTCGGGCCAGCGCAGCGAACGCTGGTAGTCCACGCCCAGGCGGGCGCGTTCCAGTTCGCTGCGGCGCTGGTTCAGTTCGGCGTTGTTGGCCTGCATGCTGTCGCGCAGCACGGCCAGGTTCGGCACGTCGGGCGTATTGGCCAGGCTGCCCACCAGCCCAAAGCGCACCGGCATGGCGCCGCCCACCTGCTGACGCAGCGTGGCCTTGGACTGATCGACGCGCAGTTCGGCCGTCTGCAGCGTCTTCTGCGCCGCCAGCAGTTCGGTATCGGCCTTGATCAGCTCGTAGCGTGGCGCTTCGCCCACATCCACGCGCACCTTGGCGCGCTCCTGGATCTGGCGCATCAGGTTCAGGTCCTCACGCGCGGCGGCCAGTTCGGTCTCGCGCCGCAGCACCTGGAAGTACGCCGTCTTGACCCGCGCGGCCAGCTCGGCACGGAAGGTCTGGCGCTGGGCCTCGGATGCCTCAAGCCCACGGCCGGCCATCTGCTGGCGCAGGTTGCGCTGATTCGGATAGTCGAACTTCTGGACCACGGCGTACGACGGCGCGTTGCCGCTGGCCACGCCGGGCTGCTTGCCGGACAGCCGCCCGTACATCACTTCCACCTGCGGGTTCGGATACGCGCGGGCGCTGCTGATGGCGGCAGTCGCAGCATCCACATTGGCCTGCGCGGCCTCCGCGCCCTTGTTGGTCGATTGCGCGAGTTCCAGCAACTGCGGCAATCCGAAGGATTCCGCCTCGGGCGTGGTGGCACGCGGCATGGCCTTGGCCGCCAGCTTCATGCCAGGCGCCGTGGTGCCGGTGGCCGGTGTCGCAGCGGGCAACTGGCCAGCGCCGGCCTGCGTCCCGGTATGGGCCATTTTCGCGGGTGCGTTGGCGGGCGCGGGGGCTGGCACGGGCTGAACGGCCCAGGCCGGCGCCGCCACGAACGACAGCGACGCGACCCAGGTCAACGATTTCTTGGTCTTCATGTCGGAATGGTTCAAACGGTACGGCTTGCCCGGCCACCCACTGCAGGCGCGCCGCGTGCCGGCCGGCATCGGGACGCCGGGGGCAAACGGCAAACGCTTTCAGCCGCGACGCAGGGCGGTCGCGGGCATCAGGGGGCGCAAGGGCAAGGACGAGCGCACCGTCCGGGCATCAGCCGGAACGGTGGCCGGGAGACTCAGGCGAGGAGATTGGGCGGCCGGAACAGGCCTTCGGATTCGAACGTGGTACGCGCGGTGGGCGCCTGGAAGCGGTCGCTCACGGATTCGGCGGGTTCGAAATTGGGGAGGACAAAGAGGGCGCTGGTTTCGTCGACCGCATCGAACAGATCGAGCGGGTCGAGCAGGTCAGCCGACCAGATATTGCAGTAGCCCGGCGGCGGGCCATCATCGACGACCTCGTCGTCGGCACCGAAGTCGGGGTCGCCCGGCAGCACCAGCTGGGCCAGGTCGTCGCCGGTTGCCAGTGATGCATAGTCGGGCACCTCGGCCTGTGCCGCACTGACCGCCTGGATCGCTGGCTCGACTTGCGGCGCAGCCGCGCGCACGTTCGCCGCTGCCGAATAGGACAGCGCGGACAGGCACATGGCAGTCAGCAGGAAGAGAACGAAACGTAGCAAGATGGGGGCGCGATTGCAGACATTGGGCAGACAATGCCGACGACATTGCTGCGGCACAGCATTGTAACCGAACGCAACAATTGACTAGTAAAACCGCTATGAGTTCCTTTGGAACGCGTCCGGGTGCCCCCGTCCTGCATGGCTGTATATATCAGGCGGCCCTGGCGGACAGCGCGGGATAGTCGGTCAGCCCCTGTGCCCCGCCGCCGAACAGCGTGTTGCGGTCGTGCGGGTTCAGCGCGGCCCCGGTGCGCAGGCGCTCGGGCAGATCGGGATTGGCCACGAACGGACGGCCGAAGGCGATCAGGTCGGCCCAGCCTTCGCGCAGCGCGGCATTGGCGCGCTCGGCGGTGTACTTGCCGGCGTAGATCAGCGCGCCCGGGAATACCTCGCGCAGGCGCTGCTTGAACGCCAGCGGCATATGCGGGGCATCGTCCCAGTCGGCCTCGGCAATGTGGATATAGCCCACGCCCAGTTCTCCCAGCCGCTTCGCCGCCGCCGTATAGGTGGTTTCCGGGTCCGCATCGACGCAGCCGTTCAGCGTGGTCAGCGGCGCCAGGCGGATGCCGACCCGGTCCTTGCCGCCCGTGCCCTCGATCAGCGCCTGGGCCACCTCGCCCAGGAAGCGCAGGCGGTTGTCCAGCGATCCGCCGTATTCGTCGGTGCGGTGGTTGGCCCCGGAGTCGATGAACTGGTTGACCAGGTATCCATTGGCGGCGTGCAGCTCCACGCCGTCGAAACCGGCCGCCATCGCATTGCGCGCGGCCTGGCGGTATTCGTCGACGATGGCGTGGATCTCGTCCACGGTCAGCGCACGCGGCTGCGATGCCTGCACGAAGCCCGGCGTGCCGTCGCGCTCGGCCACGAAGACGTTGACGCCCTGTGCCTGGATCGCCGACGACGAGACCGGAGACTGGCCGTCCAGCAGGCTGATATGGCTGAGCCGGCCCACGTGCCAGAGTTGCGCGAAGATGCGGCCGCCGGCGGCATGCACGGCGTGCGTGACCTTGCGCCAGCCGGCCACCTGCTCGGGCGTATGGATGCCAGGCGTCCACGCATAGCCCTTGCCCAGCGGCGAAATCCACGTGCCTTCGCTGACGATCAGGCCGGCGCCGGCGCGCTGGGCGTAGTACTCCGCCATCAGCGCGTTGGGCACATCGCCGGGCTGGCTGGCGCGCGAACGCGTCATTGGCGGCATGACGATGCGGTTGGGCAGGGTCAGGCCGCCCAGCGCCAGGGGCTGGAACAGCGGTGCTTGCGAAATGGTATCGATCGAAGGATGGGTCATCGGGAAACTCCTGTGTGGATCGATCGGATCAGTCCCACGCCGGCGCCAGGGCCGCGGGGCTGACCTCGCGGCCGTTGCGCTCCAGCGCGGCGATGGCCGCCATGTCGTCGGCATCGAGCTTCAGGTCGCGCGCCAGCAGGTTGCTGGCCAGGTTCTCGCGCTTCGTCGACGACGGAATCACCGCGTAGCCAAGCTGCAGCGCCCAGGCCAGCGCCACCTGCGCCACCGTGGCGTGGTGCTTCGCGGCGATGCGCGCCAGCACCGGGTCCTTCAGCACCTTGCCGTAGGCCAGCGTCATGTACGACGTCACGGCAACGCCCTGTTCCTTCAGGTATGCGGTGAGCTTGCGGTTCTGCAGGTACGGGCTCAGTTCGATCTGGTTGGTCGCGATCTCGCCCCGGCCCACCACGTCGATGGCCTGCTGCGTCAGCGCGATATTGAAGTTCGACACGCCAATCTGGCGCGTCAGGCCGCGCGCCTTGGCCTCGGCCAGCGCGCCCATGAACTCGGGCAGCGACACGCCATTGCCCGGCGCCGGCCAGTGGATCAGCGTCAGGTCCACGTAGTCGGTGCGCAGCTTGTCCAGGCTCTCGCGCAGGCTCGGCACGAGCTTGTCGGCGGCGTAGTTCTCGGTCCAGATCTTGGTGGTCACGAACAGCGCGTCGCGCTTGACGCCGCTTTCGTCGATGGCCTGGCCCACGTCGGCCTCGTTGCCATAGATCTGCGCGGTATCGACCGCCCGGTAGCCCAGATCCAGCGCGTTACGCACCGAATCCACGGCGGCCTGGCCGGTCAGACGGAACGTGCCAACACCAAAAGACGGGATGCTCATCGGGTAACTCCTGTGAAATTGCGGATTCGGTCCAGCTGGAATGACCGCAGTATGCCGAAGTTACCTTTGCTGATTAAGCTGCGTATTGGCGAATTAATGTTGATCTGAAATCAACAATGGACCGCGTCAGTCGTCCATCTCCTGCAGCAGGCGCCACTGGATCTTCCCCGTACCGGACTTGGGCAAAGCCTCCACGAAGCGGACGATGCGCGGCGCCTTGTAGGTCGCCATGTGCTCTCGGCACCACGCGATGATCGACGCCTCGTCGGTGCCGGGCGCCCCATGCTGCCCCGGCTTGAGCACCACCACGGCCTTTACCGTTTCGCCCCGGCGGGCATCCCGGGCGGCCACCACGCAGGCCTCGTGGATGGCCGGATGGCCGTACAGCAGGCTTTCCACCTCCGCGGGCCATACCTTGTAGCCGTTGGCGTTGATCATGCGCTTGAGCCGGTCGCGCATGAAGAAGTAGCCCTCGTCGTCCACGTAGCCCAGGTCGCCCGTGCGCAGGAAGCGCTTGCCGTCGATGTCGATGAAGGTTTCGGCGTCGGCCTCGGCATTGCGCCAGTAGCCGGCCATGATCTGTCCGCCGTGCAGCACGATCTCGCCGGTTTCGCCGGGCGGCAGCTCGGTAAGCGTGGCCGGGTCCACCACGCGGGCATCCACGCCAAACGTGGCCACGCCCAGGCACTCGCGCTTGGCGCGATGGCGCGGATTCGACAGGATGAACGCCGCCGTCTCGGTCATGCCATACGCTTCCACATAGGGCAGCCCGAAGCGCGTTTGCAGCGTGGTGGCAACCGCTTCGGGCATGGCCGCGCCACCGCCGCCCAGAAACGCCAGGCTGGACAGGTCGCGGGCATCGATGCCGGGCTGCGCAAAGAAGTCCACCAGCATCGCCGGGGGTGCATTCCAGTTGGTGACCCCGAAACGCTCGATCAGCGCCGCCGCCAGCGCCGCATCCCAGCGCGGCATCAGCACGATGGTCGCGCCCAGGTACAGCGGTGCGTGCATGCCGTTCTGCAGGCCCAGCATGTGGAACAGCGGCGCCACGGCCAGGAACACGCTCTCGGGCCCGTTCGCGCGCCAGACCTGCGAACCGGCCGCCGCGCACATCAGCGAGCGATGCGTGTGCATGCATCCCTTCGGCCGTCCGGTGGTGCCCGATGTGTAGGCCAGCAGCGCCAGGGTTTCCGGGCCGGCTTGGTGCGGCCACGGCACGCGCTGCGCCGCCATCGCCGCCAGCCACGTCGTGGCCGGCCCGGCCATGCCGGACGCCGGCGGCGGGTTGCGATCCCGTACCCACCCGGGCACCGGCAGGCCGCCGTCGTCGGCCAGCGCATCGGCATAGGCAAAGGTGATGACGCGCTCGATGGCCTGCCCGTGCAGCGGCGCCACCTGCGCATAGAGGTCTTCGGCAACGATCGCCACGCGTGCGCCGCTGTCGGCCGCCACATGTTCGATCTCGCCCGTCAGCCACATCGGGTTGGCCGGCACCAGCACGGCCTCGGCCCGCAGAATTGCGTAACTGGCAATGATGTATTGCGGGCAGTTCTGCGCGCACAGCATCACGCGGTCGCCGGGCTGGACGCCGCAGTCGTGCTGCAGGTAGCCGGCCAGCCGCTCGATCTCTTGCAGCAGCTGCGTGTACGGAATGGCGGTGCCAAAGTACTGGATGGCCGTCTTGCCGGGATAGCGGCGCGCCGCGTGTTCGACGTTGTAGACCAGGCTGGTGGCCGGTACGTGGATCGTGCGCGGTAGCCCTGACGGCCAGTGCGCAGCGCGGCAGGCGGTCGATGCGGGCACCATGGATGGGAGGGTCATCGTGGGAGTCTGGAAGTCATCGGGTAGGCATGCCGCCCAACGATAGTACGGGGCGCCGCCTTCTCGTATTTGCGATTTGCGAATCGGGCCTTCGCCTGCCGCAAACCGGGGCGGCCCCGGGTATCCATGCGCGCAAAACCCATGTAACAATCGCGGCCACAAGAACATCGATCCAGGAGACCCTCCGCCATGCAGCCCAGCCCGCCGGGTGCGCGGCGGCACGACGCCGACGGCACCGCGAGGCCACAGGCGATGCCGACGATGCCGACGATTGTTGCGTCGAAACTGGTGCCACCGGCCTGTGCCGATTCCCATCTGGCACGTCCGCATCTGGTCGACAGCATGCTGGCCGCCCACAGCGCGCGGCTGGTGCTGATCCGTGCGCCGGCCGGCTTCGGCAAGACCACGCTGATGCAGCAGTACGTGGCCGCACGGCAGTCGCTGGGGCACACCACGGCGTGGATGCGGCTGGATGCCGCCGACAACGACCTGCCGCGCTTCCTGGGGCACCTTGGCGCGGGGCTCCGCGCACTCGCGCCCGACACGCCGCAGGCATCGGCCTCCGCCGAACGGCTGGCGGCCAGCGTGATTGCCGCCGTGGCCTCGCAGAAGGCACCGTTCGCGATCCTGCTCGACGACTTCGAAACGATCCAGAGCGAATCCGTGCTGAACTTCGTGCAGCTGCTGCTGGAGTCGCTGCCGCCCGTCGGCACGCTGGTGGTGGCCTCGCGCACCATGCCTGCGCTCGGCCTGGGCCGCCTCCGCGCCCGAGGCAACCTGCTGGAACTCCAGCCTGGCGCACTGCGCTTCACCCTGCCCGAAGCCACGGTGTTCATCCGCGACAAATGCGGCCTGCCGCTCGGCGATGCGGAGATATCCAGGCTGCACCGCTATACCGAGGGCTGGGCGACCGCCATCTTCCTCGCCACGCTGTCGCTGCGCCAGCGCACCGAATACGGCCGCTTTGTCTCGTCGTTTTCGGGCTCGAACACCGAGCTGGCCGAGTATCTCGCCGAGGACATCCTCGGCGGGCAGACCGACGCGGTGCGCAGCTTCCTGCTCGAAACCAGCATCCTGTCGCAACTGTCGGCACCGCTGTGCGATGCCATCCTGGGCCGCACCGATAGCCAGGCCATGCTGGCCACGCTCGAGCGCAACAACCTGTTCCTGTTCCCGCTCAACGGCGAGCACGACGAGTACCGCTACCACAGCCTGTTCGCCAGCTTCCTGCAGCATCGGCTGCACGCCCTCGACCCGGCACGCGAAACCGCGCTGCACGCGGCGGCAGCGCGCTGGTATCTGGCGGCCGACCGGCCCGTCCCTGCCATCGACCATCTGCTGCGCGCGGGCCTGCACCACGAAGCCATCGCACTGATGGCACAGCACGCCGACGCCCTGCTCAACAACGGGCGCGTCAGGCTGCTGTCCCGGTGGTTCGATCTGGTCCGCGACAAGCTGCGTACCGCCGACCCGCGCGTACGTATCAGCGCCGCGTGGACCCTGCTGCTGAACCGCCGCTTCGACGAAGCCATGGCCACGGTGCAGCAGATTGCAGACGACACGATGGCCGACGCGGCACGCGAGGCGGTGCAGCTGCAGGCCGAAACGCTACGCTGCGTGCTGTTCGCGATGACGGACCAGATCGATGCCTGCCGCCGCACCGGGCTGCCGCTGCTCGACCGCCTGCCACCCAACGACTCGTTCCAGTACTGGATGCTGGCCAATTCGGTCGCGTATGGCCTGGTGTCGGGGCGCCGGCACGACGAAGCGCGCCAGGTGCTGGCCCATGCCGGCGCCAGCGGTCGGCTCGGGGCGGCGCCCGGTGCCGCATTGCTGCGCAGCGTGGCCGACTGCCTGGAGAGCATCATCGACCTGATCCACGGCAGGCTGGGACGTTCGATGGCCCGGCTGCGCACGGCACAGCAGGCGTGGCATGAGCGTCCGGACGCGGTCACCGGCGGCCGCGCCGCGGCGGGCGTGATCCTGGGGCTGCTGCTCTATGAATCGGACCAGATCGATGAAGCGGCGCGCTTTGTCAACGACACGCTGCCGTTTGCCAAGATGACCGGCCCGGTCGATTCGATGACGACCTGCCATATCCTCAGCGCCCGGATTGCGCTGGCGCGCGGCGATCGCGACCTCTGGCACCGCCGCTTGCACGAACTCGATGAACTGGGCCGCCAGGTGCAATCGCAGCGGGCGATCTGCTCGGCGTGGCTCGAGCGCGCGCGTGTGGCCACGCTCGACGGCGCACTCGATGCCGCCGCCCAGTCGCTCGATGCCGCGCAGGCGCACGGCGCATGGGAAGCCCTCGACGACGCCGGCTACGGCAATGAGGTGGATACCCCGACGATAGCGCGCTGGCGGCTCGACATTGCCCGCGGCGGCAGTCGCGCGGTGTGCGATGCACTGGCTGCCGCCATCGCCGCGGCTGCCGCACAGCAGCGCCACTGGCGCCTGCTCAAGCTGCGGTTGCTGCTTGCGATGGCGCTCGATTCGGTGGGCGAGGCACGGGCCGCCTTCGACGCGCTGACCGCCGCACTGCGCGTGGCCAGCCACGAGGGACTGATCCGCACCTTCGTCGACGAAGGCGACCGGCTGGCCGGCCTGCTGCAGCGGTGGATGACCGCGCAACGCGGTGGCACGGTGTCCGGCGTGGCCGCGACGTTCGTGCCGGCGCTGCTGGCGCGCATGGGCATGTCGGAAAACACTGGCACGGCCGCCCCGTCGCCATTCCAGAGCCCGCCCGCACCGGACGCGGGCCTCGACGCGCTGACGGCCCGCGAACTCGACGTCGTGCGGATGCTGTCGCTGGGCCACCGCAATCGCGCGATTGCCGAAAAGCTCTTCGTCTCCGAACTGACCGTGAAATCGCACCTGCGCCGCATCAGCGCCAAGCTTGGCGCGCAAAGCCGTACCGAAGTGGTGGCAATTGCGCGCGCGAGGGGGTTGCTGGATTGACTCGCTGAATCGCTCCCCTCTCCGCAGGCGGGAGAGGGGAGGAAAGCCCCGTCCGCCTACAACGTCCGCGCGATCAGTTCCTTCATGATCTCGTTCGACCCGCCGTAGATCTTGCCCACGCGCGCGTTGACGTAGAGCCGGGCGATCGGATACTCGGCCATGTAGCCGTAGCCGCCGTGCAACTGCAGGCATTCGTCGATGATTTCGCAGCTCTTCTGGGTGCACCACCACTTCGCCATGGCCGCGGTCTCGGCGGCCAGTTCGCCGCGCAGCACCTTGCCCATGCAGTCATCGACAAAGGCACGCGCCACGGTGGCGTGTGTCTTGCATTCGGCCAGCTTGAAGCGCGTGTTCTGCATCTCCAGCAACGGCGCGCCGAAGACCTGCCGGTCGCGCACGTACGCCACAGTCGTCTCCAGCGCACGCTCCATCGACCCCAGCGCGCCCAGCGCGATCACCATGCGTTCCTGCGGCAACTGCTGCATCAGCTGGTAGAAACCCCGCCCTTCCTCGTCGCCAAGCAGGTTTTCGCGGGGCACGCGCACGTTGTCGAAGAACAGCTCGGCGGTGTCCTGCCCCTTCTGCCCGATCTTCTCCAGCACGCGGCCGCGCCGGAAGCCCTCCAGCCCGGCCGTCTCCACCACCACGATCGACACGCCCTTCGCGCCCTTGTCCGGGTCCGTCTTGACCACCACCAGGACCAGGTCGGCCAGCAGGCCGTTCGAGATAAAGGTCTTAGAGCCGTTGATGACATAGTGCGCGCCGTCGTGCACCGCGCGCGTCTTGACGCTCTTCAGGTCCGATCCGGCGCCGGGCTCCGACATCGCAATCGCGCCGACCATCTCGCCGGTGGCCATCTTCGGCAGCCACCGCTGTTTCTGCGCCTCGGAGCCATAGCGCAGGATGTAGTGCGCCACGATGGCGCTGTGCACGTTGGTACCCAGGCTGGTCGCCATGGCGCGCGCCTGCTCGTAGGCGATGATCGCTTCATGCGCGAACGACCCGCCCCCGCCTCCATAGGCTTCGGGGATGCTGGCGCAGAGCATGCCGACCTCGCCGGCCTTGCGCCAGGTTTCGCGGTCCACATGCTGCTGCTTCCCCCAGCGTTCCTCGTGCGGCACGAGTTCGCGCTCGATGAACTTGCGGATCGCGTCCTGGAATATCGACAGGTCCTCCGTCATCCACGGGCTCTGGCTTGTCGGCATGGCTGTGCTCCTTTGCGTAGCGCGCGGTTCAGGGACGTCCGCCGCCCACCACCAGCACCTGGCCGCTGATGTAGTTCGACTCCGGAATGCACAGCAGGTAGACCGCCCCGGCGGCCTCGGCCGGCGTGCCACCGCGCCCCACCGGAATCATGGCCTCGACGTTCTTCATCAACTGCGCATTGACGCCCACCTTGATCTCCTTGCCGGCGATGTCGATGGTCGAGTTGTTGCCGTCTCCGGCCACGGCTTCGGTCAGGCGCGTCTTGATCAGTCCGAAGGCCACGCTGTTGACGTTGACCTTGTAGCGGCCCCACTCCTTGGCCAGCGCGCGCGTCAGCCCGTTGATGGCGGCCTTGGCGGCCGAGTAGTTCGCCTGGCCCGCATTGCCCATCACGCCCGACACCGAAGAGATATTGACCACCTTGCGGAAGATCTCCTGACCGGCCTCGGCCTCCGCCTTGGCGGTCTCCTTGAAATGGTCCGCCGCCGCGCGCAGGATGCGGAACGGTGCCGTCACGTGCACGTCCATGATCGACGACCATTGTTCGTCGGTCATCTTCTGGATCACGTTGTCCCACGTATAGCCGGCGTTGTTGACGATGATGTCGAGCGCGCCGAACGACTGCAGCGCCGTCTGTACGAACCGCTGGCCGAAGTCCGCCTCGGTGACGCTGCCCGTGCAGGCCACGGCCCGCCCGCCTGCCGCCACGATCTCGCGCACCACGGCATTCGCCGGCTCGGCGTCCAGGTCGTTGACCACCACGGCGGCGCCCTCGCCGGCCAGCTTCAGCGCAATCTCGCGGCCAATACCACGGCCCGAACCCGATACGATGGCAACCTTGCCATTGAGCTTGCTCATTGTGTTGTCTCCCTTGATGTTCAGCGGCCGGGCGCGATCAGCGCCTCGCCCGTCAGTTTGATGTCGCCTTGCTGATTGCGCGTGGTGAGTGCGATGCGCACCGTCCCCGCCGCCTCGTCCTTCTCCGTGACCACGCCCGTGCACGAGACCGCATCGCCCACATGGGTGATGGCCGCGAAGCGCACCGAGAACTCGCGGATCGCCTGCTGTGGCGCCCAGTTGGTCAACAGGCGGCCAAGATAGGCCATCGACAGCATGCCGTGCGCAAACACATCGGGCATGCCGGCGCGCCTGGCGAAGTCGGTATCGACGTGGATCGGGTTGTGATCGCCAGATGCCCCGGCGTAGAGCGCCAGCGTGAGCCGGCTCAGCGGCTCGGCGGTGAACGGCGGCAGCGTGCTGCCCACCTCCAGTGCTTTGAATCGAACCGGATTCATGCGGCCTCCTGGCTGTTGCGCACCACGACCACGCTGCGCAGGTCCGCCACGGCGGCGCCGTCGGCATCGGTGACGCGCGTTTCGCGCACCACGAAGCCCAGGGCACCGCCCTTCTTCTCGTAGATGTCCGCGATGCGCGTCTCGAAGTGCAGCCGCTCGCCGGCGAACGCCATGCGGTGGTAGCGGAATGCCTGTTCGCCATGCAGGACGCGGCCAATATCAATGCCCAGCAGGTCCAGCGTGGCACGCGGGTTCGGCGCCTCCATTTCCAGGCAGAAGAGGAATGTCGGGGGCACCGGCAGCCCCGGATACCCTGCGGCTTTGGCGGCTTCGGCATCGGTGTAGCGGGCGTCCGCCTGGCCCGTGGCCTTGGCGAAGAAGCGCAGGCGTCCGGCTTCCACCTCGGCCACGTGGCGCGACACCACCGTGCCGATATGTTTCGTGTCCAGCATCGGGGGACTCCTTACTGACGCTCGTACAGCGTCACCACGCAGGCGCCGCCGAGGCCAAGGTTGTGCTGTAGCGCCAGACGCGCGCCCGCCACCTGCCGGTCCTGGGCCTGGCCACGCAGTTGCCACACCAGTTCGGCGCATTGCGCCAGGCCCGTTGCGCCAAGCGGATGCCCCTTTGACAGCAGGCCGCCGGATGGATTGGTCACCACGCGGCCGCCATAGGTGTTGTCGCCGTCGAGGATGAATTTCTCGGCGGTGCCTTCGGGCGTCAGGCCAAGCCCTTCATACGTGATCAGCTCGTTGGCGGTGAAGCAGTCGTGCAGCTCCACCACGTCGATGTCGGCGGGCGCCACGCTCGATGCCTCGTACACGGCCTGCGCGGCGGCCCGGGTCATGTCGTAGCCCACCACCTTGCGCATGTCGCCTTCGTCGAACGTGCTGTTGCGGTCGGTGGTCATCGACTGGGCGCGAATCGCCACGCGCGTATCCAGGCCGTGCCGCTTCGCGAAGTCTTCGGAGCACACGATGGCCGCCGCCGCGCCACAGGTGGGCGGGCAGCATTGCAGGCGCGTCAGCGGGTCGAACACGGTCGGCGACGCCATCACCTCTTCCAGCGTGACCGTATTGCGGAACACCGCGAACGGATTGCGCGCAGCGTGCTGGCGCGCCTTGACCGAGATGCGGCCGAACGTATCGGGCCGGATGTCGTATTCCTTGATGTAGTCGCGGCCTGCGCCGCCGAAGAACTGGGCGGCACGCGGCGCGGCCTCATCAAAACCCTGGATGGCCTGCATGGCATCGACAAAGCGGGCCATCGGCGACGGACGGTCGGTATAGGCGCCCTTCAAGGCACCGGGCACCATCTGCTCGAACCCCACCGCGATGGCACACTCGATGGCGCCGCTGGCCACCGCCTGGCGCGCCAGGAACAACGCCGTCGATCCGGTGGCGCAGTTGTTGTTGACGTTGATGACCGGGATGCCGGTCAGCCCCACGCCATAGATGGCGGCCTGGCCGGCCGTGGAGTCGCCGTACACATAGCCCACGTAGGCCTGCTCCACCAGCGCATAGTCGACGCGGGCATCGGCCAGCGCCGCGCGAGCCGCGTTGGCACCCATGACCGGGTAGTCATCGCTGGCACCGGCCTTGGTGAACGGAATCATGCCGACGCCTGCAACCAACACTTTCCTGCTCATGTTCGTTTCCTTGAAGATTGGGGAATTCGTGAAACCGGGGGAATCGGGGAAATCTGGGGAATCGGGTAAAGCGGTTCAGCTGACCTGGCGCGCCTGGCCGCGCCAGTACTGCTCGCGCAGATCGCGCTTGAGGATCTTTCCGGCGGCCGACAGCGGCAGCGCCGGCCGGAACTCGAAACTCTTGGGGCACTTGTAGCTGGCCAGCGCCGCGCGACAGTGCTCGCGCAACGCCACGTCGGTAGGCGACATTCCGGCGCGCGGCACCACCACCGCATGCACGGCCTCGCCCCAGCGTTCGTCGGGAATGCCGATCACCGCGCAGCTGGCCACTTCCGGATGCAGCGACAGCACGCTCTCCACTTCTGCCGAATAGACGTTCTCGCCGCCGGTGACGATCATGTCCTTGAGCCGGTCGACGATGAACAGGTAGCCGTCCTCGTCCATGTAGCCGCCATCGCCGGTGTAGAGCCAACCGTCGCGCAGCGCCTGCGCGGTCTCCTGCGGGCGGTTCCAGTAGCCGCGCGTGATATTGGCGCCGCGCACGATGATCTCGCCCACGCGATTACGCGGCAGCTCGTTGCCCTGCGGATCGACGATGCGCATCGTCACGCCGAAGCCGGCGCGCCCCGCCGAGCGATACAGGCCGCTGGCGCGGCCCGCCGGGCCATGGTTGTCGGGCGGATTGACGCTGATGACCGGCGACGCCTCGGTCATGCCATAGGCGTGATAGAACGCGATGTCCGGCATGGCCGCCAGCGCGCGGTCCAACACCCCGGCCGCAATCGGCGAGGCGCCGTAGTAGATGCGCTGCAGGCTCGACAGGTCGTGATCGCCAAAGGACGGATCGTCGAGCACGGCCTGCAGCATCGTCGGCACCATCATCAGTTCCTCGATGCGCTCTTGCTCGATGGTCTGCAGCACCGCCGCCGGGGCAAATCCCGGATGGATCACCTGCACGTCGCCGGCCACGATATGCCCGACGGCCCGCGCCATCGCAGCGGTGTGGAACAGCGGTGCCACATGCAGCGATACGAAGGTGCCGTGCCCGGTGCGAAACTCGGCCATGCGCGAGACCGCCGATGCCCACAGATTCAGGTGCGACTGCATCACGCCCTTGGGCTTGCCGGTGGTGCCGCCCGTGTACATGATCGTGGCCAGGTCCTCGCCGCCACGGAACACGTCGGCCACCGGCCCGGCCCCGGCGATCAGCGCCTCATAGTCGAGCATGCCGTCGGGCACTTCGCGCTCGCCGGCGTAGATCACGCGCGGCGGCCGCCTGGCCGTGGCCACGATGCCGGCCACCATCGGCACGAACTGGTCGTCGACGATCAGGATGCCGGTATCGCAATCGTCCAGCGAATACACGATCTCCGGCACGCTCCAGCGGATATTGACCGGATTCAGCACGCCGCCCCCCCACCACACCGCCAGCATGTATTCGATATAGCGGTCTGAGTTCAGTGCCAGCATGCCCGCGCGATCGTCGGGCGCCATGCCGAGGGCCCGCAGCGCACCGGCCAGCCGCGCCACGCGGTCATGCAATGCCCGGAACGTACGGGTGCGGCCGCCAAAGACGGTGGCACGGCTGTCCGGCGTCTGCTGCATGCAGCGATGCAGCCCCTGCGTCAGATACATGTGTCGCCTCCTTATGTGATGCGAACGCCAGGTGCATGGCCTGGCGGCGGATGTCATGTCCTGGGCACCGACTGTACGGACGCGCCGGCGCCGTGTCGTGCTCCGAAAGAACCAATTTGCATGCTGCGGTGCGATTGGTCCGAACGGACCAAGACAGCCCTCGCCCCCGATGAAAGAATCGGCCGGACTTCAACAGACGGGTGACACGGGCATGAGCGGACCGCTGGCAGGGCTGAGGGTTCTCGACTTTTCGACGCTGCTGCCAGGGCCGTTCGCGACCCTGGCGCTGGCAGACCTGGGCGCCGACGTGATCCGGATCGAGGCCCCCACGCGTGCCGATCCCGTGCGGCGGCTGGCACCGCAACGGCATGGCGTATCGGCCGTCCACGCCTGGCTCAACCGGAACAAGCGTTCGCTGGCACTGGATCTCAAGCAGCCTGAGGCCATCGGGATCGTGCAGCGGCTGCTGCGCACGCACGACATCGTGGTCGAGCAGTTCCGGCCCGGCGTCATGACCCGTCTGGGCCTCGGTTACGACCAGTTGCGCGCCATCCAGCCGGCGCTGATCTACTGCTCGATCACCGGCTACGGGCAGGACGGCCCCTACCGCGACCGCGCCGGCCACGACATCAACTACCTGGCCATTGCCGGCGCGGCCAGCTACAACGGCCATGACCATCCCGCCCCGCTGGGCATCCAGGTGGCCGATATCGCGGGCGGCAGCCTGCACGCCAGCGTGGCCATCCTGGCGGCACTGGCGCACCGGCACCGCACCGGCGAGGGCCAGCACGTGGATGTCAGCATGACCGACGCCGCGTTCAGCCTGAACGCCATGTCGGGTGCGGCCCACCTGGCCGGTGGCCCTGCTCCGCGCCCGGGGTCGGAGCGCTTGAACGGCGGCGCCTTCTATGACTACTACGCCACGGCCGACGGCCGGCATTTCTCGGTCGGCAGCCTGGAACCGCAGTTTCTGGAACGCTTCTGCGATGCGATGGGGCATCCGGAATGGTTCGCGCTGGCGCACGCCGACATGCCACGCCTGAAGCGCGAGATCGCCCACGTGTTCCGCAGCCAGCCATATACGCATTGGTGCGCGGTGTTTGCCAAGGTGGACTGCTGCGTGGAACCCGTTCTCACGCTGGAGGAGTCCGCCTGCCATCCGCAGTTGCGTGCGCGTCGCATGGTGGTCGATGTGCCCGTCACTGACCCGGGCGATGCGGACACGCTGCCGCAGATTGCCCATCCCGTGCGCTATTCGGCAACGCCGCCGGCCTATCGCCATGCCGGCGAGACGCTTGGCCGACAGAGCCGGGCCATCCTGGCCGAGCTGGGCTATGGCGACGACGAAGTCACCGCCCTGGCCCGCGCAGGCGTCATCGCGCCGGGCGACGCGACATAAAAGACCAGACCTGGGAGACTGACATGCAGCACAGCAGGAGACATTGGATGGGCCAGGCCGCGGCATTGGGCGGCGCGGCGGCATTGGCAAGCTGGCCCGCCCGGGCCGACAGCACCTATCCAGGCCGGCCGTTACGGCTGGTCGTACCGTATCCGGCGGGTGGCGGTGCCGATACCATCGCGCGGCTGATCGGGCAGCAGCTGGCGCAGGCCTGGAAGCAACCGGTGGTGGTCGACAACAAGCCCGGCGCCAGCGGCATCCTTGGCAACGACATCGTCGCCAAGGCCGCGCCCGACGGGTACACGCTGTTGCTGGCCATCACCGCGATGATCCAGTCGCCCAGCCTGTACCGGAAGATGCCATACAACGTGGAGCGGGATTTCCTGCCCGTGTCGCTGGTAGCGCGTTCGTCCGACCTGTTCGTGGTGCCGTCGCGCGTGCCCGCGCGCACGCTTGCCGAGTTCATCGCGCTGGCCAAGGCCAGCCCGGGCAAGCTCAGCTACGGCTCGTACGGCAACGGCACGTCGTCGCACCTGCATGGCGAGCAGTTCAAGATCCAGGCCGGCATCGACATCATCCATATTCCGTACAAGGGTGCGGCGCCGCTGGTCAGCGACATCCTTGGCGGTCAGGTGGATGCCGCGTTTGTCGATGTCACGTCGGCCAACAGCTACCTGGCCGGCGGCAAGTTTCGCGTGCTGGGCATCACGGGCACGCAGCGGCACGCGGCGCTGCCAGCCGTCCCCACGTTCTCGGAGGCCGGCCTGCGCGGATTCGAGCCCAATGGCTGGTTCGGCATCTTCCTGCCCGCCGGTACGCCACAGCCGATTGCCGACCGGCTGGCGGCCGAAATCGGCCGCATCGTGAAGCAGCCCGACGTGTCGCAGCGGCTTGCCGCCATGGGCCTGCAGCCGGTGGCCTCCAGCCCGGCCGAACTGGCCACGGTGGTCAGCAACGACACCCCGAAATGGGCGGAAATCGTGCGCACGGCACGCATCCAGCTCGACTGAAGCCCTGACGGGCAGGCGGGAAGCGGGCCGGCGTGCCCGCTATCGCTTCAACAAAGCCCACCTTCAACAAATGCAAATTGCCTGACCGGCGGGCGTGCCGCAAAGTCTCCCCAACAACAGCCTGATACAGAAACAGGAGGAGACCATGCTGCGAATCATGCTTGCCGGCGCCGTGCTGGCGCTGGCCCACGGAGCGGCCCTGGCCGACACCTATCCCTCGCGCCCGGTGCGGCTGCTGGTGGGCTATGCGCCGGGCGGCCCCGTTGACACCGCCGCGCGCATTTACGCGGACTACATGGGCCGCGTGCTCAAGCAGCCGGTCATCGTCGACAACCGCGCCGGCGCCAGCGGCGCTATCGCGGCCGGCATGACCACCAGCGCCAAGCCCGACGGCTACACGCTCTACTTTGTGGCCAGCCCCACGATGACGATGACGCCGCTGATCCAGAAGTCGGTCAGCTTCAAGCCCGCGCAGGACTTCACCTACGTGGGTCTGATTACCGACTACACCAACGTCCTGCTCATCAACAAGGACTTCCCGGCCAAGAACGTCGACGAACTTGTGTCGTATGCGCGCAAGCATCCGGGCGATGTGAGCTTCGGGTCGGCCGGCATTGGCGCCTCGAACCACCTGTCCGCCGAACTGCTGGCGCAGATGACCGGCGTGAAGATGCTGCACGTGCCGTACAAAGGCAACGCACCGGCCATGGCCGACGTCATCAGCGGCAAGGTGACGTTCATGTTCGACATCACCGGCACCGCCATCGGCCATATCCAGGGCGGCAAGGTGCGCGCGCTGGCCGTGACGTCGAAGACCCGTAACGCCGCGCTGCCAACGGTGCCCACGCTGGTCGAGTCCGGGCTCAAGCAATATGACCTGACCGGCTGGTACGGGCTGGTCGGCCCGCTCGGCATGCCTGCCGATGTGACAGACCGGCTGGTCAAGGCCCAGCAGACCGTGGGCCAGGACCCGGCGTTCCGCGCCCGCATGGCCGACGGCGGCTACGACCTGAACATCACCGGCCCGGCGCCGCTGCAGGACCGTATCAAGAAGGAACTGGCCCTGTGGGGCAACGTGGTCAAGACAGCCAGGATCGAGGTGGAATAAGCTTGCCGCCCCCCCCGGGGCGCGCCGTTCCACCCCGGCGAAGTACCGCTTTCCCGATGGCGAATTGCGCGGCCCCCTGGCTGCCCATACACTGCGACGAGCCGGCATCGGTGTGACTGCGGGGCCGGCGCCACTCCGAAATCCACTCTGCAAAGGACTTGAGCGAGATGCCGCAGGACCGAGCCATCGCGAATCGCATCAGCGACATTCCCCGCCATTGGGCCGCCCATGCGCCCGACCACGTGGCCGTGCATGAAGGCGAGCGCACGGTGAGCTTTGCGCAGCTCTGGGAAGGCGTCGGGCTGGCGCGGCAGTATCTGGAGGACCAGGGCGTCGGCACCGGCGACCGGGTCATGATCACCGGCGAAAACTGCCTGGCGGTCATCACGCTGGTCTTTGCGCTATCCGAACTGGGCGCCTGGCCGGTGGTGACCAACGCCCGGCTGACGGCGCGCGAGATCGAGGAAATCCGCGCGCACTGCACGCCGCGGTTGATGCTGTTCACGCACGCCGCGTCCCCCGATGCGCTGCGCCACGGCCTGCGCTACCGCGCCCGCGAGATCGCCCCGCCGGGGCTGGGGCCGCTGATGGCTGCCGATGTGGACGCGCGCAGCGAGCGCGAGCCGCAGGCGCTGGCGCACGAGGTGGCCGCGCTGATCTACACGTCGGGCACCACGGGCCAGCCCAAAGGCGTGATGGTCACGCATCGCGGCCTGCTGCACTATGCGCGCGTCACCGCCGACACCCGCAGGATCGGGCCGGGCGACTGCGCCTACGCGGTGATGCCGATGTCCCATATCTTCGGGCTCGCCACGCTGCTGCTGGCAACCTTCCAGGGCGGCGGCAGCCTGTACCTGGTGGCCCGGTTCAATGTCACCGACGCCTGCGCCGCGCTGCAACGCGACGCGATCTCCATCCTGCAGGGCGTACCGGCCATGTTCAGCCGCATCCTGGTGCACCTGCAGAAGCAGGGCATCGCCACGCTGCACCCCACGCGGCTGCGCTATCTCTATACCGGCGGCGGCCCGCTGGAGCCCACGCTCAAGCGCAACGTCGAAGCCGTCTTCGGCCAGCCGCTGCACCATGGCTATGGCATGACCGAATACGCGGGTTCGTTGTTCATCACCCGCATGGACCGCCCGCGCAGCGACTGCTCGGCCGGCGAGATTGTCGAGGGGGCCGAACTGCGCATCGTCGATGCCAATGGCGAAACGGTGCCACCGGGCACGGCTGGCGAGCTATGGGTGAAAGGCCCGGGCGTCATGCGCGGCTACTATCGGGACCCCATCCAGACGGCGGAGGCCCTGCGCCCCGACGGCTGGCTCAACACGGGCGATATCGGCCGGCTGGGGCCCGATGGCGCGCTGTATATCGTCGGGCGCACGCGCGATCTGATCATCCGCTCGGGCTTCAGCGTCTATCCGATCGAGGTGGAATCGGTCATCAACACGCACCCGTCGGTGCGGATGTCGGCCGTGGTTGGCCGGCCCGCGGCCGATGGCAACGAGGAGATCGTGGCATTCGTGGAGTTGCGCGAGGGCGAGACCTTCGATGCTGCCGAACTGCACGCCTATCTTGCCGAGCGGCTGTCGCCGTACAAGCGGCCCGCGCAGATCGTGCGCGTACCGGCCATTCCCACTACCGCCAGCGGCAAGCTGCACAAGCACCAGTTGCGCGGCATCGTCGCCGAAATGGCCTAGCTTTCTGCACCCAAGCAGCCGGGCGCCCGTGCGCCCGGCCTTCAGGCCGGGTTGCCGGTGCCGTCTTCCACCAGCAGGTCCACCAGCTTGCGCGCGAAGACCGGCAGCGCGTCCAGGTCCGCCACGCAGATCTGCAGCTTGCGTTCGGCCCAGTCGTCCTCGATCTGCACGATATTCAGCGCCATGGTCTGCGCATGGCGGCGCGCGGTGCTCTCCGGCAGCACGCCGATGCCGACATTGGCCTCGATCATCCGGCCCGCCGTCTCGAAATTGCTGACCTGGATGCGCCAGTGCAACTGGCGCTGCAGGTCGGAGGCCGCGCGTTTCAGGAAGTTGTGGATCGCGCTTTCCTCGGGCAGGCCGATGAAGTCGTAGTCCAGCGTCTCGACAAACCGCACCCGCTTGCGCTGGGCCAGCGGGTGGCTCAGCGCCGTGGCCAGCACCAGGCGGTCCAGCCGGTACGGCATCACCTCCAGCCCGTCCATGTTGACGCCGCTGGCGGCGATGCCGATATCGACCATGCCTTCCTGCACGGCCCGCACGATGTCGGGGCTGAGCCGCTCGCGGATATCGACGGTCACGTCGGGATGATTGACCAGGTACGTACGCAACACCCCCGGCAGGAACTCGCTCATGGCCGTGGTGTTGGCGAACACCCGCACATGCCCCTTGATGCCGGACGCGTACTCCTGCAGGTCGCCGCTGAGCTGCTCGATCTGCCGCAGCACCCGGCGCGCGTGGGCCAGCAGCGTCTCGCCGGCGGGCGTGACCTTGACGCCCTGGCTGCTGCGGCTCAGCAGCTTGACGCCCACCTGCTCTTCCAGGTTCTTGATGCGCGTGCTGGCCGCCGGCAGCGACAGGTGGCAACGTTCTGCACCGCGGGTCAGGCTGCTGGCTTCCGCAATATGCGTGAAGAGATTCAGATCGACCAGATCGAAGCGCATGTCGTTGTCTCCAGGGTAACCAGCGATTATCCCCCGAACGCCGGCACTTTTTCCATTCTCGCAATTACCGAGAGGCCTTCACTGCCGGCGAATGCCGGATTCAAAACATGCAAATAGCCGCGCGGCCGCGCATCGGTCAAGCTGTGTCATCGAACCCTCATGGAGACACCCGATGGCAGAAGAACAGACCCTGCTGGTGGACATCGCCGACGGCATTGCCACGCTGACGCTGAACCGCCCCCAGAACAAGAACGCACTGAACGGTCCGATGCGCGACGCCCTGCGCGAAGCCGTGCAGCAGATCCGCGCCGATCGTACGGTGCGTGCCGTGGTGCTGCGCGGCGCCGGCACCGACTTCTGCTCCGGCGGCGATATCCGTGCGATGAACGTCACCGCTGCCGACGCCGGGCGCAATCGCATGGACGACCTGCACGGCTGGATCGCCCTGCTTGTCGATCTGGACCGCCCGGTCGTGGCCGCGGTGGATGGCGTGGCGTACGGCGCCGGGTTCAGCCTGGCATTGCTGGCCGATTTCATCGTGGCCACGCCGCGCGCGCGCTTTTGCATGCCGTTCATGAAGGTCGGCCTGGTGCCCGATTGCGGCGCACTGTACACGCTGCCGCGCGTGGTGGGCATGGCACGCGCCCGGGACCTGGTCTTCAGCGCGCGCGAAGTCGACGCCGAAGAAGCCCGGCAGATTGGCGCCGTGTTCGAGATCGTCGAACAGGACCAGCTTCACGCACGCGCCGGGCAGCTGGCACGTGGACTGGCCGGGACGTCGCCGACGGCGTTCGCGCTGACCAAGCGGGCGCTGAACCAGTCGAACGGCGCCGACGTGCGCGCCATGCTGGAGCTGGAATCGCTCGGCCAGGGCATCGCCTTTACCACGGACTACCACCACGAGGCCGTGCGCCGCTTCAAGGAAAAAGAGCCGCCGCTGTTCCAGTGGCCAAGTTCGGCTGCCTGATGTTTTGCTGCCATCTCACTCAGGTTTGCTCCCCTCTCCCACGGCGTGGGAGAGGGGAGCGCATAACGGCGGATATCGCATTGGCTTGACGCTCACCCCGCCGTAATCCCCGCCGTCTGGATCACCTTGCGCCACTTCTCGATTTCGCTGTGCAGGCGCTGGCGCATCTGGTCCTGCGTGCCGGCGTCCGCTTCGGCGCCAGCCTGCAGCAGCCGCTGCTTGACGCCGGCGTCCTTCATGGCGACGTTGAAATCGGCATTGATCTTGTCGAGGATCGGCTTCGGCGTCTGGGCCGGCGCGAACAGTGCGGCCCAGGAGTAGGCTTCGTAGCCGGGCAGCCCCGATTCGGCAACGGTCGGCACGTCGGGCAACATGCCCGAACGCTTGCGGCTGGCCACGCCCAGCACCTTGATGCGTCCCGACTTGATATGTTGCAGCGCGGTAGGCGCATCGCTGAACATCAGCTGCACCTGGCCGCCCAGCAGGTCATTCATGGCCGGCCCGCTGCCCTTGTACGGTACGTGCTGCAGCTTGGTACCCGCTTCCATGTTGAAGAGCTCGCCCGCCAGGTGCGTGCCGCCACCATTGCCTGACGACCCGTAGGCCAGCGTGTGGCCGCTTTTGGCGTAGGCGATCAGTTCCTTGATGTTGCTGGCCGGCACCGACGGATGCGCGACGACGAACACCGGGAACATCGCCGCAAAGCTGACCGGCGCAAAGTCCTTCTCGATGTCGTACGGCAGCTTGCCCATCAGCGATGGGTTGACCGCGTGATGGATCGACCCCAGGAACAGCGTGTAGCCATCGGGGGCTTCCTTGGCGGCGATGGTGGCGCCGATGGTGCCGCCCGCGCCAGCGCGGTTGTCGATGACGATCGGTTGCTTCCAGATCTCGCCCAGCTTCTGGCTGAAGATGCGCGCGGTGCTGTCCACCGGACCGCCAGGCGGAAATGGCACGATCACGCGCACGGGCTTGGCCGGCCACGTTTCCGTGGCGAACGACGCAAACGGGTACGCCGCGGCGCCGAACAGGCCGGCGGCCAACAGGCGTCGGCGCATGGCGGACGATGGGTTCATGCTGGGTCTCCTTGGGTCGACATCGAACCGGCCTGCTCCTGCAGCACACGCTTGAGGATCTTGCCGTTGTTATTGGTGGGCAGTTCGGCCAGCGCCACGATGCGCGCCGGCCGCTTGTACGGCGCCAGGCGGCCGCGCAAGTGGCTGCGCAGCGCTTCCGGTTCCAGCGCCGCGCCGGGGCGCAGTTCCACGAAGGCGACGATCTCCTCGTTGCCGTCGCCCTCGGCCACGCCGACCACGGCGGACCGCTGGATGCTCGGATGGGTGTTGAGCGCGGCCTCCACCTCGGCCGGGTAGACGTTGAAACCAGAGCGGATGATCATCTCCTTGAGGCGACCGACCACGAACAGCGCGCCATCGGCATGCATCTCGCCGAGGTCGCCGCTGGCGTACCAGCCGCCCTCGCGCATCACCGCTTCGGTGGCCGCCGCATCGCGGAAGTAGCCCGGCATCAGCCCCCTGCCCCGCAGCCAGAGTTCGCCGCGCTGGCCCAGCGGCAATGGCTGGCCGGTGGCGGGATCCGTCACCTGCACCTCGGCCTCGGCCACGGCATAGCCGGCGCTGGTATCGGCGCGCTGCTCGCCCAGACGCGTCACATGGACCGATCCCGCATATTCGGACAGGCCATAGCCATGGTGCAGCGTCAGGCCGAACGTTGCTTCCACGCGCGTCTTCAGCGACAGGTCGAGCGGACCCGCGCCGGTGTAGAGATAGCGCAGCGCCGGAGCCACCGGCTGCGCGATGCCCTGTTCCTGCAGGTAAGCCAGCAGCCGCGAGAACAGCGTGGGCGGCCCCTGCAACTGCGACACGCCGTGACGGGCCAGTGCGTCGAGCAGATCGGCGGGATCGAACTGCGGCCGCATCACCAGCTGGGCGCCGGCCAGCAGCGAACTGAGCAGCACCGTGCCCAGGCCGAAGATATGGGTCATCGGCACGAAGGCATAGCTGCGGTCGGCCGGCCCCAGCGCGCGGGCATCGCGCGTCACTCGAGCGAAATGGATCAGGGCGTCATGCGTCAGCATCACGCCCTTGGGCTCGCCCGTGGTGCCCGATGTGAAGATCAGGGCGGCCACGTCGTCGCGCAGCGGCGCCGGCTCCTGCAGGGCATCGGCACGCACCGCCGACCGATGCATGCCCGGCAGCGACGACGGTGCGGCCCCGAAGCGTTGCGCGTGCGCGGCGGCGGCGCGCGACGCCGCGGCGGTGAAGTACACCAGCCGGGCATCGGCACGGGCGGCGAAGGCATCGATCTCACCGTCGGCCATGCGGGCATTGACGCCGCACGACCACGCGCCCACGCGGCTGCACCCCAGGATCAGCGCGGCGTGCTCGGGACAGTTCTCGGCCACCACCATCACGCGGTCACCGGGCCGCACGTCGAGTTCGCGCAGTTCCGCCTCGGCCGTGTCCGTCAGCGCGCCCAGATCGGCAAAGCTCAGGCTGCGGCCGTCCGGCAGGTGGAGAAACGGTTGATCGGGGGCCTCGGCCAACCAATGGTCAAGCAGCTCATGAATCCGGGTGGTCACGCTAGCCGTCCTTGCTGAATGCGATGAAGAGGTTCGCGCAGCATGGCGCCAAAGCCGGGCAGGCGCCATTCGTAAATCACAAGGGCCGGCTTCGCTGGCCTGAAACCGCGCTGCGGAATGCGGCGGCCGCGCATTTCGGTATCCGGAAGGCTGGATTCGGCAATCTCGAACCAGCGTGGCGTACACGCCCATAGAATCGTTTTCACTGACCGGAGACAGTTCATGGACCTGCGTTTCACAAGAGAAGAAGAAGCCTTTCGCGAGGAAGTCGGCGCCTTTGTGCGGACCAGCCTGCCCGCCGACATCCGCGACAAGGTGCTGGGCCATCGCCGCGTGGAGAAGGACGACTATGTGCGCTGGCACCGCATCCTGCACGCCCAGGGCTGGGGGGCGCCGACGTGGCCCACCGAGTGGGGCGGCACGGGCTGGAACGCGCTGCAGCGCCTGATCTTCGAGATCGAGACCCTTCGCGCCGGCGCGCCGCGCATGCTGCCGTTCGGGCTGACGATGATCGGCCCCGTGCTGATGAAGTACGCCAGCGCCGAGCACAAGGCCCGCTTCCTGCCCCGCATCCCGACCGTGGAAGACTTCTGGTGTCAGGGCTATTCCGAGCCCGGCGCCGGCTCCGACCTGGCATCGCTGCGGACCCGCGCGGTGCGCAAGGGCGACAAGTACATCGTCAACGGTCAGAAGACCTGGACGACGATGGCCCACTTTGCCGACTGGATCTTCTGCCTCGTACGCACGGACGCCGAGGCCAAGCCGCAGGAAGGCATCTCGATGCTGCTGATCGACATGAAGTCGCCGGGGGTGACGGTACGGCCGATCAAGACGCTGGACGGCGGCCATGACGTGAACGAAACCTGGTTCGAGGACGTCGAGGTGCCGGTGGAAAACCTGCTGGGCGAGGAAAACAAGGGCTGGACCTACGCCAAGTACCTGCTGGGGCACGAACGCACCGGCATTGCCGGCATCGGCCACTGCTATCGCGAATTGCGCCAGTTGCGGCACTACGCGGCCGAGACCACCGACGGCCGGGGCCGCCCGCTGATCGAGGACCTGCGCATGCGCGACAAGATCGCCGGCGTGGAGATGGATCTGCTGGCGCTTGAAATGCTGCTGCTGCGCGTCGCCACCCAGGCAGCCGGCACACCCGGTCCCGAGGCGTCGATCGTCAAGATTCGAGGCTCCGAACTGCAGCAGGACATTGCGATGCTGCAGATGGAAGTGGCTGGCCCGAATGGCTGGCCGTATTCGCCGGACTGGATGGAGCCCGGCGTGCCGCAGCCCGTGAGCGGCCCGGACTGGGCCGCGCCCGCCGCATCCACCTATTACGACATGCGCAAGACCACGATCTACGGCGGCTCGACCGAAGTCCAGAAAAACATCATCTCGAAGATGATCATCGGTTTCTAACGCAGGGGACGACAGGCATGGATTTCACTTACAGCGAAGAACAGCAGATGCTGGCCGACAGCCTGCGCCGCTTTGTCGCATCCGAGTATTCGTTCGAACATCGCCGCCGCAATGCGCGCGAGCACGGCGGCTTCGACCGTGCCACGTGGCGGCAACTGGCCGACATGGGCGTGCTGGGCCTGACCGTTCCGGCGGACCACGGCGGCTTTGGCGAGGGCGCGGCCAGCCAGGTGGTGGTGCAACGCGAACTGGGCCGCGGGCTGGTGCAGGAGCCCGTAATTCCGGCGGCCATTGCCACGGCCATCCTGGCGCACCATGCGTCGGCCGCGCAGCAGGCCGAATGGCTGCCCGCCATCGCCGATGGCAGCAAGGTGCTGGCGCTGGCCTATCTGGAACCCGCCACGCGCTATCGGCTGGACGCGGCGCAGACCGTGGCGCGCCAGCGCGGGCCGAACGGCTACGTGCTGAGCGGCGCGAAGTCGGTGGTGTGGCATGGCGGTGCGGCAGATACCTACCTGGTCTCGGCGAAGCTCGATGGCACGCTGGCGCTGTTCCTGGTCAGCCGCGACGCGCCGGGGCTGACCGTGACCGCCTACCCGACCATCGACCGCCTGACCGGCGCGGACCTGAAGCTGACCGATGTGCCGGCCACGCTGGTCACCGTCGACGGGCTGCAGGCGCTCGAACTCGGCATCGACCACGGCATTGCCGCGCAGTGCGCGGCGGCGGCCGGCGCGATGGAGCGGCTGATCGAGATCACTGCCGAATACCTGGGCGCGCGCAAGCAGTTCGGCAAGCCGCTGGCATCGTTCCAGGCGCTGCAGCACCGCATGGCTGACATGCTGCTGCAGAAGGAACTGGCGCTGTCGATGGCCTACGTGGCCGCGCAGGGGCTGGATGCCACCGACGCCGACGAACGCCGTCGCAAGGTATCGGCCGCCAAGGTGGTCACGGCACGCGCGGCACGCCTTGTCGGCCAGCAGGCCGTGCAGCTGCATGGCGGCATGGGCATGACCGACGAACTCGAAGTTGGCGACTATTTCAAGGCGCTGGCCATGACCGATGTGCTGCTCGGCGACACCGACCTGCACAGGGAACGCTACAGCGCCTCCATGGCCCCTATCGCCCCCATCGCCCCCATGGCGGCCTGATCCGCACACCAGACATCAGAAGGAAGACACATCCATGAGCATCCATGGCAAGGCATACATTGTCGGCGCCTACGAGCACCCGACCCGGAAGGCACCGGACAAGACCGTGCCGCAACTGCACGCCGAAAGCGCCCGCGGCGCGCTGGAAGACGCCGGCCTGACGCTGGCCGACGTGGACGGCTACTTCTGCGCGGGCGACGCGCCCGGCCTGGGCATGGTCAACATGGTCGACTACCTGGGACTGAACGCGCGCCATGTGGATTCGAGCGAAATGGGCGGATCGTCCTATATCGCGCACGTCTCGCACGCGGCGCAGGCGATTGCCGCCGGCAAGTGCAACGTGGCGCTGATCACGCTGGCCGGGCGTCCACGCTCGGAGGGCTCCAGCGGCACGCAGGCCCGCAACTGGGGCGCGAACCTGCCCGACCAGCCGTTCGAGGCGCCGTTCAGCCCCGTCACCGTCAACCTGTACGCGATGGTGGCGCAGCGCCACATGTACGAGTTCGGCACCACGCCCGAACAGCTGGCGTGGATCAAGGTGGCCGCCTCGCATCACGCACAGCACAACCCCAACGCGATGTTGCGTGAATTGGTGACGGTCGAGGACGTACTGAACTCGCCGATGATCTCCGACCCGCTGCACCGGCTGGACTGCTGCGTGGTATCCGACGGCGGCGGTGCGCTGGTGGTGGCGCGCCCCGAGATTGCGGCGAAGCTGAACCGGCCGAAGATCAAGGTGCTGGGCGCGGGCGAACACGTCAAGGGCCTGCTCGGCGGCCAGGTGGACCTGTCATGGTCGGCCGCCCGCGTGTCCGGCGCGGCAGCCTTTGCCGAGGCTGGCGTCACCCCGTCCGATATCCAGTACGCATCGATCTACGACAGCTTCACCATCACCGTGCTGATGCAGCTGGAAGACCTGGGCTTCTGCAAGAAAGGCGAAGGCGGCAAGTTCGTGATGGACGGCAACCTGATCTCGGGCGTGGGCAAGCTGCCGGTCAACACCGATGGCGGCGGGCTGTGCAACAACCACCCGGCCAACCGCGGCGGCATCACCAAGGTGATCGAGGCCGTACGCCAGCTGCGCGGCGAGGCCCATCCGGCCGTGCAGGTCAAGAACTGCCAGCTTGCGCTGGCCCAGGGGACCGGCGGCTACATGGGATCGCGCCATGGCTCGGCCACCCTGATCCTGGAACGCGAATAAGCGCGAGGCTAACCATGACCACTCCCTACGTTCCCACCGTTCTCAAGTCCCCGGACGAACTGCCCGACAACGCGCCGTTCTGGCAAGCCGCCCGCGAAGGCCGCCTGCTGGTGCGCCACTGCAAGTCGTGCGGCAAGCCCCACTGGTATCCGCGTGCGTTGTGCCCGTTCTGCATGGGCGACACCGACTGGAAGGACGCCAGCGGCCTGGGCGAGATCTACTCGTTCAGCATCACCCGCCGCGCGGGCCCCAATCCGTTCTGCATCGCCTATGTGAAGCTCGATGAAGGCGTGACCATGCTCACCCATATCGTCGATACGGACCTGGACAGCGTGCGCATCGGCCAGCGCGTGAAGGTGCGATTTGCCGAGACCGAAGGCGGCGCGCCCGTGCCCGTCTTCGCGCCGGCCGAAGCGTCCTGAGCGGAGCAGCCGATGGCCATCCGCTACCAGCACCTGCGCAACCGCGCCTTTCCCCCGGTGCGCCAGCACTACACGATGCGCGACACCATGCTGTACGCGCTGAGCCTGGGCCTGGGCAACGACCCGATGAACGGGTCGGCCCTGCCCTTCGTCTACGAAGGCACGCCGGGCGGGCTGCGCGCGCTGCCGTCGCAGGCCGTGGTGCTGGGCTATCCCGGCTTCTGGGCCCGCGAGCCCGATACCGGCATCGACTGGGTCAAGCTGTTGCACGGCGAGCAGCGGCTGCGGCTGCATTGCCCGCTGCCCGCCGATGCCGAGGTGGTGGGTCATAACCGCATCACCCACCTGACCGACAAGGGCGCAGGCAAAGGCGCCATCATGGTCACGGAGCGCCGGCTGGAAACCGTACAAGGCGAGTTGCTGGCCACCATCCAGCAAGTGTCGTTCCTGCGCGGCGACGGCGGCTACAGCTCGCTCGATGGCGGCCAACCCAGCGACGAACCGCTGCCGGCACTGCGCCCGGTGCCCGAAGACCGTCCGCCCGATTTCGTCGATACCCAGCCCACGCGGCCCGAGGCGGCGCTACTGTACCGCCTGATGGGCGACTTTAATCCGCTACACGCCGATCCTGCCGTGGCCGGCGCAGCCGGATTCGAGCGGCCGATTCTGCATGGCCTGGCCAGCTACGGGCTGGTGGCCCACGCGTTGCTGCGCCAATGCGCGGGGCATGACCCGGCACGGCTGCGCGCGTTCGATATCCGCTTTGCCGCGCCGGTGTTCCCCGGGGAGACGCTGGTGACGGAGATCTGGCGCGACCCGCAACATGCCGGCCAGTTCCAGCTGCGCGCCAGGGTGCTGGAGCGCGACAAGGTCGTGCTCAGCCATGGCTGGGCCGAGATTGCCTGATTGCCCGCCCGCCCAATTCGCCTGATTTCTTCGCTATGACCGCTTCCAACGAACCCACCCACGGCCTGCCGCCGCCGTCGCGGCAGACCGGCGCCCTCAGCCATCTGCGCGTACTGGACCTGTCGCGCGTGCTGGCGGGTCCATGGTGTACGCAGAACCTGGCCGACATGGGCGCCGACGTCATCAAGATCGAGAAGCCCGGCGCCGGCGACGACACCCGGCATTGGGGGCCGCCGTACCTGGATGGCGATGACGGACCCACGCGCCAGGCCAGCTACTTCGCGGCGTGCAACCGCAACAAGCGCTCGGTGACCGTGGACATCGCCACGGCCGAGGGCCAGAAGCTGGTGCGCGAACTGGCGCAGCAGAGCGACGTGGTCATCGAGAACTACAAGACCGGCAGCCTCAAGCGCTACGGGCTCGACTACGCGACGCTCGGCGCGCTGAACCCGCGCCTGGTCTACTGCTCGATTACCGGGTTCGGCCAGACCGGGCCCTATGCCGCACGGCCCGGTTATGACCTGCTGGTGCAGGCCATGAGCGGGCTGATGAGCATCACGGGCCAGCCCGATGGCAAACCGGGCGGCGGCCCGTTGCGCGTAGGCGTGGCGGTGATCGACGTGTTCACGGGCATGTATGCCACCACGGCCATCCTTGGCGCGATCGAGGCCCGCCACCACACCGGGCGCGGCCAGCAGATCGACATCGCGCTGCTCGACGTGGCCATGGCGGTACTGGCCAACCAGGGCGCCGGGTACCTGAACGCGGGCGTCGTGCCGACGCGGCAGGGCAATGTGCATCCGAGCGTGGTGCCATACCAGGACTTTCCGACCCGGGACGGCAACATGCTGCTGGCCATCGGCAATGACGGCCAGTTCGCGCGTTTCTGCGAAGTGGCTGATGTCGACTGGGCACGCGACGAGCGTTACGCCACCAACAGCGCTCGCGTCACCCATCGCGACACGCTGATTCCGATGATGTGCGATGTCACGCGCGCGAGGCCTACCCACGAATGGATTGGCCTGCTCGAGGCGGCGTCGGTGCCCTGCGGCCCGATCAACGACATCGGGCAGGCGTTCGCCGACGCGCACGTGCAGCATCGCGGGCTGCGTGTGGAGCAGTATCGCTATGCGACGTCCGACCGTCCAGAGGCGGACACCGTGAACCGCATCTGCTCCACCGCCAGTCCGCTACGGTTGTCCGATACGCCGCCCACGCTGCGCCACGCGCCGCCCGCGCTGGGCCAGCACACGGACGAAGTGCTGCGCGAATGCCTGGGGCTGGGGCCGCAAGCCGTGGCGGACCTGCGCGCCAAGGGCGTGCTCTAGCCGGCTCCCGACATGCGGCTCAGCATCGAGTCGGCGTCGCACCTGCGCCTGGCGCGGCTGGCGCCGGCGTTTCCGGTCACGGTCACGGCCACGCGTGGCACGGCCGTTTTGCGGCGCGACGGATTCGATCGCATGCTGGTACCGGGCCTGCCGTGCAAGGTCGAACCGTTCCAGGGCTTCGACCTGCTGGTGGCCGGCACCATGGCGCAGCCAGCCGGCTGTCGGATCGACATCGCGCCGGAGACTGATCATTCCGGCCACGCGCTGCTGCATCGCGTGCTGTCGCGGCGCATCTTTCTGCAACCTGATCTGCCATGGCGTGCCGAATTCGCTGCCGGCTTGCTGGGCGTGCCGCCCGAACGTATCCGGCGCGCATTGTTTGCGGAAGGTGCGGCCTTCGGAGACCTGTGCCGGACGCAGCGGCTGATGCGGCTGCTGTTCGAGGCACCGCACGGGCGCGCCGGCCTGCCGTCGCTGAAACGCAGCGTAGGCTGGCCGCCGGGCCATGACGTGGAAGCATCATTCCATGACAGATTCGGCATCCCGCTCGATCTGCTGCGGCATGCCAAGGCCACCCACGCTGCGCGACGCCATGCGGGCCAGCCCGTACGGGTTCCGCAGCCTGCGACGCACTATTGGCCCAGCCTATCCCCCGCATAACAAACCGGTCTTGGACGCTATACCCGGAAAGGCGGATCATCGCAGTCAACGGTTTCCCCCACCCCCGGAGTCTTTGATGAAGTCCGCCCTGCTCGCCCTGTGTGGCGCAGCCTCCCTCCTTGCCTCGCTGTCCGCCGTTGCCGGTCCCGACTTTGCCGTGATCGAGCGCGCGCGTGCCAACGCCCATCAGCGTCAGCAGGTCAGGCCCGCCGCATGCCATTGCGACACCGCGACCGGCCCAGGCACCGGCGTAGCCACCACCCCCTCCATCCCGTCGGCCAGCGCGCCGAAGGCAGCGCTCGCGCCGATCCATACGAGCTGACACCGCCGGCAGGCAAATTCCTGCGCAGGCTCCCGTCAGCGCCGCCGCACGGCCGGCTTCGGCCACGAAGTCGATGAACCGACGCACACGCTGAATCTCCTAAGTCGCTTTTCGAAAACATTCACTTCGGCGCTGGCGCGCAATCGGGGAATATCGGTGCCATTCGCATCGATCCCCAGGAATCCAGCCACCCATGTCCGCCTGCGGCAGCCAGCGCGGCGCCACCGTCCGACTGTCCCTGCGCCACAGGCTGGCCAGCCTGACGGCGGCGGTGGCGCTCGCCCTGCCGGGCATTGCCCACGCGTGGACGGCGGGCGGCAACGGCGGCGCCGCGGCCGCCACGGCGTCGCCCGATACGCATTCGGGTCCGTATCGCGGCATCGTGGGCCCCGTGGGAACACCGGAACCCGCGCCGGCCGAGCCGCCGCTATGGGACCGCGCGCTGCCCTTCTTCGCCCAGCGCGTGATCGACAAGGGCTACAACCTGCCCAATCCGTACGACATCGGCTATTCGTACTTCGACGGCTACCAGCGTTACCAGCTTGGCGACCTGCAGGTATCCGCCGGCAGCAATCCGCTGCGTGCGGCCGACTTCGTCCAGTTCCAGCAATCGCGCATCCACAACACGTCGAACCAGGTGCAGGTGGGGGCCTGGCTGTTTCCGTTCATGAATGTGTACGGGATCGTCGGCAACGTGCAGGGCAGCGGATCGATCGACATCGGTTTTTCGTCGCTGACCGATCTGGAACGCTTCTTCGGCATCAACGTCGGCTGTGGCGGGCGCCGGCCACGGGCGGCTTGCAGCCAGCCGATCAAGCTGCCCACCCAGCACGCCAACTACAGCGGGCACACCTATGGCGGCGGATTCACGCTGGTAGGCACTTACAGGCAGCTGTTCTTTTCGCTGCCGGTGACGTACACGGTGGCGGACATCACCATGTCCGAGACGCCCATCAAGTCGATCAACATCGGGCCCCGGGTGGGCTGGAATATCCGGCTGGGCCATGGGCTGGGCCTGCTGACCCCGTATGTCGGCGCCACGTACTTTCGCACGCGCGCCACCATCACAGGGCATTTCGACGTGCCGCTGCCCGACACCGATGGCCAGACCGCGCGGCTGAACTACCGGATCGGCGAGCATGTGACGGGGTACTGGAGCGGCTCTGTCGGCGCCAGCTGGACGATCAACCGCAGCTTCGGCCTGCTGATGGAGGTGGGCTATGGCTACAACCGCAACAACATCATCGCCACCGGGTTCTTCCGGTTCTGACGACCATGCGCGCCGCCCCGCTTCCGGCCACGCTGTGCACGATGCTGCTGGCAGTCTGCGCCGGCAGCGCGGGGGCGCAGACGTCCACCGCCGACGCGGCGCCGGAGCCCCGGCCCGAGTCCGAGCATGTGAGCTGGATCGACAAGGTGCTGAACAAGCTCGGCGCGTCGAAGGAAGTGGACCTGAGCCATGGCATCGATTGGGGCGTGCTGCCCGGACCGTTCTACAACCCCGAGATGGGACTGGGCGTCGGGGCCGCCGCGGTGGGCCTGTACAAGCCGAAGAACGCCGAGAAGGACACGCAGCTGTCGACGCTGAACCTGCACGGCTTTCTGACCACGTCGGGTGCCGTGGGAATCGGCGTGGACAACAACACGTTCTTCGCCGACGACAGCTATCGCTTTGTCTTCAGCGGCGCCCTGATCAACATGCCGACCTCGTACTGGGGCATCGGCTACGACAACGCCATCAACGGCGCCAACAAGGAAGGCTACACGCGTCGCGGCATCGTGGTGCAGCCCCGCGTCATGGTGCGGGTGCGCCCCAATATCTACGTGGGCGGCGGCTACGATTTCGAGTATGACAATGCCGCCCAGCTGGAGCGTGGCGCCAGCAGCGCACTGGCCACTGACCCGCACGGCACGCGGGTGCTCAGCAGCGGCCTGACTGCGCATTTCTCGTACGACACGCGCGACTTCCTGCCGAACCCCTACAAGGGCCAGGCGCTTCTGGTCAATGGCACGGTCTACCGGCGCGCCATCGGCAGCGACAACGACTTCGAATCGCTGGAAATCATCTACGACAACTACTTCCGGATGCGCGATCGCGATGTGCTGGCCTTCGACGTCTACGGCAAGTTCAACTGGGGCGATGTGCCGTGGAGCATGATGTCCAAGCTCGGGGACAACCGGCGCATGCGCGGCTATTTCATGGGCCAGTATCGCGACAAGGCCATGCTGACCGCGCAGGTGGAATACCGCTGGCATATCGCCGGGCGCCAGGGCATGGTGTTCTGGGCCGCCACCGGCGCCATCGCCGGCAACCCCGGCGCCCTGACGTCGGCCCACTGGCTGCCGAACGCGGGCGTGGGCTACCGCTTCGAGTTCAAGCCACGCGTGAACGTGCGGTTCGACGTCGGCGTCGGCCGCAGCACCAAGGGCGTCTACTTCCAGATCAACGAGGCGTTCTGAACACCCCGGGATCTTCGAGGCCCATGAAAAACGCCGCGGACCCTTCGGCCCGCGGCGCCGTGATGCCTGACGGCAGCCGGAATTACTTGCCCAGCTTCATGCTCGTGGCGTTGGCCGTCAGGTAACCGACCGAGGCGCCCAGGCCGTTCTTGTAGTTGGCGAACACCAGCGGCTCCACCTGCGCCTTGACCTGCGCCTTGATGCCGTCGCCAGCGTGCTGGAAGTTGCTCATGATGTAGGTCCAGCCGTTGATCTCGTCCACGGCGTGCAGACCCGTGGATTCCGCACCGGCCGGCACCGACATCAGGCGCGACAGCTTCTTCGTGTCGACGTTGTACGCCCACAGGAAGTTGTTGGTGTGGCGGCTGCTGTCCTCGCCGATGAACAGCGTGCGCAGCTTTTCCGAGAACTTCAGGTTGTCCGGGTTGCCGATGGTTTCCGGGTCCGCCGTATTGCCCAGCGCGTCAGCCGTGATGTCCTTGCCGACGATCAGCGCCTGGGTATGCACCGGCATCCATTCGCTGTTGATGGGGGCGCCGGCCGTGTCCTTCTGGCCGCCGGCCAGCTTGTGCTGCAGTACGCCGCCGGAGTTGATGGCAGCCGGCACGCTGATACCGCTCTCGGCGTACCAGCCCTTGGCCGTGTTGTTGGCCACCATCGAATCGACGATGTTCTGCAGCGCGGAGTAGGCGATCTTGTCCTTGATGTTGACCGTGGTGCCTTCCATCTTGGTGAAGCCCATGCTGCCGCCCTTCAGCGCTGCGTAGCGGTGGGTTTCCAGGAATGCGGCGACCAGTTCCTTGCCCGGCTTGACGCGGACCCACTGCGCCGCACCGCTGAGCATGATCTTCGTGTACGTGCTGTCCGACGGATCGGTAGCCGAGTAATCCATGATGTCGGCGAACGTGTGCGACTTGGCCCAGGCTTCCACCTGCGCGCTCGTGGCATGGCCCAGCCTGATCCAGGCAAGGTCGGCACCGGGTGCGGCGGGGTCCACCGAGAAGCCCGAACCAACCTTGGCCACGTAGAGCGTACCGGCGGACAGGTCCTTTTCCTGGTCCGCGACGAACACGAACAGGCCGCTGTTGGTGGCGTCGTCGCCCATCAGCACGGTGCGGTTGTCAGGCATCACCTGCACCAGTTCGTGCGAGATACGGCCCACGCAGTAGTGCTTCTTGATCGAGCCCGTGCCGTCGGGGTTGACCGTGACTTCCGGCAGGTGGCCGTACAGGTAGGGGTTGAACTTGATCGTCGAGGTGCCGTACAGGTTCAGCGCATAGTCGATGCACTGCTGGTTCGTGTCGGCAGTGCGCGCGTCCGGCTCGTACTCTTCGCTCGACAGGTGGGTGTTCCACGGCGACAGGCTGGCGCCGCAGGTAATCCACAGGCCGTTGGCGCCCGACGTGTCCACGTTGTGGTACTTCACCAGCGTCAGCTTGCCCGTGGCGGGGTCCTGGTCCAGCGTCAGCACGGCGATCGGGGACGGCAGGCGGCCGTACATGTCCTTGGCCTTGGCCTGGTCCCACGTCGTGTATTCGAACTGCACCACGGCGAAGACCGTGTTGCCCTTCACGCCGGCCACCTTGGCGCCGTCGATCTTCAGCAGCGACGTCCCGTCCGGCGAATCGGAGAAAAACTGCTTGTTGCCGCTCACCGACGGATCGATGATCGGGCTGTTGTTGATGTTGAAGTAGCCGCCGGCCAGGATCTGGCCGCCGTTGCCGTCCGGCACCATGTCGCCGGTCATGAAGAACGGCTGGTACGCCAGCTTGTAGGTCTGCGTGCTGCCGTCGCTCAGCTTCACAGACAGGCTCGAGCCGACCGTGGTCGTGGCCATGGCAGCCGGTTTGCTCAGCGAAGGCGCGGCCATGCCCGTGAACTCGGCCGAAACGAAGCTCGGCGTGACGGTGCCCGGGGGCGTGGTGGCGCCCGGGGTCACGGCAGGCGCATCGTCGCCGCCGCCGCAACCCGCCAGCAGCGAGGTGGAAGCCAGGCCCAGCGGCAGCATCGGCGCGCCGGCCAGGAGTTTCAGGGCCTTGCGGCGCGAAGCGTCAGGTTTTTCGAACATCTGTATGGTTCCCGTCTGGTTGTTATCGAACGCGCCATGCCCATGGCCGGCCATTCGCGCTTGTGAGGTCGGCGGCACAAGACCGCGCCGCAACGCATCCTATGGACCGTTTATGACAACAAGTTGAACCCGACGTGAATGACTCATACATCCAACACCCTGTTGCATGTCCCGCCGAGGGGGCGGTACAAATCGCAGGCAAAAAAAACGCCGCAGCCCGAATCTGGCCGCAGCGTGTCAATTCGCCGGTCCGCGCGACACCCACTATGTCGCCCGTTGCACCCCATTTCTGGTTCGACCGGCTTGTCCTTTCATGGCAGAGGAAAACCGCCACCGGGACGGATCGTAGTGGCGATCCATGTCAGCCGCATGACAACGTGTCCTGACATATGACCAGGCCAATCCATGGCTGATGTTTGCGGGCCAAGGGGCAAGCGGGGCCGTCGAATGGCTGACACAGTGTTGTGAAAATCAAACGGATACAGGAAACCACTGCCGATTTTTTCTCATGAGCACCAGAAATTCAGGTATTTGCGGAATATGTCATCTTTAGCCTATTGAAGTGATCAATCCGGGGGGATATGGTTCTGCGCATAATATTTTCCACGGCAATATATGCAACTCCGTGCATATATTGTTCGCCCCAGCCGGAAAAACAATGATCCATTCCATGACGGGACGCACCCAGCGTCTCCAGCCGCCCTCATTCCCGGCCCCTTCGGGCCATGCCGGCGCGCGTTCGCGTGCCCGGTTCCGTTTATCCGTTTTGTAGCAACCCGTAGCAACCGTCGCCATTTCCGGGCCAAAACGTCTCTGAAAGCCCGGCACGGCGACAACCTCTGGAGGTCATCCGCACCGAGGGTGTGACGGGGTCAACCGACGGGCCAGCCAGACCCGGCGGACGCGCCAGACTGCACGGACGGATTACCGAGGATCCACGACTGGAGAACATCCAATGAGCAGTGTTATGAATGAAGGCGGCATGGCGTCCCAAGGGCCGGCGCCGTTCTTCTCGAAGGAAGCGACCTACGCCAAGCCGGGATTTTCCCGCTGGATGGTGCCGCCCGCCGCGCTGGCGGTACATCTCTGTATCGGCCAGGCCTATGCATTCTCGGTATTCAATGCCCCCCTTTCCAAGGTGATCGGCATTACCGAATCCGCAGCTGACGACTGGAAGCTGACCACGCTGGGCTGGATTTTCTCGCTGGCGATTTTCTTCCTGGGCATTTCGGCCGCATTTGCCGGCAAATGGCTGGAGCGCGTCGGCCCCCGCCGCACGATGTTCACGGCGGCCTGCTGCTTTGGCGGCGGCTTCCTGATTTCGGCGCTGGGCGTCTATACCCACCAGATCGTCCTGCTTTACCTGGGCTACGGCGTGCTGGGCGGCATCGGGCTGGGCCTTGGCTATGTGTCGCCGGTGTCGACGCTGATCCGCTGGTTCCCGGACCGCCGCGGCATGGCTACCGGCATGGCCATCATGGGCTTCGGCGGCGGCGCGATGATTGCCGCGCCGCTGTCCGTGGCGCTGATGAACTACTTCAAGAGCGCCACCTCGGTGGGCGTGACCCAGACCTTCCTGGTCATGGGCGTGGGCTACTTCATCTCGATGACCATCGGCTCGCTGGCGATCCGCGTCCCGCCGCCGGGCTGGAAGCCGGAAGGCTGGACCCCGCCCGTGGTCGAGAACAAGATGATCACGCGTAACCACGTGCATATCGACGAGGCACTGAAGACGCCGCAGTTCTACCTGCTGTGGCTGGTGCTGTTCCTGAACGTGACGGCCGGTATCGGCGTGCTCGGCCAGGCGTCGCTGCTGATCCAGGAAAGCTTCAAGGGCAGCGTGACCGCCGCGGCCGCCGCCGGCTTCGTGGGCCTGCTGTCGCTGTTCAACATGGGTGGCCGCTTCTTCTGGGCCTCGTCGTCGGACTGGATCGGCCGCAAGAACACCTACTTCGTGTTCTTCGCGCTGGGCGCCGTGCTGTACTGGCTGGTGCCGCAACTGGGCGCCAGCGGCAATATCGCGCTGTTCGTGCTGGGCTACTGCGTGATCATGTCGATGTACGGCGGCGGTTTCGCCACCATCCCGGCCTACCTGGCCGACATGTTCGGTACCGCCTTCGTGGGCGGCATCCACGGCCGTCTGCTGACCGCCTGGGCGGCTGCAGGCATTGCCGGCCCGGTGCTGGTGAACTACATCCGCGAATACCAGGTGGCGCACGGCGTGACCGGCGCCCAGGCCTATGCCATGACGCTGCACATCATGGCCGCCCTGCTGGTGGTGGGTTTCATCTGCAACCTGCTGGTGTCGCGCGTCAACGCGAAGCACCACATGAGCGATGCCGACGTCGCCAGGCTGGGCGCCAGTGCCGGCGCGGCCCACTGATCAGGAGTCATGCAAATGGAAAACCAGAACCTTAACGCACAACCGACCAACAAGGCCCTGCTGGCGGCCTTCTGGCTCTACGTGCTGGTCCCGCTGGTGTGGGGTGTGTCGAACACCATCACCCAGGCGATGAAGCTGTTCCAGTAAGCGCCTGCCCGCCCTGGGCAAGCACCAAAGGCCGCAAGCGATTGCGGCCTTTTTTCTTTTTTGCGGCATCGCACGGCAGGAATGCTGCATTCCGCACGCCGGCCTTGCACATTGCCGCCGGCTTCATACACTTGACGGGCCTACCTACCCTGGAGTTCACATGAAGATCGACCTGTCGGGCAAGACCGCCCTGGTAACCGGATCCACCGCCGGCATCGGCTTTGCCACGGCGCGCGGCCTGGCCGGCTCGGGCGCACGCGTGATTCTCAACGGCCGCAGCCAGGCCAGTGTCGACAAGGCCATCGCGGCGCTGAACGCCGCCGTGCCCGGTGCCGACGTGGCCGGCTTTGCCGGCGACCTGGTCGATGCCGCCGTCTGCGACACGCTGGTCAAGACCCATCCCGACATCGACATCCTGGTGAACAACCTTGGCATCTTCCAGCCGCAGGACTTCTTCGAGATTCCGGACAGCGAATGGTCGCGCTTCTTCGAAGTCAACGTGCTGACCGGGGTGCGGCTGTCGCGTGCCTATGCGCCGGGCATGGTCCAGCGCAAGTGGGGCCGCATCGTGTTCGTGGCCTCGGAGTCAGGGGTCAACATCCCGGTGGAGATGATCCACTACGGGTTCACCAAGACCGCCCAGCTGGCGGTGTCGCGCGGGCTGGCCAAGCGGCTGGCCGGCACCGGCGTGACGGTCAATTCGGTGCTGCCCGGCCCCACGCTGTCCGAGGGCGTCGAAGCCATGCTCAAGGACGACATCGCGAAGACCGGCAAATCGGCCGAAGAGGTGGCCGCCGATTTCGTCAAGGCGCACCGCAGCACGTCGCTGATCCAGCGTGCGGCCACGGTCGACGAGGTGGCCAACATGATCGTCTACGCGTGCTCCACGCAGGCGTCGGCCACCACGGGCGCCGCGCTGCGCGTGGATGGGGGTGTGGTCGATACGATCCTCTGAACGGCAGACCTGGTCCGTCCGCCTACCCGCGCCGGTGGCGTACCAGCGCGGCCATGGCGGCCGAGGCGCCCACCACCAGCGCCGTCGTCAGGATCGGATGGCGGGTGGAGGCCGTATAGGGACACGATTTCATGGTCCGGCGATCTCCGGTCCGCTCTATCAGACTGTTGCCGGCGGCGTGCAGCGCGTTGTCGTCGCGCGGCCCCGCCGGCATGGCGGTCTGCTGGGCGCGGCCCATAAAGCGCCGCATGAAGCGGTCGAACGCGTGCGGCGCGTAGTATGCCGCTGCCGAATACGCCTTGGCGGATGCCCCCACGAACATGTCGCGGCGCGGGTGTTCCGCGGCAAACAGGATCGCCTCGGCGGCCATCGATGGGTCGTAGAGCGGCGACGCCTGCCTCGGCTCCACGTGGAGGAAGTTCTTCGCGTGGGTGACGATGGGCGTATCCATCCCCGCCGCCTTGATCAGCGTGACCGACACCGGCGCCTTTTCCTGCTCGAGCTCCAGCCGCAGCGTGTCGGTAAAGCCCTTGATCGCATGCTGCGACGCCACATACGCGCTTTGCAGCGGCAACGGACAGTCGCAGGACTCGCTTCCCATGTTGATGATGGCGCCGCCGTTCTGGCGCAGGTGCGCCACGGCGGCCAGCGATCCGTGCACGACGCCCCAGTAGTTCGTTTCGAACAGCCGCCGATGATCTTCGAGCGGCACATCGTCGTGGCGACCGAAGATCGTCACGCCGGCGTTGTTGATCCAGGTATCGAATCCGCCAAAACGGTCAATCGCCGCCTGCGCGACCGCGGCCACGTCCTCGTGCTTGCCGACATCGGCCGCGACGGTGATGACTTCGGTGCCGTGTTCACGAAGTTCCTCGGCCAGTTTCTGCAAGGCATCCTCGCCGCGCGCCACCAGCACCAGCCTGGCGCCCAGCGCGGCAGCCTTGCGGGCGGTGATAAGTCCCACGCCGCTCGTGGCGCCCGTCAGCACGATGACCTGCGAGCCAATCTTCTTCAGCGTCTTCATGTTGCCTCTCTAGCTGGGGATGGAAAGGATTGGGCCCAAGCCCGTTGCTGCCAATCGCACATCCCGTGCCCGCACGGGGCAGCCGCGTGCGCCGATGTGCACCGCAGCAAGTCCGGTCAGGAATTACAAACCCGGAAACAAACCCGGGAAAAATCCGCCCCCCCGTTGTAGGACGGCCCCCGCTTTCGCACGTGGGGGGCGCTGCCTAAGCTGAAATGACTCCACCGCCTCAGACCCCGTCCCATGGCCAAGTCCGCTGCAGCCTCCGACTCGACAGACGCCCCGCTGGGCAAGTACCAGCGCAAGCGCGACTTTGCGGCCACGCCGGAACCGAGCGGCAAGCAGGTCCCTCGGACCGCGAAGGCCGGCAAGGGCAAGGCCGCCGCCGGCAACGGCGCCCACCCGTTCGTCATCCAGAAGCACGCGGCGCGCCGGCTGCATTACGACTTCCGGCTGGAACTGGACGGCACGCTCAAGAGCTGGGCCGTGCCGAAGGGTCCCAGCTACGATCCGGCAGACAAGCGCATGGCCGTGCACGTGGAAGACCATCCGCTCGATTACGCCGATTTCGAGGGGGTCATCCCCGCCGGCCACTACGGTGCGGGCACGGTGATCGTCTGGGATCGCGGCGAATGGATTCCCGATACGGACCCCGAGGCCGGCTATCGGGACGGCAAGCTCAAGTTCGAACTGCGCGGTGAAAAGCTGCAGGGCCACTGGACGCTGGTACGCATGGGCGGCAAGAAGGCGCGCGACGACAACGCATGGCTGCTGATCAAGGAGCGCGACGAATACGCGCGGCCCGCGTCGGAGTTCGACGTGGTGGAGGCCATGCCCGACAGCGTGCTGGCCGGCACGGCCAAGGCGCCGACGAAAAAGGCCGCGACCGGGAAGGACAAGCCAGCCTCGAAAAAGACGTCGAAGACGGGCAGCCAAGGCGACAAGGCCGACAGCAAGATGCCCGCGCTGCCAGCCGGCGCCAAAAAGGCCGCCCTGCCCCTGGCGCTGGCGCCGCAGCTGGCCACGCTGGTCGACAAGCCGCCCGCCGACCCCAGCCAATGGCAATTCGAGATCAAGTTCGACGGCTACCGCATCGTGGCGCGCATCGACGGCGCCGATGTACGGCTGTTCACCCGCAATGGCAACGACTGGACCACGAAGCTGCGCGCGCTCGCGGCCGAGATCGCCGCGCTGGGCTGGCCCGACGGCTGGCTCGACGGCGAAATCGTCGTGGTGGACAAGGACGGCATCACCGACTTCCAGGCGCTGCAGAATGCCTTCGAAACCGCGCATGCCGAATCGATCCAGTTCTACGTGTTTGACTTGCCCTGGTTTGCCGGGCATGACCTGCGCGCGGTGCCGCTGGCCGAGCGACGGGCCCTGCTGCGCGGGCTGCTGGCCAGTCACACGTCGGGCCGCGTGCGCTTCAGCGACAACTTCGAAGGCGCCCCGGCCGACATGCTCGATGCAGCGTGCCGCATGAAGCTCGAAGGCATCATCGGCAAGCGCGTGGATGCGCCCTACGTCAGTTCGCGCGCGCCGTCATGGATCAAGCTCAAGTGCCAGAACCGGCAGGAATTCGTGATCGGCGGCTACACCGACCCCAAGGGCAGCCGCAGCGGGCTCGGATCGCTGCTGCTGGGCGTGCATGATGCCGACGGCAAACTGCGCTATGTCGGCAATGTCGGCACCGGCTTCGACACGGCCATGCTCGATGCGCTGCGCAAGCAGCTCGAACCGCTGCGCACCGACGACACGCCGTTCGACCCGCTGCCGCGCGGCATCAAGGGCCATTGGGTCAAGCCCAGGCTGGTGGCCGAGGTGACCTTCGGCGCCTGGACCCGCGAAGGGCGCATTCGCCATTCCGTGTTCCACGCCCTGCGCACCGACAAGCCGGCGGCCTCGGTCACGCTGGAGGTGCCCGCCAAGGCGGACGCGCCGGGCCGCACGCCCTCGGGAAAGACCGCCATGAAAGCCGCCACGAAGACTGCTACCAAGACTGCCACCAAGGCCGCCACCAGCGCCGCCACCAAGACCACCGCAAGTGCGCCCGCGCGAAAAGGCGCCAAGGCCGCCATCGGCAATGTCGTGGTCAGCCATGCCGACCGCGTGATCGACAAGTCCACCGGGCTGACCAAGGGCGATCTGGTCGGCTACTACGCCCACGCCTCCGATCTGATGCTGCCGTTCCTGCGCGGGCGCCCGCTGGCGCTGGTTCGCGCGCCCTCCGGCATCGACGGCGAGCAGTTCTTCCAGCGCCATGGCGACACGCTGCACCTGAAGGGCGTCAACGCCCTGGACCCCGAACTCTGGCCCGGCCATCCGCCCCTGCTGGAGATCACCTCGGCCGCCGCCATCGTGGAAGCGGCGCAGCTGAACGTCGTGGAATTCCACACCTGGAATGCCAGGGCGCGCAACATCGACAAGCCCGACCAGATCGTCTTCGACATCGACCCGGGCGAAGGCGTCAGCTGGCGCGAGATCCAGGAGGCGGCCAGCCTGGTCAAGGCGCTGCTCGACGCACTGTCGCTGCAGAGCTTCCTGAAAACCAGCGGCGGCAAGGGGCTGCATGTGGTGGTGCCGCTGGCCGCGCGCGCGGGCTGGGATGCCGTGCGCGACTTCGCGCAGGACGCGGTGACGCACATGGCCCGCACGATCCCCGAACGCTTTGTGTCAAAGAGCGGTCCGCGCAACCGGGTTGGCAAGATTTTCATTGATTACCTGCGCAATGGTGTCGGCGCTACCACGGCGGCCGCCTTCTCGGCGCGGGCGCGTCCCGGCCTCGGCGTGTCGATTCCTGTCAGCTGGGATGAACTGGATGACCTGACGGGCGCCGCGCAATGGACGATCGCCAACGTGGCGAGCCGCCTGGACGAACTGGCGCGCCACGACCCCTGGGCTGGCCACGACAAGGTTCGCCAGACGCTGACCCAGGCCCGCAGGCAGCTCGTCGCCGCCTGAAGCGCGGCGCACGCCTCCCCCACGCCACAACGCCCGTCCCCTGTCGGCGTCCGTCTGTCAGCCATCGCGCCATGTGCGGCACGGTTCTTGCCACACTGCACCCAGAACCCGGGCCTGTCGCCGCCCCGGTTGGACTGGAAACGATGAAACAAGACCCCGATCCCTGGTACTCGAGCGAATTCTGGCAGCGCGCCCTGATCGGCGTGCTGATGCTCGCACTGGCTTATCTGCTGGCTTCCCCGGCGGACGCACGCGCCGCAGGTATGCGGCTGCACGTCTACGCCCCGGGCGGCTGACGTTTGCCGGCCGCGCAACGCACCAATGTCATAAATACAATCGATATGGGCGGAATGAAGGTAAAAACTACAATTCAGGATAGGTCGGCGCCACCTCGGGACGCCGCTTCGGGCCGCGTCGCGCCGGTTGGTGCCCTGCGCTCGCCCGACTTTGCCATGATCAAAGCCAAAGCGGCGTTGTCTGCCGCCCGTCAGCCATGAATGCCACGCCTGCCCACCACCCGACGCGTCGACCGCTCGTCCTCAATGTCGAGGGCCGCGAGGGGCCGCGCTACGTCAAGAGCCGTATCCTGAACCGCGCGGACTTCGCCGTGCTAGAGGCATCCGACGGCCAGGCCGCGCTGTCGCTGGTTCGTCAGCACGCGCCAGACTTGGTGCTGCTGGCGGGCCCGCTTTCCGACATCGATGGCCTGGACGTCTGCCGCCTGATCAAGAGCGATCCGCAGACTGCCCGGACCATGGTGCTGCTGACCTCGCCCGGCGTGACGGACTCGCATCGCCGCGTGCAGGCGCTGGACGGCGGCGCGGACAGTTTTCTGGTGGAACCGGTGGAGCCCGAGGAACTGGTGTCGAACATCAACGCGCTGCTGCGCATGCGGGGCGCCGAGGACGCCTACCGGCGCACCTCGCAGGCGCTGCACGAGAACGAAGACCTGTTCCGCCAACTGGCCGAGGCCTTCGCCGATGTGGTCTGGATCATCGATCCCGCGGCCAACCGCTTCCTGTTCATGAGTCCCTCCTTCGAGGCCTTGTGGGGCCGCCCGGCCGATTCGGTCAAGCACGATCCCACCTGCTGGCTGAAGTGGGTGACATCGGACGATCGCGCGCGCCTGGAAGCCGAATGGCAGAGCATGCTGCGCGACGGCCGCCTGGATTCGGAATTCCAGCTCGAACGCCCGAACGGCGAGATCCGCGAAGTGCATATGCGGGCGTTCCCGGTACGCGGCGCCGATGGGCGATGCCTGCGCGTGGCCGGCATCTGCCAGGACGTTACGCGCCACAACCGCGCCGAGCGCACCCTGCATAACGAAGAGCGCCGCAAGGACGAATTCCTGGCCATGCTGGCGCACGAACTGCGCAATCCGCTGGCGCCGATGCGCAGCGCCGTGGACCTGCTTCAGCAGTTTTCGCCAAGCCGCGAAGACATGTTCCGCGCGCGCGACATCATCAGCCGCCAGCTGCATCACCTCACCCGCCTGGTGGACGAACTGCTCGATGTGTCTCGCTTCAACCAGGGCAAGATCACCCTGCGCCGCGACCTGGTGGAACTGCGCGGCGCCCTGAACACGGCGGTGGAAACCGTGCGGCCGCTGCTGGAATCGCGCCGCCACACGCTGCGCCTGGCGCTGCCGGAGCAGCCGCTGCCGGTGCGGGGCGATATGGTGCGGCTCACGCAGATCTTTGCCAACCTGCTGCACAACGCGGCCAAGTTCACGCCCGAAGGCGGCCAGATCGCCGTCGAGGCCACGGCCTCCGATGGCAAGGTCGTGGTGCGCGTGCGCGACAACGGCAACGGGCTGTCGACAGACATGCAGCGGCAACTCTTTGACCCGCTGGCGCCTGCAGCGGGCGGCGGCGACGCGGACGCACACGGCGCCGGCGAACACGATGACCGGCTGGCTGCCGAACGCGCGGCGCAGCAGCCCGCTCAGCCATCGCAGCAGGCCCAGGCCGAAGACCCGCAGGCGGGCATCACGGACCCCGATGCCTTTGCCGCGCGTGAAGGCGCCGGCATCGGCCTGACGCTGGTCCAGAAACTGGTGACCCTGCACGGCGGACGCATCAGCGCCGAAAGCCCGGGCCGGAACCTTGGCAGTACCTTCATCGTCGAACTGCCAGTGGAGCCCTGGCAGACCTGGCATCCGACGAGCGGCAAGACCCGCGTGGCCTCCACGGCCGCGCACACGATCATGCTCGTGGATGACAACATCGACGCCCTGGAGGCCATGACGATGACACTGGAGACGCTGGGGCACACCGTGGTGACCGCGCCCGATGGCCAGAGCGCCATCGCGTGCGCCGCCAGCGTGCGACCGGACGTCGTCCTGCTGGATCTGGGCATGCCGACCATGGACGGCTTCGAAACCGCCCGGCGGCTGCGCGAGATTCCCGAACTGCGCAATGCCCGGCTGGTGGCGCTGACCGGATTCGGCCAGCCCGACGACCGGCGCCGTACCCGCGCCGCCGGCTTCGACATGCATCTGGTGAAGCCAGCGGATCTCAACGCACTGACGCGCCTGCTCGAGGAACTGGACGCCTGAGGAGCAAGCGCCCGCACAAGGAACGCAATGCATATCACACCCGAACCGGATATCACACCACCGAAGCCGGAAACGCCGCCGCCGGAGCCGCCTGACACGACGCCGGAACCGGTCAACGATCCGCCTCCCGGCGACCTGCCCCCACCACCGCCGCAGCGCGCGGGCCTGGCGGCCCCGCGCGGCGTGATCGGCTGACCGACCATGTCGCGCGCAATCTGGAAAGGCGCCATCAGCTTCGGGCTGGTGAACATCCCCATATCGGTCAAGCCTGCGTCACGCACGCAGTCGCTCGATCTCGACTTGCTGGACAAGCGCGACATGGCGCCGGTGGGGTATCAGCGCATCAACAAGCACACCGGCAAGCCGGTGGAGCGCGACGATATCGTCAAGGGCTACGAGTACGAAAAGGACGAGTACGTCGTCCTGACTGACGAGGACTTCCGGCAGGCCAACGTGGAAGCCACCCAGACCGTGGATATCGTCAGCTTCGTGGACGCCGCCGCGATTCCGCCCTATTTCTTCGACACCCCTTACTACCTGGAGCCGGACAAGCGCGGCGAACGCGGCTATGCACTGCTGCACGAAACCATGCGCAAGACCGGACGCGCCGCCCTGGCGCTGGTGGTGCTGCGCAACCGCCAGCATCTGGCGGCGTTGCTGGTCGCCGGCAAGGCGCTGGTCCTCAACACGATGCGCTTCGCCGACGAAGTGGTGCCGGTGGCCGACCTGAGCCTGCCCGGCGGCAAGAAGCACGCCGCCAGCGCCCGCGAGGTACAGATGGCCACCAGGCTCGTGGAAGACATGAGCGAGGACTTCCACCCCGAGCAATACCACGACACCTATCGCGAGGACTTGCTGGCCCGCATTCACGCCCGGGTCAAGGCCGGCAAGACGCATCTGCTGACGCCTGCCGCCGACGAGGCCACCGCGCCCGCGCGCAAGGGTGCCAAGGTGATCGACATGATGGCGCTGCTCAAGCAGAGCCTGGGACAACGGGACAAGCGTGGCGCAGCCGCTGGAGAGACGTCAGCCAACGATGGCGAGCCCGCGGAAGCAGCCACCACAGCGCGCAAGAAAACCGTCCGACGCGGTGCGGCGGGCAACCGCAAACCGGGCACCACCGGGCGGCCAGCAGGCACGAAGGCCTCGCCGAAGTCGTCTGCCACCGCGTCTGCCACCGCCAAGCGCAACGCCCGGACCGCCGCGAGCACCGCAAAGAAAGCCCCCGCGCGCAAAGCGACCGCGAAGAAAACAGTCAAGGCCACCGCACGCACCACCGCCCGCACCACCGCCCGCAAGGCCGCCTGAGCCCGGGCGTCCGTGATGCAGGTCGCCCCCACGCCCCCCGCCCGACGCACACGAAAAAGAGCCGCGACACGTGGGAGAGTCGCGGCTCAGCGCAGTGGCGACCTGGGTCGCCGCGCATCATCAACCGTTACTACCAATCTCGGACGGCAACACCTTCCTGCCTCAGCGTGATGACACCTTCAGGTTGTCCTTCACGGAATCCACCCCTTCCACCGACTTCACCGTGTCCACGGCCATCTGCTTCTGTTCGGCGCTCGGCACCGAACCGCTCAGGTCCACCACCCGATCCTTGGTCTTGACGTGGATGCCGGTGGACTTCAGATCCTTGGTCGCCAGCAGCTTGGTCTTGATCTTGGTTGTGAGGGCCCCGTCCGTCACGGCCTGCTTGGCATTGTCCGCGCCAGCATCCGTCCTGGATTCAGTGGTAGCCCCGGTCGTGCGGTCACCGTCGGTACGGCCGGACGTGCCCGCCGCATTGTTGGCAGGGGCCGGGTGCATTGCCGATCCGCTGGTCGTGCTCTTGTCGGCAATCTTCATGAAGCCGCCATTGTCGAGTGCGTGGGCGCCGCCGGCGGCAGCCAGCGCGGCAACCGTCAGGGCAATGCGAAGCTTGGGTACGATTTTCATGGGCGCTCTCCTTGTTTGCGTTGGATTCGCAGATGGATGATTGCCGGAACCATGGGCAGCGCGCCTGGCGCGCGTACGGCTTGTATGGCCTGTACGGCTTGCACGGTCACCGGCAGCTTGCCCATGACGCTGCAAATAGCGTTCCAAAGCCCTTCAAGGACGACACGTGGTGTGCCGAGGTCCGTACGGCAGGCCGATGCCCGAGAGCATGCGCCCACGTCGGCAGGCAGGCTCGCATGCCCTGCGGCCCTTCCCGCGTGAAAAGCATGCATGCGTTGTAAATCGGGGCAAAGCGCATGTCTCGCATGGGTTACCTGCATGTCTGCCAGATGCCATACCCCCGACTTTGGCGTTTGGCACGCGGATTGCTGCGCTATCCAATGCGGCAGCCCGCCGCGACTTGGACTTGGAGACAGCAATGGGACAGCAGCAAGGTAGCCAATCCGGACAGCAAGGTGGCCAATCCCAATCGGGACAAAGGCAGCAGGAGCAGCAAGGCGGCCAGCGCGGCAACCAGCAGCAAGGTAGCCAGGATCAGCAACGCCAGCAAGGTGGTGGTCAGATGGGCAACCAGGACAAGAGCTCCGGCCAGCACCAGCAGCAAAGCGGCACAGGCAGCCAGCAGGGATCGCAGCAAGGCTCCCAGCAGCAGAAGAACCGTCAGCAGTAATCCTGCCGACTTCCTCTCCTTTCCGGGCCCCGCAGTGACATCTCCACGGTTGTCACACCACGTCTGAAGTCAGGACGCGGCCTCATGGAAGCGGGACCCCGCGCCGGAACATCCGCCATGGATGTTCCGGCGTCTTTCGTTCTAGTCGGGCAGGCGTATCTTGCTTATTTGCTCCGGCTTGCAATCCCCTGCTCAGCCCAGCCGGCCCGACACCACCGCCAACGCCTGCCGCCACACTTCACGCTGCTGTTCGAGATAGTCGATGGCCTGCCGGCCGGTCAGGCTCAGCGGCTCGGCGCCGTCCTGCGCCAGGCGCTGCCGCAGCGATGGCTCGCGCAGGAGCCGGGCCAGTCGCGCGGACAACGCGATGCGGCGTACCTCTGGCACGCCAGGGGACGCCAGCACGCCATACCAGGCGTCTTGCTGCATGCCGGCAATGCCCGCTTCGGCGAATGTCGGCACCGCCGGCGCCAACGGACTACGCGCCCGGCCCGTCACCGCCAGGGCACGCACGCGGCCTTGCCGCATCAATGGCAACGCGGCCTGCAAGGTACTGACGAGCACTGCCACGTGCCCGCCCTGCAAGTCCACCAGCGCACGCGCGCTGCCGGGATACGGAACATGGGCCATGAAGACGCCGGCCTGCCGGCACATCAGTTCACCCACCAGATGGGCGCTGGAGTGCATGCCAAGCGAGGCATAGGCGATGTCCCCGGGACGTTGCCGGGCATCGTCGAGCAGGCGTTGCAGCGTGGCGCGAGCCTGTTCCGGCTGCGAGCGCGTGCCGTCGCCCGCCATCAGCAGCACGTGGGGCGTGCTGGCAACGATCGCCAGCGGATGCAGCTGGCGCGCCGGCGCCTCGGGGCTGCTGGCCAGCAGCGGCCCGATGCTGACCGAGCCGACCGTGCCAAGTAGCAGTGTCTGGCGGTCGGCGCCGGCGCGTGCGGCTTCATGCATCGCAATCTGGCCAGAGGCACCCGGTCGATTGTCGACGACCGTGGGTTCGCCGTCGGCGCCAAGACCGTCCGCCACGATGCGCGCGACATGGTCCGCGCCGCCACCGGCGGCATAGCCCACCAATAGATGCAGGGGCGGAGCCTCAGACGGAAACGGGGCAGCGGCGGCAGGCCGCCAGGGACGCGCGAACGGCATGGCCAGCAATGCCGCAATGACGCGCCGGCGAGCACGAACTGACATGAAGGCGGCGGCATGTGTCGGGAAAACTGCGGCATCGTAGCACCGCGCGCCAACGTCTGCCGCCCGGGCAAACCCGCCGGACGGATATCAACGTGTCCAGGCGCCCGTCATCTCATTGCTGCGGGGCGCGACAGGCCGCCCCGTTGCGGTTGGCGGCGGGGTCCATGCCGAAGACCGCCTGCGCGCCGCACTGCGAACCGAACATGCGGGCCTGGTCATGCCCCACGCCCACCACCTCGAACGACCGGTGCGCGCTGGGCTGCCCCGGCGTGGCCAGCACCTGCTCATAGCGCCAGTAAGCGCGTGCCCGCTGCAGGCGCGTGGGACCTTCGGCTTCGGCGCCGCAAGCCTTGTCCAGAACCCGATGGTTCGGATCGTTGTCTTCGCTGCCCACCATGTAGGTGACCTGGCGCTGCATGTAGCGCCGATAGAGCGTCATGCCATCGGCGCCGCGCGCGTAAGCCACCATGTCGCGCATGCCATAGCGGTATTTGTCGTAATCGGCACAGGTACTGGTGCTGTATGGCGCGAAGCGGCGGTAATCCGGCGCCACCGGACGGTCCGGCGTGAAGTACAGATAGGACGACGGATTGGCCACCACGTAGCGCAGGTCGATGCCGGACGCCCGCACCGTCTCGTCCACGTTGTTCAGCACGGCGTACCGATGCACGATCTGCGCCCCGCCCGAATGGCCGGCCACGGTGACCTTGCGCACCATCGGCAGGCGCTGCCTGTCGGTGACGTAGGCCAGCAGATCGTCGATCACCTGCAGAGAACTGACGCCGGCGCCGGGGCCGGACACCGCGTCTTCGCCGCCGATCCAGCCCTGCACCGTCCACACCGGCATGTTGTCGAAATGCTTGGCGGCGTCGGGCGTGCCCGGGAAATTGGGCGCCACCAGCAGCACCTCGTCGGGGTTCCGGCCGCTGGCCTTCAACAAGGCCGCGCCCGCGTCGTAGTAGTCGTCGCCATTGCGCTGCAAGCCATGCTGGACGAACACCACTTCGCGGATACCGCGCAGGTCGCCGTTCAGCGCGTGATTGGCATAGACCGGGAAGTCATAGCCGGCCCCATTGCCCAGGTGCACGCGCTGCCACTGGGGCTTGACTGCCGGTGCGCCGGGCGCGCCGGGTGTGGCAGCCATGGCAGCCGTTGTGCCGGTCTGGCCGGCACAACCGGCCAGCACCGAGACCGCCGCGACCAAGGCGGTGACGGCCAAATATTGCGTAATGCGGCGCATGAAGCTGTCTCCTTTGATGTTCTGGCCGCCCGCGCGCATCGGGCGAAACGCCAATACTACGGCCACGCCGGCCGCACGTAAAATATATGCCTCACAAGAATTCCATATGTTCTGGATATAGATCCATGGAACTGAGACACCTGCGTTACTTCCTGGCCGTGGCGGAAACCCGGTCCGTCACGCGCGCCGCCGAACAGCTTGGCATTCAGCAACCTCCGCTTTCGCAGCAACTCAAGGCACTGGAAGCCGAACTTGGCGTGACCCTGTTCGAACGGCTGCCGCGCGGCGTGGCGCTCACGCCTGCCGGCACGGCGCTGCATGCCGATGCGGTGGACCTGTTCGCCCGGGTCGAGCAGATGCGCGCACGCATGCAGCGCATGGCGCGGGGCGACGAAGGGGCGCTGGCCATCGGCTTCACCAGTTCCGCCGCCGCCCACAAGCTCACGCCCGAGGTACTGCGCGCCTGCCGCCGGCACTTTCCGCGCGTGGCGCTGTCCCTGACCGAATGCAACGCCGCGGAAGCGATCGAACGGCTGGCCGACGGCACGCTGAACGCCGCCCTGCTGCGCGCACCGGTATCGCATCCCGAGGGCGTGCGCTTCGACCTGCTGCTGGAAGAGGAAATGGTGATTGCCTTGCCGCTCGATCACGCCCTGCTGCGGCGCCGTGCCTTGCGCGGCCAGAACGCTGGGGCGCCTGTGTCGCTGAGCGAGCTGGCATCCGACCCGTTCATCCTGGTACGGCGACCGGGCGCGCCGGGCATGTACGGCGACCTGCTGCGCGAATGCGAGGCGCTTGGCTTCACGCCACGCATCGGCGCCGAAGTCGAACGGATGCTGACCAACCTGAATCTCGTCGCGGCCGGCGCCGGCGTGAGTGTGGTACCGGCATCGATGGCCGGCCTGAACCGTCACGGCGTGGCCTACTGCCGGATGGTCGAGGCCGACCGGCTGCGCGCACCGCTGACGCTCGGCTACCGCGAGGGCCAGGATGACGCCGCGCTGACGGCACTGGTGGCGCTGACCCACCGCATCGCCACACGCCACCGCAAGACAGCGCAGGAAGACGAATAGCTGCCAGCCGGGATCGCCGCAACGCTCCCGCGAGCACGGGGGCGATCCCCTGGCAACGCGGCGGGCGTCAGTGCAGCAGCCCAACCTCGAAGCGCCCGGCGGCCGTGCCGATCAGCAGGCCGCTGTTGTACAGGTAGGACGCGACCACCCCACCCGTTGCACCGATCACGCCCGGCACCGGACTGTTATAGGCCAGCGTGCCCGACGCCCCGTTACGCACGATGCGCGTGCCGTTCAGGTCGGCATTGACCTGCTCGCCTGTGGTGGCCATCACGCGATAGGCGCCATCGGCGGCGCCGGCCGCCAGGCCGGCCGTCGATTGCTGCGCGTAAATGTTCATGCCGTACGCCGTGGCCGAGCGCGTCAGGACCACCGGTACCGGCGCCCCATTGACCATGCCGCTGATCAGCGACCCGCTCAGCACGCCATCACCGGCCGCGATGGTGCCGCCCACGAAGTAATCGAACGCGTTGCGGGCAGCGTTCCAGACGATGTAGCCCTTGGTCGTGTTCGTACACGCGGCGTCATAGACGATATAGCCGCCGCTGGCCGTGGCCGCGCACGTCTGCCAGGTGGCCGCCGACGACCGCAGCCGCGCCGAGCCGTTGCGCACCGTGACCGATCCGTCGGCGACGGCGGTCTGGATGCCGTTGACGTTGTAGATATCGGCCACCGCCTTGTAGTCGGCAGAGACGTTCTGGAACGCCACCAGCGGCAGGAACCCGCCCCCCGATACCGGCTTGACGCCGCCCGCCAGCACACCGCCGCCGGTCAACGAGAACTGCGCGCCGTTTTCATCGCTGGCGTACGTGCAGCCACCCAGCGAGACGAGCTGTCCGCTCAGCACGGTGCTGGCCGCACGCTGGGCGCTGGCATCGATCGTCACGGTGTACTTGAGCGTGGCGGGGTCGATGCGGACCGACAGTTCCTCGCCATTGGTGTTGCCGCCCTTCCAGGTGGTGGCCACCGACGGCAGGTTCAGACAGGACTGCACGATGCCCGAAGCCCCTTCGCACGTGTAGTTGACGGCGGCGTCCGCGTTGCCGGTGCCCTTGTACCTGGGCCACGACGGATACTGGCACAGCGGCCGGGTGCGGCCGTAGGTGCCCACGTTGGTGTCCATCACTTCACGGGTGCCCGGCGCCGCGCCCATCTCGACCCAGTTTTCGAGTGCGGTCAGCGAATTCCACGCCGGCAGGAAGCTGCCCGTACCGTGGCCCATGCCGGGCACGGTATAGAACCGGATGCCCTGGTCCACCGCCGCCTGCCCCACCTGCGAAATGACGGCCTTGTACCACGCGATGGTGGAATTGGGGCTGATGACTTCGTCGGCCAGACCGTGCAGCATGATCAGGCGGCCACCCCTGGCCAGAAAGGCTGACAGGTCGGGATTCGTGGCGTCGGTCAGCGCCGACACGGCCTGCACGCGCGACGTCCAGCTGCCCGGGCTGGCCGGATCGAAGGTCAGCGCGTCGAACGTGGCGTTGCGGGTGACGAAGTATTTCACCCACTGGTCGCCGGTCACGTACATGTTGGCGTCTGCCGTGGTGGCCGGATTGCCGGGCACCGCACGCGTACCGAGGTCGCGCGTGGTGAATGGCCCCGCCACCAGCGCGCCTTCCATGAGGTTGTAGCCGCCGGCAACCGTCACGCCATTGGCCAGCGGATAGCCGAGCTGCAGCGGCTGCTCGATGGTCTTGACCGTGGCGATCTGCGCATCGGACAGGCAGGTGTCGCCGGTATCGGCGCCCCCCGCGCAACGCAGGCTGGCCAGCACCTGCATGGCGCCGACGCGGCAGCCCTCCACGTTACTGACGACCTTGTCGGCCACGCCGTCGAGCGTGTCGCACGCGTCCATGGCCGCCTTCTGCACCATCAGCGTCTTGTTGATATTGAGCCAGCCTGCACCGCCATTGAGGTACAGCGCCCGGCCCACGGCCACGTTCGACAGCCGCGTACCCGTGTAGTTGAGCGCGGGCTCGTTGGCGATCACGCCGGCGTAGTCCGCCGGCCATCGCTGGATATAGCGCAGCGCATCGCGGCCGCCCGTCGAGGTGCCGAGGAAATACGCGCGCACCGGCGCCTTGCCATAGCGTTGCGTGATCAGCGCGATCGCCACATCGTGCGTCTTCTTGAGCGTGTCGCCGCCATAGTTGGCCAGTTGCTCGTCATTGGTGGCAAAGCGGCCATCGGTGATGCTGGAACTCTGGTGACCCGAGTCGTCGCCCCACGTGGCGTAGCCACGCGACAGCGGTGCGGGGTCGCCGGGCAAGGCAAAGCGCACGGTCTCGGTGCCGTCGATCAGCGTGCCGTCAAAACCGCCACCACCGAACTGGATGCCTTTGCCATTCCACTGCGTGGGCAGATTGACGGCGAACTGAATGCTGGACGCCGACGCATCGACCGGGGCAATCGCGCCGCGCACCTGGCAGTACTCGCCCAGCGTGTTGCCGGGGGCATCGGCCGCGATCAGCGTGGCCTTGCTGACGATGGCGCCGCCCGAAGCCAAGGCCAGGCTCGACGCCGGCAGGCTCGCGCCATTGAGCGCGTTGCAGGCCTCCAGCGCACTGAGCGCCGGCGCGGTCGGTGCCGGTCCCGCATCACTGCCGGCCCCGGTGTTGCCCGTGTTGCCTGGGCTGGCCGTGGCGGGGGCATCCTCGCCGCCGCCGCAGGCGGACACCAGCAGTGCCACTGACAATGCAGCGGCCAGCCGCAACGCAGGGTGGCTGCCCATGTATCCGGTTGTCATCGTTCGTCTCCTCCAGTACAGCCGGTACTTGTGCCGGCATGCTGGAGCGAGACGGTATCACCGGGGTGATGCCACGTAAAATATATGCCAACCTATCTATTCATATTCTCGGCATATGGATACGCCCCTTCAGCGTGGCAACCCGACATAGTTTTCCGCCAGTGACCGGCATGCAGCCTCGGAGCTGACCAGATACTCAAGCTCGGCCTGGTGGATGCGGTGTGCAAAGTCGTCGGCATCCGGAAAGCGGTGCAGCAGCGATGTCATCCACCACGAGAACCGCTCGGCCTTCCACACCCGGCCCAGGCACTTCGCGGAATAGCGATCCAGCTCGTGCGAATCATCGTGCAGGTAGTGCGCGATAAAGCCGTCAGCCAGGTAGAGCACGTCGCTGGCGGCCAGGTTCAGGCCCTTGGCACCGGTCGGCGGCACGATATGCGCGGCGTCACCGGCCAGGAACAACTGTCCGTAACGCATCGGCTCGCACACAAAGCTGCGCAGCGGCGCAATGCTCTTTTCGATGCTCGGCCCCGTGACCAGCGATTCCGCCGCCTGCGGGTCCAGCCGGCTGCGCAGTTCGTCCCAGAAACGTGCGTCGGACCAGTCCTGCGGCTTTTCGGTCGACGGCACCTGCACGTAATACCGGCTGCGCGTCTTCGAGCGCATGCTGCACAGCGCAAATCCGCGTTCGTGACTGGCGTAGATCAGCTCGTCGGCCACGGGCGGCGTGTCCGAAAGGATGCCCAGCCAGCCAAACGGATACACCCGTTCGAAGATCCGCTTCGATGGGGCGGGCACGCTGGCCCGGCTGACACCGTGGAACCCGTCGCAGCCGGCGATGAAGTCGCAGACCACCTCGTGCTCGACGCCGTCCTTGCGATACGACACGCGCGGGCGTCCGCCATCGAAATCGTGCAGTGCAACGTCCTGCGCCTCGTAGACGGTTGGCACGCCGGCCGCCTGGCGCGCCGCCATCAGATCGCGCGTGACCTCTGTCTGGCCGTACACGGTCACGTCGCGGCCAATCAGCGCGTGAAAGTCGATCCGGTGCCGCGCGCCACCGAACGACACTTCGATGCCGTGGTGCACCAATCCTTCCTCGCGCAGGCGCCCATCGACCCCCGCGCGCCGCAGCGCCTCCACGGTCACGCATTCGAGAATGCCCGCGCGAATGCGGCCCAGCACGTACTCGGGGCTGCGCTGTTCGATAACGATATTGTCGATGCCGGCCACGGTCAGCAACTGGCCGAGCAGCAGGCCGGCAGGGCCGGCGCCGACGATGGCGACGCGGGTGGAACGGGAATGCGGCGAGCCATTGGGGGCCATGGCGTGTCTCCTGATCTGGAATGTGGTTATTGGGCTCAACGATAGAGCCTCGCGTGCCTGGCCGGAATGGACAGATCGAACCAAGAACGTGAAAATTCGAACATTCCCGGAAGCATGCAGCGCGCCCCCATGAGAACCGTCCCCACCTACTCGCTCTACGGCGTCAATTCCGCCGAGCCGTTGCTGGACCAGCTCCATTTCGAATCGATCGCGTCGCGCAGCCAGCTCTACGCGTGGGAGATCAAACCCCACCGGCACGAGCGATTCCTTCAAATTCTGTACATCCACAGCGGCAGCGGCGAGGCGCTGCTCGACGGCCGGCGCGAGCGCCTGGCCAGCGGATCGCTGATCTGCGTGCCGCCCCACCATGTGCATGGGTTCGTGTTCTCGCCGGACGTGGACGGCATCATCGTGACGATGACCGACAGCTACCTGCGCACGCTGCTGGCCGGCGTGCCGGGCACGCTGCCGCTGTTCGAGCATCCGCGCCACGAGCGCGTGGCGCGCAAGCACCCGCTGGCCAGTGCGCTGGCGATGTTCAGGATGGAGATGGCCTCGGTGGCCCCTTGGCGCGGCGCCGCGCTGTCGGCGCTGCTCACGCTGGTACTGGTGGGCATCGCGCGCATTGCCGAGGCATCGGCACCTGCCGCCACGCGTGCCAGCAGCCGGCCCGCGCGCCATTTCCAGCAGTTCCAGCAGCTGCTGGAAACCGACTATCGCCAGCAGAAGGAGATGGCGTACTACGCCGACACGATCGGCATCACGCCGACCCAGCTCAACCGCATCTGCCGCCAGCTGGCCGGACAGAGCGCGCTGCAGCTGATTCACGCCCGCGTGCTGGCGGAAGCCCAGCGCGACCTGCTGTTCAGCGATCTCGATATCAAGCAGATCGCCATGACGCTGGGGTTTTCGGATGCGGGCTACTTCTCGCGCTTCTTTGCGCGGCTGGCGGGCCAGACGCCCACCGCGTTCCGCGAATCGGGGCGTGCGCGCCTTCCCGCATTCGCCACGCGGGAGGGCTGAGCCCCGATGCCGCTGCCGCGCGCGTCAGGCGCGCGCCTTGTCAACCTCCGCGAAGATTTCCTCGGCCATATGGAAGGCCGAATTGGCGGCCGGCACGCCGCAGTAGATCGCGGTCTGCAGCAGTACCTCCTTGATCTCGTCGCGTGTCACCCCGTTGTTGGCCGCCGCGCGCAGATGCAGCTTCAGCTCCTCCGAACGGTTCAGCGCCACCATCATCGCGATGGTCACCAGGCTGCGCGTATGGCGCGGCAGGCCTTCGCGTGTCCAGATCTCGCCCCACGCATAGCGCGTGATCAGGTTCTGGAACTCCTCGTTCAGCGGCGTCAGCTTCTGCAGTGAACGGTCCACGTGGGCGCTGCCCAGCACCGCGCGGCGCACCGACAGCCCTGCCTCGTAGCGCGCGTGGTCATCGGTCACGGGCAAGCGGCCATGGATGAAGTCCAGCAACGCCGCCGTGAATCGCCCGGGCTGCTCCCGGTTGGAAAGATGCGCGGCCGGCAGCTCGACATAGCGTGCGCCGGGGATGGCATCGGCCAGCGCCCTGCCCTCGGCGGCGGTGGTCGATGGATCGTCGCTGCCGGCAATCACCAGCACCGGCACCGCGATCGTCTTCACGGCCTCGCGCAGGTCGGCGTCGCGCAGCGCCGTGCAGCCCAGCGCGTAGCCGCGCGGGTCCAGACCCTGCAGCACCGCGCGCAGGTCGTCCAGCGCGCCGCCCGCGGTGCTGCGGAAGTTCTCGGTGAACCAGCGGCCCAGCGAGGCATCGACCAGCGGCGCCATGCCGTCGCGCAACACGCCGTCGATGCGCGCGCGCCACGCGTCCGCCGTGCCGATCTTCGGCGCCGTATTCGCGACGATGACTTTCGAGAACCGCCCGGGGGCATTCACGGCCAGCCATTGGCCAATCAGGCCACCGATCGACAGGCCGCAGAACACGGCCTGGTCCACCTGCAGTGCGTCCAGGATCGCCAGGACGTCGCGACCCAGCACGTCGACCGTTGCCTCGGACGCATCGGTCGATGATCGGCCGTGTCCGCGCATGTCGTGGCGCACCACGCGGAAGCGGCCGGCCAGCGCATCGGCCTGCGGCTTCCACATGGTGTGGTCGGTACCCATCGAGTTCGAGAAGATGATGACGGGCGCGGTGTCGGGGCCGTCTACGGTATAGAACAGCCGGGCACCGGCGTGATCGAGGTAAGGCAAGGTCGTCTCCAGTCAGGCGTGGTTGCGGTGCGCCCGCGCGTGCCGCCAGGCTTGCACGGCGGCATCGGCGAAGCTTGTGGATTGGCCCGCGTACTGCGCGGGGTCGCTGAGCCGGTCGAGCGTGGCGTCGTCGAGCAGGCCCCGGTGCGATGGATCGTCGGCCAGCGTGCGCGCCAGCGCGTCGCGCAGCGTCGTACCGTCGGCCACGGTGCGACGCGACGCCTGCTCCACCAGATGATGGGCGGGCAGCCGGCCGATGCGCCGGCCAAGCTCGAGCATGGCCGCTTCGCCAAGGATCAGGCCATGCGTGATATCCAGGTTCTGGCGCATGCGGGCAGCGTCAACCTGCAGGCCGGCCACCACGTCGGTCATCTGGCGCAGCGCGCCGGCTGCCAGCGTGACGATCTGCGGCAACGTGTCCCACTCGGCCTGCCAGCCGCCCAGCGCGCGCTCGTGCTCCTGCGTCATGCCGGCCAGCATCGTGGCAACCAGGGGCGGCATTCGCACGGCCGCGGTCAGCACCGCCGCGCAGCCCACCGGGTTGCGCTTGTGCGGCATCGTGCTGGAGCCGCCCCGGCCCGGCCCCGATGGTTCCGCCACCTCGGCCACTTCGGTCTGCATCAGCAGCGAGATATCGCGCGCCATCTTTCCGAGCGTGCCGGTCAGCATGCCAAGCGTGGTGGCCACTTCGACCATGCGGTCGCGGTGCGCATGCCACGGCAGCGCGGGGAGATCGAGTTGCAGCCCCTGCGCAAGCTGCGCAGCCACCGCCGGCGCATCGCCGCCCAGGCTGGCCAGCGTGCCGGCCGCGCCGCCGAACTGCAACGCCCGCCCATGCGTGCGCGCCAGGTCGAGTCGGGCCAGATCGCGGCGCAAGGCATCGAGCCAGCCGGCGGCCTTCAGGCCAAACGTGGTGGGCAGCGCGTGCTGCAGCCAGGTGCGCGCCACCATCGACGTGGCGCGATGGGCCGCGGCCTGCGCCGCACAGGCATCGCCAAGCGCCAGCAGGCCGGCATCGATGTCGTGCAAGGCGTCGGCAAGCTGCAGCACCAATGCCGTATCGATGATGTCCTGGCTCGTGGCGCCCCAGTGCACGTAGCGGCCGGCCTCGGCATCGCGCTGCGTCACGGCGGCGGTCAGCTGCTTGACGAACGGAATCGCCAGGTTGCCAGCCGAGGCGGCGGCCTGCGCAAGCGCGTCGAAGTCGATGACCTGGGCCGGGTCGCCGGCACAGACCTGTTCGATGATCTGGGCGGCCGCTTCGGGAATGACGCCGCAGCGCGCCTCGGCGCGCGCCAGCGCGGCTTCCACATCCAGCATGCGGCGCACCGTGCCGGTGTCGGAAAAGATATCGAGCACGGCGGGGCTGCCGAACATCGGATCGGTCAGGCGGGAAAACGTTGGCATGGTCGGTTGGGGGCGAACCGTTTGAGTTGCCGGCAAGGAATGCGCCGATTGTGATGCAAAACGCGGCACCGGTGTGAGCCGGCGCCGCGTTCATGCCAGGCGGGCAACGATGGCGACGTATCAGATATCGAAGAACACCGTTTCGCCCGGACCCTGCAGCACGACGTCCCAGCGGTAGCGGTTCTGGCCCTCGGCCCTGGCGATCAGCGTGTCGCGCCGCTCGGCGGGCACCAGCGACAGCACCGCATCGGCGCCGTGCGCGGCCGTGTCCTCGGGAAAGTACATGCGCGTGGCCACATGCTTGACCAGTCCCCGCGTGAAGACCGACACCATGATGTGCGGCGCCTGCGGACGCCCATCGCCATCGGGCACGGTGCCGGGCTTGACCGTGGTGAAGCGGAACGAGCCATCGGCCTCGGTGGGCACACGGCCAAAGCCGGTGAAGCCCGGCACCAGCGGCAGTTCGCGGGCATCTTCGGGATGACGGTAACGGCCGGCAGGGTTGGCCTGCCAGATCTCGACCATGCCGTCGGGCACGGGTTCGCCGCGACCATCGACCACACGGCCTTCGATCACGATGCGTTGCGCGGCCAGGTCGGGCGCGTCGGCGGTCAGGTCGGCGCAGTTCAGGCCGGTCAGGCCGATATGCAGGTACGGACCTACGGTCTGGGATGCGGTGGCGTACAGCATGGCCTTACTCCATCGGCGTGGCATCGCGGCCACGCAGCACGATATCGAAACGGTAGCCAAGCGCGTACTCGGGTGCCGTGGTTTCCCAGTCGAACGTGGCGATCAGGCGATTGCGCGCCTTCTCGTCGGGCACGCACTGGAAGATCGGGTCGTACGCCAGCAGCGGATCGCCCGGAAAATACATCTGCGTGACCAGACGCGTGGCGTAGGCGTTGCCGAACAGCGAAAAATGGATGTGCTGCGGCCGCCAGGCGTTGTGGTGGTTACGCCAGGGGTAGGCGCCCGGCTTGATCGTCTTGAACTGGTACTGGCCGTTGGCGTCGGTGATGGTGCGGCCTTCGCCGGAAAAGTGCGGGTCCAGCGGCGCGTCGTGCTGGTCGCGCTTGTGCGTGTAGCGGCCCGCGGCGTTGGCCTGCCAGACCTCGATCAGCGCGTTGGGAACCGGGCGCCCGTTTTCGTCCAGCACGCGGCCCGTGACCAGCATGCGCTCGCCAATCGGCTCGCCGCCGTTGCCGACGGTCAGGTCGTTGTCGCCCTCGCGGACGAACTCGGGACCGAACGTCGGCCCCGTGACTTCGGACAGCGACTGCGGCAGCGCGATCAGCGGCTGGGCCGGCGAGCGCAGCTGCGTCGAGGCATAGGGGTCGAAACGGTATTCGGGCTGGGTGTCCCAGTACGGCCGGCGGTACTGGGCGGGGCGATCGGAGCGGTGGGGCATCGCGCTGTCTCCGTTGTTGGTGTGAATCGATGGGATGGACTGTATGCAACGTCAGAAGTCATGTAAATTGAGATTTGGCGTAATTACGATGAATTTTTATAATGGAACGCCCTCCCGCACCCCACCCCGGCGTTGACGCCTTTCGCAGCCGCATCCGGCTGCGGCACTTGCACTGCTTCGTAGCCGTGGCCCAGGCGCAGCATCTGGGGCGGGCCGGCGAGCAGCTCGGCCTGACGCAGCCGGCGGTGTCGAAGACGCTGACCGAACTGGAGGAACTGGTCGGCGCCCGGCTGCTGGTGCGCCAGCGGGCCGGCACCAACCTGACGGCGGCCGGCATGCGGTTCCTGCGCCATGCGCTGCGGATCATCGAGGACATCGACGCCGCCGCCGACAGCCTCGCAGCCACCGACGCCACGCGCCACGAGCGCATCCGCGTGGGCGCCCTGCCCAGCATCGTGCCCGCGCTGCTGCTCGATGCCGTGACCGCGTTCCGCACCACGCATCCCGAGGTGGCGCTGGCCGTGCAGAGCGGCATGAACCGCACGCTGATCGACCTACTCAAGGCCGACGTGCTCGACGTCGTGATCGGCCGCATGGACGACCCGGCGGCCATGGAAGGCCTGTGGTTCGAATCGCTGGCGGCAGAGCCGCTGGTACTGGCCGTGCGTGCCGGACACCCGCTGGCGGCCCAGCCGCGCCCGACCCTGCGCGACGTGGTGGCGTGGCCGATGGTGGTGCCGGCCGTCGGCTCCATCCCGCGCCACAGCACCGAAAGCCTGCTGGCCCGCCACGGCTTTGCGCTGCCCGAAGGCTGCCTGGAAACCGCCGACGCCTACCTGGGCCGCCTGCTCACGCAGCAGGGCGACAGCGTGTGGGCCGCGCCGTTGTCGGCCACGCGCCGGGCGGTGGCGGCCGGCGAAATGGTGCTGCTGCCGGTCGATACGCAAGGCACCGAGGAACCGATCGGCCTGCTACGCCGAAGCGACCGCACGCTGGGCCCGGTGGCCGAGGCGTTTGCGGAAACCATCCGGCGCATCGCGGCCCAGCCCGGCTGAGCCAATCCCGGCCGCCGTTCAGCCGTCATCGAGCCGCCGGCCTGATCCCCGCGCGGCACTTTTGCCGTTCGTCCCGCCTGCGCCGAAAAAATCTTGGGACCCCTTCCATCCCGCCGCCAGCCCTTTGGGCGCGCGGGCCAGCGCGCTTCGGCCCCGGTCGGCCGCCACCCCGCTTGCGGGTTAACGCCGATATTTCGCCTGGAAAAACGCTGCGTATGATCCGTTCCTATCGAGAACATGAGTTCGCCTTTAGAACAAACAAGGCGAATCGCGAACAAGAAACGCCCGACAGACCGCCTGATCGGGCCTGAAACGATCCGAAGAACGGAGACCCCATGTCCCAGCCCCCGCGCCCCGCGACTGGCACGCTCGACGTGCAGTCATTGATCGACAGCCACCGCTTCTCCGCGTATCAGTGGCTCATCCTGATTCTATGTTTCCTCATCGTCGCGATTGACGGCTTCGATACGGCGGCCATGGGCTATATCGCCCCGGCCCTTGTCCAGGAGTGGGGCATTGAAAAATCGTCGCTTGGGCCCGTCATGAGCGCCGCCCTGTTCGGGCTGGCCTTTGGCGCGATCTTCGCCGGCCCGATGGCCGACCGCGTGGGCCGCAAGCGCGTGCTGGTGCTGTCGGTGTTCTTCTTCGGCGCGTGCAGCCTGGCCACGGCCTTCGCGCCGTCTGTGACGTGGCTGACCGTGCTGCGATTCCTGACGGGCGTCGGGCTTGGCGCCGCGATGCCCAATGCGGTGACGCTGATGTCCGAGTACGCACCGGCCCGCCGCCGCGCGATCCTGGTGAACACGATGTTCTGCGGCTTCCCGCTGGGGTCGGCTGGTGGCGGCTTCTTCGCGGCAGCCATCATTCCGCATTTCGGCTGGCACAGCGTGCTGGTCTTCGGCGGCATCGTGCCGCTGGTGCTGGCCGTGGTGCTGGTGGCCGCCCTGCCGGAGTCGATCCGCTACATGGTGGTGCGCCAGTACCCCGCCGACCAGATCCGCAAGGTGCTGGCACGCGTGACCGGCGCCGCGCTGGGCGCCGCACAGGTGTTCACGATCCACGAGGCGGCGCCGGCAGCCAGGTCGGCCGTGGGCACGGTGCTGGCGCCCCGCTATCGCGTGGGATCGGCCATGCTCTGGCTCACGTACTTCATGGGCCTGGTGATCTTCTACCTGCTGACCAGCTGGATGCCGACGCTGATGAAGGACGCCGGATTCACGCTGCAGCGCGCCTCGCTGCTGACCGCGCTGTTCCCGCTCGGCGGTGGCATCGGCACGATTGCCGCCGGCTGGTTCATGGACCGCTTCAACCCGAACAAGGTGATTGCGTTCACCTATGCGCTAACCGGCGTCCTGATCTACACGGTGGGCCATGGCGCGGGCGGCGACCAGTTCGTACTCGGCCTGCTGATCTTCCTGGCCGGCACGGCCATGAATGGCGCGCAGTCGTCGATGCCCACGCTGGCAGCGAGCTTCTACCCCACGCAGGGCCGCGCCACCGGCGTGGCCTGGATGCTCGGCATCGGCCGCTTCGGCGGCATTGCCGGTGCGCTGCTGGGCGCCGAACTGCTGCGCATGCACCTCGGTTTCGACGCGATCTTCACGCTGCTGACGGTGCCGGCGTTCATCGCCGCAGGGGCACTGGTGGTCAAGCAGTTCTCCGGGGCGGGTGCCGCAGTGGACGGCGGCGAACCGGCCGGCCAGACCGTGGCCGGGCACTGAGAGGCGGCGGCAGCACGGCGAGGCGAAGCGCGCCGATCCCGCTTCGTCCCGTAAATCGGCTGCGCTATGGCGAAAACGCCATTACGTGCTACCGTTGCGAAGAATGGGACGGCACGCTACGGCGCACACTTTTGGAACCCCGATCCGCGTCAGACAACCTCTTTTTCATCGGCTTCATGGGGGCCGGCAAGACGACGATCGGGCGAACCGTCGCGCGTCGGCTTGGCCGTCCGTTTTTCGATACCGACCACGAGATCGAATCGCGCTGCGGGGTGCGCATCACCACCATCTTCGAGCTGGAAGGCGAAGAAGGTTTCCGCCGCCGTGAAACCCGCATCCTCGACGAACTGACCCAGCGCAGCGGCATTGTGCTGGCCACCGGCGGTGGCATCGTGCTGCGGCCCGAAAACCGCGAAATGCTGCGCGCGCGCGGCCACGTGATCTATCTGGACGCGGCGCTGCCCGAACTGTGGCGCCGCGTGCGACGCAACCGCAACCGCCCGTTGCTGCAGGTGGACAACCCGCGCGCCCGGCTCGAAGCCCTGTTCTGCGAGCGTGATCCGCTCTACCGCGAAATCGCCCACCTGATCATGCCGGCCCATGCGGGCACCGTGGCACAGGCCGCCGCCAGCGTGCTGGCCCAGCTGGGCCTGTCGATCGACCCCGCCGATCCTTCCGAAGCTGGCGAACCTTCCGAACCTGGCGGCCAGACCGCCGCCCCTGACCCCGCCACGCACGATTGAGCCTCCGGCCGACACCGGATTCGGACTGCGCCGACAGCGGCCCGCCATCGGACATGGCAACGTCGGAGCATGTCGGGGCGACGTTTGAACTTCGCGCCCGGCGCGTGGCTCTGACGGTGACACCACCGTGAATGCAGGAGGTTCCCCATGCGGCTGCAAGGCAAGACGGCTCTGGTCACGGGTGGCGCGGGTGGCATCGGCCGCGCCATCGCGTTGCGCCTGGCCCAGGAAGGCGCCGATATCGTTGTTGCGGTGCACAAGCTCGACGCCGAGTCCGCAGAGACGGCCGATGGCGTGCGCGCCGCAGGCCGCCGCGCCCATGTGGTGGCGGGCGATATCGGCAATGTGGCGCAGGCCTTCGCCATCGTCGACCAGGCGGTGGCGGCCGTCGCGCCGTCCGGCAGCCTCGATATCCTGGTCAACAACGCCGGCGTCGAAGTGCGGGCACCGTTTGCCGAGGTGACCGAGGCCGACTACGACCGCGTGCTCGATACCAATCTCAAGGGGCCGTTCTTTCTCACGCAGCAGTTCGTGAAGCACCGGCTGGCGCGCAAGCTGGGGGGCAAGGTCATCAACATCAGCTCCGTGCACGAAGACCTGCCTTTTCCCCATTTCACGAGCTACTGCGCCAGCAAGGGCGGCCTGCGCATGATGATGCGCAACCTGGCCATCGAACTGGCACCGGCCGGCATCACGGTCAACAACATCGCACCGGGTGCCATCCAGACGCCCATCAACCGCAAGCTGATGGCCGACCGCGCCGAACTGCAGGCGTTGCTGGCCAACATCCCGCTGGGGCGGCTGGGCCAGCCCGACGAAGTCGCCGGACTGGTGGCCTACCTGGCAAGCGCCGATGCCGACTACATCACCGGCGCCACGCTCGTGATCGATGGCGGACTCCTCTGGAACTATGCGGAACAATAACGTTGAGTCGGCCGGCGGCACGCCGCACGTTCCCGCGCGAACCGAGCCCGCTAGGGCGGATGCCGCGCCGCATCCCGCGGCCCCGGTTTCTGCGCCGGCTGTTACGGCCGCAGCGTCGGGACCGGGCCAGCCACCGTTGCCGCCGCATTGCCACGGGCACGCGCCTGCGATCACCCATTTGCCCACCCCCGCGCCGTGCACGCTGCCAGGGTGCGCGGACGCCGACACCATGTCGCCGGCCGAACGCTATGCCGAGCTGTTCGTCGCCGTACAGGCCAGCGGCATGTTCGCGGACAGCAAGACCTTTCCCGACTGCATTCCGCTCGAAGCACCCGAGGCCATCCTGTCGCGCTACCGCGCCGAGCGCGATGCGCCCGACTTTTCGCTCGAAGCCTTCGTGCGCCACTATTTCGCGCGCGAGACGGTTCCGGACGATCACTACCAGTCCGATCCGGACAATTCGCTGCGCGAGCACATCGACGGGCTGTGGCCCGTCCTCACACGCGAACCGGCCGAACATCCGCCGCGATGCTCGCTGCTGCCGCTGCCCCAGCCCTATGTCGTACCTGGCGGGCGCTTCCGAGAGCTGTACTACTGGGATTCGTACTTCACCATGCTCGGCCTGTCAGCCAGCGGCCGGCAGGATCTGCTGCGCGCCATGGCCGACAACTTCGCCTACCTGCTGGATACCTACGGGCTGGTGCCCAACGGCACGCGGTCGTATTACCTGAGCCGTTCGCAGCCCCCCGTATTCGCGCTGATGACCGACCTGTTCGAAGACCAGGGCGTCGATGCGGCGGTACGCTACCTGCCCCAGCTCGAGCGCGAATATGCGTTCTGGATGGACGGCGCCGTCCACCTGGCCCCCGGCACCGCCCACCGGCGCCTGGTGCGCCTGCCCGGCGGCGCATTGCTCAACCGTTACTGGGACGACCGCGCCCATCCGCGCGAGGAAGCGTACCTGGAAGACGTGGCCACGGCCCGGCGCGCCGACCGGCCCGCGCACCTGGTATTCCGCGACCTGCGCGCCGCGGCGGAATCGGGCTGGGACTTCAGTTCGCGCTGGTGCGACCCCGCGCCGGCCGGCGGTCAGCCAACCTGCGACCTGGCCACCATCCGCACCACGGCGATCCTGCCCATCGACCTGAACGCCCTGCTCTGGCATACCGAGTGCCGCCTGGGCGAACTGTGCGAGCGCGCCGGCCACATCGACCGCGCCACGCGCTATCGCGAAGCCGCGGACCGTCGCCGGCTGGCCATCGCCACGATCATGTGGGACGCCGGCACGGGCGCGTTCGTCGACTTCGACTGGCATCGCGGCACGCCGCGTCCGTGCCTGAGCGCAGCCACCCTGATGCCGCTGTTCCTGGGCCTGGCCACCAAGGAACAAGCCGCGCAGGTGGCCGGCGTGGTGGCCGCCCGGCTGGTCGAGGAAGGCGGCCTGGCCACCACGGAGATCGATTCCGGCGAGCAATGGGACCGGCCCAACGGCTGGGCGCCGCTGCAGTGGATCGGCATCATGGGCCTGCGGCGCTATGGCTGCGACGCGCTGGCCGACGACATTGCGCACCGCTGGCTCCAGACGGTGGCCAGCCTCTATGTCTCGGAATACAAGCTGGTGGAGAAATACCGGCTGCAGCGACGCCGCACCGGGGGCGCCGAGGGCGGCGGCGGGGGCGAGTACCCGCTTCAGGACGGCTTCGGCTGGACCAACGGCGTGGTCAGCGCCCTACTGGCACTGTATCCGTGGCACCCGGCGCAACGCAGCAAGGCGGGCCGGCCGGACACCGGCGAATGATGGTTTGGCGCGGCGCGGGTCGCGATGAAACAACGGCTGGCGGGGCATGCCACGGCTCCCAATCGGAATTTCGTTCCTTTGTTCAGAATTCCGCGACGCAATAGGGCGTTTCCCAGGGATTGTTCCGCATACGCCAATAACTCATGTGAGTTATTGGCGTAGCTGGCCGGGAACGTCACACTGATGCGGGGTCATTTCGACACGACTCCAAACGACTTGGCAACTCTTACTACCCCGACGATCCCGCGCGTCGGGGTATTTTCTTTTGGGGCGCCGACTTGGCCTCCGAGCCCGCGCCAGGCACCACATTGCGCTGGATCAACAGTCGATCACCCGTCACATCCGGACACAAATTTCGGGCCTTTCCGCATGCAAGATGGCGCCTCGTTCATTCACTCATGACGGAGGTCCAGCATGAAACAGCACGACAAATCCAATGCCGGTGGTCTCGATGAAGGCACGGCCGGCCCCGACGCGGGCGATCCGTCACGCGGCGGCGGCACATCGCGTACGAGCCGCGCCAGATCCGCCCGCAAGCCGACGTTCGCGGCGTTCCTCAAGACGATTCCGCCTGGCGACGCGTACGACGACCAGGACTTCGCACGGATTCACTGACGGGAGGGCCGGCACATGTACCTGATCGATACCGATGTCATCAGCGAAAGCCGCAAGGGGCGCCGGGCCGATCCCGGCGTGCGGGCCTTCTTTGACGATGCCGAGGCCGATGGCCACGCCCTGTTCGTGTCGGTGGTGACCATGGGAGAACTGCGGCGGGGCGTGGAACTGAAACGCTTCCGGGGCGACCGGCAGCAATGCCAGGCGCTCGATGAATGGCTGCTGGCGGTCCAACGTCGCTACGCACACAACATCCTTGGCGTGGACGGCCGCGTGGTCGAGCTATGGGGCCACCTGCGGGTGCCCCATCCGGAGAACCCGCTGGACAAGATGATCGCGGCCACCGCCATGATTCACGGGCTGGCCGTCGTCACGCGCAATGTGCGGGACTTCGCCCAGACCGGCGTACGGCTGATCGATCCTTTCGGCAGAGGGCCGCCAGGGCCACGCATGCCAGCCCGCTTGCCGCATTCACGTGCCGGACGACTGCCGGCGGCGACCCGCCTCAGCTTGCACTGATGCCCTTTGCCTTGACGATGGCGCTCCAGCGGTCGTAGTCCTTGTTGAGCCGCGCCTGCATCTGCCTGCCGTCCTGGAACGACGCGATGGCGCCAGCGCTGACCAGCTTCTGCTGCAATTCCGTGTCCTTGCCGAGGATGTCGCGCGTTTCGCTGGCGATGCGATCGACGATAGGCTGCGGGGTGTCCAACGGCGCGATCAGGCCGCCCCAGGAATCGAAATCAAAGCCCGGGAAGCCCTGCTCCGAGACGGTCTTCACGCCTGGCAGCAGCACCCGGGCGTTGGGTGAGCTCAGCGCGATGGTCTTGAGCTTGCCGGCGCGGATATGGGGCAACGCGGCGACCACGTCGGCAAACATGATGCCCACCTGGCCGCCCAGCAGGTCGGCCACGGCCGGGGCGCTGCCACGGTAGGGCACGTGCAGCACGTCGAAGCCGCCCAGGTCCTTGAGCTGTACCATGGCCAGGTGACCAAAGCTGCCGGTGCCCGAACTGGTATAGCTCAACGGGGTCTTGCTGGCCTTGGCAAAGCGGATCAGGTCCGCCAGCGTCTCGACATGCGGCACCACGGCCGGGTTGATGACGATGGCCATCGGCAGCACATAGACCGTGGCCACGGACAGGAAGTCCTTCTTGACGTCGTAGGCGTTGGTCTTGTACATCAGCGGCGCCAGCAGGGCCGGCATGCCGAACATCGACAGGTTGTAGCCATCGGCCGGGCTGCGGATGAAACTCGCCGTGCCGATCGACCCCGAGGCACCGGGCTTGTTTTCGATGATGACCTGCTGCCCGAGCCGTTCCGACAGCTTCTGCGCCACGATGCGCGCGGCGGTATCGGTGGGGCCGCCAGCGGGGAATGCCACCACCATCTTGATGAACTTGTCGGGCCAGCCGGTCTTGGCCAGCACCGAGGGCATCACCGCGGCCATCGACGCGGCGGCACCCGCCTTCAGTACCTGGCGGCGGCTCAGTAGCAGCTTGGTCATTGTCTTGTCTCCTGTCGATCGAAAATTCGGGGTGTCAGATCACGCCGCGGGATTGCAGATCCGCGATGGCGTCGTCGTCGAGCTTCAGCAATTCCTTGAACACCTCGTGCGTGTGCTGGCCCATGTGGGGAGGCGGCATGCGCACCGGCAGACGCTGGCCATCGAGCGCATACGGCGGCGCCAACACGGCCTGCGTGCCGGCCTCGCTGTCTTCGAAGCGATGCAGCAGGCCCGCCTGCGCGGTACGTTCGGATTGCAGGGCGTCAAGCATGCCCAGCACCTCGCCGCACGGGATTTGGGCAGCCGTCAGGCGCTGCAGCAGATCGGCACGCGTGAAGCGTCGGAGCCGTTCGCGGACCTGCGCAAGCAGCACGTCACGATGCGCGGAGCGGGCGGTGTTGGTGGCAAACCGTTCATCGTCCGCCCATTCCGGGCAGCCGATGACCTCGCGGCAGAATCGCTGGAACTGTCCGTTGTTGCCGACCGTGATGACCAGCGGGCCGTCGGCCGCTTCGAACACGCCATAGGGCACGATGGACGGATGCGCATTGCCGAACTTGGGCGGATCGCCGGCCTTGAGCAAGGCCTCCATGCCGTAATAGGACGTGATCATCACGCCGCAGTCGTAGAGCGCCATTTGCACGTGGCGGCCGCGGCCGGTGGTGTGGCGCGCGAAAAGCGCCGCCAGGATGGCCTGGGCGGAATACATGCCCGTGAACATGTCCACGGCCGCCACGCCGAACTTCAGCGGGCCTTGGCCGGCCTCGCCGTTGGTCGCCATCACGCCGGACTCGCCCTGCACCACCAGGTCGTAGCCCGGGCGTTCGGCTTCCGGGGTGAACCGCGCATAGCCGGAAATCGAGCAGTAGACCAGGCGCGGATTGATCTCGCTGAGCTGTTCGTAGCCGAGGCCGAGTTTCTCGGCGCCGCCCACCTTGAAGTTCTGGATCACCACGTCGCACTGCGCGGCGAGTTGCTGCGCCAGCACCAGGCCCGCTTCGCTTTGCAGGTCCAGCGTCACCGAACGCTTGTTGCGGTTGGCGCTATTGAAGTAGGAGGTATTGCGCGTGCCGATGCGCACGCCCCAGTCGCGGGTGTCGTCACCCCGGGCGGGATGTTCCACCTTGATGACGTCCGCACCGAGGTCGGCCAGCGCCATCGCGCACATCGGCCCTGCCAGCACACGTGACAGGTCCAGCACCCGCACGCCGGCCAGCGGCAGCGATGCCATGTTTTCCTGATTCATTTTTGATGCGTCTCCCCGCGTCCCGGATCGGTTCCTGACAGGGAGGTCCGGTTGTCTTTACGAGGAAGCATTGTCCATATGTTCCTAATCCTTGACAATTGCAACCGGTTTTCAACATATCTGCATACTCAAGGTTGACAATGGACCTGAACGCGCTCGCATTGCTGGTCGATATCATCGACGCCGGAAACCTGAGCCGCGCCGCGAGCCAGCTTGGCATGAGCCGCGCCAATGTGAGCAAGCGGCTCAATCATTTCGAGCGGCAGCTGGGTGCCGAACTCCTCAGGCGGAGCACCCGGCAGCTCGAACCCACCGAACTGGGATGGCAACTCTACGAACATGGCCGCGCCATCCGCCAGGAACTGATGGCCGCCCAGGAATCGGTGCAGAGCCTGGGCAAGCGTCTGAGCGGCACGGTGCGGCTCAGCGTGCCGAGCGGGTTCGGCCAGCACACCATGTCGGCGTGGTTCATCGAATTCATGACGATGTTCAAGGGGGCGGTGGACTTCTCCATCCGCGTCATGGCAGAAGCGCCAACCAATGCGGTGGCGCACAGCCTGGGCGATGTCGAATATGTCGCCTGCGCCACCCCACAGCTCGTGCGCCAATACGGCATGCCGCGCACGCTCGACCAGTTTCGGGACCTGCCGCTGATCACGTCGGAACTGACCGGCCAGAAACTGCATGCGGCGGGCCGGGCGGGCGCGGCGGGCGGGGTGCCCAATATCCGCCCCCGACTGATGTCGGCAAACTTTTTCTTCCTTCGCGACGCCATCCTGAAAGGGCTGGGCGTGGGGTTGGTGCCCCACTACATGGTCGATGGGGACCTGGCCGCCGGCACCTTGCTGCAATTGCCGCTGCCGCCCCAGGATCTGGCGTTCCTGCGCACGACCATGTACCTGTTGTACATGCCGGCCCGCTACCAGACGCGTGCCGTCACGACGCTGGTTGCCTTCCTGCGCGACAAGGCGGCCGGCCGCTGACCGATGCCCGCCGAGCCCGGCCGGCGCCCGGGCAGGCCTGCCACCGGCGGCTACACTTACGGCTTTACACCCTGCCTGGCCCGGCTCTCGCCGGGTTGCCATCCATGTCGCATCCCACGTCCCCCGCGCCCGTCTCCCTGGTCGATTTCCGTGCCGAACCGGCGCCTGCCCATGACAATCCACGTCCCGACCGCCTGGTGGCCGGCAATCCGGATCGCACCACCTGGACGCACTACAGCGCCGAGCAGGGCGATTTCGACTGTGGCATCTGGGCGTGCCAGCCGGGCGCGTGGCGCATCGCCTTTCCGGCCGGCAAGGAAGAATTCTTCTGCGTGATCAGTGGCCGGCTGCGCATCACCAGCCATACTGGTAGCGCACGGGAGTTCGGCCCGGGCGATGCCTGCGTGATCCCCGCGGGCTTTGAAGGCGTCTTCGAAGTCATCGAACCGGTGCGCAAGCATTTCGTCGTGATCGATCGCAACGCGGGCTGAGCGGCCCGCAGGAGTTCCTGCCATGCCCAGCCACCGCGCCCTGCCGAACGTCCCGACCCTGCTCCTGGCCATTCTGGTTCTCGCCAGCCCGGCACACGCCGCACAGACCGCGGCCACGCCGAGCTTCGACTGCAAGAAGGCAGAGGGCCAGATCGAACAGCTGGTGTGCAAGGACGCCGCCCTGGCGCGGCTGGATCGCGAAACTACCCGGCTCTACGGCCTGGCGCTCGATGCCCGGTCGCTGCCGACCGCGCAGAAGAAATCGCTGATCGCCGAGCAACGGGGCTGGATCAAGGGCCGCAACGACTGCTGGAAGGCCGACGACGTGCACGCCTGCACCGCCACCACCTACCTGCAGCGCATTTTCGACCTGCGCCACGGCTACGCAGGCGCCCGCACCCAGGACGACCGCGGCATCAGCCGGGGCCCGTTCAATATCCGTTGCCCCGGCGTGGAGGCGGTGATCGCCGGCACCTTCGTGCAGACCGACCCCGGCTACGCCTATCTGCGATGGCTCGATCAGCAAATCGTGCTCCAGCAAGCCCCCGCCGCCTCTGGCGCGCGCTATGCCGCCACGCTCAAGGACGGCGAGGCCCAGTTCTGGGACAAAGGCCCGAATGCCCGGCTGGTCCTGCCCGGCAAACCCGAAATGGACTGCCGCGTGGAAATGACCGCCCACTGACCGCCCACTGAGGACGGCCCCACGCCCCAAGCGTGGCACCGGCACGACGTTCTCCACGTGCCCCCGAAGTTCCATTTGCCCGCTGCCGCATGCCTCCATATAATAACGATTCTCATTTCCACGGTATTCGTACCTCAGCAGGCCCGCCGCGGCAACAAGGAAAGGACAATGGCCGCCGACGCCGGTCCACATCAGGACATTCACGCGCTATACAGCAACCACCACCGCTGGCTGCTGGGTTGGCTGCACCGCAAGGTGGGCTGCTGGCACCGTTCGGCGGACCTGGCGCAGGACACGTTCATGCGCCTGCTGGCCCGCGAGGAATCGCCTTCCATCCTTGAGCCGCGCGCCTTTTTGACCACCGTCGCACAACGCGTGATGGCCAATCAGTGGCGCCGCGACAAGCTCGAACAAGCGTATCTGGAAGCACTGGCGCACCAGGCGCCGTCGCTGGTGCCCTCGGTCGAGGAACGCGCCATCCTGCTCGAAACGCTGCAGGAAATCGCCGAACTGCTGGATGGCCTGCCCGTGCCGGTGCAGCGCGCCTTCCTGATGGCGCAACTGGATGGCCTGAGCCAGTCCGACATCGCGGCTGCGCTGAGGATCTCCGTCACCACCGTCAAACGCTATCTGGTCCGCGCCGGCACGCAGTGCTATTTCGCGATGGCCGCGTCATGACCCGCGCAACCGCCTCGACCGTTGCCGTCAGGTCCGACGTGGCGCATGCCGCTGTGGAATGGCTGGTCACGCTGCAAGGCAGCGACGCCGATGACGCCACCCGTGCGGCGTGGCGCCGCTGGCTCGATCAGCATCCGGAACACGCCCGCGCATGGGCGCATATCGAAGCCGTCAATGCCCGGCTGGCGCGGCTGCGCGGCGTGGCATCGCCGCTGGCCAGCACCGTGGCCAGCGCCGCGCTGACGCCACCCCGGTCAGCCGGGCGCCGCCAGGCCGTGCGCGCGCTCGCCACGTTGTTCGTGGGCGGCGGGGTGGCGTGGATGACCCGCGAACACACGCCGCTGCAGGGATGGCTGGCCGATGCCGCCACCGCCGTGGGCGAGCAGCGCCGGCTCACGCTCGACGACGGCACGCACCTGCGGCTCAATACCGATACCGCCATCGACATCGCCTTTTCGGCAACCGAGCGCCGCGTGGTCCTGAAGCGTGGCGAAATCGAGATCGAAACTGCGCGCGATACCGCGCCCACGCCGCGCCCGTTCGTCGTCGCCACGCAAGCCGCCACGCTGCGGCCGCTGGGTACGCGCTTCGCGGTACGGCATCTCACCGATGCGGACTGGATTGGTGTGACCGAAGGCGCCGTATCGGTAAGCCCCGCCGAGACCGGGGCCGCCGAACGCATCGTCATGGCCGGCCAGGCCGCGCAGTTCACGGCACGGCGCGTGGAGGCACCCGCCCCGCTGTCCGACGCTGCCACCGCCTGGACCGACGGCATGCTGGTGGCGGCCGACATGCGGCTCGATGCGTTCCTGGCCGATGTCGACCGCTACCGCCCGGGCCATCTGCGCTGCGATCCGGCCGTCGCGGATTTGCGCGTGTCGGGCACGTTCCCCGTTGCCGACACAGACCGTATCCTCGACGCACTGCGCGGCATGCTGCCCGTGCGTATCCATTTCATGACGCGCTACTGGACCACGGTACTGCCGGCCTGATCGTCGTTCCCCGCGCCCTTACGCGGCCTCGCCGCTCCAGGCACGGATGATGTCCACCGCACCACCGTTCGCCTCGCAGACCGCCTGGCCGATCTCGCGGGCCCAGTATCGTTCCGACCCGTCGGCCACGCGCCAGGCGTGCAGCCGTCGCGTGTAAAGCTGCAGGTCGTATTCGGCGGTCACGCCGATGGCCCCGTGCACGGCGTGCGCCATCGACGTGACCGGCGCAACGGCTTCGCTGGCCCCGAGCTTGGCGATGGCCGCGTGCATGCGATGCGGGGTCGCCCCATCGCCGGAAAATGCGATCTGCGCGGCCATGCGGGTGGCCGCCACCTGCTCGGCCATCACGCTGATCTGGTGCTGGATCGCCTGGAACTTGCCCACGGGCCGGCCAAACTGCACGCGGTCGTTGGCGTACTGCAGGGTCAGATCGAACACACGGGCGATGGCCCCGGCCATCTGCGCGGCATGCAGTGCGGCGCCTATCGTGCGCAGCGTGCCCGACGGCAAGGCAAAGTCTGACGCCGGCGCGCCGGCGATGCTGACGGCGAGGTCGCCGTGCACCCCGGTCGGCGCCACATCGGCGGCGTCGCGCGGCAGTAGCCAGGCGCGGTCGGCCTGCTGCGCCAGGAACCAGCTTGCCGTGGCGCCATCGGCAATCAGGGTCCGCGCTTGCACGCCGAAACTGGCCAGTGCGACGGGGCCGTCCGGTATCGCGACGCCGGCCGCGTGCAGCAGCGCGCGCGCAAACATCGTCTGGCCCAGCGGCAGCGGGGTCGCGTACCGGCCGGTGACCCACAGCATCGGCAACAGGTTGCGCAGCGCGAGGCCGGCGTCGGGCAGCAGGCTGTCCGCGAAGCCGGTGGCATCGAGCTGCGTCCAGAGCGCAGATGCCGCGGACCCGGAACCCGCCTCGATGGCCCGCACCACGGCTGGCGTGCAGTGATCGCGCAGCACCGTTTCCAGCGCATTGGCGTAGATGTCGTCCATGCCCTCTCTCCGTGTCAGCGTAGTCCCAGGCCGCGCGCGATCATCCCGCGCAGGATCTCGCGCGTGCCGCCCCGCAGCGAATAGGTCGGCGAGATCTGGCTCACATAGGCCGCCGTGCGATACAGGTCGGCATCGGCGGCCAGGTCGGCATCGGCGCCCAATGCCGCCTCGGCCAGTGCGCCGATCGACTGTTCCAGCCCGGTGCCCAGGTCCTTGACCAGCGCGGCCTCGACCAGCGGGCTTTCGCCGGCTGCAAGCCTTGCGGTCACGGCCAGGGACATGGCGCGCAGCGTGGCCAGTTGCCCCATGATCCGCCCGACAGTCACCAGATCGCGCTGCACCGCCGGCTGCCGACGCAGGGCGGCCATCCATGCATCGAGCAGCACCACGCTCGAATACAGCCGTTCGGGCCCGCTGCGCTCGAAAGCCAGTTCCGCGTTGACCTGCTCCCAGCCGGCGCCCTCCTGCCCGACCAGCGCGTCGGCGGGCAACTGCACGTCTTCAAAGCTGACTTCCGAGAAATGCGCGTCGCCGGCCAGGTCGTGGATCGGCCGCACGGTCACGCCCGGCAGCGACAGGTCGACGATCACCTGCGACAACCCCTGCCGCCGGTCTCCGGTCTCGCCCGACGTCCGCACCAGCGCCAGCATGAAGTGGCAGCGGTCGGCATTGGTCGTCCAGATCTTGCGGCCGTTCAGGCGCCACCTGCCATCGGGCAGCGGCACCGCACGCGTGGCCACGCTGGCCAGGTCGGAGCCCGAATTGGGCTCGCTCATGCCGATGCAGAAGAACGCCTCGCCGCGGCAGATGCGCGGCAGGTAGAACGCCCGTTGTGCGTCGCTGCCGTAGCGCAGGATCAGCGGGCCGCTCTGACGGTCGGCAATCCAGTGCGCCGAAACCGGCGCGCCGCAGGCCAGCAGTTCCTCCACCAGCACAAAGCGCGAGAACGCGTCGAGACCGGCCCCGCCGTACTGCGCGGGCAGCGTGATACCGACCCATCCGCGCCGGGCCAGCGCGCGGCTGAAGCCGGCATCGAAACCCATCCACGAGCGTGCCCGTACATCGGGCGGCAGCGCGGGCAGGTGATCCCGCAGGAAGGCCTTCACTTCCTGCCGGAACGCGGCGGCGCCGGCAGGCAAGGCGGTCAGCGCGAACGTGCCAAACAACGGATGCAATGTCGACTCCTTTACCGATCCATTCGCCGGCTGCCGGTCAGTCCAGCGTGACGCCGGTGTCCTTGACCACCTTCTGCCAGCGGTCGATTTCCTGCGTCAGGTATTTCGCGTAGGCATCGGGGCTGGAGCCGCGCGCTTCGGCGCCCTGCGCGGCCAGGCTGGCGCGCACGTCGGCCGAGCCCAGCGCCTTCAGCGCGGCGGCGTTGAGCTTGCGCACGATGTCGGGTGGCGTTTTCGCCGGCACCATCATGCCCTGCCAGGCACCGACCTCGAACCCCTGCATGCCCGATTCCGCCAGCGTGGGCACATCCGGCAACTGCGCACTGCGCGCGGCGCTGGTCACGGCCAGCGCCTTCATGCGCTTGTCGCGGATAAACGGCAGCGACGAATTGATCGTATCGGTCATGAACTGCACCTGGCCGCTGGCCAGATCGGTCAGTGCGGGCGCGCTGCCCTTGTACGGCGCATGCACCGCGTCCAGTCCGTTGGCCTGCAGGAACAGGAACGCGGCCAGATGCGTGACATTGCCGTTTCCGGCCGATCCATACGTCATCTTGCCGGGATGCGACTTGAGCCACGCCACGAATTCAGGCACCGTGTTCGCCGGCACCTGCGCGTTGACTTCCAGCACCAACGGCACATTGGCCGTCATCGCCACGGGCAGCAGGTCGCGCTTCACGTCGTAAGGCAGCTTCTTGTACAGCGCCTGGCTCAGGGCAATCGACGACGTGTTGTACAGCACCGTGTAGCCATCGGCGGGCGCCTTGGCGACGATCTCGTTGCCGATATTGCCGTTGGCGCCCGGCCGGTTGTCGACCAGCACTTGCTGGCCCAGTTCGTCCGACATCTTGCGGGCGATCACGCGCGACACCAGGTCGGTGGGACCGCCGGGCGGGAACGGCACCACCAGCCGGATCGGCCGGTCGGGATAGGTGGCGGCCAGCACCGCGCCAGGCAGCGCGGCGACGGCCAGCGCGCACCCCGTCAGTGCCAGCAGCCATGCGCGGCGCGTGGAAATATTGAAGCAATGCCTGGCAATTCTGCTCTGTATGGGCATGGTTGTCTCCTCCGGTAAAAACCGTGTCCTGCCCCGCCCCGTCAGGAAGCGCAGCAGCGGGCGACCGGCGCAACCGGCGCGTCACGCCGTCACGCCGTGGGGCCGTCGGCCCGTGTCAGGCCTCGCGTCCGGCCAGCAGCCGCCGCGCGGTATAGGTCATGACCAGCGCCTGGCGCTGGTTGAACACCTCGATCAACGAATCCACCACGGCGCGGCCGCTCTTCGACGTCGGCCGCACGCCGGTCACGGTGATGCGCGCGTGGATCGTGTCGCCCACCAGTACCGGGCCGTGGATCTTCTGGGTCAGCTCCAGCATGGCCAGGCCCGTGCCCTGGATCATCGTCTGCAGGATGAAGCCCTCGATCAGCGCATAGGTCAGCGCGGCCGGCACGGGACGGCCCTTGATCGCGCCGGCCTCGTAGCCTTCCTCGATAAAAATGGCCTCCAGCATGCCGGTGACCGAGATGAAGTTGACCAGGTCGGTCTCGGTCACGGTGCGGCGGAAGGTTTCGAATACCTGCCCTTCCCGGATGTCCTGCCAGTAGAAGCCCTGTCCCAGGCGTTGCGGCTGTGCTGCGGTCATGTGGTCTCCGTGTCGTGTGTCGATGGGGGTGTTCGCGGCTCAATCGCCCAGCGCGGCAATCTCGGCGTCGCTCAGGCCCAGGCTGCCCAGCACCTCGCGCGTGTGCTCGCCCAGGCGCGGCGGTACGGCGGCATGCGCGCGCTCGCCGTCGAAGCGCACCGGCGCGCCCGGAAAGCGCAGCGTGCCCATGGCCGGGTCGTGCACCTGATCGAAGAAGCCCGTGGCCCGCAGGTGCGGGTCATCCACCAGCTCATCCAGGTCATTCACGCGGGCCACCGGAATCTGCAGCGTTTCGCACAGCGCCAGCCAGTCGTCGGTGCTGCGCTCGCGCACCAGTTCGCCGGTCATTTCGTAAAGCGTCTCGATATGGCGCGTGCGCGCCGCGATGTCGGTGAAGCGTGCATCGGCAGCCAGGTCGTCGCGGCCGGCGGCCCGGAAGAAGTCGCGCCAGTGGGCGTCGGTGTACGGCATCATGCAGACGTAGCCGTCGGCCGTCTGGTAAGGCCTGCGCAACGGCGCCAGCACGCGCGGATAGCCGGCCGTGGCCCGCGGCGGCTCGAAATGCTGACCGTACAGATGCTCGACCAGGTTGAACGCCACCATCGATTCGAACATCGGCACTTCGACCAGCCCGCCCTTGCCGCCGTTGCGCGCACGGCCGGCCAGCGCGGCGGAAATCGACAGCGCGGCCACCAGGCCGCTGGTCTTGTCCGCCGAGATGGTCGGGAAGTAGCGCACGGTGCCGGTCTGCGCGGCCATCAGCGCGGCATTGCCGCACAGCCCCTGGATGATGTCGTCGTAGGCCGGGCGGCCGCCATAGGGGCCATCCTCGGCAAATCCCAGCAGGCTCACGTAGACCAGTTGCGGATGGCGCGCCATGACGCTGGCCGGGTCCAGGTCCAGCTTGCCCAGCTTCTGCGGGCGCATGCTGTGCAGGAACACATCGGCCGTGGCCAGCAGCTTGTGCAGCGCCGCCTGCGCGGCCGGCTGCTTCAGGTTCAGCACCACGCTCTTCTTGCTGCGGTTCACGCCCAAAAAAATGGCGGACATGCCATCTTCGGTGGCCGGGCCGGTGCGGCGCGTGGAATCGCCGTCGGGCGTTTCCACCTTGATCACTTCGGCGCCCAGGTCGGCCAGCCACTGGCTGGCGTAGGGGCCCATCACGACTGTCGACAGGTCGATGACACGGATACCTGACAAGGGCAGCATCGCGGTGTCTCCTTATGGCTTTTATGGAACTGATGGGGGCCTAGCGTAGTCCAGTCGGACGCTTGCGTCTAATATTAGATATTTAGGAACTGATATCACCTGTATATCGCCCGTATATCGCCATGGACCTGCGCCAGCTTCAGCAGTTTGTCGTGCTTGCCGAGACCGGCAACTTCCACCGTGCCGCCGAGCGCCTGCATATGGCGCAGCCGCCGCTGTCCATCTCGATCCGCAAGCTGGAAGCGTCGCTAGGCACGCCGCTGTTCGTGCGCACCACCCGTGGCGTGCGCCTGACCCAGGCCGGCGAGGCCGCCCTGAACGATGCGCGGCGTGCGCTGTTCCATGCGGAGCAGGCCCGCGCCGCCGCCCAATCGGCCGCCCATGGCGAGCGCGGCGCGCTGCGCGTGGGATTTGTCGGATCGGCAACCTATGCGCTGCTGCCCCGGCTGATCCCGGCGTTTCGTGGCGAACACCCCGGCATCGAGCTGATCCTGCATGAATCAACGTCGGCGGCGATCCTGGACCGCATCGAGCGCGGCCAGCTCGACGCCGGCCTGGTGCGTTTTCCGATCCTGAGCAGCGGGCCGTTTCAGCTGCTGCCCCTGGAGTCCGATTCGTTCATGGCCGCCGTCCCCGCCGACAGCCGCTTCGCCAGCCAGGACAGCATCGCGCTGAAGGCGCTGGCCGACGAACCGTTCATCATGCATCCCAGCGCCGACGTGCCGAACCTGCAAGCCGTGGCGATGCTGCTATGCCAGCAGGCCGGCTTCGTGCCGCGCATCACGCAGGAAGCCGTGCAGGTGCAGACCATCGTCAGCCTGGTGGAAAGCGGATTGGGCGTGGCCCTGGTGCCGGGCGTGACCGCGCGCTACACCAACCGGCGCGTGCGCTTTCTGCGCCTGTCGAGCCCGCGCCCGACCAACCGCATCGGCATCGCACTGGCCACGCAGCAGGACACCGACGACCGGCATGTGCAACGGTTTGTGTCAGTGGCGCAAAGGATTGCGGAGGGAGAGCCATGGCAGGAGTCAGGCAGCGATTAGCGTTCCGCGCGGCCGTTGGCGATTGCTCATGGACTAATACTGATAAACCACCTGCATCCCCGCCGTCACCCCGGCGGTATTGAATGGCTCCGGCTTGTACACGGGCGTGCCCAGGAACACGTCATACGACACGCCGCCGAACCGTTGCGAGCCCACGCCGCCGCGCATGCCGATCACCGCGCCGGCCAGTTGTGTGCCCACCAGTGCCTGGGTCGATGGTCCGTACACGCGGCCATAATCGAGACCGACGTAAAGCGCCTGGCCGCTGGCTCCCAGGGGCGCCTGCAGTTCGTTGCGCCAATAGAATCCACGCTCGCCGGCAAGCTGGCTCTCGCCATCGAAACCCCGTACGGTATATCGGCTGCCAATCGTCAAGTCATCCACGTAATGCGGATCTTCAAGGCAACACCGGGTCATTCGGACCGGAGAACCTGCCTGTCGCGCGCTTTACCGTTTCAACCGGAAAAGTAAATCGAAACGGCGCGCAGGTTACTGGAGGGGACGAAGTACCGAAAGACCCTCTATTTGTGAACGTCCGTTCATTTTTGGTCACACGTTTATCACGGGTGCAACGGCGCGAGCGGGCGCGCCCGCCGGCCGAAGAAGCCGAAGAGACAGTTTCGAAAAATCGCCAGAATCCGTAGGTGAAAACGGCCGATCTGAGACTTCTTTACATCTGACTTCAGTGGCGTATCGACACAACGGAGTGCAATGATTTGGCGACAGGCGTACCAGGTTTGTGCTGAGGCAGAACGGGCCAATGCGAAGAAGAAAGACCTCCAACTGCGATGCTCCGCCGCTCCGCATTGATTCCGTGTGTATGCGGGAAAAATCGTCGAATTGCGATCCGCGACATCGCGTGGATTCGGAGAATTCCGATGTCGATGCGCGGTGCCGCGCGGGCCTGCGGGGCTTCTTTGCCGTCGCACGCTGCGCAACTTGTCGGGGGACAAGTGCCTGCGCAGCGAATCGCTGCACAATCCGGCCTCATTGCAATACCGCCTTGGGCAGCACGAGAATGTGGGACATTGACAAAGCAAAGCCGGACGCCGCACTTCCCGGCAGCGCACCGCGCCGCCCGCGTCTGGCGCGCTCCCTGCCGGTCCGCCCGCCGGACAGCCTGCATGCGCCCCTGCCCGTCCGACACATCAACACGACCCAACTGCGCCGCTTCGTCATGCTGATGCAGCACGAATCGGCCATCGCGGCGGAGCGCCACACCGGCATCCGCGCCGCCTGCATCCACTATGCGATCCGCCGGCTGGAGGATCGGCTCGGCACCACGCTGTTCTCGCGCGAGGCCGCGTCGATGCACCCCACGGCCGCCGCGCGCCGGCTCTATCCATGTGCCGTCCGGCTGCTGTCGATGTGGGACAGCCTCGTGGCGGAATCCACGGGTGCCGGCGACCCGCCCACCACGGGCGGCCCCGGCGCGGAGTGAACGCCCGGCAGGCCGACCGCCACGGCGCCATTCGGCAAACATCGTAGAATGGCCACTGGCTCGCAAACTGAGGCTCGACCCATGGCCGACCCCGACGGTCTGCATCACAAGACGTTCCTGCTGTTGCTGGCGATAGTCACCATCGCATTTTTCTGGATTCTTCTGCCCTTCTACGGCGCGGTGTTCTGGGGCGCGGTGCTGGCCATCATCTTTGCGCCGCTGCAGCGGCGGCTGGTGTCGGCGCTGCGCGGCCGCAACAACATCGCGGCGTTGCTGACGCTGCTGCTGGTGCTGCTGCTGGTGATCCTGCCGATGATCGTGATCACGATGTCGCTGATCCAGGAGGGCGTGAACCTCTACGACAACATCCGCTCCGGCCGGATCAACTTCGGCCACTACTTCCAGTCCGCCGCCGATGCGCTGCCGCCTTTCGTGCGCGACATGCTGGCGCGCGCCGACCTGGCCAGCATTTCCGACCTCAAGGACAAGCTCAGCGCCAGCGCGCTGTCCGCCAGCCAGATGCTGGCCACGCGCGCGCTGAGCATCGGCCAGAACACGGCGCAGTTCATGATCGGCTTCGGCATCATGCTGTACCTGCTGTTCTTCCTGCTGCGCGATGGCCCGCAGCTGTCGCGCCGGATACGGCTGGCCGTGCCGCTGAGCGCGGCCCACAAGCAGCACCTGATCCAGAAGTTCACCACGGTCGTGCGCGCGACGGTCAAGGGCAATATCGCCGTGGCGGCGGCGCAAGGTGTGCTGGGCGGTGGCATCTTCGCGGTGCTGGGCATCCAGGGGTCGCTGCTGTGGGGCGTGGTGATGGCCTTCCTGTCGCTGCTGCCAGCCGTGGGTGCGGGCCTGATCTGGGCGCCGGTGGCGGTCTACTTCCTGCTGACCGGCTCGGTGCTCAAGGGCTGCGTGCTGATCGGCTTTGGCCTGGTGGTCATCGGCCTGGTCGACAACGTGCTGCGCCCGATCCTGGTGGGCAAGGACACCCAGATGCCCGACTACGTGGTGCTGATCTCCACGCTGGGCGGCATGGCGCTGTTCGGGCTGAACGGCTTTGTGATCGGGCCGCTGATCGCCGCGCTGTTCATCGCCTGCTGGGACCTGAACAACGCCGAAGACCCGGCGGCTCACTGACGCCAATCGCGAAAGACGCCGTGGACCGACTGCAAGCAATGAAGACCTACGTGGCCGTCGTGGAATGCGGCGGCTTCACGCCCGCGGCGCGCAAGCTCGACGCGTCGCTGAGCGTGGTCAGTCGAATCGTGACCGACCTGGAAACGCATCTGGGCGTACGCCTGCTCACGCGCACCACGCGCGTGGTGCGCCCCACCCCCACCGGCACCGCCTACTACGAGAACTGCCGCCGCATCCTGGCCGAGATCGACGACGCCGAACTGGCCGCCGCCGGCGCGCACGAGGCGCCGCGCGGCCGGCTGTCGATCACCGCGTCGGTGCTGTTTGGCCGGCGCTTTGTCACGCCGGTGGTGGTCGAGTACCTGCGCCGCTATCCGGAGGTCGATGTCGATTGCATGTTCGTCGACCGCGTGGTGAATTTCATCGACGAGGGCATCGACGTTGGCGTTCGCATCGGCCCGCTGCCGAGTTCTTCGCTGCAGGCCATCCCGGTGGGCCACGTGCGGCGCGTGGTCTGTGCCGCGCCGGACTACCTGGCGCAACACGGCACACCGGCGTCGCCCGACGACCTGGCGCGCCATGCGGTGATCCAGACCACGGGCATCTCCACCGCGCCCGAATGGCGCTTCATGCGCAACGGCGAGCCGCTGCCCGTGCGGCTGACCCCACGCCTGGCCACCACCACCAACGATTCCGCGATTGCCGCCGCCGTGGCCGGTTTCGGCCTGACGCGCGTACTGTCTTACCAGATTGCCGACGAACTGCGCGACGGCAGGCTGCGGATCGTGCTGGAAGACTACGAGCCCGACCCGTTGCCGATCCACGTCATCCACCGCGAGGGCCGGCACGCCATGCACAAGGTGCGCGCGTTTATCGACCTGGCCGTGGCGCAACTGCGCGGCCAGGCCTCGCTGAACATTCCCGACAGCGCCCGAACCCGCTGATTCTTCTGGATTTCACAAGAGTCCCTTCGGGCTTCACCGGTTTTTCCCGCCCAGCCGGGTGTCTATAGTCGATCCGTACGCAGCGTTTGCGCCCGATACCACAATAATCGACCAAGGACATCCATCATGAAACTGTACGGCCACCCGCTTTCCGGACATTCGCACCGCGCCTGGCTCTTTCTGTCGCTGCTGGGCCAGCCTGCCGAGTGGATCGATGTGGACTTGCTGGCGCGCGCCCACAAGACGCCGGAATTCCTGGCCATGAACCCGTTCGGCCAGGTGCCCGTGCTGGTCGATGGCGATACGGTGATCAGCGATTCGAACGCGATCCTGGTCTACCTGAGCAAGAAGCTGGGCCGTACCGACTGGCTGCCCGAAGCCCCCGCCGAGGCCGCCGCTGTGCAACGCTGGCTGTCTGTGGCCGCGGGCGACATCGCATTTGGCCCCGCCCGCGCCCGCATCATCACTGTCTTCAAGGCCCCGTACGACAGCAAGGACGCGATCGAACGCGCACACGTGGTGCTCAAGCGCATGGACGACGCGCTGGCGGGCCGCGCCTGGCTTGCCGCCGATCATCCGACCATTGCCGACGTGGCGCTGTACAGCTACACGGCGCGCGCGCCCGAGGGCTTTGTCGACCTGAAGGACTACGCGAATGTGCGCCAGTGGCTGGCGCGCGTGGAAGCGTTGCCCGGCTTCATCCCGTTCCAGACCACGCCAGTCGGCCTGGCCGCCTGAACCCCGCCCGCGCTTCCCGCCGTTCCGGCATCCCGCATAACTTCAGGAGTCCGTCATGACCCCGCATCCGGTTCCGCACGTGGAAATCCTGCCCGGCACGCCCTGGCATACCGGCGAGCGCCAGCTGCAAGCCAGCATCGGCGCCGAGGAACGCCTGGCCGAAGTGGGCTCGCGCGTGGTGCGCGACTACATGCCGGACCAGCATCGCGACTTCTTCGCCATGTTGCCGTCGGTCGTGATTGGCACGGTGGCACCGGATGGGCGGCCCTGGGCAACGGTGCGCGGCGGTCAGCCGGGCTTCCTGCATTCGCCCGATCCGCGCCAGCTCGACGTGGCGATGGTGCGCGACGCCGCTGATCCGGCCGACGCGGGCATGGAGGACGGCAACGCCATCGGGCTGCTGGGCATCCAGCCGCATACCCGGCGCCGCAACCGGATGAACGGCACGATCCATCGCGATGCCACGACGGGCGCCCAGGGCTTTCAGGTGGCGGTGGGCCAGAGTTTCGGCAACTGCCCGCAGTACATCCAGAAGCGCGCGCCCGTGATGACCCGCGACCCGGCCACGCCGGCCAGCGAGCCGCCCGAGATGCTCGATGCGCTGGATGCCCGCGCGCGGACGCTGATCCGCCATGCCGATTCGTTTTTCGTGGCGACCTATGTGGACCTGCCCGGCGGGCTGCGCCAGGTGGATGTCTCGCATCGCGGCGGCAAGCCCGGCTTTGTGCGCGTCGATGACGATGGCACCCTGACGATTCCAGACTTCCAGGGCAACACGTTCTTCAACACGCTCGGCAACATGATGGTCAATCCGGTGGCCGGCCTGGTGTTCGTGAGCTATGCCACGGGCGACCTGCTGCAACTGAGCGGCCGCACCGAAGTCATCATCGATTCGCCAGAAATTGCCACCTTCGACGGTGCCCAACGGCTGTGGCGATTCACGCCCGAGCAGATCGTGCGGCGCGACCGCGCCCTGCCGCTGCGCTGGGACATCGATCCCGATGGCGCGTCGCCGCAGGCGCTGGCCACCGGCAGCTGGCGCTGAACAGGAAGTTTCAGGGAACGGCGGCAGCTGTGCCACAATCGCGCCAGTTTTTGGCCCGACCGGATGCCGCCCATGTCCCTGGAAGCCCTGCAGAACATCAATCCGCAATCGCTGCTCGATACCGCCATCAGCCTGGCCGCCGCCTTCATCCTGGGCGGCATGATCGGCTTTGAGCGACAGTACCGCCAACGCACGGCCGGCCTGCGCACCAATGTGCTGGTGGCGGTGGGCGCGGCCATCTTCGTCGACCTGGCCAACCATATCGCGGGGCATGACGGCGCGGTGCGCGTGATTGCGTACGTGGTCTCGGGCATCGGCTTCCTGGGCGCGGGCGTGATCATGCGCGAGGAAGGCAACGTGCGCGGGCTCAATACCGCCGCCACGCTGTGGTGCTCGGCGGCGGTGGGCGCCTGCGCCGGCGCCGACATGATTGCGGAAGCCGGGATTGCCGCGCTGTTCATCCTGGCCGCCAACACGCTGCTGCGCCCGGTGGTTGACCGGATCAACCGCCAGCCGCTGGACACCACGGCCGTGGAGGTCACGCACACCGTGCATGTGATCACGGCCCGCGACTACCAGAAAACGGCGATGCGCCTGCTGGAAGAGGCGCTGGAGGCGGCCCAGTATCCGACGCGCGACCTCGAAGTGCGCGCGTTCGGCGAACAGGATGTGGAAATCGAGGCGGCGCTGGCAGCCACATCGGTCGATGGCGATGTGCTCGACCAGATCGTGACCCGCCTGGGCGGCACCAGCGTGGTCAGCCAGGCGTTCTGGAGCGCGAGTACGACGGAGTAGGCGGCCGCTTGCCGGGCTGTTTGCTCCCGCTGCGGGAGACGGACAACACCGCCCGCCATTCAACCTCCGTCGGCTTGCTCCCCTATCCCGCAAGGCGGGAGAGGGGTTGGGGGAGAGGGCAACGGCGGCTCTGCTTGCCGACTTGTCGCAGATTGAACGGCCGACCCTCTCCCCCGCCCCTCTCCCGCAAGGCGGGAGAGGGAGAACACCGCACGCCATTCAACCTCCGTCGGCTTGCTCCCTCTCCCGCACTGCTGAAGAGGGAGACAACAATCAGTCCACGCTTGCCTCGCAGACAGCCCCCACCGCAAACTGCCCCAATATCCGCAGCGCCGTGATGTCCTCAGCGGTCCACGATTCCACGCCGGCCAGGTAGTTGAACGTGCCGATTACCCGCCCGCCGTGGCACAGCGGCACGTTGACCACGCCGTTCAGGCCCAGCGCGCGGATCGTGGCGATGTCGTCGAATACGGCGGCCAGCGCCGCGTCGCCTTCGCCCACGAAGACTTCGCCACGGTCCAGCAGCTGGCGTGTCCAGCCCGTATCGCCCTTGACCTTCTTGCCGCCGGGCGGATAGGCCACCGGGTCCGACGACCAGAGCCGGCGGATTTCGCGGCTTTCCACGTGCCAGGCGTTGATCGTCAGCAAACCCGGCCCGACGATATCGAGCGTGGCTGCGCCAACGGCGTCCATGACAGCCTGCGGCGTGGCGGCGGCGCGCAGGCGGTCGAACAGCGGATGCAGGTGCGTTTGCCAGTGGCCCAGCGTATCGACGCTTGCCATCGTCACTCTCCGTGGATGCCCAGGTCCTTGATCAGCTTGCCGTAGCGGTCGGCATCGCGGCGCAGGATCTTGGCAAACTCCTGCGGCGTCGAGGTGGCCGTTTCCACGCCGATCGCGTCCATCTTGGCCTTGACCTCTGGCAGCGACATCACGCGGTTGATTTCGGTGTTCAGCCTGGCCACCAGCGCGGGCGGCATGTTTTTCGGACCGAACGCGCCGTACCACACCGACAGTTCATACCCGGGGATGGTCTCGCCCACGGTCGGCACATTGGGCAGCAGCGGCGACCGCCTGGCCTCTGTCACCGCCAGCAGCTTGAGCTTGCCGGCCTTCACGTGGGGCAGCGTCTGCGTGCCGGCCGAGAACAGCAGCTGGGTCTGACCCGCCACGGTATCCACCACGGCCGGCGCACCGCCCTTGTACGGCACGTGCAGCATCTGGATGCCCGCCATCTTCTCGAACAGCACGGCGCTCAGGTGGTTGGTCGAGCCGGGCCCGGCGCTGGCGTAGGCCAGCTTGCCGGGATTGGCGCGGGCGTAGGCGACCAGTTCCTTGACGTTATTGGCCGGCACCGACGGATGCACGACCATCGTGTTGGTCACGTAGGCCAGCAGGCCCAGCGGCGTGAAATCCTCCACGCCCTTGAACGGCATGTTGGCCATCAGCGCCGGGTTCATGGCGTGCGTGCTCATCGAGCCGATCAGCAGCGTGTAGCCGTCGGGCTGGGCACGCGCCACCATCGCCGAGCCGATGTTGCCCGACGCACCGGGCTTGTTGTCGACGATCACCGGCTGGCCCAGCGACTTTGTCAGGTGCTCGGACAGCACGCGCGCCAGGATGTCGGTGGAACCGCCGGCGGCCCAGGGCACGATCAGCGTGACCGGCTTGGCGGGATAGGTGTCGGCGGCCCCGGCGTGGCCGGCGAACGACATGGCCAGCGCGGCGGCACCGCACAGCAGGCTTTTCAATACGGACCTCATGATGCAACTCCCCTTCTGTCTTCGAACTGTCTGATGTGATGCGATTCAGCGGCCCACGGCATAACCCTGCATGCCGCGCGCATTGGCGCCCGCGCGCAGCACCAGGCGACCCTTGCCGTCGCGCTCGCGCGTGCACGCCGACATGCGGCCTTCGGACCAGTCTTCCCCTACGCGAACTTCGTGCCCGCGGGCGCGCAGGGCTTCGATGGTGGTGGCCGGGAAGCGCGACTCGACGGTGATGCGGTTCAGCGTGGTCTGGCGCGGCCAGAACGATTGCGGGAAATGGTCGATATGCCAGGCCGGCGCGTCGATCGCTTCCTGCAGGTTCATGCCGTGCACCGCATGGCGCATGAAGAAGGCCAGCGACCATTGGTCCTGCTGGTCGCCGCCGGGCGTGCCGAAGACCATATACGGTTCCCCATCGCGCAGGCACAGCGACGGCGACAACGTGGTGCATGGGCGCTTGCCCGGTGCCAGCGTATTGGGCAGGCCCGGCTCCAGCCACGTCATCTGCAGGCGCGTGTTCAGCGCAAAGCCCAGCGCCGGAATGGTGGGGCTCGACGACAGCCAGCCGCCCGACGGCGTAGCCGCCACCATGTTGCCGTGGCGGTCAATCACGTCGATATGGCAGGTATCGCCGACGAACACTTCGCGCTCGGCCCATTCGCTGACCGGCGGCAGCGCCGCGAACGTGGGCTCGCCGATGCCGAAGCGCGTATCTGCCGCGGCTAGCGTGCGGTCGGCCACGGTCAGGTCCGGCATACGCGGCGCGCGGCCCTTGAGCGCGCCCGGCTGCATCGTCAGCGACGCGCGGTCGCCGATCAGCGCGGCCCGCGCGGCCAGGTAATGCGGATTGAGCAGCGCACAGAGCGGACTGTCCTCGAACAACGGATCGCCGTACCAGGCCGTGCGGTCGGCCATCGCCAGCTTGGCGGCCTCGGCAATGGTGTGGACAAATTCGGGCGAGGTCGGCGCGTGGGCATCCAGATTGGCGTGGCGCAGCATGCCAAGCTGCTGCAGGAACATCGGGCCCTGGCTCCAGATATCGCACTTGGCCACCGCATAGCGGCCGAAGTCGAGCGAGACCGGCGCTTCCACGGTGGGCTTCCAGCCGGCCAGGTCGTCGTAGCGCAGCAGGCCGGTGTGCTTCTCGCCGGTGGTGTCGCGCACGGGGGTGGTGCGGCAGTATGCGTCGATGGCCTCGGCCACGAAGCCGCGATACCAGCAGTGCATCGCCGCGTCGATCTGGCCTTCGCGGCTGTCGCTCCGGCTCACGGCCGTCTCGACGATGCGTGTGTAGGTATCGGCCAGCACGGGCAGCGTATGTAGTGCGCCGGGACGCGGCACGCGGCCATCGGGCAGCCAGGTATCGGCCGAACTGTGCCATTCGTCACGGAACAGCTGCTGCACGGCCAGGATGGCCTGCGAGATGCGCGGCACCAGCGGGAAGCCGTTGCGTGCGTAACCGATGGCCGGCGCCAGCACGTCGGCCAGCGACCACGTGCCATGGTCGCGCAGCATGGTCAGCCACGCGCCGAACGCGCCGGGCACCGTGGCGGGCATCAGGCCGATACCGGGCATCAGTTCCATGCCCTGCTTGCGCAGCGCCTCCGGGTCGGCCAGCGCCGGGGCCGGGCCCTGGCCGCAGACCGAGCGCACCGCGCGGTCCTTTTCGCTCCAGAACAGGATCGGCACCTCGCCGCCGGGGCCGTTCAGGTGCGGTTCCACCACCTGCAGCACGAAGCCCGCCGCCACGGCTGCATCGAACGCATTGCCGCCGCGCTCCAGCACGCCCATGGCCGTCTGGGTGGCCAGCCAGTGGGTGGAAGCAGCGACGCCGAACGTGCCGACGATCTCGGGGCGTGTCGTGAACATGGGCAAATGACTCCTGTTTGATGCATTTGATTTGTGGTTCGAGTATAGGCAGCCGAAATAACTGCCAACGTCGAATAACTTATCGTTGCATTACCATTCGGTTATACCCATTCGCCGCCTTCTCGCCCCGCCATGCCGATTGCCACCGACAAGTTGCTGCATCAGATCGTGTCGCGCCTGCGTCTGCGCCATTTGCCGCTGCTGCTGGCGCTGGAGCGGCAGCGATCCGTGTCGCGCGTGGCGGCCGAGATGAACCTGTCCCAGCCGGCCGTGACCAAGGCCCTGCGCGAGATCGAGGACATCTTCATGACGCCGCTGTTCACGCGCACGCGCAACGGCCTGGAGCCCACCGCCACCGGCGCTGCCGTGCTGAGCCACGCGCGCATGACGCTGGCCGATGCCGAGGCGCTGGGCCGGCAACTGGCGGTGATCGAGGCCGGCCGGCGTGGCCGGCTGCGGCTGGGCGTGATCCCCTACACGGCCCGCGCGGTGCTGGACGCCGCGCTGGCGTACGGGCTCAACCAGCAGCCACGCCTCTCGGTGGTCGTGCGCGAGGGCACCACCGACGAACTGGTCGGCGCGCTGCGCCAGCACGAACTGGACTGCGCGATTGCGCGCTCGTTCTACCTGGCGGGGGAAGACATCGTGCAGGAGCCGCTGTACCGGGAAGAGCCAGTGCTCGTGGTACCTTCGCGGGCCAGGGCGCGGCTGTCGCGCGGCGACCTCGACTGGAAGCGGCTGGCCGAACTCGACTGGATTCTGCCGCCGCCGCATACGCCGGTACGCCGTACGATCAATACGATGTTCGCGGTGGCCGGCGTGGCGCCGCCGCTGCCGATCGTCGAAACCTACTCGATCAAGCCGATGGCCACGCTGCTGCGCAGCCAGCCCGACGCCATCACCATCGTGCCGCGTGCCGTGGCCGCCGAACTGATCGAACTGGGCGACGCGGCGACGCTGCCGTTTTCCCTGAGTTGGGATTTGCCGCCTGTGGGCGTGATGTGGCGGCGGGAGTCAGAGGAGAACGATCTGGTGAAGCCGCTGGTGGCGGCGTTGAAGGCGGCGGTGGGGTAGTGGGATTTGGGGGCGGTGGATGGGGATGGGCTTGCCCTCTCCCCCAACCCCTCTCCCATTTCATGGGAGAGGGGAGAACACCACGAGGCCTTCAAAGGCTTGCGTTTTGCTCCCCTCTCACGCCGGCGGGAGAGGGGCCGGGGGAGAGGGCATCGAGGTTCAGCTTGCCGGCATATGGCAATTTGAACCGCCAGCACCTTCCATCAACCAAGACAAACAATCCAATGAAGACCGTTGTGCTCTACGTCCTGACCGCCCTGGCCGAAATCCTCGGCTGCTACCTGCCCTACCTTTGGCTGCGCCAGAACGCCAGCCCCTGGGTGCTGCTGCCCGGCGCGGCTTCGCTGGCGGTCTTTGCCTGGCTGCTGACCTTGCACCCCGACGCCTCGGGCCGGGTCTATGCCGCCTACGGCGGTATCTATATAGCAGTGGCCATCGTCTGGCTCTGGCTGGTGGACGGCGTGCGGCCCAGCATCTGGGATATGACAGGTGTCACAATCGCCGTCGCCGGCATGGCGGTAATCGTGTTTCAGCCGCGCTGAACTCAGATTAAGGGCGAATTAAGCGCCACTTTTTCTGACAAAATCCGTCACTTTATGCATCTTGAGCCACACCCTACCAGAGTGGGGTGACAGGATTTGGCAGACACATCTGGTTACAGGTGACAAGAAATCTCACATTTCAACGATTTCTAGCCGAAATGTGACCTGGCACACCTGTTGCTCTATAGGACCCCGACAGCAGCTGCTGTTCTCAACTAATTCAAAGGGGTCAATTCCATGAAAAAAGCACGGATGGGAATCCACCAACGGGTCCAGAAGGGTTTCACGCTGATCGAACTGATGATCGTGGTCGCGATCATCGGTATCCTGGCTGCGATTGCGATTCCGCAATATCAATCGTATGTCGCGAAGTCGCAGATCAATCGCGTGATCGGTGAAACGTCGGCGCTGCGCACGGCTGTCGAAACCTGCCTGAATGAAGGTCGCACGACTGTTGTGACGTCGGCAAACCCGGGCGCGACGGAGTGCAATCCTGGCCGCACCGTATCGACCTTGCTAACTAACGCTGGCGGCATTCCTGTCGTCGTGCTGACGACTGACCCGATGACCATCTCGGCCACATTGGGCAATACGGCATCGGCTGCAGTCTCTGGCGCCGTCATTACGTGGAACCGTGTGGCAAACACCGGCAGCTGGAGCTGCAGCATGACCGCTGGCACGTCGTCGAGCTGGAGCGCAAATTACGCTCCGGCAAGCTGCCCGATCGTTGCTCCGGCAGGTGGTTAAGTAGAAATAGGCCACATCTGAAAAAGCCCCGGACTTTCCCCGGGGCTTTTTTCATTTCTGGCCGGCGATGAAGTCACCCCGCCTCCCCCCGCATCCCAATCTCCCCGATCAGCTTCCCATACCGCGCGTTGTCCGCTGCCACCATCCGCGTGAACTGGGCCGGTGAATCGCTCTTCCGAAGTTCCCCCGCATTGGCCTTCATCGTCGCGTCTAGCTTTCCGCTCCCCTGCAGCGCCGCCACCGCATCGAATAGCCGTTTCGCCATGGGCGCCGGCAGGCCGGCCGGGGCGAACAGGCCGCTCCAGTTATCGAGTACGAAGCCCGGCGGCAGCGAATCGGCCAGCGTCGGCACGTTCGGGAAGTAGCTGGTCCGCGCGGCCGATGACACCGCCAGCGCGCGGATCTGGCCGTTGCGCAGGAACGGCGCCGCCGTGGACATCACCGGCATGCCGAACTGCGTCTGGCCGCTCAGCATCGACGTCAATATCTCGCTGGCGCCCTTGTACGGGATATGCACGGCCTCGACATGGTGCTGGTGCAGCAGCGATTCCACGGCCAGATGCGAGACGCTGCCCTTGCCGCCCGAGCCGTAGTTCAGCGCGCCGGGCTTCTGCTTCATCGCGTCGATCAGCTCGCGCGCCGTCCTGAAGGGCGACGACGCCGGCACCGCCAGCACCACCGGGCCGCCCGACAGCGCCGAGATCGCCGTGAAGTCGCGGGCGGCGTCGTAGGGCTGGTCCTTGTACAGATGGACGTTGATCACGTGCTGGTTGGCCAGGATACCCAGCGTGTAGCCATCGGGCTCGGCGCGCTTCAGCGCCCGGGCGCCGATGATGCCGCCGGCCCCGCCGATGTTCTCCACCACCAGCGGCTGCCCCAGCACCGGCGACAGTTCCGCCGAGATGGTGCGGGCGATGGAATCGGGCGCGGTGCCCGCGATGAACGGCACGATCAGCCGGATCGGGCGCGACGGATACGGCGCGGCGGCCACGGCCACGCGGCTCATCACGCCCCCCAGTGCGGCGGCACCGGCTGCGGCGCCTGCCGTACCCAGCCATTGACGACGATTCATGTTGTCTCCTGTGTTTTTTGATGTGCGGCCTGTGTGTGGCGCGCAGTCAGGCCCCCGCCGGGTCCAGGATGGCCTTGGCGATGGTGTTGCGCTGGATCTCGCTGGTGCCCGTGAAGATGCGGAACATGCGCAGCTTGCGCCAGGTCTGCTCCACCGGATGCCCGCGCGTGACGCCCAGGTTGCCGTGGATCTGCACGGCCTTGTCGGCCACCTCGAAGCAGCGTTCCGACACGAACAGCTTGCACGCGGCCGCCTTCATGCGCAGGTCGGCACCGGCATCGGCCAGCAGCGCGGTCTGCGCGATCATGCTCTCGCACGCCCACAGCGCCGCCGCCATGTCGGCCAGCATATGCTGGATGGCCTGGAAGCGCGCAATCGGCCCGCCAAACTGGCGGCGCTGGCCCGCGTACGCCACCGATGCCTCGTAGGCGCGCGCGGCCAGCCCCAGCATCGAAGGGCAATGCAGCAGCCGGTTCACGTTGATGCGCGACATGCCCAGCTTGAACCCCCGCCCTTCGCCGCCAAAGATGTTGGCGCGCGGCACGCGCACGTTCTCGAAGCGGATGTCGGCGTCGATATGCTGGCCCGACATCGGCACGTACTCGGTGCTGACGGTCACGCCGGGCAGGTCCAGATCGACCAGCACGGCCGTGATCGACGGCGGCGTGGTGGTGGCATCGGTCACGCACATCACGATGGCGAAGTCCGCAAACGGCGCGCCGCTGATGTAGTGCTTCTCGCCGTTGATGACCAGTTCGTCGCCGTCCACCACCGCGCTGGTGCGGATGCTCTGCGCATCGGAACCCGAATGCGGCTCGGTCAGCGCGAAGCAGGTGGATTTCTGGCCCCGGATCACCGGCTCGAAATAGCGCGCCACCTGATCGGGCGTGGCGTACTTGAGCATATTGCCCACGCGCGGCGGCCCGCCCAGGTCGCCCAGCACGTGCGGCGCCAGCACCGCGCCGCTGGCGGCCAGATCGGCCTTCAGCGCGCACTGTTCCGAGATATTGAGGCCCTTGCCGCCCAGTTCCGCCGGCAGGCAGGCCGCGTACAGCCCCAGTTCGCTGGAGCGGCGCCAGACGTTGCGCAGCACCTCACGCGGCCACGGGTCTTCGGTGCCCAGGCCCAGTTGGCGTTCCAGCGGCAGCAGTTCCTCGTTGATGAACCGCTGCACCGCCGCGCGCGTTTCGATCAGCACGGGATTGGTCAGATGGTCGAACATGTCTTTTCTCCGTGGATCAGTTCACGCGTCGGCTGGCGCCGAGCCAGTACTGCTCACGCACCAGCTTGCGTGCCAGCTTGCCGCTGGCGTTCTTGGGCAGTTCGGCGACGAAGTCCACCGAACGCGGCGACTTGTAGTCGGCAATGCGCGCGCGGCAGTGCCCGATCAACTCCGCGGCGCTGGCCTGCCGGCCGGGCCACAGCGCCACCACGGCCTTGACGCTTTCGCCCCAGGTGTCGTCGGGCACGCTGATCACGCAGGCTTCCATCACGTCGGGATGCTGGTACAGCGTGGCCTCCACCTCGGTCGGATAGACGTTGAAGCCGCCCGAGATGATCATGTCCTTCTTGCGGTCCACCAGGTACAGGTAGCCATCGGCATCCACACGCGCCAGGTCGCCGGTATGCAGCCAGCCGTCGACCAGCACCTCGCGCGTCAGGTCGGGCTCGCCCCAGTAGCCCTGGAATACATCCTCGCCACGGATCACAAGTTCGCCAATTTCATCGCCGCTGACTTCCTCGCCACGCTCGTTGACCACGCGCACTTCGGTTTCGCCCAGCGCGCGGCCGCACGATGCCAGCCGCTCGGGCTTGCTTTCGATCGCCAGCGCATGGTCGGCCGTGGACAGGCGCGTCACGCCCGAGGTCGATTCACTGGCGCCGTAGCCCTGCGACAGCACTGGGCCGATGCGTTCCCAGGCCTCGCGAATGCGTGCCGGCGCCATCGGCGCGGCGCCGTAGGCCAGCGTCTTGAGGCTGCTCAGGTTGGCCGTGGCCAGTGCCGGCTCGGCCAGCAGCATGTTGATCATGGCCGGCACCATAAAGACGTGGGTCAGCTTCAGGCGCGCCACATCGGCCAGGAAGCCGGCGGGCTCGAATTTCTCGAACAGCACCAGCGTGGCGCCCAGGAACAGATAGGGTTGCATCAGCATGCCCGACGCATGCGTGACCGGGCCGATCAGCGCCAGCCGGTCGCCAGGGCGCGCCGGGCGGTCCATGGTCAGGATCATCTTGCGCATCGACGCCAGCCGGTTGCCGTAGCTCTGCATGGCCGCCTTGATCTTGCCCGTCGAACCGGATGAAAAATGCAGCACGGCCAGGTCGTCGGGCCGCGGAACATAGTCGATCGACGAATTCGCGCCACGCTCGATCAGGGATTCGTAGGTGGCATAGGCCCCATCCGCCCCTTCGGCCACTTCGGCGCCCGCGATGGCAATGAAATGCTCGACGCAGCCAAACCCGCGTGTGTCTCGGGTATAGCCGGTATAGCCGGGCCCCGCGATCATCACGCGCGGGGTGCAGTTCTCGACCACGTCCGATGCCTCGTTGGCCGTAAAACGCGGGTTCAGCGCCGCCTTGACCAGCCCTGCCTTATACAGCGCACATTCGATCTCGACGATCTGCGGGCAGTTGCGCGACTGGATCGCCACGCGGTCCCCCTTCCGCAAACCCAGCGCCAGCAGCGCGTTGGCCAGCCGGGTCGAGCGTTCGTCCAGCTGGCGGTACGTCAGCACGCGGTCCCGGTACAGCACGGCGGGGTTGTCGCCCCAGTAGAGCGCCGCACGCCGGAGGAAGTAGGCGAACGTCATCGTGGTCTCCCATTTGAATGTTGTGGTGAGCCAAGTCTGTAAGATGGCGGACATCACCACAATGTCGCGACTGGCATCAAGTCATAAACAATGGGAATGAGGAACACAAGACACGATGGAGACACGTGATCTGGACTATGTGCTGGCGGTGGGCGCGCACGGCGGCATTGGGCGCGCGGCGGAGGCCCTTGGGATGACCCAGCCCGCGCTGACCAAGGCGATCCAGCGAGTCGAGGCGCAACTTGGCGTACCGCTGTTCGAGCGCACCACGCTGGGCATGCGCGTGACGCAAGCCGGCACGGTATTCCTGGAGCGGGCACGGCGCATCCGGCTCGAATACGACGATGCCATCAAGGAGATGCGCGGCATCCAGACCGGCGAACAGGGCCTGCTGCGGCTGGGCTATTCGCCTTCGATGCCCAACGCGCTGGTGCTGGGCGCCTGCCAGCAGTTGCTGCGCGAACGGCCCGTGGCGCGGCTGCGCCTGAGCATGCGCGTGGCGCGCGAGCTGATGGATCAGGTGCAGGCCGGCGAGCTGGACCTGGCCGTGGCCCCGCTGCCGCGCCAGGCCAACCCCGCGCTGGCCACGCGAGAACTGTTTACCGACCGCCTGGCCGTGGTGGCCGACGAAAACCATCCGCTGCAGCGCCGGCGCGACCTGACGCTGGCCGATCTGGTGGGCCAGCACTGGCTGCTGCCGACCGGGCACGTACTGATCCGCCAGCAGATCGACAGCGCCTTTGCCAGCATCGGCCTGCCGGCGCCCACGCTGCGCGTGGAGACCGATTTCGGCAGCGCCACGCTATTCGACCTGGTGCGCGGCACCGAGATGCTGTGCATTGCCGGATCGACGACCAACAGCAGGCGCCTGGGCCTGCGGCCCATTGCCTTGCGTGCCGATGCGCTGGACCTGGGGCGCCGCGTGGGCGTGATCACGCGCGCAGGGGCCTACCTGTCACCGCTGGCGCAGCGGATGATCGACATCCTGGAAGCCCACGTGGCATGACGGCTGGGGCTATGGCTGCCGCTATGGCTGCGGCGGGAACGTGCGCAGGTAGGCCAGCAGGTCGTCCAGCTGGCGCGCGTTGCTCATGCCCCAGAAGCGCATCTTCGTACCGGGCACGACCTTGGCCGGCGATTGCAGGAACGCGCGCAGCGTATCGTCGCCCCAGACCACCGGAGACGCCTTCATCGCATCGGAATAACGGTAGTCGTCAGTCCCGCCGGCCTTGCGGCCGAACACACCGTTCAGCTGCGGCCCGAAGGCCGCCCGGGCCGACGGACCCACGTGGTGGCACGACGCACAGCGCGTGGCGAAGATGTCCTTGCCCTTGTCGATATCGCCGGCGGCATGGGCAGCGGTGACGGCAAACAGGGCGAATGCAAGCGGTGCAGCGTACTTCATGATGCGCAAGGGGGAGACAGCAGGCGGCTTTTCGCACGCTGCCGGGTTGCTCCCCTCTCCCGCGCGCGGGAGAGGGGTTGGGGGAGAGGGCAGGCACTGGCCGCACGAGGGGTATTGCTACACCGGATAACTCGCCACTTCGATCAGGTTGCCGTCGGGATCGCGGCAATACACGGACGTCATCGGCCCCAGCGCGCCGGTGCGCTGCACCGGCCCCACTTCCACGGCCACCTTGTGTGCCAGGAAATGGGCGACCACCTCCTGCGGCGGCATCTTCGTGATGAAGCACAGATCGTCGCTGCCCGACGTCGGGTGAACGCCGGTGAACCACGCCACCGTGTCTTCATCCACCGGGCGCAGGTTGATCTTCTGCTGGCCGAACTTGACCGACACGCGCTTGCCGGTGCGCGACGCGAAGTCTTCGCGCTGCATGCCCAGCACCTGTTCGTACCAGGCCACGCTGGCCTCCACGTCCTTCACATTGAGCACGATATGGTCAAGGCGTTCGATCGCTAGCGTCATGGCGGGGGCGTCCTTTCGTGGTCCCGGAGGTGCCCCCGGGAGCGGCGATTATGTAACAGCATGTGTAGCTGTGCAGTGCAAGGCGTAATGTACACCGGGCCAGCGGAGCGCGGCTTTTATACTGCCGGGCCGGTCAACCACCGCGCCCCAAGTCATGCGCCGAATCTCCTGGCTCATCATGAGCCTTGTCATCGCGGCACTGATTCAAGTGCCCGCAGGTTTCGCGGCCGAACCCGCCTCCGAGGCGGAAGCGCAGCAAATTCCCACGCTGACGCACGCCGAAGCCATCTCCGAACTGAAGCGCCTGCAGTCCGAGCAGGATCGCGTGAAACAGCAGGCGTCCAGTGCGTCCGGCATCATCAAGCTGGGCGACCTCAACGACACGCTGAAGCAGCTTGACGACGATGTCGACAAGCTCACCGCGGCGCTGACGCCGCAGCGCGCCCAGTTGCAGGCACAGGTAGACCTGCTCGGGCCGCCGCCCGAAGCCAGCCCCGACAGCAAGGCCAAGGACGCCGCCAAGGAAGCGCCCGCCGTCATCAGGCAGCGGGCGGAGCTGAACGCGCGCAAGAGCCAGCTCGACGACGAACTGAAGCAGGCCGCCGACAGCAAGGACAACATCGCCCATCTGCGCGACCAGCTGGCCAAGCTGCAGCGCAGCCGCCTGAAGGACCAGCTCGCGCTGCGCTCGGACAGCATCCTGAACCCCGCCTTCTGGACGCCGCTGTTCAAGGTGTCCGAGGAAGACCGCGAGCGCCTGGGCAACTTTACCGACGACATCGGGCCGCGCATCCGGCTGGCCTGGGATGCATCGCAGCGCGGCAAGACCATCATCCTGCTGGCCCTGGCGCTGGCGGTGTGGTCGCTGGGCCGGCGCCTGCTGGAACGCGGGCTGGCGTGGTTCTGCCTGACCCAGCTGCCTGAAACGCGCCTGCGCCGCAGCGCGCTGGCCCTGGCCACGGCGCTGACCACCGTGGCCACCACGGCGCTGGCCGTGCGCATCGTCTATGCAGCCTTCACGGGCGGCGACGAGATATCGCCCGCGCTGCAGGACCTGATGAACGAGATCGCCAAGCTGACCATGACCAGCGCGCTGATCGCCGGCCTGGGGCGCGCGCTGCTCTGCACGCGGCACCCGAGCTGGCGGCTGCCCGCGCTGGCGGACCCGGTGGCGCTGGCGTTGCGGCCGTTTCCCACGGTGCTGGCGGGCCTGCTGCTGCTCGCGGGCACGGTGGAACAACTGAACCGCATGGCCGATACCACGGTGCAGGTCACGCTGCTCGGGCGCGGCCTGGTCTCGCTGGTGGTGGTGCTGACCATCGGGGCGGCGCTGCTGCGCGCCAACCGCGTGCGCAGCGAACTGGTGGCCGCCGGCGAGCGGCCCGAAGAGCGCGCGACGCTGGCCGGACTGATCCACGCGGCCGTCACGCTGATCGTGGCGGTGTCGTTCGGTGCCCTGCTGATCGGCTACATCAGCTTCGCGCGCTTCCTGACCTACGAACTGGTCTGGTTCGACATCGTGCTGTGCAGCCTGTACCTGCTGACCCAGCTCACGCGCGACATCTGCGAGGCGCTGTTCTCGGCCAGCCATCGCAGCGGCCGGATCATCAAGCAGTTGTTCGGGGTGGGCGATTCGCACCTGGAACAGGTGTCGACGGTGTTGTCCGGCATCGGTGCCAGCGTGCTGCTGTTGCTGGCGGTGCTGGCCCTGCTGACGGGCGGCTTCGGCACCACGCCGGTAGACCTGCTCAACAGCCTGCTGATCGTGCTGGGCGGCGAACGGCTGCGCAGCATGAACATCATGCCGGACCGCATCCTCAATGCGGTGATCGCGCTGACCGTGGGCATCTGGCTGCTGCGCTCGGTGCGCCGCTGGCTCGACGCCGAACTGCTGCCCAAGCTCTGCGCCGAGCCGGGCCTGCGCGCATCGCTGATCACGCTGTTCAGCAATGTCGGCTACGTGTTGCTGGTGCTGCTGACGCTGTCGCTGCTGGGCGTGAAATGGGAAAACCTGGCGTGGATCGTCAGCGCGCTGTCAGTGGGTATCGGCTTCGGCCTGCAGGAGATCGTGAAGAACTTCGTGTCGGGCCTGATCCTGCTGACCGAGCGGCCGGTGAAAGTGGGCGACATGGTCAGCCTGGCCGGCGTGGAAGGCGATATCCGCCGCATCAACGTGCGCGCCACGGAGATCCAGCTGGGCGACCGCTCGACGGTGATCGTGCCGAATTCGCAGCTGATCTCGCAGAACGTTCGCAACGTCACGATGAGCAACAGCACGCAGGGCGTGGCCACGCTGCAGCTCACGTTCCCGCTCAACACCGACCCCGAAGCGGTGCGCGACCTGCTGCTGGAGGTCTACCGCGAGAACGACAGCATCCTGGACATTCCCGCGCCGTCGGTCACGTTCAGCCAGCTGGCGTCCAATGGCATCACGCTGAGCGTCACGGGCTATGTGAGCAGTCCGCGCATTGCGGCCGGCACCAAGAGCGACCTGCTGTTCGAGATCCTCAAGCGGCTGCGGGCGGCCAATATCTCGCTGTCCGAACCCCAGACGCTGCGCGTGGAAAACATGGCGGCGGCGCTAGGCACCTGACGGCCGCTACGGGCGCCGCCCCGGCAGGCCTAGGGTCCGCCGGGCTCGTGCCCGGTCCAGTAATCGGCGCCATCATCGTGCGTGGACAGCACGATCCTCTGATGGCAATGCTGGCATGTGTAGACAAAGACCTGCCTGCCGGCGTGCATCGTGGCATCGCCGGACCGCGCCAGGCGCGGATGGGGCGGAACATGACCGGGACGACCCAGCAGGTTCTTGCAAAGTTCGCAAGGAACCATCGTGCTCTCCAGACTCTGATTTCGGACCCTGCAACAACCATGTCCGCTTGGCGGGCAGACATTGCTGCAACGCAACAGAGGCCAGTATAGGCGCACGATCGTTCGATCGCCACGCGCTTTGCGGCCGGTAGATCCATTCCTCGATTTGCCGGGAATCTACGCCGCAAAGCGGTCAGTGGCGGCCAGAAGCTGGTCCATGATGCCGGGCTCGGTCCACGCATGGCCCGCGCCTTCGATCAGGTGGAAGTCGGCGTCGGGCCAAGCCTGATGCAGCGCCCAGGCATAGCGTGCCGGGCACGGCATGTCGTAGCGGCCATGCACGATCACCCCAGGAATGCCAGCCAGCTTGTGGGCATCGCGCAGCAGCTGGCCGTCTTCGAGCCAGCCATGATGGGTGAAGTAATGGTTCTCGATGCGCGCGAAGGCCAGCGCAAAGTGCCCTTCGTCGTGCTTGGCTGCAATGTCCGGGTTGGGCAGCAGCGTGATGGTCTCGGCTTCCCAGACGCTCCAGGCGCGCGCGGCTTCCAGTTGCTTCTGCCGGTCATCGCCGGTCAGCAGCTTGCGATAGGCCGCCATCATGTTGCCGCGCTCGGCGGCAGGCACCGGGGCCTGGAAGCGCGCCCAGCTGTCGGGAAACACCTCCGACACGCCGAACTGGTAGTACCAGTCGAGCTCGGCCTGCGAGACCGTGTAGACCCCGCGCAGCACCAGTTCGCTGACACGCGCCGGATGGGTCTGCGCGTAGGCCAGCGCCAGCGTCGAGCCCCAGGAGCCGCCGAACACCAGCCATTGTTCCACGCCGATCAACTGGCGCAGCTTCTCGATGTCATCCACCAGATGCCAGGTGGTATTGGCCTCCAGCGACGCATGCGGCGTGGATTGCCCGCAGCCGCGCTGGTCGAACAGCAGCACGTCGTAGCGCGCCGGATCGAACAGGCGGCGGTGGTCCGGCGAAATGCCGCCGCCGGGCCCGCCATGCAGGAACACGGCCGGCTTGGCGCCGCGCGTGCCGACGCGTTCGAAATACAGGACATGACCGTCGCCCACGTCGAGCGTGCCGGTCTCGTAGGGTTCGATTTCGGGATAGAGCGTGCGCAGGGCGGACATGAATTGTTTCGCGTGAAGATCATTCGAAACAAAAGTGTAGCCCCCGGCCACGCCGGTTGCTTTAAGTTTCGTTTAAGTCTGCGGCCCTAGATTTGAGCCGTACCGCAACCGAACCCCAAGAGGTGAAGCCATGACTCCCCAAGACGTGCAAGCACTGGAAGCCTTCCTGAACCAGCTGACCCAGGCGCGCGTGGACAACAAGGACGCCCAGGCGGCGGCAATGATTGCCGATGCCGCCGCCCGCCAGCCAGATACCGCCTATCTGCTGGTGCAGCGGTCGATGCTGCTCGACCGCGCGCTGCAACAGGCGCAGGCGCAGATCCATTCGCTCCAGGCGCAGCTGCAGGCGGCGCAGGCCGCCAATGGCCCCGGCGGACGCGGCTTCCTGGACAACGACGCCACCTGGGGCAACAGCGCCGGCCGCGCGCCGCAGGCTGCCCCGGCACCGCAGTATCCGCCGCAGCAGCCCTATCCTTCCGCGGCTCCTGCCGCAACCCCGTACCAGGCCGCGCCGGCACAATCGGGCCAATCGGCCCCGGCGGCCCGTCCGGGCTTCCTGGGCGGCGGGCTGGGCGGCACGCTCGGCACCATCGCCACCACGGCTGCCGGTGTGGCGGGCGGCGCGATGCTGTTCCAGGGAATTGAAAACCTGTTCCATCACGGCAACAGCGGCGGCGGCTTCTTTGGCGGCCAGCCGGCGGCAGGTTCCGAGACCGTGGTGAACAACTTCTACGGCGACGATAACAGCGGCGGCGGCCAGCGCGACAACGCGCTGCTGGCCGACAACGGCAACCTGGACAACGGGCTGGACGACTACGTCGACGCCAGCCAGGACGACGACTCGTCGTTCTTCTGACCTCACGGCGGCGCAAGCCGCCTTTGTAGGACAGCCTCCGGTTGCCGGCCCGCCCCGTTGCGGGCACGATCAGGGCAACCGGGCGCCGCCTGCCCGGCAAGGGGAGCCGGCGCCATGAAGACGTTCCACTGCAATCGCTGCGACAACCTGGTGTTCTTCGAGAACATCGCCTGCGAACGCTGCCAGGCCACGCTTGGCTTCATTCCTGCGATATCGCAGCTGGCAGCCTTCGAGGGCGACGATGCCGGCGGCTGGCGCAGCCTGCATCCCGACGCCCACGGCGCCATGTTCCGCCGCTGTCACAACTACCAGGTGGAGGCGGTCTGCAACTGGATGGTGCCCGCGGACGATCCCGGCACGCTGTGCGAGGCGTGCAAGCTGACCCACACCATCCCCAACCTCGACGCACCCGAGAACCGCCTGTACTGGTACCGGCTGGAATCCGCCAAGCGGCGCCTGCTCTATACGCTGCTGTCGCTCGGGTTGCCGGTCATCTCGCGCGACGACGACCCCGTATCGGGCCTGCAGTTCGACTTCCTGGCCAACACCGGCCCGCACGACCCGGCGATGACCGGGCACGACAACGGCCGCATCACCATCAACATCGCCGAAGCCGACGACGCGTACCGCGAGCGCACCCGCACCGAGATGGGCGAATCCTATCGCACCCTGCTGGGGCACTTCCGGCACGAGGTGGGACATTTCTACTTCAACCGGCTGGTTGCCGGCACGCGGCGCATCGAACCGTTCCGCAAGCTGTTCGGCGACGAACGCGCCGACTACGCGGCGGCGTTGCAACGGCACTACGACCACGGAGCGCCGCCCGACTGGCAGGCGTCGTTCGTCAGCGCCTACGCGACGATGCACCCGTGGGAAGACTGGGCCGAAACCTGGGCCCACTACCTGCATATGGTGGATACGCTTGACACAGCCCAGTCATGCGGGCTGGTGCTCAAGCCGGAAAGCCCGCGCGAGCCGACGCTGACCGACCGGACGCCCGTGGAGGACGCCAGCTTCCGCAGCCTGATGCAACGCTGGTTTCCGCTGACCTACGTGCTGAACAGCCTGAACCGCAGCCTGGGCGTGCCGGATGGCTACCCGTTCACACTGTCGCCAGCCGTGGTGGCCAAGCTGGAGTTCGTGCATCGGGTGATCGATGCGGCGGCGCGCGAGCATGCCAGCCCCGTACCGCAGCCGCCCGGCGAGCCCGCGGCCAAGCCAGCCGGCGCGCCCGCCGCCAACCCTGACATCAAGCCGTCACGGTAACGTCACGGCGCGGCGCGCTGGACAGCGACCACGCGAACACCACCAGGCCGCCCAGCGCCAGCAGCGCGCCAACCCAGCCCGTGGATGTCCAGCCCATGCCGGCGGCGATGGTCACGCCGCCCAGCCACGCGCCCAGCGCGTTGGCCATGTTGAAGGCCGAATGATTGAGCGCGGCGGCCAGCGTCTGTGCATCGCCGGCCACGTCCATCAGCCGGATCTGCAGCGGCGGGCCCAGCGCCACCGCCGTACCCACCAGCATCACGTTCAGCGACGCCAGCCAGGCGTGGTGCGCCGTGAACACGAACGCGCCAAGCACCAGCGCCGACCACACCAGCACACCGCCCACGGTCGGCATCAATGCGCGGTCGGCCAGTTTGGCGCCCGCCAGGTTGCCGGCCACCATGCCCACGCCAAACAGCGCCAGCACGATCGGGATGCCGCTGGCCGGCATGTGCGCCACTTCGAGCATGGTCGGCTTGACATAGCTGAACACGGCGAACATGCCGCCAAAGCCGATCGCGCCGATGGCCAGCGTGAACCACACCTGCTTGCGCGCCAGCGCCGACAGTTCGCGCAGCGGGCTGGCATGGCGGTCGGCCGGGACGAACGGCACCCAGCGCCACACCAGCAGCACCGTCAGCCCGCCAATGGCGCCCACGATCATGAACGCGGCGCGCCAGCCCAGCCACGTGCCGATGCCGGCCGCGATGGGCACGCCCACCAGCGTCGCCACGGTCAGGCCCAGCATGACCAGGCCCACGGCCTGGGCGCGGCGCTCGCGCGGCACCAGCCCGGCCGCCACCAGCGCCGCCACGCCAAAGTAGGTGCCATGCGGAAAGCCGGTCAGCAGCCGCAGGACCAGCATCGACAGATAGGTTGGCGCCAGCGCGCTGGCCACGTTGCCGACGGCAAAGAACGCCATCAGCGCGATCAGCAGGTTGCGGCGCGGCCAGCGTGCGCCCAGCACCGCCAGCAGCGGCGCGCCGATCACCACGCCCAGCGCGTAGGCGCTGATCAGGTGGCCGGCCTCGGGGATGCTGATGGCCAGATCGCGTGCGGCATCGGGCAACAGGCCCATGATGACAAACTCGCCCGTGCCAATGCCAAAGCTGCCCACGCCCAGCGCCAGCAGCGCGCGGCGGTCGGCGGCTCGGTCGCGGGGCGTATCGGCGAGCGCATGCGGGGCAGGATCGGGGACGTTATGGAAATTGCCGGAAGGAACGGTCATGAGGAGAGATCGCGAGACACTTGTTATGGCGTTGCGCCGCGGACTGGCGGGCGGGATCTTGCGTCCTGCCTCGGGGGCTCCAGCGTGCTCCGGTGCGGCGTCGTAATGGGTAATACGGGGTGATGCTGCTACGTAGTACTACGCTGCGCCGCCGGGGACGGCACCGCCTACGCGAGGGCGCTATTGTGAAGCAAAACCGTTTTCGCTGCCGGAGCCCGGCGCAATGCCCCTTCGCCGGAGTCCTGTATCCGCCGGTATCCCGGTGCGGGTTCGCCACTGTGGGATAGGGCACAAGAGCATGGCGGGGCATGCACGCGTCGCCCTATGCTGGATACATGCGACGCCGGGGCGCCGTACCCACGAAGCATGGCGCCGGGTGCCGCGCGTTTTATCGGGTGGGAGGGGATATGTCCCTGCGTAATACTCTGTTTCTTACGGCCATCGGCCTGGCCTGGACCCTTCCCGCCCTTGGGCAGGGATGCCAGCACGACATGCAGTGCAAGGGCGACCGGATCTGCAACATGGGCAGCTGCATGGCGCCCGATGCCGATGGTCCCGACGCCTCGGGCCCGGCAGCCTCGTCAAGCAAGTCGATGCCAACGATCAAGCTGTCACCGCAGCCATCGAACCCGCCCTCGGTGCAGCCGTCCTCGCAGCCGCTGCCGCCTTTGCAACCCTCGCCGCAACAGTCGCCACCCTCGCAGGGACAACCGCAGTCGCAACACGTCAGCGTGCCGCGCAACTGCTGTACCGTGGCGGGCAAGTTGCGCCTGGCTCCGCCGCAGTCCGGCGACGCACCGCTGGTGGCTGGCGATGCCTGCCAGGGGCTGACCACCACGGGCAAACCCGTGCCGGGCACGGCCTGCAACTGAATCGGGGGTCGCCCGCTCAGGCGGCGGGCAGCGATGCAACGATGGCCTGCCGCAGCCACTGGTGCGCGGGATCGCGATGCACGCGCTCGTGCCAGAGCATCGACATCTCGTAGCCGGGGACTTCGACGGGTGCCTCCACCACTTGCAGCGCCGGGTTATCGGCCACCAGCCGCGCGGGCAGCATCGCCACCAGATCGGTGCTGCCCACCACCGCCGCCACGTACAGGAAATGTGGCACGGACAACGCCACACGGCGCGACACCCCCGCCGCCGCCAGCGCCTCGTCCGTGACGCCGAAGAAGCCGCCGCCGTCGGGCGACACGATCACGTGCTCCAGCGCGCAGAACTGCGCCAGCGTGGGCTTGCGCTTCAGGCGCGGATGCCCGGCGCGCCCCACCAGCACGTAACGCTCCGTGAACAGCGGCAGCCGATGCAGCGATGCCGGCGAGCCTTCGGTGGTGTGGAATGCCAGGTCGATATCGCCACGTTCGGCCAGACGCACGAGGCTGGCCGGCACCATCTCCACCACGGCCACCCGGGTGCCGGGCGCGGCTTGCCGCAGGCCGGCCAGCGCCGGCAACAACACCGTCGATTCGCTGTAGTCGGTGGCCGCGATCCGCCAGGTGTGGGTGGCCACGGCCGGATCGAATGGGCGCTCGGGCGACACGGCAAGCTCCAGCGCGGCCAGCGCCTCGCGCAACGGCGTCCGCAGCGATTCGGCACGCGCGGTGGGCCGCATGCCGCGCGGCCCCGGCAACAGCAGGGGATCGTCGAAGATCTCGCGCAGCCGGGCCAGATGCACGCTGACCGATGGCTGCGAATAGTGCAGGCGCTCCGCGGCGCGGGTGACGTTGTGCTCCGACAGCAGCACATCCAGCGTGACCAGCAGATTCAGGTCGAGGCGGCGCAGGTTGGTCATGGCTGGTGGCATAGCAAAGGTTAATGGCTGGAATTCCGGATATTCATTTCTAATATACCGAAGCCACGCCTATCCTGCCTTCACCGACTGATCAATGGAAGGCTGTCATGAACGTACTGATTGTTTACGCCCACCCCGAGCCCACGTCGCTGAACGGGTCGCTGCGGGATTTCGCGGTGCAACGGCTCGAAGCCGCCGGGCACCGGGTGCAGGTTTCGGATCTCTATGCGATGCAGTGGAAGGCACCGCTCGATGCCGGCGATACGCTGGAGCGGCGTCCCGGCGGCGCGCCCTTCCACCCGTCGCTCGATTCGCGCCACGCCTTCGAAAACGGCGTGCAGAGCCCCGATATCGCCGCGGAACAGGAAAAGCTGCGCTGGGCGGATGCCGTGATCCTGCAGTTCCCGCTCTGGTGGTTCTCGATGCCGGCCATCCTCAAGGGCTGGGTCGAGCGTGTGTACGCCTACGGTTTCGCTTACGGCGTGGGCGAGCACTCGGACGAGCGCTGGGGCGACCGCTACGGCGAAGGCAATCTGGCCGGCAAGCGGGCGATGCTGGTGGTGACCACGGGCGGCTGGGAATCGCACTACGGCCCGCGCGGCATCAATGGGCCGATGGACGACATCCTGTTCCCGATCCAGCACGGCATCCTGTACTACCCGGGCTTCGACGTGCTGCCGCCGTTCGTGGTCTATCGCACCAGCCGCATGGACGCGGCGCGCTTCCAGGCCACGACCGATGCACTGGGCGAGCGCCTGGACCAACTGTTCACGGCCGCGCCCATCGCGTTTCGGCCGCAGAACAGCGGCGCCTACGAGATACCGGCACTGACGCTACGGCCCGATATCGCCCCGGGACAGACCGGCTATGCCGTACATGTGTCCGAAGCGGCCTGAGATGCGGAAATCGAGAGAGCCCGGCGGCGGCCACGGGCCTCAGCGGTCCCGGGTGACGCTGACACCGGCATCGACGGTGCCGTAGGCGGTCACGCTCGATTGCCGCTCTCCGGTATCGGAAACGGTGGTACACCCTTGGGCCGCAGCCAGCAGAAACCATATGCCGAGGGTTGTGAAAATGACGCGCATGGGCCGAGCCTGAATCGTTGCAATGCAGGCTTCGACGTCAGGGTGGGCCGGGAAGTTTCACGTTTCCCGGCCCGCCGGCCAGTCCTGACCGCTCAGGCCGCCTGCGCCCCGCGTGCCTCACGCGCCGCCTGGCGGTAGTGACGTGTGTGACGATACAGCCCGTACAGGCTCGTCGCCGTAAAGCCGAGCTGCTGGACAAACAGGCCATAGGTACCCGTGACCAGCGCAAATGCACTCCACACCAGGTTCGAGCACAGGTAGGCAATCCATCCCCAGCGCGATGCACGGTTGTGCAACGCCACCAGGAACGATCCACTCATGGCCAGGGCGCACCCCGACCATTCGAGTCCAGTCAGCAATTGAGGAAGTTGAGCGGCAAGCTCCATGGGGTTGTCTCCTGTTTGCGTTCATTTTTTGTATGCAAAACGGAGACTACCGGAAATGGGCGGGATCACGCAAGCGGTATGTCCGCATGGCGGCGGGCGTGCTACGCGGCGGCCGCCCGATGCGGCGCTACAATGCCCGCTCTTCACCACGGGAACACGATCCATGCTGCCGGACAGCGAATCGCTACTCCTGCTCGTCACGCGCGAGATGCCCTTCGGCAAGCACAAGGGCACGCTGATTGCCGACCTGCCGGGCAACTACCTGAACTGGTTTGCGCGCGAGGGCTTTCCGCCCGGAGAGATCGGCCGGCTGCTGGCGCTGATGCACGAGCTTGACCACAACGGCCTGTCCGACCTGCTGAAGCCGCTGCGCGAGCGCGTGTCCGGCCGCGCGCGGAAATAACAGTGGCCAGCCGCGTGGCTGGCCCTTTGCCTTCGATCGTGCCGGCCGCCGTTACTTGACGGCCTGGGCCGGCGTCGGCTGGTTGGCGGTACCCGGCGGGATCTGGTAGCTCCAGGTCTCGCTGAGCGGCTTGCCGTTGGCCACCAGCGCCTCGCGCATTTCCACCACCTTGTTCGGATCCTTGACCTTGATGCGCAGCGTCACCCGATAGCCCTTGGTCACCGGATTGGGCTGCAGCACGTTTTCGATGACCTCGGCGTTGTCGCCCACGCTGAACTGCGCCTGCACCGGCGTATTTGCCGGCAGCGAGGCCAGCGGGCCGCCTTCGAAGTCGATCACGAAGCCCAGGCTGCCGTCCAGATGACGGATCAGGTTCTTCTGCGTGATCTCGCCGGCCGTGCGCAGCGTCTGTTTGGCCCACGCCAGGTCCTTGGCGAACATGCCGCGCTCGTCCATGGTCCAGTGGATCGTGTAGTCGGCCTTGATTGGCGTGCCTTTGGGCGGCAGCTGGTCGGGCGTCCAGAACGACACGATGTTGTCGTTGGTTTCGTCCGGCGTGGGAATTTCCACCAGTTCGACCTTGCCGCGCCCCCAGTCGCCCTGCGGCTCGATCCATGCGCTGGGGCGCAGGTCGTAGCGGTCCTTCAGATCTTCATACGACGCGAAGTCGCGGCCGCGCTGCATCAAGCCAAAGCCGCGCGGATTGTTCACCTGGAACATGCTCAGCGCGACGTACTTCGGGTTGTTCAGCGGGCGCCACAGCCATTCGCCGTCGCCGGTATGGATCGCCAGGCCGTTCGAGTCATGCAGCGCTGGGCGGAAATTGTTGGCATCGCGCATCTGCTGCGGGCCGAACAGGAACATGCTGGTCAGCGGCGCAATGCCCACCTTCTTCACCGCGCCGCGCATGAACACGCGCGCCTGCACCTTCAGCACCGCATCAGAATCGGGCTGCAGTTCGAAGCGATAGGCGCCCGTGGCGTTCTGCGAATCGAGCAGCGCGTAGAACACCAGGCGCTTGTCCTCGGGCTTCGGGCGCTCGATCCAGAACTCGCGGAAGGCCGGGAATTCCTCGGGCTCCGACAGGCCGGTGTTGATCGCCAGGCCGCGCGCGGACAGCCCATAGACCTGCCCCTTGCCGATCACGCGGAAATAGCTGGCCCCCAGCACGCTCATCACTTCGTCGAGCTTGTCGGCACGGTTGATCGGGTACAGCACGCGAAAGCCCGCGTACCCCAGCTTGTTGGTGGCAGCCTTGTCGAGCTTCAGATCGCCGAAGTCAAAGCGGCTGGGTTCGTACTTGATCTCGTGGATGCGGCTGTCGACGATCTCGTTGACCCGCACCGGCGTGCTGAAATGCATGCCCTGATGGTAGAAGCCGAGCTTGAACGGCGTGCCCTGCCCCTTCCATTCCACGTTGTCCATCTTCGGCTGGATCTTGATGTAGTCCCCGAACTGCATCTGTGCGAACACGGGCGGCAGGTTGCTGGCCGGCGCCGCATAGGGCCGGTCGGCCAGGGTCTTCGCGCGGGCGGTCACGTCGTCGAGCGAAAAGGCGTGCGCCGGCGCGGTGCCGAGCAGGCACGCAGCAATGGCGACGCCCGGCAAGGCAAGTTGCAACCTGTTACGAAACGACGCGACGGGGCGGGCGACGAAAGCGGCAAACACCAATCAACCTCCTGGAATTACATCGGAAAAAAGCCACACAGCGGCCACAAACCGGCCATTTTAGGCACAGTAAGGCTGTAAACTTGCGGCGCAGTTCAGAAAAATAACCGATTTCTCCTGACGTGCCTGTCAGACACGTGGCGACAGCCGGCGAAGCGTCCTTCCCGCATCATGCAGGGCGATGATCCCGGCAGTGCGTCCGCCAGTCCGCCCATCAGAGACAACGAATAATGCGAATGCTTTCCACGCTGGCCGTTGCCGCCAGCCTTGCCTGCGCGCCCATGTTTGCCGGCGCCGCTGCCGCCGAAACTGCCGCCCCGGTATCGGCCGGCACCCCGCCTGCCACCGACCGGCAGGCGTTCGTCGACGGCCTGATCGGTCGGATGACGCTCGACGAGAAAATCGGCCAGTTGCGGCTGATCAGCATCGGGCCAGAGATGCCCGCCCCGAAGCTGATGGAGGAAATCACGGCTGGACGCGTGGGCGGCACGTTCAACTCCGTCACGCGCAAGGACAACCGCCCGCTGCAGGAAGCGGCCATGCGCAGCCGCATGAAGATTCCGATCTTCTTTGCCTATGACGTGGTGCACGGCCACCGCACCGTCTTCCCGATCAGCCTGGGCCTGGCGTCGAGCTGGGACATGGCCGTGGTGGAAAAGGCCGCGCGGATTTCGGGCCTGGAGGCCGCATCGGACAGCCTGGACGCCACCTTCGCGCCGATGGTCGACATCTCGCGCGACCCGCGCTGGGGCCGCACGTCGGAAGGCTTCGGCGAAGACCCGTTCCTGGTATCCCAATGCGCGCGCGCCAGCGTGAAGGGTTTCCAGGGGACATCGCCGGCCAATCCGGACAGCGTGATGGCATTCGTCAAGCATTTCGCGCTGTACGGCGCCGTGGAAGGCGGCCGCGACTACAACACCGTCGACATGAGCCCGCAGCGCATGTACAACGACTATCTGCCGCCCTACCGCGCCGGCCTGGACGCGGGCGCCGGCGGCGTGATGATCGCGCTGAACTCGGTCAACGGCCAGCCGGCCACGTCCAACAAATGGCTGCTGCGTGACCTGCTGCGCAAGGAATGGGGCTTCAAGGGCGTGACCGTCAGCGACCACGGCGCCATCGACGAACTGCTGCGCCATGGCGTGGCCACCACGGGCCGCGACGCCGCCAGGCTGGCCATCGAGGCCGGCGTGGACATGAGCATGGCCGATACGCGCTACCTGGAGCAGTTGCCCACGCTGGTCAAGTCCGGCGCGGTGCCGATGTCGCTGATCGATGAAGCCGTACGCGAAGTGCTGACCGCCAAGTACGACATGGGCCTGTTCCAGGACCCGTTCCGCCGTATCGGCCGCGCTGCCGACGATCCGCCCGATGTCAATGCCGAAAGCCGCCTGCACCGCGCCGAGGCGCGCGAGGCGGCCCGCAAGTCGATGGTGCTGCTGGAAAACCGCAATCGCACGCTGCCGCTGAAGAAGGCCGGCACGGTGGCCGTGATCGGCCCGCTGGCCGATTCGCAGATCGACATGATGGGCAGCTGGTCGGCCGCCGGCGTGGACAAGCAATCGGTCACGCTGCTGCAGGGCATGCGCGACGCGCTGGCCGGCAAGGGCCAGGTGACGTACGCGCGCGGCGTCAATATCACCGACGACCCGCGCGTGGTGGGCTACCTGAACTTCCTGAACTGGGACAACCCCGAGGTGGTGCAGGACAAGCGCCCGGACGGCGACATGATCGAGGAAGCCGTGCGCGTGGCGCGCGGCGCGGACACGGTGGTGGTGGCCGTGGGCGAGACGCGGGGCATGTCGCACGAGGCATCGAGCCGGTCGAGCCTGGGCCTGCCCGGCAGCCAGCTGGCGCTGCTCAAGGCGCTCAAGCGCACCGGCAAGCCGCTGGTGCTGGTGCTGATGAACGGCCGGCCGTTGACGATCAACTGGGAAAAGGAGAACGCCGACGCCATTCTGGAGGCCTGGTATCCCGGCACCGAAGGCGGCCATGCCATCGCCGACCTGCTGTTCGGCGACGCCAATCCGTCGGGCAAGCTGCCGGTCACGTTCCCGCGCTCGCTGGGCCAGATTCCCACCTACTACAACGCGCTGCGGATCGGCCGGCCGTTCACGCCCGGCAAGGCGCCGAACTACACCTCGCAGTACTTCGAGGAGGAATACGGCCCGCTCTACCCGTTCGGCTACGGCCTGAGCTACACCACGTTCAGCATGTCCGACGTGCGGCTGTCGGGCACCAGGCTGGCGCGCAACGGCCAGCTTACGGCCAGCGTGACCGTGAAGAACACCGGCGACCGTGCCGGCGAAGCCGTCGCGCAGCTGTATCTGCAGGACGTGATGGCATCGACCGTGCGGCCGGTCAAGGAGTTGAAGGACTTCCGCAAAGTGATGCTGGCACCGGGCGAATCGCGCGTGATCGATTTCCCGATCGGCGAAGACAAGCTCAAGTTCTACAACGCCAGGCTCGAATACGTGGCCGAACCGGGCGAGTTCAGCGTGCAGGTGGGTTTTGACTCGGCTGCTGTCAAGGAAGCGAAGTTCACGCTCGAATGATCGATATCAGCGCCCCGGTCCCGCAAGGGGTCGGGGCTGGATATCCTCGGCAGGAAGCCTTATCGGTTGCCGTCCAGCAGGTCGTTGAGCACGGCGTCGAACGCTGCCTGGGCGTCTTCCAGCGCCTGCAGCGCGGCATCGAAGGTCTGCAAGGCGATCTTCGATGGCTTGCCGCCACCTTCCGGCGGATACTGGCTTTGCAGCGCGGTGAAAGCCACCTGCACCTGGCGCGTGGCATTGACCACGCGCTCCATTGCCTGCGCCTCCTCGGCGCGCTTCTGTTCGTCACTCATGCAACAGCCCCCGGTGGCCTTGATGTCGATATGCGACATATCGTACAAGAACTTGCGGGCATCCTGCCGGGTCCAACGCCGCATTGCCAGAAATTCGGGTAGGCTGGACGGGACATTACTGTCCGTGACCCCATCCGTCACCGCCCGACGTCACCGTTCAACGCCCCCATGTCATCGTCGTTATTGCGCAGGACACTGGCCGCCACCCTTGTGACGGCCGGCGGTTTTGCCTGCTATTGGACCTACCTCACCGTCAACCAGGAGCGCCTGCTGTTCGACGCGCGCCGGCGCCCGCCGCGCGACCTGCCCGACGGCATCGACGCCTATTCGCATCCGGTGCCGGGCGGCCTGTTCCGGGGCTACACCTACCACGCCGACCACGAAGGCGTGCGCGACCTGCTGTTCTACCTGCCGGGCCGCGGCGAGGACGTCCTGGAAACGCTGCAGTTCATGAAATGGCTGCCCGCCGGCATGGGCTTCGCCACCTTCGACTACCGTGGGCTGGGCCACTCGGACGGCATGCCGTCCGAGGCCGCCGCCGTGGCCGATGCGAGCCAGTTCCTGCTGCATATCCGCCGCGCCTTTCCGGGTGTGCGCGTGCATGTGGTAGGCCGCTCGCTGGGTACCGGAGTGGCCATCCAGCTGGCCGACCTGCAGGATTTCGAGAGCCTGCAGCTGATCACCCCCTACGATTCGCTGCTGGAGATCGTGCGCAAACGCTTTCCGCTGGTGCCGCTGCGCCAGCTGATGCGCCATCACTTCGACTCGATCTCCCACTGCAAGAAGGTCGTGCAGAGCACCAAGGTGCTGCTTGCCGAACGGGACGACGTGGTGCCGCATGCGTGCTCCGAACGGCTGATGGCCGCGTGGCCAGGGCCGGTGGCGGTGCAGACCATTGCCGGGGCGGACCACTACACCATTGTCGAATTGCCCGAAACCTGGCTCGCGCTGTGCGAATTTGCCCGCCAGGTGCCGCATCAACCACCTCCGCCGATGGAAGCGCCCCGCCGCGCGGCCAAAGCGCCGCCTGCCGACATGACCGATTCCGGTGTGCCGTTGCCGCTTTCCGCAGCACGGTAGAATGCGCGCCATGAAAAGAATCGTAGTCAAGGCCGCGGCCGTGACCGCTGGCCTGGCCGCTGCCGGTGTGCTGCTGGCCGGTTTTGCCGCCGTGGTCAGCTTGCGGCAGTTGCCGTCCGTCGACGCACTGCGCGACTATCGCCCCCAGGTGCCGCTGCGTGTCTTCACCCGTGACAACGTGCAGATTGGCGAATTCGGCACCGAGCATCGCGAGTTCATCCCGATCGACCGCATGCCGAAGCTGATGTCCGATGCGCTGCTGGCCGCCGAGGACGACCAGTTCTACAGCCATGTCGGCGTGGACGTGCCGGGCCTGGTACGTGCCGCGCTGGCCAATATTGGCGAAGGCTACGCCCAGGGCGCTTCCACCATCACGATGCAGGTGGCCCGCAATTTCTACCTGTCGCGCGAGAAGACGCTGTCGCGCAAGTGGTATGAAATCCTGCTGGCCTTCGAGATCGACCGATCGCTGCCCAAGGAGCGCATCCTCGAGCTCTATATGAACCAGGTCTACCTGGGCGAGCACGCCTACGGCTTCGGCAGCGCCGCGCAGACCTACTTCGGCAAGCCGCTGGCGCAACTGTCGCTGGCCGAGACGGCCATGCTGGCGGGCCTGCCCAAGGCCCCCTCGACGATGAATCCGGTGGTCAACCTGCCCCGCGCCAAGCGCCGCCAGGAGTACGTGCTCAGCCGCATGCTGGCGCTGGGCATGATAACGCAGGACCAGTATCGCGAGGCGCGCAATGCGCAGATCGTGGTCAATCACGATGCCAATGGCCGCTTCGACGGGCACGCCGAATACGTGGCCGAACTGGCGCGCCAGCTGGCGCATGACCGTTTCGGCGACGAGGCCTATACCCGTGGCATCAACGTCTACACCACGGTGTCGTCGATGCACCAGACGCTGGCGTATGACGCCGTGCAGGCCGGCATCGAGCGTTACGGCAAGCGGCATGGCGCGGAAAAGGCCGCCAAGGCGCTGCCCCAGGCGGCGCTGATCTCGCTGGACGCCCGCAGCGGCGCCATCGAGGCCATGGTCGGCGGCAGCGACTTCAACGCGAACCGCTACAACCACGCCACGCAGGCGCAGCGCCAGCCGGGCTCGACGTTCAAGCCGTTCATCTATTCGGCGGCGCTGGAACGAGGCATCTCGCCGGGCACGCTGATCAACGACGCACCGCTCGACAACTCGCCACGCTGGCAGCCGGGCAACGACGACGGCCGCTTTGTCGGCCCGATCACGGTCCGCCAGGCACTGGCCGAATCGCGCAACCTGCCGGCCATCCGCACGCTGCAGGCCATCGGCATTCCGTATGCGATCGATTTCGCCGGCAAGTTCGGCTTCGCCACCAAGCGCCTGCCGCCGTATCTGCCGATGGCGCTGGGCACGGGCACCACGTCGCCGCTGCGGCTGGCGGCCGCCTACGGCGTGTTCGCCAACCAGGGCCACCGCGTCGAGCCGTACCTGATCGAGAAGATCACCGACGGAGACGGCCGTGTTCTGTTTGCCGCCGACACGAGCGAGCCGCCGCGCGTGATCTCCGAGCGTAATGCCTTTGTCATGAACAGCCTGCTGCAAAGCGTGGTGGACGAAGGCACGGGCGCCGGCGTCAAACGCTACCTGCGCCGCGAAGACGTCGCCGGCAAGACCGGCACCACGAACGATTCGGTGGACGGCTGGTTCGCGGGCTACGGCGGGCAGGTGGTCACCGTGGCCTGGATGGGCTTTGACGACAACCGCACGCTGGGCCGCCACGAGTTCGGCGCAACCACGGCACTGCCGATCTGGGCCGCCTATATGGAAGGACGCCTGGCGGGCGTGCCCGACGCCAGCTTCGCGACGCCGCCGCAGCTGGCCCAGTTCAACAACGACTTGGCCTACGCCGAGAACGCCGACGGCACGCACGGCCTGGCGTCGCTGGGCTTGCCGCCGCCACCGGCCGTGCCGGACCTGCCCGCCGATGGCAGCGCACCCGGCGGGCCGGGTGCGCCCATGACCCCGCCCCCGACGCCCGCCGCACTGGACATGCCGGCATCGGCCAGCGCGCCGCGCGCCAGCGGCGCCCCCCTTTGATCGTCGGTGTCATCCCTTTGACGCCACTTTTTTGACACCCCCCCTTTTGACTGCGCCCTTCTGATGCCGACCATGCCCGCCTACGCCACGCCGCTGATCTGGGCCGTTGCCATGCTGGCCACCCTGGGGGTGCTGTTCCGCCCGTTCCGGCTGCCGGAGCCATTCTGGGCCATGGCCGGCGCGCTGCTGCTTTGCGTGGCGGGCCTGCTGCCCTGGCGCGATGCGCTCGAAGCGGTGGCACGCGGCAACGACGTCTACCTGTTCCTGGCGGGGATGATGCTGATCTCCGAACTGGCGCGCAAGACCGGGCTGTTCGACCATGTCGCGGCCCTGGCCGTGCGCAGCGCCCGTGGGTCGGCGCGGCGCCTGTTCGTGCTGGTCTATGGCTTTGGCATCGCCGTGACGGCCTTCATGTCGAACGATGCCACGGCGGTGGTGCTGACACCCGCCGTGCTGGCCGCCACGCGCGCGGCACGCGTACGGCATCCCCTGCCCTACCTCTACGCCTGCGCGTTCATCGCCAACGCGGCAAGCTTCGTGCTGCCGATCTCGAACCCGGCCAACCTCGTGCTGTTCGGCGAACGCATGCCGCCGCTGCTGGGCTGGCTGGCGCGGTTTTCGCTGCCGTCTGCCGTGGCCATCGTCATGACGTTCGTGGCCCTGTACTGGACCCAGCGCGACGCGCTGGCCGAGCGCATTGCCGACGACGTGGAAACGCCGCCGCTGACCCTGCAGGCATGGCTGACCACGGCAGGCATCATCCTGACCGGCGCGGCACTGCTGACGGCATCGCTGCGTGGCATGGACCTGGGCTGGCCCACGTTCATCGGCGGCGCCGCCACGCTGCTGGCCGTCTGCGCCACGCAGCCGCGCCTGCTGCGCCCGTCGCTGGCCGAGGTATCCTGGGGCGTGCTGCCGATGGTGGCGGGGCTGTTCGTGCTGGTGGCCGGCCTGTCGCAGACCGGCCTCACCGCGGAGTTGGCCGACTGGGTGCGCGAACTGTCCATGCGTCAGGGCACCGATGCGGCGGTCGGCGCCGGCATGGCGGGGGCGGCGGTGGGCATCGTCAGCAATATCGTCAACAACCTGCCGGCCGGGCTGTTTGCCGCGTCGGCGCTGGCCGCCGGCCACGCCTCGGAGACTGTGACGGCGGCCGTGCTGATTGGCGTCGACCTGGGGCCGAACCTGTCGGTCACCGGATCGCTGGCCACGCTGCTGTGGCTGACCGCCCTGCGCCGCGAGGGCCACGCCGTCAGTGCTGGCACATTCCTTAAAACGGGGGCGATCGTGATGCCGCTGGCCCTGCTGCCGGCGCTTGCCGTCCTGCGCTGAATCCGCGCCGGCCGTTTTCGCTTATAGTGAAGCACCGCGCACCGCGCCCCTTTTCCGCCGATCTCCAGCGGCCGCACATGTCACACAAGGATCACCCCGTGGGGGCCAGGCACCCTGCCAATACTCCGGTTTCCGATCGGATCCGGGCCCGCATCACCGAGGCCGGAGAGCGTTTTCATGCCAATGACAACATCGCGCGCTTTCTCGAGCACGGCGAACTCGATGCCCTGCAGGCCGAGGTCGAAGCGCGCATGGAAGACGTGCTGCGCACGCTGGTGATCGACGTCGACCAGGATCACAACACCCGCGAGACGGCCCGACGCGTCGCCAAGATGTACCTGAAGGAGATCTTTGCCGGACGGTACGCCAAGGCCCCGGAAGTCACGGAATTCCCGAACGTCGAACAGCTGAACGAGCTGATGATCGTGGGCCCGATCCGGGTGCGAAGCGCCTGCTCACACCATCTGTGCCCGATTATCGGCAGCCTTTGGGTGGGGGTCATGCCGAACCGGCACTCGAACCTGATCGGCCTGTCCAAGTACGCCCGGCTGGCCGAATGGATCATGTGCCGCCCGCAGATCCAGGAAGAGGCGGTGGCCCAGGTGGCGGACCTGCTCCAGGAAAAGATGAATCCCGATGGCCTGGCCATCGTCATGGAAGCCGAGCATTTCTGCATGCACTGGCGCGGGGTGCGCGACACCGACGCCAAGATGACCAATAGCGTGATGCGCGGCTCGTTCCTGAAGGACGACAAGCTGCGCCGCGAATTCCTGACGCTGCTGAACCTGAACCGCCGCTGATCCGCCCCGCCACCGCAGGAGGCCACCATGCTAGTTCGTCTGCTCTACGCCAGCCGCGCCAGGGAACCACTGGCCGCCGATGTGCTGGATGCCATCCTCGAAACCAGCCTGGCGCACAACCCCCGCCACGGCATTACCGGCGTGCTGTGCCACAGCAACAGCATTTTCCTGCAGGCGCTGGAGGGCAGCCGCGATGCGGTATCCCGGCTTTACCTCAATATCGGCCAGGACAGGCGCCATCACGAAGTGGTCCTGCTGCACTACGAGGAGATCGCCGAGCGGGCATTTTCCGGCTGGTCGATGGGACGCGTGAATGCCGGAAAGATCAACGCCGCGACGCTGCTCAAGTATTCGGCACAGGGCGAACTCGACCCATACCGCATGCCTGGCACCGCATCGCTGGCCTTGCTCAGGGAACTGATTGCCGGCGCCTCCATCGTCGGACGCAGTCCGGATCGCGGACGAAGCTGAACCTGGCGTCTGGTGGGGAATGCGCGTCGCCGTGGGCGGATGGGCTCAGGCCGACAATTGCCCGAACAGCCCGCACTCCAGGTCGCTCTCCAGTTCTTCCACCCATGACGTGCCCGGCCCGGCGTCGTAGACGCTTTCGGCGCCGGTCGCCTGCCTTCGCACCGTCACCTGGCGTGCCGCCGCGCCATTGACATCGGAAATGTCGAATTCCTGCAAGGCGAGACCGACCTGTCTGAACACCGCCTCGACCTCCTGCCGTTCCTGAGGGGGAAACTCGTCGAATTGACGCATCGTCATGGCACACCTCCACGCGGGTATTTGCGCGCGGACATAGCATGCCACTTTTCAATGCTGTACGTGATGCAGTGCGAAAGACCACGCGCACTTCGAATGTATTGAATCGCAAGCATCACATGGCCTATTACACCCGGCGACGTGCAACGGGACGTCGTCTACAGTGCACCAGGACGGCTAAGCCTGCGCCCCACACACTTTAAGAATCGAAGATAAATAGTAATTCGACTAAAAAACTGAATCTTCTTTTTTGCATCCGCATCATTCTTTCGCCTCCTGCATTTCTGCGCAGTCGTCTTGAACAATTTCCTGATTTTTCAATGAAAAGTGATGGACTGTAATCGCAGGGACTCGTAGTGTCGATCTTCTTATCTCCATCCCTATGGAAACGACAATGCGGAAGAAGATCACACACGAGACGGAAGACGAGCAACGGCGTCAGACCATCTTCCATACTGCGCAGGCGCAAGCGAACGCCCTGCATGGCATGTACCGGGACACGCTTGCAACCTTCACCGCCACACCTTCGGCCGTTCCCGTCCCGCGGGCCGCGCGTGCGATATTCTGGCTGGGCCGGCTCAGGCAATGGCGCGCGATCGACCTGGACAATGGCGACACCTGCGCCACGCCGAACTGGCTGTCACTGCAGCTGGGCGTTGTGGAATCGCTGTCCGGCACGCACGCGCTGGCCCTGCACAAGGAGCAATGGAGCGGCCCGACACGCCGACAGACCTACGAGCGCGACATGTCCCAGCAGATCGCCATGCTGCTGGCGCTCGACTGGAAGGAACTCGGCACCTTCTGCCTGGACGCCTGGTTCGGCATCGACAGCGACCTCGCGGCACTGCACCCGATGAATGGCATGACCGGGATGATCGTGAACATCGCCGGGCAGGCGCTGGGCGTCAGCGTTCCGCAAACCGTCTTCCACAAGAGCGACGCGCTGCTGGCCCGCATCGTCGAACGCTGGCAGGCCGACGACGAAACCTTCATGCCGCTGGCGTTCGAACTGGCCGACCGTCACCTCATGCAATGCCGGCTGGATACCGATCACTCGTTATTTGATTTCGATCATCCGGTCGAGCAGACGATTCCAGTCGAGCTTCTTATGCTGATGCGCTTGCGCGGATCGAACCACCTTCCCGAATACCTGACGAAACATGCCGCGCTGTCGCACCCCGCGGCCATGCTGTTGAAAGGGGGGCCACCGGTCCAGTCCCAACGCTGCGCGGGCTTCGTCGAACGCGTGAGCAGGCTGCTGCCGCAGTACCGGGCATTTACCGACGCCATCGACCGGCAGGTAAAAATACTGTCAGAGACGCGTTCGTAATGGTCATGCCAACAATCTAGTTGAATGACTATTTCTTGATCGGTCCGCAAGCGCCAAAATGCGACCGATCCGATGCATGGTTCGATGGAACGGCACATCGTCCATGCATGGCCAACGCGGCCTGGAAACGCCGCGTTATTGCCCTCCATCCTGTCTTCCAATGCTGAAATCCGACGAGAATTTTCTATGTAATTGAAATCTGACAATGCGCAATTCGTCTTGTCATAGAAATGTGATTTTCGGGAACGGATGGAGTATTTTTCCTATGCTTGAAAAAGCACCAAAACGAGTCGCGATTCCTACTGGACGCGTCATCTGTCTGCGAAAAGGACTTTGAGGCATGCCTGCAAAAACCATTCGGGTCGCTCTGGCTGACGACCATCCCCTTGTCGTCACGGCCCTGCGCGACTGCCTGCAGCGCACACCGGGCTTCCAGGTGAAATGTGAATGCACGAACGGCAGCGAGCTGGTCGGCGCCCTGGCCCAGAACCCGGTGGACGTCGCCGTCACCGACTTCAGCATGGGGCATGGCGATACGTCACTGGACGGCTTCAACCTGCTGCGCAGGCTGGGGCGCCTCTATCCGGAAACGCGCATTGTCATCGTCAGTGCGCAAACCAACCCCGGTGTTGTCATCCGCGCCATGAAACTCGGCGCCCGCGCGTTCGTCAGCAAGGAAGACGAACTCGACGAGATCGTCCGGGCCTGCATCCATGTGACCGTCAGCAACGGCAATTTCTATTCGCCCTCCATCCGCGCCGTGCTCGACAGCGTTGCCTCGGCCGCGCCAGCCACAGAACTGACGCTACGCGAACTCGAGGTGGTGCGGCTGTATGCCCAGGGCTTCCAGCTCAACGAGATCGCCAGCAAGCTGGGCCGGTCAGTCAGTACGATTTCCAGCCAGAAGACCGTGGCCATGCGCAAGCTCAACGTCCAGACCAATACGGATCTGATTCGCTACGCCTACGAGAACGGGCTGATCTGAGCTTTCGTCATGCAGCAGATACTGGATCGTACCCAGGAGTCCCTGGCGCAGTCGTTTGCCGCTCTCGCGCATAACGCGCGGCGCCAGCAACAACTCTATTACGCCACCGTCGGGCTGCTGATCGCCATCGTCATCGTTTCCGGGCTGTTGCTGGCCGGACTGGCGGCCGCGCGTCATCTCGATGCTCGCCGCAGCCATGTCGCGCAATATGTGAGCGGCATCTCCGTCAAGCTGCAGAGCCAGACGTCGTTCCTGCGCCGTACGGCACTGACTGTCGACTACTATCTCGCCGCATCCAGCGATGCGCCGCCCGACCCCGAACTGCTTGCGCAGGTCCGCCGTACCGGTGCGGCGCGGTCGTCCGATGGGAAGTATGTGCTGCTGGTGACCAACGCCGCGCGCGAGGCCTGGGCGAACACGCTGCCGCACAGGATCTGGCAACTGCAGCAGATCGCCACGGCCACGCTCACTACCAGCATGTCATTCGGGCTCGACATGCAGGCGTACGTGGTCGCGCCCGATGCGTCGTTCGCCATCCTGGTGTCTCCGGGGGGTATCCCCCCCAACACGCAAATCGATGCCGCGCTCGTGACCCGCCTGCGAGACGACCTTGCGCGCGGTGTCGCCAGCCATGGCGCTGGTCCGGACCTGACGGCGCCGCATTGGGTCGGGCCCGTCAGCGACCCGATTCTTCGCACGCGCGCCATGATTGCGACTCTGGACGCGCGGGGCACGGATGGGAACGGGCACGCCATCCTTGTTGCAGCGAGCATTCCGGCCCGGTCGTTTCTCGCCGGCCTTGCACGCCCCCCCGATCCGGCCACGCTCTGGCTAGTGAATCGCGACAACGCCAGTATCGACGTATCCCCGGATGCCGATACCTCGCTGTCCGACGACATCCCGCGGCATGCCAGAAGCCTTCCCGTCGACACCCCTACCCCGACACGCTATGGGCTGCTGCTGGTGCAGCCGCTGGACCCCGCATTCGGCACACTGATCTACCAGCTCTCGTACGGCACACTGCTGAATGCGATCGCGACGGAACTGTTCGCCATGCTCGGCGCCGGGCTGCTGCTGATCCTGGGCATCGTGCTGACCGCGCGCTACTGGGACATCCATCTTCTGCGCCGCAGCCACGCCGAAGCCGCGCGTTCGCTCGAGAACGAGACCATCAACCATATTCTGGTCAGTGCCACGCCGATCGGGCTGTGCATCGTGCGCCAGCATGACGAGTCGATCCTGACGTCGAACGCCGTCGCCGACTCGCTACTCGGCTGCACCCAGGGCGCTCGCATGCCGGCGTCCATCATGGATGCGCTGCGCAATCAGGCCGCCTCGTCCGGCCAGACGCGGCTCGCCTCGATCGTCCAGGTGACAGTGCCCGCCGCGGCGGCGGCGGTGGCGGTGGCAGGCACGCCGGCATCGCCGGTTCAGGAAGCTTCCGCGGGGGCACCCCGGCAGTTTCTGCAGGTGACCTGCGCGCCGGCCAGATATCGCGACGAATCGGTACTGTTCTGCGCGGTCCAGGACATCACGGCGCAGCACCAGCTTGAACTGCAGCTGCGAGAGGCGCGCGAGACGGCCGAAGCGATGATGCGCGCGCGGTCGAACTTCTTTGCCTCGATGAGCCACGAGATCCGGACGCCATTGAACGCATTGCTTGGCAATCTGGAGCTATTGGCACGTACGGACGGGCTGGAAGCGCAGGCGCCACGGCTCCGGGCGCTACAACTGGCATCGGAAGGGCTTCAGCGGATCGTCAACGACATTCTGGACTTTTCGAAGATCGACGCCGGCGAAATGAAACTGGTCGCCGAACCGTTCCGGCCGATTGACGATCTCGAAAGCCTGTCGATGTCCTATGCGCCGATGGCGCAGGGCAAGCCGATCCGCTTTTACGTGCATCTCTCCCCAACGCTGGACACAGTGCTGACCGGCGACCGGACCCGCATTGCCCAGGTCATCAACAACCTGCTCAGCAATGCCTTCAAGTTCACCCTGTGCGGCAAAGTGACGCTCAGCGCGGAGGTCACCATCGACACGCAGGACCGCAGCCTGCTGGTCTGCCGCGTGCGGGACTCGGGCATCGGCATGCCGCCCGCGCTGGTCGCGCGCATTTTCCACCCGTTCGTCCAGGGGGAAGCCAGTACATCGGCCCGATATGGCGGTACCGGACTTGGACTGTCGATCTGCGCCAGGCTGACCGAACTGATGAACGGCCATATCACGGTGGAAAGCGTCGAAGGTGTTGGCAGCGCGTTCACCGTGGTGGTGCCACTGGGCGCCGCGGCCACAAAGACCTCGCCGCCCGACCCGGTGACGCGCGGCACGCGGGCCATGATTCTTTGCCAGGAATCGGATTCGGGTGCCATGCTGCAGGCCTGGCTGGAGCGCGCGGGCTGGCGGTGCGACGTGTTCCGTCAACTCGGCGCCGCCCAGGCGTGGCTGCGGGCCAATCGACCCCATATTTTCGTGGTGACCGGCGAATACGGGCTCGATACCGTTGCGGACCTTCGGCAGTTGCACCCGGCCAACGTGGTGTGGGTGACGCGGGACGGCCCGGAGCACCCTGCCGACCGCGGCCACGGCGTATTCGAGGTTTCGACGTTCAGCCACAATGCCATCCTGGCTGGCACACTGGCCGCTCTGGACGCGGAGCCAGCTAACGCCGCCGACGCCGTCGACGCCACGGCCACCGCCGCCCACGCAGACGACAGCCTGGGCAACGCGCACCGCGACGGTGAAATCGGCCCGACTCGCCCCGATGCGGCCTCCGCCGGTGGCGACTTGCCACGCCCCACGATTCTGGTTGCCGAGGACAACGCGCTGAACCAGGCGCTGATCGCCGAACAACTGAGTGCCCTCGGCTGGGACCCGATTGTGGTTGGCGACGGGCGTCAGGCACTGTCCGCCTTCGAGCATGGCCACTTCGATGCCGTCCTGACCGACGTCCATATGCCGGTCATGGACGGCTATGAATTGCTTGCCGCGATCCGCGCCATCGATCCGGTCGTGCCGGTCCTGGCGTTCAGCGCGGTCACGCACACGGAACAGGCGGGCGCGTGGAGGGACCGGGGATTTACCGGCCATATCGCCAAGCCGGCGTCATTGAAGGCGCTCGAACAGGCGCTGCAAGCGATCCCGGGCAACCAGGCAGCAGACCATCCCAACGCGCACGACGCCCTACCGGCAAGCGGCCAGCAGGCCAACCCGCCAATTCCATCCACCGAGATTGCGCGCTACAAGAGCATGCTGCTCGAACACTTGAAGGACGACGGCCCGGAGCTGGCAGCCATCCTGCTGCGTCATGACCCGGTGGCGCTCCGCCATTGGGCGCATCGGTCGGCCGGTGCCTTTCTGGTGATCGATGCACAGGACATGGTGCGGTTGTGCCGCCAGGTGGAATCGCTTTGCAGCAAGGCCAGCGGGTGGACACCGGCCATCGCCGCCGCCGGCACTGCGCTGCATGAAGCGGTGCGCACGTTCCGCGACGAGACCGCCGGGCTGGACGCCTGACCTGTCGGCACATGGCGGCGCGGCCGTGCGAACACGCCACACATGCATCGGGAGAGGATTGCCGTCGTTGCACGGCCAGGCCGGGCGGACCATAATGGCGCGTCCGAGCGCGCCGTCGCGGTATTCCACTGCGTGTTCAGGGCTTTCCAAGAACAGCGCAAGCCGTCCGTCCTCTCCCGATGCAGTCCCACCAAGGTCTCCCGCGCCCCCAGCGTACCTGGGCAATCCTGACAGTGTTTTGCGGCCTGGTCATGGCCGTTCTCGATGGATCGATCGCCAATATCGCGCTTCCGTCCATTTCGCGGGATCTACAGAGCGACCCGGCACGAACCATCTGGGTCGTGAATGCCTATCAGCTCTCGGTCACGATCTTCCTGCTGCCGCTGTCATCACTCGGCGAAATCCTCGGGTACAAGCGCGTCTACCGGGTCGGGCTGGCCACGTTCCTGGTGGGGTCACTGCTCTGCGCGCTGTCACCCAACCTGCCGGTGCTGGTGGCGGCGCGTGTCATCCAGGGCATCGGCGGCGCGGGCATCATGAGTGTCAATACGGCACTGGTCCGCTATATCTACCCGCCGACCCGGCTGGGCCGCGGCATCGGTCTCAACGCGCTCGTGGTCGGGGTGACCATTGCCGTGGGGCCGTCGCTGGGCGCCCTGATCCTCGGATTCGGCAGTTGGCCCTGGCTTTTTGCAGTCAACGTGCCAGTCGCTATCTTTGCGCTTGCGCTATCGCGCCGCGCGCTGCCCGAAACGCCGCCGCAGCCGCGCGCCTTTGACTATCCCAGCGCCGTGCTGTCCGCCGTGGTGATCGGGCTTTTCGTACTGGGCGTGGATGGGCTGGGACACGATACGTTGCGGATCGCCGGGGTGACCGGCCTGTTGCTGTCCATCCTGCTTGGCTGGCTGCTGGTACGCCGGCAGCAGGGCCAGCCGGCGCCGCTTGTGCCGGTAGACCTGTTTGCCAGCCGCGCCTTCACGCTGGCCGTTGGCACCTCGTTCTGTTCCTTCATGACGCAGATGCTGGCGTTTGTGGCGCTGCCGTTCTACCTCGAATACCAGCTTGGCCGCAGCCTGGCGGAAACCGGCCTGCTGATCACACCGTGGCCGCTGATGGTGGCCCTCATGGCCGCCCTGTCGGGCCGGTTGTCGGACCGGTATCCCGCCAGCGTGCTGGCCGGTGCGGGGCTGCTGATGCTGGCTGCCGGGCTGGTCGGCCTGGCGGTGCTGAGCCCCGATGCCGGCAGCCTCGACATCGCCTGGCGCACCGCGCTATGCGGAATCGGCTTCGGGTTCTTCCAGTCGCCCAACAACCGCGCCATGATCAGCGCCACGCCGCACGAGCGCAGCGGTGGCGCGAGCGGTGCACAGGCCACGACGCGCCTGCTTGGACAAACCACAGGCACCGCCGTCGTTGCCGTGCTGTTCAGCCTGGATCGCGGCGACGCCGCGCGGACCGCGCTGTATGTGGCCGCCCTGGTGGCCACCCTCGGCGCCATTGTCAGCCTGAGCCGGTTGCGCGATCGCCAGGTTGCGGATACGGCGGGCCCCTCAGCGTAGCGCGTCCCGATGGGCCATGCCCAGCGCGCGCTCGATCCGCTCCAGGCGCTCGTGCCACGTGGACGCATCATCCGGTGCCGGGACCGCCAGGCCGCCGTGGCCGCCGGCATCGCGAATCCGGTTGTGATCACCTTCCACCGAAATCACGGTACAACCCGCCAGCAGCAGCACCAGCGCCGCCGTGCCAAACACGCCGCCCATGCCGCGCCCCTTGCGCACGTATCGATTCGCCATGATTTCCTCGTGACATCGGCCAGCCAACAAAAAAACCGGGCAATGCACCGTCCTGCCTGACAGCGCGTTGCCCGGAACCGCTACCGGCTTACCCGCCGGCTGGGTACTTCCTGGTCAGTTCAGGCCGGGCCCAGGTCGAGCCACGGCTTGGAATCGCCACCTTCCACCGTCGACGTGTAGTTCGGATCGCCCGGCTCCTGGTCGGCGCCCACCCACCACTTGGCGCGGTACTTGTGCAGCCCCTGGCCCTCGTAGTTGTTGGTCACCTCGGCGCCGGTCTCGTACGATTGCGGACGCCACGTGCCGGAGGTGTCCGAACTGCCGCCTGCCAGCACGCGCAGTTGTACCGACGTGGTGTCCTTGTCGCCCGTGCCTGCCAGGCCGGTGGCGGTCAGCTTCACCTCGATGATCGTGTCGCGGTCCACCAGCGGCGCGTTGGCGTTGACCGTGACCGAATCCGCACCATTGAACGACAGGCCCGGCGCCGACCACGAGAACAGCAGCGGCGGCGGGCCGCTGGAGTCGGCGGCGGACAACTGGATCGGGGCGCCGCTTTCGACCTGCGTCCGTCCGGTAATAACGGCCACCACGTCGCCTTCGGAGGCCTCGCCCGGCACGATGGTCAGGAAGATCGCGCTCTGGTCCGTTTCGGTGCCGTCGTTCACGGTCAGCTTGACCCAATAGTCGGTCGGCGCCGTCACCGACGGCGCGGTGCTTTCCACCGTTTCGTCGGTGCTGCCGTCGAACGGCAGGTCCGGCGCATCCCAGACATAGGTCAGGGGATTGTCATCGGGGTCGAACGACGCTTCGGCCGACAGTGCATACGGCGTGCCCGATTCCAGCAGCACGGTGATCCGGGAAGTGGGCGGCTCCTGGGTCTTCTTCTTGACCACCAGGTTCTGGCTGTCGGTGGCCGTCTTGCCGTTGGCATCGGTCACCGTCAGCGTCACCGTGTAGGTACGGGTGACCAGCGGCAGCGCGCCCTCCACCACGGCGGAGGTCTTGCCGTCCAGGAACGTCAGGCCGGGCGCGCTCCACTTGTAGGTGAGCGGTTCGGCGCCATGCGAGCGCAGCCCCGAGAACGACACCTCGTCACCCTCGAACGCCTCGGTCGGCCCTTCGATCACGGCCACCGTGGCGCCCACATTGCCGGTGTTGATCCCTTCGAAGTAGAACGGCTCCATGTCGACGACTTCGGTCTTCGCCGTCGCCCCCAGGCCTTCACGTGCGGCGTTCAGCAGCACGCCGTTGTCCATGTCGATGGTCCAGGTGAACAGGCCGCCCAGGTTGTGCTGGAGCACGTACTCGCCCTTTGCCTTCACCGAGCGCGGCGTGTCGATCGACAGGAACAGGCCGGTTTCCGGATTGAACAGGTAATCGGCGTCGGCCTCCTGGTCCGTGTACACGTTGAACCCGTTGATGCCCGTGCGGTTTTCGAGGTCGAGGTAGTTGTACAGGATGTCGTAGAACTCGCTCGCACCCGACTCGTAGGTGCCGGTGGTCGTGCCGGTACCCGGGCTGTACGTCCCCACCAGCGGCGACCAGCTTTCGATCACGGCATTGCGCGCGCTGCGGCTGTAGGCCGCGTAGCCGACGAAGATGTTCTTCGACGGCACGCCCACGCTCAGCAGGTACTGCACCGACTTGTCGATGCTGAACTGGCTGCCCTCGTAGTCGTACAGGTTCGTGTGGTGCGCCAGCTTCTCGGCCCATGGCGTGCCGAAGAAGTCGTAGGTCATCAGGTTGATGCCCTCCACACCGGCGGGCAGCATGCCCGGGATGTCTGCGGCAATCATCGTGTCCATGGCCGCGCCCGCCGCGATACTCACCCGCACGTGGGGCAGGCGCTGCTTGATGCCACGCACCAGCGCCTGGAAGTGGGCCGCGTCCTCGGGGCCATGCGGATTGCCCGCGCCGGGCATGCCCGGATATTCCCAGTCCAGGTCGACCTCGGTGAACATCGGGAACCGGTCGAAGATATAGGCGATGCTCTCGATCAGCGTCTGGCGCCGCGTGGCATCGGCCGTTGCGGCGTGGAAGGCGCCGCTCATCGTCCAGCCGCCCAGGCTGAACGACAGCTTCAGGTTCGGATTCTGCTGCTTGAGCTTGGCCAGGCCGCCCAGTACGCCCTGGGCCTTGCTCTGGTCGAACAGCTCTCGGTAGTCGTTGCTGACCCAGCCGCTGAAGCCCACGTTGCGGTACGACGCCACATCGCCCCACGGGTCGGTGAAGGTGGCTTCGTTGAGCTTCTTGCCAAAATCCACCGCCGCCTGGTCGATCGTGTACTGCTTCTCGCCCGTGTCGCCCACGATGCCGGCGAACCCGATGATCAGACGATCGTAAGCCGATGCATTGAGCAGCATCAGGTCGGTGCCACGGCCTGCGGCGCTATTGGCGTAATTGCCATCCAGCCGGCCGTCGTACTGCGACCAGTCGGTGTAGTAGCCGAAAACCTGCGTACCTTTCTGCGTCGCACCGTAGGTGTTGTACACGCGCTTGGCAACACGGGTCGAGGTGTACGAGTACTTCTCGACCTCGGTGGCCGGATCGTAGTTGTTTTGCTTGTAGGTGCGGTCCGACGCGCCCTTCGAATCCGGAATATTGGGATCGCCCGGATCTTGCGCGTAGACCAGCTTGCTGTTGTTGCGCCCGCTGCCCAGCACATTGCGCACGCCGGCAAAGCGGCGCAGCGGCACACGCGGCGGCTCCGTATCCGAGGGGTCCCCGCTGCGATATGTGCGCGAGTTCCAGCCGGCGCGCCCCTGAGTTGCCTGGCCGGCCGGTTGGTCGTTGCTGTCACACGATTTCTTTGTCATGACATCTGTCCTTGCAGAATGGTTTGAATGCCGCCGGCGTGTTGCGCCTTTTTGATTCCGGCCCGTGATACCGGCGGCCAGACGCATCTTTCTCTTCCGGCCACTGCAATGACATGGATCCGGCGTGGAATATAAACGGTCATATCCGTTTCAACCCGGATTCTCCGATTTGCCCCCGTGCATATACGCAATCGGGTTTCCGCGCCAATACCCGCTAATCCCCGGACATGGATCGGCAATGACCCATCGCCGCTAATGGATGACGTGGATTCGTGCAAATCCATCGGTCGCGCAATGCCTGACTGCGGCAATAACTTAATACCCGTATGGGTTATGATGCGGGCGGTATCCCGCGTCCGCGGACTTTAATATCGTCAGGTCATCTTGTCCTGACAATCGATCAGCACGCACGGATATTCCTTATCCAGACGAAGATGGTGAGCCCACAGCACCGTCCATTGTTTCCGTAATTGGCGATATACGGCAGAGAACGGCGTTGAGCCGTCACCCGTGCGGGTCAGATTCCGAAGAAATATCTTCCATGGGAGCTATTTCTGCGTGTCGATACGCTTGTCGTCCATCGCAGACGACATGGGGTAATCGAAATGATCCGGAATAGCGATTCGGTATTCTTTGATTGGGACACCGACCGTGTATTACGCGGCGGCGTGGTAGCCAAGATAACCGGCCAGCAAAAGAAACTGCTGCGCCTGCTGGTGGAAGGCAAGGCCGCCATCAAATCCCGCGATTCCCTGTTGAAGGGTGTCTGGGGAAAACGCGCCGCACTGGTGGACGAACTCTACCTGGTCCAACTGGTGTACCGCCTCCGCAAGGCGCTGAGTCCGGTCAGCCTGGACGCCCATATCGTGACCGTGCCGCGCCAGGGCTATCGGTTCATTCCGGTGCCGTACACCACCACGGTCCCGCCCGCGCCGGAAGCGGTGCCGCCGGTGGATTCCGCGCTGGAGCAGGCGCGGGGCCTGGCCCATGTGCTGGCGCGCCTGGGCATGCCGATCTCCACATCGTCAGTCTCGGCATTTTCGGATATCGACGATGCGCTGCATATCGACGAGTCGCAGGGCATCATCTCGTGCAACGGCGTCATCGCCAAGCTCACGCGCTTCGAGTTGCGGTTGCTGATCGTGCTGAGGGACCACGGCGAGAAAGTCATGTCGCGGCAGCAGATCATTGCCGCGGTCTGGGGGCCGGGCGCGATGGTGGATGAAAACTGCCTGACGCAGCTGGTGTCGCGGCTGCGGCGCGCGCTGCATCCGCTGGGCCTGGACAGTTGCGTATCGGCGGTGCCCAAGGTGGGCTACCGCTTTCGTCCGCAGACTGGCACGGCGGCGCGTGTCCTCTGACCGCTAGCCGCCGCCCTGGCTCCATGTCGCTACTCGGCCTTCGCGCCGGAATCCTTGACGACCTTGGCCCACTTGGCAATCTCGCCGCGCTGGTAGTCGGCGAGCTTGTCAGGCGTGCCCAGCACGGGGTCCAGGCCCAGCGTCTTCAGCTTGGCCTGGACGTCGGGCTGCGTGAAGATGCGGTTCAGTTCGGTGTTGAGCTTGGCCACCACGTCCTTCGGCGTGTGGGCCGGCGCGAAGATCGCGAACCAGGAGGTGGCCTCATAACCGGGCAGCCCCTGCTCCGCGATGGTCGGAATGTCCGGCGCCGACGCCGATCGCTGCGCACTGGTCACACCCAGCGCCCGCAGCTTGCCCTCCTTCACCACCGGCAATGCCGAGGGCAGGTTGTCGAACATCATCGTAATATGGCCACCCAGCAGGTCTGGAATGGCCATGGCCCGGCCCTTGTACGGCACGTGAACGATCTTGGTGCCGGCCATGGTGTTGAACAGTTCGCCCGCCACATGCAGCGACGTCCCCACGCCCGGCGTGCCGAACGTCAGCTGGCCCGGCTTCGACTTGGCCAGTGCGATCAGTTCCTGGACGTTTTTCGCCGGCACCGACGGGTGCACGACGAGCACGTTGGGGGTCGACGCCAGCAGGATCACCGGCGTGAAGTCCTTCACCATGTCATACGGCATCTTGCTGTAGAGCGCGCCGTTGATCGAATGCGTGCCCACCGTGCCCATGGCCAGCGTGTAGCCGTCCGGCGCGGCATGGGCCACCGCCTCGCCGCCGATATTGCCGCCGGCACCGGGCTTGTTGTCGACCACCACCGGCTGACCCAGCGAAAACTTCTCGGAAACGATGCGTGCCAGGATATCGGGCGCCCCGCCGCTCGGAAAACCCACCACGATGCGGACGGGCTTGGTCGGGTAGGCGTCGGCGGCCAGCACGGCAGGCGCGGCGGACACGGCGGCGAGAGCGGCCGTGGCAGCCAGCATCCCCAGCACCTGGCGGCGCCGGATCATTCGAGCACGCATGATTCTGTCTCCTGAATCGTTCTTTATTTAGATACCGGAATTGCCATTGCCTTGCGACTACACGGCAATATTGCCGAATTCCTTTGACACCTGGTCGTGCAGGCGACGCATGCCGCGCAACCAGCGATCATAGTCCTGCCCCTTGCGCCGATAGTATTCCAGCACCTCCGGATGCGGCAGCACCAGGAAACTCTCGGCGGCCATGCCCTCCAGCGTCTTCTCGGCCACGTGTTCCGGCGTGACCGAGCCCGCCTGCAGGAACCCCTTGCGCTCGCCGTCCTCGCCGAACAGCATCTTCGTCTGCACGCCCTGCGGGCAGATGCAGCTCACCTTGATGCCACGGTCGCCATATGTGATCGATAGCCACTCGGCAAAGCCGATGGCTGCGTGCTTGGTCACGGCATACGGCGCCGAGCCGATCTGCGACAACAGGCCGGCGGCGGAGACCGTATTGACCAGATAGCCGTCGCCGCGCTCCAGCATCTGCGGCAGCACGGCCTTGGCGGCATGGATATGGGCCATCACGTTGATGTCCCAGATCCGCTGCCACTCTTCGGCGGATGCCTCCAGCCCCTTGCGCAGGATGATGCCGGCGTTCGAGCAGAAGACGTCGACCTGGCCAAAGCGTTGCGTGGCGGTATCGACCAGGCCCTGCACCGCGGCGGCATCGGCCACGTCCACCCGCTGCGAGAACACCTGGCACTGCGGCGCGGCGGCCGCCGCTTCGGCAGCCACCTGCGCGGCGCCGGCGGCATCGATGTCGGCCACGGCCACGCCGCGGGCGCCGGCCCTGGCAAACGCCAGCACCAGCGCGCGTCCGATGCCCGTACCGCCACCCGTCACGATCACAGTCTTGTTACGAATCTCCATCGATATCTCCTTCCCGTTTTCAGAATCCGGTCACGCGGACTGCCACAGCCGCGTTGCAAGTGTGTCGGCCAGCTCACGAATGCGCGGCCCAAGGTTGCCTTCGAGGACTTCCGGAGACAGCCGCGTCGACGCGCCGCCGATATTGATCGACAGCACTTCGGAGCCATCCGCCAGCCGGACGGGCGCCGCCGCGCCGCTGACCGACCTGTCCCACTCGGCATGCGCCACGCAGAAGCCCCGGCGCGCGTGCTCGCGCATGGCACGTTCGAGCCGCGTCCGCACGCCGGGCCAGCGCGTGCCGTGCTGGCGTTCCAGTTCGGTCATCACGGCCGTACGCCGCGCCACGGGCAGCCCAGCCAACCAGGCGCGGCCGATGGCCGACGTCGCCATCGGCAAGCGCGATCCCGGCGTGAGCCGCATGACCAGCGCGCCACGTGGCTGGCAGACTTCCAGGTAGAGCATGTCATGCCGATCGGGCGCCGCCAGCGCCACGGTGCATCCCGTCGCAAATGCAAGAGACTGCATCAGCGGCTGCGCGATATTGCGGATGCCGGCGCCGGACAGATAACGCTGCCCGGGCAGCATCGCGCCCTGGCCGATGCGGTACTTTTCCTGGTCTTCCACATAGACGAGATAGCCGACGCTGGCCAGTGTGTAGGTGAGCCGCGACACCGTGGGTCGGGGAATACCCGTACGCCGGGACAGTTCGGCGTTGCCCAGGAAGTCGTCGTCCGGGCCAAAGGCGCGCAGCAGTTCCAGCCCCCGCGCCAGCGCCGTGACGAAGTTGCGGTCCTCGCCATCCATCGCGTGCGCGGCCTCGCTCGACACAAGGGCGGAATCGGGCGGCTGCGGAATCGAGGTCGTGCGCTTCATGGTGCGATTGATATCAGTTTCCGTGCCCGATGCACGTCGCTATGTAGCGAAAACATGTCCGTCAGAAGTACGGTTCATGGACCGAAGGACGCAGTCGCCATTCCGCGACGGTTCAACCGGGCGCCTGGGCAAAATTCGGACGGCTACGATTCCACCCCCGGAGTGACCTTGCCACACTGGCTCGCCAACACTAACTGGGAGGCTATCAACATGTGGCTGGATGAACGCGGCATTTGCCGAGCCATCGACGCCAGCCAGTTCCTGCAGGCCGAGTCCATGGCGGCCTTGAACCCGGCTCCGCAGGCTGCATAGATCTCACCTCGAACATGCCGGCATTCGTCCACGAGTTGATTCTGTACGCAAAGGACATGACCCTTGAAGTCAGCTATTAGGTGGCTTGCGACCTGCCTCGCAGTGCTACTACTGCTAGCCGTCGGGATTGATGCACTCAACGCATGGCGGGATTCGGCGCCGTATCACTTCGGCGGCGACGGCGGCGCCATGGCGAACCGCTGGGCATATCGGTCGCTGGCAGCTTACCTGCTCACTGCCACGCTCATTGCATGTGCATGTGTGCTTGCCCTGCTTGGCATGTGGGCGGGCTCGATGGCTTTGCCTTGGCGCAGGGTATGCGTCATGCCATTGCTCGTGCTGATCGGGGTCATCGCTACGGACTGGATATCGGAAATTCTTTAAGGCGCGGCGCGTCCTTCCCCCGGGGGTTTTCCCGGCCCTGCCCATGCAGTGAAGACATACGCGTCATAGGCGGCGCAAATAAGGCCCACGCCTTCCCACCCCGAGCCACTTGCACGCTGAAATCAGGGAATTCACCGACGCAACACGGCGGGATGCGGACTCCCTATTTCGCGTATCGGAATACTACGTCCGATTGCTTGACGCTCGCTGAAACGCTATGCAAAGTCGCCGAAAACGAACGACCGTGCGAGAACGCGACACGGCGTCGGAGACAGCGCGGGTGCCGTCACGGCACACCAACGCAAGGAGACAACGCATGGCATTGTTTTTCCAGCAGTTCCTCAACGGTCTCACACTGGGCGGCGTCTACAGCCTGGTGGCATTGGGACTAACCCTTGTCTACGGCATCCTTCACGTGCCCAACTTCGCGCATGGCGCGTTGTACATGGCCGGCGCGTATGTGTCGTACTACGCGATGACCACGCTCGGGCTGAACTACTGGCTGGCCATGCTGGCCGCTGCGGCGGTCGTGGCCGTGCTGTCGATGCTGGCGGACCGGCTGGTCTTTCATCCGCTGCGCAATGCGCCCGAGATCCACGACATGATCGCCGCCATCGGCATCCTGCTGTTTCTCGAAGCCGGGGCGCAGGCGCTGTGGGGGGCCGATTTCCACCGCATGCCCACGCCCTACGGCCAGATGGTGGACATCTTCGGCCTCACCGCGCCGCTGCAGCGCGTGCTGATCATCGTCGCCGCGTTCGGGCTCATGGTGCTGCTGCATCTGTTCCTGACGCGGACGGTCACCGGCTCGACGATCGTTGCCATGGCGCAGAACCGCGAAGGCGCGGCGCTGGTCGGCATCGACGCCACGCGCGTGACGCTGCTGGTGTTTGCCATCTCCGGGGCACTGGCCGCGATTGCCGCCACGCTCTACGCGCCGATCAACCTGGTGTACCCAAGCATGGGCAACCTGGTCATCACCAAGGCGTTCGTGATCATCATCCTGGGCGGCATGGGCAGCATTCCGGGCGCCATCGTCGGCGGGCTGATCATCGGCATGGCCGAGAGCTTCGGTGGCTTCTACATCTCCACCGACTACAAGGACATCATCGCGTTCCTGCTGCTTGTGATCATCCTGTCGGTGCGGCCGCAGGGCCTGTTCGCCGGCCGCGCCGCCTGAGGAGGACACCGACATGAAAGCACTGCAAGGCAAGACCGGCTGGGCGCTGCTGCTGGCGGCCGCCATCGCGTTCCCGCTGGTGGTCCCGAACAGCTACTTCCTGACCGTGATGACGCTGGCGTTCATCACCGCCATCGCCACGCTCGGGCTGAACCTGCTGACCGGCTACACGGGCCAGCTCAACCTGGCGCACGGCGGCTTCATGGCCATCGGCGCCTATACGCTGGGCATCCTGACCGTTGACCACCAGCTGCCGTTCTGGCTGGCCTTCGCGCTGTCGGGCGTGGTCTGCATGGTGCTGGGTTACGGCGTGGGCGTGGTGTCGCTGCGCCTGAAGGGCCACTACTTCTCGATCTTCACGCTCTGCGTGGGCTACATCATCTACCTGATCATCGAGAAGTGGGAAGGTCTGACCCACGGCGCGGTGGGCCTGATCGGCATTCCGGTGCCGGCCCCGATCGGACCGGTCGCGTTCGACAGCGTGCAGGCGCAGTACTACCTCGTGCTGTTCTTCCTGGCTATCGGCACGTTCGTGATGCACCGCATCGTAGGCTCGCTGCTGGGCCGCAGCTTCATGGCCGTGCGCAACAGCGACGCGCTGGCCGAGGCGCTGGGCATCAACCTGATGCGCACCAAGGTGCTGTCGTTTGTGCTGTCGGTGGCCTACGCCGGATTCGCCGGCGCGCTCTATGCCGGCCAGGTGCGCTTTCTGGGGCCGGACATCGCCCGCACCGACATCACCTTCGACATGGTGATGTCGATGCTGGTCGGCGGCGCCGGCACGCTGCTTGGGCCGCTGCTGGGCGCCGTGCTGGTGCCGTGGGTCACGCAGACCCTGCAATTCCTGCAGGACTACCGCATGCTGGTATTCGGCCCGGTGCTGATCCTGCTGATCATCTTCGTGCCCGATGGCATCGTGGGATCGTTCCTCAAGCGCCAGGCCCGTCGCGCCGCCGCGCAGCGCCGTGGCCAACTGGCCGCCGCACGGGCGGCGCAACCCGCCCCCGTCCCCACCACCCGCCCGGGAGCCGAGAATGCTTGAGATCCGCAACCTGACGAAGAAATTCGGCGGCCTGACCGCGGTGCACGATGTTTCCGTGACGTTCGAGACCGGCCACATCAACGCGATCATCGGCCCCAACGGCGCCGGCAAGACCACGTTCTTCAACCTGATCGCCGGCACGCATGCGCCGTCGTCGGGCCAGATCCTCATCCGGGGCCAGGACGTGGCCGGCCAGCGCGCCGACCAGATCGCCCGGCTGGGCGTGGCCCGGACGTTCCAGGCCACGTCGCTGTTCGATCGCGCCACGGTGCTGGACAACCTGATCGTCGGCCACCGCCTGCGCACGAAGTCGGGCCTGGCTGACGTGCTGCTGAACTCGCGCCGCCTGCGCGACGAAGAAAAGCTCTGCCGCGAGAAGGCCGAGGCGGCGCTCGACTTTGTCGGCTTGTCGCACCTGGCACACGAAGTGGCCGCCGATATCACGCAGGAAGCCCGCAAGCGCGTGGCCTTTGCCCTGGCGCTGGCCACCGACCCCGACCTGCTGCTACTCGACGAACCGGCCGGCGGCGTGAACCCCGAGGAAACCGTCGGCCTGGCGGAGCTGATCCGCAAGATGGTGCGCCATGGCAAGACGGTCTGCCTGATCGAACACAAGATGGACATGATCATGCGGCTGGCCGACAAGATCATGGTGCTCAACTATGGCGAGAAGATCGCCGAGGGCACGCCCGCGCAGATCCAGCAGGACCCGCGCGTCATCGAAGCCTATCTGGGAGCCGACCATGTTGCAGCTTGAACGTGTCTCGCTGTCGTACGGCAGCTTCCGCGCGCTGGACAACATCACGCTGCACGCCAGGGCCGGCGAGCTGGTGGTGCTGCTGGGCGCCAACGGCGCCGGCAAGAGCTCGATCTTCCTGGCGATGAGCGGCATCCACCGTACCAGGGGCGGCAGCATGCGCTTCGACGGACGCGAGCTGGGCGGCATGAAGCCGTCGCAGATCGTGCAGGCCGGGCTGGTGCATTGCCCCGAGGGCCGCAAGCTGTTTCCGGCCATGAGCGTCGAGAAGAACCTGACGCTGGGCGCCTACGTGCATCGGCGCGACCGCAGCGGCATCCGCACCACGCTGGAAGAGGTCTACGAGATGTTCCCGATCCTGCGCCAGAAGAAGGACGACCCGGCCGGATCGCTGTCAGGCGGACAGCAGCAGATGGTGGCACTGGGCCGCGCGCTGATGGGCCGCCCCCGCGCATTGCTGCTCGACGAACCGTCGCTGGGGCTGGCGCCGCTGGTGGTCAAGCAGATGTTCGAGGTGATCCAGCGCATCAACCGGGCCGGCACGACGGTGCTGCTGGCGGAACAGAACGCCTACGCGGCGCTTGGCATCGCCCATCGCGCCTATGTCATCGAAAGCGGCCGCATCGTGATGGAAGGCGACCGCGACGCGCTGCTGAAGGACGAAGGGATACGCAAGGCGTATATCGGCGGGTAGCCATTGATGTTCTCCCCTTTCCCGCGCGCGGGAGGGGAGCGAAAAGCGTAAACGAAAAGCGTAAACAATAGAATCCAAAGGAGACAACACATGCAACAGAAGACATTGGGTCGTTTCTTCGCGCTGGCCACCTGCGCAGCCGCCGCCATCGTCGCCGCGTCGCCCGCTCTGGCCCAGGAAGTGGTCAAGATCGGCTACACGGGTCCGCTGTCCGGTGGCGCCGCGCTCTATGGCAAGAACGTGCTGTCCGGCATCCAGATGGCCGTGGATGAAATCAACGCGGCCGGCCTGCAGGTGGCCGGCAAAAAGGTGAAGCTCGAAGTGGTGGCGCTGGACGACAAGTACGCGCCCGCCGAAGCCGCCATCAATGCGCGCCGGCTGGTGCAGCAGCACAAGACGCCGGCCGTGTTCGTGCCGCACTCGGGTGGCATCTTCGCGCTGCAGGCATTCAACGAGCAGGAAAAATTCCTGGTCATGGCCTATTCGAGCGTGCCGCGCATCACCGACGCCGGCAACAAGCTCACGATCCGCATCCCCCCGGCCTACACCGGCTATATCGAGCCGTTCGTGAAGGCCCAGATGAAACGCTACGGCAAGAACGTGGCGATGGTGCCGGCCGATCACGACTACGCCAAGGCCTGGGTGCAGGCGTTCGTACCGGCCTGGGAAGGTGCCGGCGGCAAGGTGGTGGGCAACAATCCGATGTCGTACACCAAGGCCACGGACTTCTACACCGGCGTGTCGCGCGCCATCGCCGACAAACCCGACGTGATGTTCGTGGGCGGCCCGTCCGAGCCTACCGCGCTGGTGGTCAAGCAGGCCCGCGAACTGGGCTTCAAGGGCGGCTTCATCATCATGGACCAGGCCAAGATGGACGAGATGGCCAAGGTCACGAACGGCCTGGCCATGCTGGAAGGCTCGATCGGCGTGATGCCGCTGGTCAACGACGCCCGGCCGGCCGCGCAGGCCTACAACGCCCGGTACAAGAAGCTGCACGACGGCCGCGATGCCACCACGGAGATGTCGCTGAACTACACGATGACATGGGCACTGGCCAACGCGATGAAGCTGGCCGGCACCACCACCGACGCCGCGGCAATCCGCGCCAAGATGCCCGACGCGGTGAAGGCACTGCCCAAGGAAGTGAATCCGAACGAAGTGGATGGCATCGACGCCAAGGGCGGCTCGGTGGCCGATACCGTGGTGGGTTGGGTCCAGAAGGGCAAGATCGAGCCGGTGCGGCTGTCGGAACTGGCCAAGTAAGGAGTGCAGCAGCACCACAAGGAAGAGAGAGAGAGGCGGAGGGAGTTGTACCCCGCTGGCGGGCATGCCAGCACTGATGTAGCAGTCTAAAAAAAAGCGTAAGTGGAGAGAAACGAAGGGCGTCCGGCACAACCGGACGCCCTTTGTCTTTACCGCACCCGGCGATCAGCGCCGCTCGTCGTTACGCGCCTGTTGCTGCGCATGGCGGGCTTGTTCCTGCTGGGCCCGCTGTTGCTGCTGCTGCTGTTGCTGTTGCTGGCGTTGCTGCTCCTGGAACTGCCGCTGCCGGTCCTGCTGCTGGCGCTGCCGCTCCTGCGCCTGGCGCTGTTGCTCCTGCGCCTGGCGCTGCTGCTCCATCTGCTGGCGCTGCACGGCCTGTTGCCGCTGCTGCTCGAACTGCTGACGCTGCTGTTCCTGGAACTGACGCGCCTGCTCCAGTTGCTGGCGCTGCGCGGCCTGCTGACGTTGCTGCTCCATCTGCTGGCGCTGCTGTTCCTGGACCTGCCGCTGCTGCTGATCGCGCATCTGCGCCTGCCGCTGCATGTCCTGCTGCTGACGCTCCTGCTGCGCGCGCTGCTGGTCGAACTGCCGCTGGCGCTCCTGCGCCTGTCGCTGGACGTCCTGCTGTTGACGCTCCTGCTGCGCGCGCTGCTGGTCGAACTGCCGCTGGCGCTCTTGCGCCTGTCGCTGGACGTCCTGCTGTTGACGCTCCTGTTGTGCGCGCTGCTGGTCGAACTGTCGCTGGCGTTCCTGGGCCTGGCGCTGGACGTCCTGCTGCTGGCGCTCCTGCTGCACGCGCTGCTGGTCAAACTGCTGCTGGCGCTCCTGCGCCTGCCGCTGGACGTCCTGCTGCTGGCGCTCCTGTTGCGCGCGCTGCTGGTCGAATTGCTGCCGGCGCTGCGCATCCTGCGATTGCCGCTGCTGGTCCTGCATCTGCCGCTGTTGATCCTGCATCTGCCGCTGCAGCGCCTGCTGTTGCTGCCGCTGGTTGTCCGTGGACAGCCGCTGCTGGTCCTGCATCTGCCGTTGCTGGTCGTGCAACTGGCGCTGCTGGTCACGCTGCTGCTCGAACTGCTGGCGCTGGGCATCCGACACCCCGCTGCGCAGCCCGTCGGGCCGCTGCCCCGGCCCACGGCCTGCCTGCGCGGCCTGGCTCATGCGGACGTCGGGCTGCCAGGCCTGCCCCGGTTGCGGGCCGCGGCGCGCGTCGTCACGGCCGGGCTGACCGGGCTGACCCTGACGGCGGTAGTCCGCGCCGGGCGTCGGCCCGTGCCAGGCCGGCCCGGCGCCGCCCGTCCCGCCCTCGCGGGCAAAACGGCGGGCCAGGTCGTCCACACCAACGCGCCCGGGCGGGTGCGCGGCGATGGCTTGCCGTTCAAATCCCTGTCGCGCCATCGGCGGCAGACCCTGCGGCCGCGCGCCGCCGATCAGGCTGGCCTTCACCGGGGCCATGATCGGCCCGCCGCGCGCTTCGCCCGCCGGCAGCTGGCGCCATTCGTCGCGATGGCTGCCCCGCGGTACGGGCCGGCCCTCCACGAAATTGCGCGACGGCATGCCCGTGATCGCGCCCGGCACATTGCGGTTCACCCAGCGGTCACGGTCGCCGCCGCGCATCCACGTGTCGTTGACCGGAAAATTGTTGATACGCGTGACATAGCGCGGACTGGCCCGGTACACGGGCCGGTAGACGTCGCGCGGCCCCAGCGGATACCAGGCCACGCCCGGGCCGCCGCCGATGCGGACGCTGGTGCCGCCGATGAAACCGACCACGGCCGGCGCGTAGCAGGGGCGCACCGCCACCGGCCCCGGCACCCAGCCCCAACGGCTGCCGAAGTGGGCCCAACGCCCGTAGTGCGACGGCGCAAAGCCCCACGGCGCGTCGTCGATCCAGGTCCAGCCCCACGGCGCCACCCACGCCCAGCGGCCCGTGCTGTAAGGCGCCCAGCCCGGCGCCACCTCGCGCGGGAACCACACGGCGCCATAGCCGGGGTCCTGCTGCCAGTCGCCGTAATCGTCCAGCGCGGTGTATCCGGTCATGTCGGGCGGCACATAGCGCGCCGACGGCGACGCGTCTGCGCGTGCATCGCGCGCGGCGGTCCACTGGTCGAAGCTGTCGGGCGGCGGATAGTTGCCCGTGCCCGCGTCCGCCAGGTCGGTGCCCGCAAACCGCATGCGCTGCCCGCGACCGAGTTCGATCGACCGGGTATCTCCATACAGCACGGCGCTGCCATGGCGCATCGACACAAGCGTGGACGTCCCGTCGGGCGACACGTCGATCCGGTAGTCGCCCGGCTCGCGCGGTACAAATGCCAGATTTGGCGTATCGATTTCCACCTGCTGGTCTGCCGGCAGCGCCCGCACGCGCAGTTGCAGCGTGCCCTGGGTCAGCTTTACCTGGGTGGCGCGGTCGTCGAGGTTCAGGATCGTCGCGGCAGTGCCCCCGCCCAGCCGCACCGCCGTGGCGCCGGCGTGCAGTTCGGCGCGGCCGCCCGGGTCCACCCAGAGCCGGTCGCCGGTCGTGATCGGCCGGTTCAACCCCACGGCCGCCCAATCGTCCGAGCCGGCTGGCGCGAAGCTCAGGCCGCCGGCCATGTCGGTGACCGTGGCAATGCGCGATGGCGGGTCGGCCACCATCGCGGACGGATCGCCCAGTACGTTGGCATCGTTGGGGTCCTGCTGGATATAGCCGGGCGGCAAACCCGGCGCGCCCGGGCTGTAGTCCTGTGCCCGGGCGTTCACCTGGACCAGGACGGCGGCGGCCAGGCCGATGGCGGCTGGCACGAGCGTGAAGCGATGACGGGATTGCATATCGATTACCTGATTCCGGTGGGCCGTGCCGGCGACCTTGGCGGCAAGCACCCGCTGCCACCGTATATCGGATAACGGCGGAGCGTCGGGCCTGTGTACCAGACTTTGTAAGCACATATTTCCCCGCCGCCGCGCGCTGGCATGCGGGACAAAGGCGGATACAAGTCTTGCAGATGCAGGGATTATGGGCAGGCCGGCGTGGCCCCAGAGGGACGAAGGCGCCCGACGCTGCATTGCAGCATCGGCGTTCGGCGCCGCCACTCAGCGCGGCTGGTTGCGCAGGAAGTCGGTCAGGCGGTCGGCCGGCATCGGCCTGCCGTACAGATAACCCTGGGCTTCGATGCAGCCGTTGCGCAGCAGGAAGTCGCGCTGCTCGGCGGTTTCCACGCCCTCGGCCACCACGCCGATCCGCAGGCTCTGACCGACATTGATCACCGAGCGCACGATGGCGGCATCCACATTGTCGTGGGTGACGTTGCGGATGAAGGACTGGTCGATCTTGAGCCGGTCCACCGGGAACGACTTCAGGAAGCTCAGCGACGCGTAGCCGGTGCCGAAATCGTCGCAGGTCAGCGTCACCCCGTCGCGGCGCAACGCCTGGAGCTGGTCAGATACCTCGTCGCCCTGTTGCAGCGCGATGGTCTCGGTAATCTCGATCTCCAGCCGGTCCGGGGGCAGTTCCAGCGCGCGCAGCACGTGGCGAACCTCGGTCAGCAGCCGGCTTTCGGCCAGCTGCGCCGCAAACAGGTTGATGGCGACGCGCGGCGCGTCGGGGAAGGTCAGCGACCACGCCCGCGCCTGCGCGCAGGCCGTATGCAGCAGCCACATGCCCACGTCGGCGGCCACGCTGCTGGCGGCCAGCGCGTCGATGAACGCCGCCGGGGTCAGCAGGCCCAGCGTGGGATGACGCCAGCGCATCAGCGCTTCGGCGCCCACCACGCGGCCGTCGCGCAAATCCACCTGCGGCTGGTAGAGCAATTCGAACTGGCGTTGGGCGTAGGCTTCGCGCAGGGCCTGGACGAGCGACAGGCGCGTCGTCACGTCGGCGCGCATCTGCGGCTTGAAGAAGCGGATGGTGCGGCCGCCGTCGTGCTTGGCCCGGGCCAGCGCCAGGCTGGCCGCCGCGAGCACGTCGGCCGTGGAATCGCCGCCGGCCGGCATCACGCAGGCGCCCAGGCTGGCCAGCACGTGATGGCGGTTGCCGCCCAGCTCATAGGGGGCGGACAGCATCGACAGGATGGCCGCGCTGACGTGGCGCACCAGCGTGGGATCGGAAATGGAGGTCAGCAGCACGCCGAACTCGTCGCCGCCCACCCGGCCGACCACGGCATCGCGCGGCGAGGCGTCGCGCAGGCGGCGGGCCACATGCTGAAGGATCGCGTCGCCTTCCAGGTGGCCGTGCATGTCATTGAAGGCGCGGAAATCGTCGACGCCCACCAGCAACAGGGCAAAGCGGGGCGTCGTCTCGCCATGCAGACGTGCTTCGACCCGCTTCAAGAATGCCTGGCGGACGACCACGCCGGTCAGCGGATCCAGATCCGCCGGCGGCAAGGCGCCAGTCACCTGTGCCTCCGACTTGGCCACCATCCCTGCCCTATCAGTTGTGATGAACATTTTCCCCGCTCAAGCTATCTGGCAAGTGTGACGAAAACTTTGAAAAAAGCAAGGGCTACAAATTGGCGCCGCTGCCGCGCAACGGCGCGGGCTGGCGGAAGGCCGCCGGCGTTGAAATGACCCGGACGTTACAGTACCCTACGCCGCAAACGCCTACCACCCATTCGAGGGATACCCCTTATCCGAGTGTGGGCCCTGGCAGACCGCCCCCCGCCAGTCCCGCCGGCCGCGGCCGTCCGCCCAACGAGAAACTCCATCGACCGTGAACCACTGGACCATCCGCACGCGCATCCTGGCAAGCTTCACCTTCATCCTGCTGGTCATGACCCTGATGAGCGTGACGGCCTACAACCGCCTGTCCGCCATCGAGCATGAAACCACGGTCATGCGCACCGACGCGCTGCCCGGCCTGAACTACAGCGCCGGCATGCGCGGCGTCTGGGGCGAAATCTACGTGCTGGCCTGGCAGACCGTCACGGCATCCGACCCGGCCCAGCGCGCCAGGCTGCTGTCCCAGACCGAGGACGCCACGCGCCGGCTGGACAAGCTTCAGAAGCTGTATGCCGATTCAATCCAGCGCGAAGAGGATAGAGCCCGTTTCAAGGCGTTCCTCGACGTTCGCGCAAGATACGAGCAAGCTGCCCAGCCTTATCTCGATCCCACGCGCTGGCGCGATACGGCCGCCGCCGAAGCCGCGCTGCGCGGCGGCGCCCATGACGTCTGGGCCGAAGGCCGCAAGACGCTGCAGGATCTGGTGGACGACAACGGCGCCGTCAGCGACCGGGCCGCCGCCGGCATCGTCGATTCGGTCAGCGCCGCCAAGACCAGCATCGAGGTGGCGCTGGCCATCGCCGTGCTGGCTGCCCTGGTCTGCGGCTACCTGCTCCTGCGGGCGATCACCGCCCCGATGCGTTCGATCGTGTCGCTGCTGGGCGCCATGCGTGGCGGCGACCTGCGCCAGCGCATGACACTGAACCGCCGCGACGAATTCCAGGCCGTGGAGGCCGGCTTCAACCAGATGGCCGGCGAGCTGACCTCGCTGGTCGGGCAGGCCCAGCGATCGGCCATCCAGGTCACGACCTCCGTCAACGAGATCGCCGCCACGGCGCGCCAGCAGCAGGCCACGGCCACCGAAACGGCCGCCACCACCACGCAGATCGGCGCCACGTCGCGCGAGATCGCGGCCACCTCGCGCGACCTGGTGCGCACCATGAACGAGGTGTCGCACGCGGCGGAACAGACCGCCGGACTGGCCGGTACCGGCCAGGTGGGGCTGTCGCGCATGGAAACCACCATGCACCACGTGATGGACGCCGCCGGATCGGTCAACGCCCGGCTGGCCACGCTCAACGAGAAGGCCGGCAATATCAACCAGGTGGTGACCACCATCGCCCGGGTAGCCGACCAGACCAACCTGCTGTCGCTGAACGCCGCGATCGAGGCCGAAAAAGCCGGCGAATACGGCCGCGGCTTTTCGGTGGTGGCCACCGAGATCCGCCGCCTGGCGGATCAGACCGCCGTGGCCACCTACGACATCGAGCAGATCGTGCGCGAGATCCAGTCGGCCGTGTCGGCCGGCGTGATGGGCATGGACAAGTTCTCCGAGGAAGTGCGGCGCGGCATGTCCGAGGTGACCCAGGTGGGCGACCAGCTGTCGCAGATCATCGGCCAGGTGCAGTCGCTGGCCCCGCGCGTGCAGATGGTCAACGAAGGCATGCAGGCCCAGGCCGGCGGCGCCGAGCAGATCAACCAGGCGCTGATGCAGCTGTCCGAGGCGGCGCAGCAGACCGTGGAATCGCTGCGCCAGTCGAGCCAGGCCATCGACGAACTGACGCTGGTTGCCAACGAACTGCGCAGCGGCGTGTCGCGTTTCAAGGTCTGAGCGGCCCAGCCGCCCGTCCCCATGGCGCTCTTCCTGCTGTTTCGCATCGGCCCCGACTACTACGCGCTGGATAGCGCCGAAGTGGCCGAGGTCTTGCCGCTGACCGCCACCAAGCAGATTCCCGGGTCGCCCCCGTGGGTCAGCGGGCTGATGACGCGGCGCGGGCAGACCGTGCCCGTGATCGACGTGACCGCGCTGGCGACCGGCGTGACAGCCGGCGCGCGCACCAGCACGCGCACCGTGCTGGTCCACTACCGGCGCCCCGGTGCGGCCGATGACGCCATGCATTTGCTGGGGCTGCGGCTGGAATACGCCACCGATACCCTGCGCTGCGACCCGGCGTCGTTCGTCGACAGCGGCATCGACCCGGGCCCGGCGCGTTATCTTGGCCCCGTACGCCAGGACGCGCGCGGGCTCGTGCAATGGATTCGCGTGGCCAACCTGCTGCCCGACGCGGTACACACGCTGCTGTTTCCGGAGACAAACCCCGCATGACGGATCTGCCGCATCCCCCCACGCAGATCGAAGCGCTGCTCAAGGAACGCATCGGGCTGGACGCCGCCGCGATCGGGCCGGCCGTGATCGCCCGCGCGGTCGACGAGCGCCGGCAGGCCGTTGGCGCCCCGGACCCCGCCGCCTACTGGAACCTGCTGCACGCGGTGCCTGACGAACTGCAAGCGCTGATCGAAGCCGTAGTAGTCCCCGAAACCTGGTTCTTTCGCCACCGCGAAGCCCTGCTGGCGCTGGGCCGCTTTGCCGCGCACCGTGCGTTCGGCGACGGCGAGCGCCTGCTGCGCGTGCTGAGCCTGCCGTGCTCGACCGGCGAGGAACCGTACTCGATCGCCATGGCGCTATTCGATGCGGGACTGCCGGCCGACCGCTTCCGTGTGGATGCGGTGGACGTCAGCGCCCGCGCACTGGAACGCGCCCGCGCAGGCCTGTACGGCAGCAACGCCTTTCGCGGCGCGCCGCCCGATTTCCGCGACCGCTATTTCGCGCCCACGCCCACCGGCTACCAGTTGTCGGAAAAGGTCCGGGCGCAGGTGCGGCTGCTGCAGGGCAACCTGATGTCGCCCGGGCTGCTGGCCGACGAACGGCCTTACGACTTCGTGTTCTGCCGCAACCTGCTGATCTATTTCGATCTGGCCACGCAGCAGCAGACGGTGCAGACACTGCGGCGCCTGACCGCCGCGCGCGGACTGATCTTCGTGGGGCCGGCCGAAGCCAGCCTGCTGACGCGCGATGGGCTGCCCGGCGCCGGCGTACCGCTAGCGTTCGCGTTCCATCCCGCGCCGGCTGACACAGCCCCGGCTGCAAGGACACAGTTGCCACGGCCACCGGCCTGGAAGCCTGCGGCCTCCATCCGGCACCCGGCGCTGGCTGCCGCCATGCCAGCGCCCCGGACCGCGCAAATGCCGACGGCCGGCGTCACCGCCACAGTGGCGGCCGGCAACACGCTGGCCGCGATCTCGGCCATGGCCGACCGGGGCGAACTCGATGCCGCCACGGCCGCGTGCCAGCAGTATCTGACCGGACATGGATCGTCGCCAGACGGCTGGTGCCTGCTGGGCGTGCTGCACGACGCGGCCGGCCGGATCGCCGATGCGCATGCCGCCTACCGCAAGGCGGTGTATCTTGACCCGGCCCACGAAGAAGCGCTCTATCATCTGGCCGCCCTGCTCGACAGCGAGGGCGATGCCTCGGGCGCCCACCGGCTGCGCGAGCGCGCCCAGCGACATGCCCGACCGAGCCATGGCTGATTCGATCGTCCAACACGCCCCCCACACGCTGCCCGGCCTGGCCGCCGGCACCGTGGACGACTGCTGGCGCCGCATCGGCACCGGCGGCGACCGCTCCTGCCCCAAGCTTGACGAACACCTGCGCTGCCGCAACTGCCCGGTCTATGCGCAGGCCGCCGTGACCGTGCTCGATTCGCTCTCGGCCGGCAGCCTGTGGGACAGCACCATCGACAATGCCGGCGCCAACGCCGCCACCGGCATCGATCGCGCCGCCGGCCAGTCGCTGCTGATCTTTCGCGTCGGTGACGAATGGCTGGCGCTGCCCACCGCCGCGCTCGGAGAGATCACGGCGCCCGTTCCCGTGCATTCGCTGCCGCACCGGCGCCATGCCGCCCTGATCGGCGTGGCTGCGGTACGGGGGGTGCTGCTGACCTGCGTATCGCTGGCGCTGCTGTTCGGCGCCCCGGAAGGTGCCGACCGGCAGGCCGCGCGCTGCCTGATCCTGGGCCAGGGCCGCAATGCCATCGCGCTGCCGGTGGCCGAGGTGGCCGGTGTCGAGCACGTGCCGCGTCACGCGTTGCTGCCGCTGCCCGCCACGCTGACACGCGCTTCGTCACGCTATACGCAGGCGCTGTTCGAACACGCCGGCCATAGCGTCGGGCTGCTCGATGCCGACCTGCTGCGGCAGGCCCTGTCGCGGAGCCTGGCATGAACCCCGAGCAATTGCGCGATGCCTCGATGCTGGACCTGTTCGCGCTCGAAGCGGACGCGCAGGCCGAGGTACTGAACACCGGCCTGCTGGCGCTCGAACGCGATCCCGCCGCCGCCTCGCATCTGGAAGCGTGCATGCGTGCCGCCCATTCGCTCAAGGGCGCGGCGCGGATCGTCGGGCTCGATGGCGGCGTGCGTGTGGCGCATGTCATGGAAGACTGCCTGGTCGCGGCCCAGCGCGGCGGCATCGTGCTGGCGCCCGCCCATATCGACGCCCTGCTGCAAGGCACCGACCTGCTTCAGCGTATCGGCCACCCGCCCGGCGGCAACCTCGACTGGCCCGAAGGCGAGGGCCGGGCCGAGATCGACGCCTGGATCGCGCGGATGAGCCAGTTGCTTGACGGCGACGAAGCCCTGCCGCCGCCCGGCGCCACGTTGGCGCCGCCACCGCTGGCACATCCGCAAGAGGCCGGACACGCCGCCGCGCCTGCGGCCGACCCGGATCTTGCGCCGTCTCACGACAGCGCGCCAGAACCGGCGCCCGGCGGCGGCACGCACGAGCGCATGCTGCGCGTCAATGCCGATCGCCTGGATCGTCTGCTGGCGATGGCCGGCGAAGCCATGGTCGAATCGCATTGGCTGCGGCCGTTCGGCGGCGCCCTGCAGCAGGCGCGCCGCCAGCAGATGCGCGCGCTGCAGGCGCTCGATGGCGTGCAGGCGCTGCTGGACGCGCCCGAGGGCTCGGTGCCGCGCATGCGTGCCGCGCTGGCCGAGGTGCGCCAGCTACTCGAAGACGGCCACGGCCAGTTGTCGCAGCGCGTGGACGAGTTCGACCAGTACGATCATCGCGCCAGCCGCCTGTCGCGCCGGATCTATGACACGGCCCTGTCGTGCCGCATGCGTCCGCTGTCGGACGGTATGACCGGATTTTCGCGCATGGTCCGCGATCTGGGCCGCGCGCTGGGCAAGCACGTGCACCTGGAGCTGTCCGGCGAGCAGACGCAGGTCGATCGCGACATCCTGGAACAGCTCGATGCGCCGCTGGCTCACCTGCTGCGCAATGCCGTGGACCATGGCATCGAGCCTCCCGACGCGCGGCGTGCCGCTGGCAAGCCCGAGGAAGGACGCATCACGCTGATGGCGCGCCACAACGCCGGCCGCCTGGTGATCGAGATCTTCGACGATGGCGCCGGCGTCGATCTCGATGCGCTGCGCGCGGCCATCGTGCGCCGAGGCCTGGCCCAGGCCGACACCGCCGCGCGGCTGTCGCAGGCCGAGATGCTCGAATTCCTGCTGCTGCCCGGCTTCAGCCTGCGCGAGACGGTGTCCGAAGTGTCGGGCCGGGGCGTCGGGCTCGACGCTGTGCAAGACATGGTCCGCGCGGTGCGTGGCAGCCTGAAGCTGTCGCAGCAGCCCGGCAGCGGCCTGCACTTCCATCTGGAACTGCCGCTCACGCTGTCCGTCGTGCGCGCGCTGCTGGTGGAAATCTCAGGCGAGGCCTATGCCTTTCCGCTCGGGCTCGTGCATCGCGCCGTGGCCGTGCCGCGCGACGCCATCGAGCAGACCGAGCGGCATCAGCACTTTCGCCACGAAGGCCGTCCGGTGGGACTGGTCAGCGCCGCGCAGATCCTGCAGCGCCCGGAGCCGCCGCGCGAGGGCGACACCACGCCCGTGGTGGTGATTGGCGAACAGGAGCGCGTCTACGGCATTGCCGTGGATCGCCTGCTGGGCGAACGGATGCTGGTGGTGCAGCCGCTGGCGCAGGCGCTGGGCAAGATCAAGGATATCGCGGCGGGCAGCCTGACCGACGACGGCACGCCGGTGCTGATCTTCGACGTCGAGGATATGCTGCGTTCAGTGGAAAAGCTCGTGTCCGAAGGCCGCATCGAGCGCGTACGCCAGTCGGCCGCCGACAAGGCCGTCGTGCGCAGCAAGCGCGTGCTGGTGATCGACGACTCGCTGACCGTACGCGAACTGGAGCGCAAGCTGCTGGCCGGGCGGGGCTACGACGTGAGCGTGGCCGTCGACGGCATGGATGGCTGGAACGTGCTGCGCGCCGAGGCGTTCGACCTGGTCATCACCGACGTCGACATGCCGCGCCTGGACGGCATCGAACTGGTGACGCGGATCCGCAGCGACCCGCGGCTGACGCAGTTGCCCGTGATGATCGTGTCGTACAAGGACCGCGAGCAGGACCGCGAACGCGGCATGCAGGCCGGGGCGGACTATTATCTGGCCAAGGGCAGTTTCCATGACACCGCGCTGCTGGATGCCGTGCGGGACCTGATCGGCGAGGCACGCGCATGAAGATCGGCATTGTCAACGACTCCGCACTGGCCGTGGCCGCACTACGCCGCGCGCTGGCACTCGACCCATCGCTCGACATTATCTGGGTCGCCGGCAACGGCGAGCAGGGCGTGCAGATGGCCGCCAGCCAGACGCCCGACCTGATCCTGATGGACCTGCTGATGCCGGTGATGGACGGCGTGGAAGCCACACGCCGCATCATGGCGGCCACGCCGTGCGCGATCGTGGTGGTGACGATGGACCTGGGGCGCAATGCCAACCAGGTGTTCGACGCCATGGGGCACGGCGCGATCGACGCCGTCGACACGCCAACGCTGACCCAGTCGGACGCCACGCTCGCCGCGGGCCCGCTGCTGCGCAAGATCCGCAATATCGGCCGCCTGCTGGCGGGCCGCACCCAGACGCCGCCCCGGCTGGCGGCAGCCGCATTGGCACCGGCCGCCCCCCGGCTGGTGGCGATCGGGGCGTCGGCTGGCGGCCCGGCCGCGCTGGCCACGCTGCTGGGTGCCCTGCCCGCCGGGTTCGGCGCGGCGGTGGTGGCCGTGCAGCACGTGGACGAGGCCTTTGCACAAGGCATGGCCGAATGGCTCGACGCGCAAAGCCCGCTGCCGGTGCGCATTGCTCGCGCCGGCGAAACGCCGCAGCCCGGCACCGTGCTGCTGGCCGGCACCAACGATCATCTGCGGCTGGTGGGCGGCACGCGGATGGCCTACACGCCCGAACCGGGCGACTATCTGTACCGCCCGTCGATCGACGTGTTCTTCGAAAGCGTGGTGGAACACTGGCGCGGCGAGGCCGTGGGCGTGCTGCTGACCGGCATGGGGCGTGACGGTGCGCAGGGCCTCAAGGCCATGCGCGAGCGCGGCTTCCTGACCATCGCGCAGGACCAGGCCACCAGTGCCGTCTATGGCATGCCAAAGGCCGCCGCCACGCTGGGGGCGGCCAGCGAGATCCTGCCGCTGCCACGCATCGCACCCCGGCTGATCCGGGCCTTCGGCGGGCAGGAGACAACAAGAAACAAGGGGTAATGGAAATGCCTAGACTTGGGAACCCGGCCGATCCGTCGGCCGCCGGCAACGAATACCTGGCCATGGTGCTGCTGGTCGATGACCAGGCCATCATCGGCGAAGCCATCCGCCGCGCGCTGGCCGGCGAGACCGATATCGACTTCCACTATTGCGCCAACCCGGAGGACGCGGTGGCCGTGGCGGAGCGCACGCAGCCGACCGTGATCCTGCAGGATCTGGTGATGCCCGGCACCGACGGGCTGACGCTGGTGCGCCGCTATCGCGAGAACGCCGGCACGCGCGATATTCCGATCATCGTGCTGTCCACCAAGGAAGAGCCCACGATGAAGAGCGCGGCGTTTGCCGCCGGGGCCAACGACTACCTGGTCAAGCTGCCCGACACGATCGAACTGGTGGCACGCATCCGCTATCACTCGCGCTCGTACCTGAACCTGCTGCAGCGCGACGAGGCCTACCGCGCGCTGCGCCAGAGTCAGCAGCAACTGCTGGAGACCAACCTGGAACTGCAGCGCCTGACCAATTCCGACGGCCTCACCGGGCTGTCCAACCGGCGTTATTTCGATGAATACCTGGGCGCCGAGTGGAAGCGCGCCCAGCGCGAACAGACCCAGCTGGCGCTGCTGATGATCGACGTCGATGCCTTCAAGGCCTACAACGACACCTACGGGCACGTGGCGGGCGACGAAGTGCTGCGCCGCGTGGCCTCCGTGATCCGCGACAACTGCGCCCGGCCGGCGGACCTGCCCGCGCGCTTTGGCGGCGAGGAGTTCTCGATGATCCTGCCGGCCACATCGCCCGGCGGCGCGCGCCTGCTGGCCGAGAAGGTGCGCCGGTCGATCGAGACGCTGCGCATCGCGCACAGCGGATCGCCCACCAGCGGCTTCGTGACGGTCAGCATCGGCGGTGCCGTGATCGTCCCTGACAGCGACGGCAACTTCAGCCGACTGGTCGAGGCGGCCGATACCGGCCTGTACCAGGCCAAGCGCAACGGCCGCAACCAGGTGGTGATGGTGTAGCGGCCCGGCGCGGCGGCGGGCAAAAGGCGCGCGTGCGGGCATGGCACGCATTCTGCAGAACAAACGGTTCCCCAATACGTCATGGAACGCAAAGGAGGCGCCGTCATGCCCGATCAGTCCCCACCGAAGCCAACCTCAGCGACGACCGTGCCTACGGGCCAGACCACGCCCCAGCACTCCGGCGACAATCCCAGCCAGGACCGCGCATCCGGCAGCAATCAGGACGGCACCTACGAAAAAGCCGTGGCAGACCGCCTTTCCGGCCGCCCCGAGCGGCTGGGATCGCCCAGCGTCGGCAACGTCGTATCGAACGCCGGCAAGACGCTGACCACCAACCAGGGCCTGCAGATTCCCGAGGATGACGACTCGCTGAAGCTCGGTTTGCGGGGCCCCACGCTGCTGGAAGATTTCCACCTGCGTGAAAAGATTACGCACTTCGACCACGAACGCATCCCCGAGCGGGTGGTCCATGCGCGCGGCGCGGCAGCGCACGGCTATTTCGAGCTGACCGAGTCCATCGAGGACTACACGACGGCCGAACTGTTCACCCGCGTCGGAGAAAAGACGCCGGTCTTCGTGCGGTTCTCGACGGTCGCTGGCTCGCGCGGATCGGCCGACCTGGCGCGCGACGTGCGCGGCTTTGCCACCAAGTTCTATACCCGCCAGGGCAACTTCGACCTGGTGGGCAATAACATCCCCGTATTCTTCATCCAGGACGGCATCAAGTTTCCGGACTTCGTGCATGCGGTGAAGCCGGAGCCGCATAACGAGATTCCGCAGGCGGCGTCGGCCCATGACACGTTCTGGGATTTTGTCTCGCTGCAGCCCGAATCGATGCACATGGTGCTGTGGACGATGTCGGGCCGCGCCATTCCGCGCAGCTTCCGCACCATGGAGGGCTTTGGCGTCCACACGTTCCGGCTCATCAATGCCAGGGGCGAGGCCACGCTGGTCAAGTACCACTGGAAGCCCGTGGGCGGCGCCCATTCGCTGATCTGGGACGAGGCGCTGAAGATCAATGGCAAGGACCCCGACTTCCATCGGCGCGACCTCTGGGAATCGATCGAGATGGGCCAGTACCCCGAATACGAGTTCGGCGTGCAGCTGGTGCCCGAGACCGACATGCTCAAGCTGGGCTTCGATCTGCAGGACCCGACCAAGATCATCCCCGAGGAACTGGTGCCCGTGAAGCGCATCGGGCGGATGGTGCTGAACCGCAACCCGGACAACTTCTTCGCCGAGACCGAACAGGTGGCGTTTCACCCGGGGCACCTGCTGCCCGGCATGGACTTCACCAACGATCCGCTCCTGCAGGCGCGCCTGTTTTCGTACATCGACACGCAGATCACCCGGCTGGGCGGTCCCAACTTCCACGAGCTGCCGATCAATCGCCCGCTATGCCCGGTCCACAACAACCAGCGCGACGGCTTCATGCGGCAAACCGTGGTGCAGGGCAAGGAAAGCTATCAGCCAAACTCGGTCAGTGGCGGCTGCCCGTTCCTGGCCGGCGACAAGGACGCGTACCGCCACTATCCGGCGCCGGCCGAAGATGGCGCGGTCAAGGCGCGCGTGCGCAGCAATACGTTTGCCGATCACTTCTCGCAGGCCAACCTGTTCTGGCGCAGCCAGTCCGACGTGGAAAAGCAGCAGATCATCGACGCCTACAGCTTCGAGCTGTCCAAGGTGCAGGACCCGGCCATCCGCTCGCGCGTGGTGGGGCAGATCGTGCATATCGCGCAGGAGCTGGCAGACGGCGTGGCGCAGCAGCTGGGCATCGCCGTGGAGCCGGTCGGGCCGGCGGTGCAGATCAACGACTATGGCGTGCAGACATCGCCTGCGCTGAGCCTCGACGCGCAACCCAAGGGCGACATCACGGGCCGCAAGATCGCGGTGCTGGTCAACGACGGCGTGGACGATGCCGCGATCCAGTCGCTGCAATCGCTGGCTGAAGGGCTGCGCGCCAGCGCGAAGATCGTCGGCCCGCGCGCCAGCAGCGTGACCACGGCAGGCGGCGCCGCGCTGCCGGTGGACTATGCACTGGCGTCCGTCGGCTCGGTGCTGTTCGATGCGGTCTACGTGCCAGACGGCAAGAACCCGCCGGCTGACCCCGATCCGCGCGCGTTGCTGTTCGTCAGCGAGGCCTACAAGCACTTCAAGGCGGTGGGTGCCGGCGGTAGCGGTGCAATGCTGGTGGCCGAAGCCGCGCGGCGCGCCGGCATACAGGGCGGCTTTGCCGGTCCGGGCCTGGTGATCGGCAAAAGCGAGGATGCCAAGACCCATCAGGCGTTTCTCGACGCGGTGGGCCAGCACCGCTGGTGGCAACGGCCCGATGCGATGAAGATTCCGGCCTAGGCGGTGCGGCTGACCGGCCGGCGTTGCACCCGGCCAGGTCAGCCTGTACGCGCGGTGTCCAGATGGGCCAGGCGAGCGGCTTCGCGCAGGCTTGCCACAATCTTGTCCAGCGCCGCGTCGCGCGCCTCTGACGATCGCTGGCGCAAGGCGAACGAGGGGTGGTACGTCACGACCACCAGCATGTCGTCGCACGCAACAGGTGCGCGCATCAGTTCCGACAGCGTCACGCGTTTCCGGTGGAGTACCGACCCGGCGGCGGTAGCGCCCAGCGCCACGATGGCCTTGGGGCGCACCTGTGCGATTTCCCGTTCCAGCCACAGGTGGCAGGCCTCGACTTCAAGCTGCCCAGGCGTCTTGTGCATGCGGCGCTTGCCGCGCAGTTCGAACTTGAAATGCTTGACGGCATTGGTCACGTAGACGGCGCTGCGCAGCACGCCGGCCCGCGCCAACGCCTCGTCCAGCAGGCGCCCCGCGGGCCCGACAAAGGCTTCGCCCCGGAGGTCCTCGTCGTTGCCGGGCTGCTCGCCGACCAGCATCAGCGGCGCGTGCGCAGGCCCCTTGCCCGGCACGGCCTGCGTGGCGTCGTGCCAGAGGTCGCAGCGTCGGCACGCATTCAGGTGCGCCGCATCGGCAATCGGGATGTCTCGCTTCGCCGCCATGCGCAGGCCTGTACCGTCAGCTCAGGTTCAGGGTTCGCTCCGAGGGCGCCGTGGATGCCGATTGCCCGGACGCGGCCCCGTTATCGACCCGGCCATCGCTACGGTCGTGGAGATCTTCACGACGCTGCACGCGGATGCGGTTTTCGACATCCTGCACCCCGAACACATCATCGGCGATATCCTCGATCAGGTGCTTTTCATAGCGGTCCTCGACCATGCCGGACAGGGTCACGACGCCGGCGGCCACCTCGACCGACACCTCCGACACATCGACGCCATCGTGCAGGGTCAGCCGCTCGCAGATTTCGTCACGGATCAGGTCGTCGGCGCGCTGGTAGTTTTTCGGGCCGGCATGGCGCGCGGCGCCGATACGCGCGGAATTGACCTGCTGCGTGGGATGCGCGCGGTAGCCGGGATCGCGGGGATACACGCGCTGGGCACCGTTGAATGACTGGCCACCGCTGTCGCTGTTGCCAAAGTACCCGGCACCGCCATAGCCGGGCTCATCGTGGCGCTGGTCGCGGTCGCGGTGCGCCTTGGCACGCCAGCTCTCGGCGCCGGACGACGCACGGGACTCGCGGCGCTGCGGTTCGGTATCGCGTGCCGCATCGCGCGTGGCTTCGTCGCCGGCAGGGTCATGCCTGTGCCGGCGCAAAAAATCGAACATGATCCGCTCCTCATGGTTGCCGATATCGTGGCTGGCGCAAGAAGCATGCCGTGCGCACCGGGGTCTGCCCGGTTACTTCGGACGCGGCGGCTTCAGGTCTTCGCCCACGGCGGGCAACCTGCCCTGCCGGCGCAATGTGACGGCCTGCGCCACGGCAGCGGCGGCATTCTCGACCTCCTTCTGCACGCCCGTATCCGCGTCGAGCGCCCGGTGCGACGTGGCATAGGGAGCGTAGTACCCGATAAAGCGGTCGAGTTGTGCCTGGGGACCCGCTTCGAGCAGTCCCATCCAGTTCAGCCAGTCCGACAGCGACCGGCGCACGCCTTCGATGCCCGCCACGTCACCATGCACCACCACGCCGAAGACGCGGCCCGCCAGGTGCTTGGGATAGTCCCAGCCCTGCAGTTCCAGCGCCTTGGCTTCCGGAACCTTCTTGCCATGCGTGCTGCTGGGATCGGGGTTGCCGCCATCGGCGCAGACCAGCCGGTCCATCATCAGCTTCAGCGGACTCGCTACCTGATACCAGTAGGTCGGCGTCACGATCAGCACGCCATGCGCGCGGGCCCAGCGCGGATAGATCTCTGCCATCCAGTCATTGACCTGCCCCAGCGAATGGTTCGGATAGCAACTGCATGGCCAGTGACAAAGCGGCATCGACGTGGAGACACACCCCTTGCAGGGGTGGATATGCCGGTCCGGATCGGACGTCAGCAGGCTCAGGTCCAGCGTGTCGACGGTCATCCGCAGGGCTTCCATCCTTGCCCGGGCGATGCCGGCCAGGCGCCACGATTTGGAGATCTCGCCAGGACAGGTGTAGTCATTCCTGGCCGCGCCAACCACGAGCAGCACACGCGATGGGCTGGCAGGATCGTCATGCTCGCGCTGCGCATCGCGCACGGCATCGCGCGACTGGCGCCATTCGACGGACAGGTCGTAGTCCGGATCGGCCGCACCGGGGCCTGCCTTCGCGGTCACGGGTGCCTTGCGCCCCTCGCGGTAGGCATCCCACGCGATGGCTTCCAGCCGGTCGATCGCGGCGTCCTCGGTCCGGAAGGCGGGGTCATAAAACCGGGCGCGAAAGCGTTCGCGGAACACCTCGCGCGGCATCTGTGCCGTGACCTGCCCCTTGCGCACGTCCTGCGCGGCCTCTGCGTGGGGGGCCTGCCGTTGCTTGTCCGCCATCGTCCGGTTACTGCGGCGGCTGGCCGTTCGACGCGCTCAGGCCGCCGTCCACGGGCAGGTTCACGCCCGTGATGAAGCGCGCATCGTCGCTGGCCAGAAAGGCAATCGCCCCGGCGATATCGTCCGGCTCCGCCGTGCGTCCCAGTGCGATGCGCTCGCGAAACTTGTCGAGCAGCGCCTCGTCCTTGAACATGTCGACGGTCAGGTCGGTGCGCGTCAGCGTGGGACACACCGCGTTGATGCGCACGCCATCGCGGCCATAGTCCAGCGCCAGCGCGCGCGTCAGATTGACCACGCCGCCCTTGGCCGCGTTGTAGAAGCAGAGCTTCCAGTCGGCGCCAAGCCCCGACACCGACGCGGTATTGACGATGCAGCCCTTGGTGCGGATCAGGTGCGGCAGCGCTGCCCGTGCGCCGAAGAACACCCCGTCGAGGTCGGTCGCCATGACAGTGCGCCAATCCTCCACACTGGCTTCCGTCGCACGGCCCTCAGGCGCCACACCGGCGTTGTTGACCATGACATCGAGTTTGCCGAAGCGATCCACTGCGGCGCGGACCAGGGCTTCCACCTGGTCGAGCTGGCTCACGTCGGTCACCTGTACGAGGCGTTGCGCGTTCGGCAAATCGCTGGCCACCCGTTCGAGCTTGTCGCGTGTGCGCCCTGCCAGTACCACGGCCGCACCCTCCGATGCAAACCTGCGCGCGGCCGCTGCGCCGATGCCCGAGCCCGCACCTGTCACGATCACGACCTTGTCCTGGAACCGGTTCATGGTGTTCCTCCCCGGTGCCGATTACCGCGCGCCACCGCCGGCGCCGCCCGCCGCGCCGCCACCCGCGCCGCCACCAGACGTGCCGCCCATCCCGCCGCCCGAGGTGCCGCCCATCCCGCCACCGGAGGTGCCACCCACCCCGCCGCCCGAGGTACCGCCACCCATGGTGCCGGTGCCCGTGGCGCCACCCGTCGTGCCACTTCCCGCGCTGCCGCCCGGCACGCGTCCGCCCGGCGTCATGCCCGTTCCCGGTGGCAGGCCAGTCGGCGTATCGGTCCTGCCGTCGCCAGGGTTCACGCTGGAAGTACCGGGCCTGCCGGCAGTACCCGGCGTTCCCGGCGTGCCGGGCCTGCCCACGGTACCCGGCGTCCCCGTCGTCCCAGGCATGCCCGGGGACGGCGTCGCGCTGCCATAGTTGCTGCTGTCAGTGGGCCCCGTGCCCGGGCGCGTATTCGGCGCGCCATATGGATTGCCCGAGTTCGACGGATTGGCGCGGCCGCGCTGGCCCGCCTGATTTCCGGCAGCGTTGGAGCCGGTACCGCCGGGCACCGTCGTCGCGCCGGGCGACGTCGAACCGGCGCCGCCACCGGTGCCCCCTGCACCCACGCCGCTGCCTGTCTGCGCATATACGGCGCCCGTGCACAGCACGACTGCTGTCATCGCGATCAGCTTGCCTGATTTCATGCCTTTTCTCCCAATCGGTGGATGAAAGATCTGCACGATCCTCGCAACGCCCATGCCGGGTGACGGGCCGCTCCAGCACGCCGTGCCTTCAAGCGTCAGATCCCGCCTTTGCGCCACCTGCCGTCACCCGCCGGGGCCGGCAACGCAGCGTCGCCGGCATGTGGCGCGTGCGGTGCCGCAATAGACCATTGGGTAGTAAAAATCTCCGCCCGATCGTCAGATGTACGTGCAACGGCTGCATCCGTGCTCTGCGTCGTGCCTTTGCGGGCTGGCACGGTCGATGCGTCGACTAAAGCCCTTCGCAACCCATGCATGAGGAGCGCAACCATGAGCGACACGACACCGGAAGGCGTGCAGCTGGAGAACCCGGCCGGCCCTGAAACCAGCGCGCCGCTGACGAACCATCGCTATGGCGGCCACAGCGGCGTGAGCGACGATCATCGAAAGCGCCAATACGAGCAGGCCATGCCTGCGCATCTCGATAACGCTCCCACGCCCCGCTATTCGCCGTGCGGCACGACGGAACCAGCCGGCATCGAACAGCACGGCATGTACGGCACCGCGCCGCGCCCGGCCGCGCCGCCCACCATGGCCGAATCCACCCGACCATTGCCCGGGCCCGCTTCTCTTGGCCAGTACGACAACGTCGACATGCAGGCCATCGCGCCACGCAGCGCCATCCAGCAGCGCGAGGTGCTGGACGAGCGCCTGGCCCAGTGGGTCGATCCCGGCACCGTCAAGGCAACGATCTCGGACGGCGTCTGCGTGCTGACCGGGCACGTGCACGACGTGCAAACGAAAGCCCGGATCGGACGCGTGGCGCAGGAATGCCTGCCGTCCCATGAGATCCGCAACCAGCTGGAACTAGCCGTTACCGGATAAGCAGTCGCCGGGCGACGCAAGCGGCAGTCGGTGCCAGTGACATCGACGGGCACGCTTGTTGCGCCACGGTGGTTTCCGATGGCACATCACAGGAGACTGCAATGGCATCCAATCTCTCTTCCTCCCAGGGCGCCGGCATCGTCGGTTCGGGCGTGGGCGAAGGCCCGGGCCCCGAAGTCATGGCCGCGTCTAGCCTCGACGACACGAAGGTCTATGCGTCCGATGGCGAGCACGTGGGCGAGATCAAGGAGATCATGATCGACGTTCAAAGCGGGCGGGTCGCATACGCCGTGCTGACGACTGGCGGCTTTCTTGGCATTGGCGATACGCTGCATGCGATTCCCTGGAGCGCGCTGGTCATGGACACCGACGCGAAGTGCTTCCGGCTTGGAATGACCGCCGACCGCATCAAGAACTCCCCCGGCTTCAACAAGGACAGCTGGCCGAGAATGGCCGATCCGCAGTGGGCCACCACCGTCCACCAGTATTACGGCCGCGACCCGTACTGGACCAATGTGGGCGGCCCCGTCTGACCTTCGCCACCGGATGACGCGTCGCGCCGACTGCCACCGCGCATTCGTACCACACGGGTGCGCGGCGTCGGCGGGGGCGCGTATCTACCCGCGACTGCACGCCTTACAAACCGGTGATTCAAAAGCCGGCGCGGTAGCCGCCGCAATGTCCGGGGCACCGAATGGATACCCCCGCTGATCGCCGCCGAAACATGGTGGCGCTGCAGCTACGCCGGCGCGGCATCGTGGATGCCCGTGTCCTGCAAGCCATGAGCGACGTGCCGCGTGAGCGGTTCGTCCCCGAGGCGGCCACGCCGAGCGCCTACGACGATGCGCCGCTTGGCATCGGACAGGGCCAGACGATCTCCCAGCCCTATATCGTCGCGCGCATGATTGAAGCGGCGCGCCTGTCGCCCGCTGCGCGCGTGCTGGAGATCGGCACAGGGTCGGGCTATTCGGCCGCTGTGACCGCGCGCGTCGCGGCCCACGTTGTCTCCGTGGAACGGCACGGTGCGCTGGCGAACGCAGCGGCCGGACGGCTCGCGGCGCTCGGTATATCGAACGTAGAGATTCACATTGCGGACGGCACGCTTGGCTGGCCCGCGGGCGCACCGTACGACGCCATTATCGCCACGGCGGGAGGCCCCCGCATCCCGGATGCATGGATCGAGCAGCTGGCACCGGGCGGCGCGTTGATCATGCCGCTGGGCGCCCTGCATTCGCAGCAAACGCTGGTGCGGCTCGTTCGCGAGGCCGATGGACGCATTACGCGCGACGACCTCGGACAGGTCATGTTCGTGCCGCTGATCGGCGAGCAAGGATGGGAGGACCCTCGCGCGGGCAACATGAGCCCCGCTGCGCGGGCGTTCGCCGATGCGGCGATCCCGCTTCCCGATATCGACGCCCCCGACTTTGCCGATTGGATCGACCGTTTCCGCGATTGCCGCGTGGTGTTGCTGGGCGAATCGTCGCACGGCACGTCGGAGTTCTATCGCGCCCGTGCCCGCGCCACGCAGCGGCTCATCGAACGGCACGGCTTTACGATCGTTGCCGTGGAAGCGGACTGGCCCGACGCCGCCTCCATCGACCGCTATGTGCGCCAGCGGCCGCCGCCGTCCGGCGCCCGGGCCAGCAGCGGCATCGACGCGTTCGCGCCGTTCTCGCGCTTCCCTACATGGATGTGGCGCAACCAGGAGGTGGCGGCGTTCGTGCAATGGCTGCGCGGCTACAACGCGCAGCGCCCCGCGCCAGACCAGGCGGGCTTTTTCGGGCTGGACCTGTACAGCATGAAGGCGTCGATGGCGTCGGTGCTGGCCTACCTCGACAGGATCGACCCCGCAGCGGCGGCCGAGGCGCGGCAACGCTACGCCTGCCTGGACCCCTGGCGGCAGCAGCCCGCTGTCTACGGTCGCGCGGTCCTGTCAGGCGCATACTCGGCATGCGAAGACGCCGTGATCGCGCAGTTGCAGTCGCTGCTGGCCCAACGCATCGACTACGGCACCCAAGGCTTCGAAGACTATTTCGACGCGGCCCAGAACGCGCGGCTCGTTGCGTCGGCCGAACAGTACTATCGGCTGATGTACTACGGTGCCGCCGCGAGCTGGAACCTGCGCGACACCCACATGTTCGATGTCCTCACCCGCCTGCTCGACGCACACGGCCAGCACGCCAAGGCGGTGGTCTGGGCTCACAACTCGCATATTGGCAATGCGGCAGCCACCGCCATGGGCACCGACCGCCAGGAACTGAACATCGGGCAACTGTGCCGCGAGCGTTTCGGAACCCGCGCAGCGTTGATCGGCCAGGACACCTATGTCGGCACTGTGGCGGCGGCCTCCGATTGGGATGGTCCGATGGAGGTCAAGCGCGTGCTGCCCGCCCGGACCGACAGCTACGGCTTCGTCGCCCATGAAGCCGAGGTGCCGCGCGCATTCGTGGATTTGCGCGGCAATGTGGCGTCCTCCAGCGCGGCGCTGCGCGCGGCCTTGATGGCGCCCCGGCAGGAGCGGTTTATCGGCGTTATCTACCGTCCAGAGACCGAACTGGTCAGCCACTATGCACGCGCGGTGCTGCCAGAACAGTTCGACGGGTGGGTCTGGTTCGAGGAGACCTCGGCCGTCACGCCCTTGCCCGTGGACCAGACGCCCGGCATGGGCATGCCAGAGACGTGGCCTTTCGGCCTCTAGCGCGTCCCCCGCAGGCCGGCGGATGCATCGATCGCGCGACAACTCGCCCAGCGTTTGAAACGTACGCGCGTGTGTCAGCTTTGCAACCAAATTGTCGGATTCCTCCGACAGCCATTTCGGAGCCCCGCGTCTGTTTCGCCTGTGGCCGGATGCCTATCGTGTCATCACGGCAAGCGCAATGACACAAGGCTGCCAGCTGCAACCCGCATCAACGATTGCCGAGCGCGGCGCGCATCGCACGCAACGACGCATCTTCCTTGGTACGCACCGCGACGTCGGTGCCGGGAGATTCTGTCGTCGCAGGCATGTCTGGCTCGCTCCCTGAACTTCAAACGGAAACGAGGTGAAAGCATGACGCAATTCAGGAAAAGGATCATTCTGGGACTGGCGCTGGCAACGACCGCCGTACTGGCGGCCTGCGGCGGTGGCGACGACGGCATCGATGACCGCATCGGCGTCAGCAAGCCGGCGGTGCGCGTGATCCATGCAGTCACGGCAGGCCCCAATGTCGACGTGCTGCAGAATGGCGCGAAGACGTCGTTGACGAACATCCCGTACAAGACAGTGTCGGGCTACTTCGACGTCTCGACGGGCAACAACCTGTTCGCCTTCAATCTGACGGGCACGTCGACGCAGATTGGCTCGGCCACCGTGGATGCGCACACAGGCCACAAGTACACCGTGATCGCCCTGCCCGGCACCACGACCGCCGACGTGGCGCAGATTGACGATCCGTATGGCAAGGGGCTGCTTGATACGTCGGCGCGCGTGCGGACCTTCAATGCGTCGATCAACGCGCAGAACATCGACGTGTACCTGACCACGCCCGCGGTGGATCTGAACTCGGTGTCGCCGAACATGGCATCGGTTCAGTACAAGGCCGCCGTACCAGCGTCGGGCCAGGACTCGCAATATGTGGATGGTGGCACCTATCGCCTGCGCATCACTACGGCGGGCACCAAGAACGTGATCTTCGACTCGGGCGCGCTGACCATCAGCAAGAACGCCGACTGGCTGATTACCACGATCCCGGCCGATGGCTTTGGCGCCGTGGTGCCGAACAAGATCAAGGTGCTGGTGGCCCAAAGCAACACCAACAATGCGACGGCCCAGGAACTGGTGACGCAGACATCGTCGCAGTAACGCCAGACCTGCGCCGGTCCTTTCGGCAGCGACGCCCCGATGCCCTTGCGGCATCGGGGCGTTTTTCCTGGGGCAGCCAGGTTTAATCTATCCGCCGCAGTGTCCACACGACCGCCAGCGGCTTCCGGCAGACGCCCCGGCTATCCCGGCGGGTCCGCCTCGGTCAGTCCTGGCCGATGCCGGCTTCGTCCTTGAGCACCGCAAGGTGCGACAGGTAGCTATCCAGCTCGGCACGGCCCTGATCGGTGATCGTGTACACGCGCCCGTTGCCCTCCACCAGCTCGGCGGTAATCGCGCGAGCCATCATCAGGCTGCGCAGCACTGGCCGCAAGGCACGGATGTTCTTGTCGATGCCGCGCTCGCGCAGACGCTCCATCAGGTTGAACACCGTGGATGGGCTGGACTGCACCAGCTTGAGGATGTACAGCCGGGAAACGATCCGGTCGAGCGAAGGCGGTTTCATAGGCGCAGGTGACGCAGCCAGAGGTGCGGTAAGTCTAATCATCATGCGCAGCCCGAGACTGCTTGCGCAGCCAGGCCCTCATCGTCTTGAATGCCAAAAAAACGGGGTGCACGCAGTGGCACCCCGAAAGCTTGCTAGTGTCGCGCCGCCTGGGCGGCGCGATCGTTCAGGAACGCCACGGAGCGTTATTCTTCCTGGAACGCTTCTTCGCGCTTTGCCTTGATCGACGGCAGCGCCACCACGGCAACCAGGGCGGCTGCGGCAATCAGCAGGCCCACAGACAGCGGACGGGTGAAGAATACCGTGAACTCGCCACGCGACAGCAGCAGCGTACGGCGGAAGTTCTCTTCCATCATCGGTCCCAGCACGAAGCCCAGCAGCAGCGGCGCCGGCTCGCACTTGAGCTTCAGGAACAGGTAGCCGATCACACCGAAGGCGGCTGCCATGAACACGTCGAAGGTCTGGTTGTTGACCGAGTACACGCCGATGCAGCAGAACGTCAGGATGGCCGGGTACAGGAAGCGATACGGCACGGTCAGCAGCTTCACCCAGATACCGATCATCGGCAGGTTCAGGATGATCAGCATCAGGTTGCCGATCCACATCGAGGCGATCAGGCCCCAGAACAGCGACGGGTTGCTGGTCATGACCTGCGGGCCCGGCTGGATGTTGTGGATCGTCATCGCACCCACCATCAGCGCCATCACGGCGTTCGGCGGGATACCCAGCGTCAGCAGCGGGATGAATGACGTCTGTGCCGCGGCGTTGTTGGCCGATTCCGGACCTGCCACGCCTTCGATGGCGCCCTTGCCGAATTCGTGTGCGTACTTCGAGGTCTTCTTTTCCAGCGAGTAGGCTGCAAACGAAGCCAGTGCCGCACCGCCACCCGGCAGGATACCCAGCGCCGAACCCAGGGCCGTGCCACGCAGCACGGCAGGGATCATGCGCTTGAAGTCTTCCTTGGTCGGGAACAGGTTGGTCACGTGATCGGTGAAGGTCTCGCGGGCTTCCTTCTGTTCCAGGTTCGCGATGATTTCCGCGAAGCCGAACACACCCATGGCCACCGACACGAAGTTCAGGCCGTCGGTCAGCTCGGGCACGTCGAACGAGAAGCGCGCCGCGCCCGAGTTCACGTCCGTCCCGACCAGGCCCAGCAGCAGGCCCAGCACGATCATCGAAATCGCCTTGACCAGCGAGCCCGACGCCAGCACCACGGCACCGATCAGGCCCAGCACCATCAGCGAGAAGTACTCGGCGGGGCCGAACTTGAACGCCAGTTCCGACAGCGGCGTTGCGAATGCGGCCAGGATCAGCGTGGCCACGCAACCGGCGAAGAACGAACCGAGACCGGCAGTGGCCAGCGCCACACCGGCGCGGCCGCGCCGTGCCATCTGGTAGCCATCGATGGTGGTCACAACGGACGACGATTCACCGGGCAGGTTCACCAGGATGGCGGTGGTGGAACCACCGTACTGCGCGCCGTAGTAGATGCCGGCCAGCATGATCAGTGCAGCGACCGGCGGCAGCGAGTACGTGACCGGCAGCAGCATGGCGATGGTGGCCAGAGGCCCGAGGCCCGGCAGCACGCCGATCAGCGTACCCAGCACGCAGCCCAGAAACGCGTACGCCAGGTTCTGCAGCGTCAGTGCCGTGGAAAAGCCCAAGGCAAGGTGTTCAAACAATTCCATTTGAGGCGACTCCTTAGCCGGTGATGAAGGCAGGCCACACCGGCATCTGCAGGTTGATGCCGTACACGAACGCGCCCATGCTGATCAGCACGAGCACGACGCTGTTGAGCAGCGCGCCCTTCCAGCTGAACTCATGGCTGGCCATCGACGACACGATCACCAGCACGAACACCGACAACACCATGCCGAGCGGCTTGAGCAGCAGGCCGAACAGCACGACGGAACCGAGAATCCACAACAGGATCTTCAGGTCCCAGCGGGCGAGCTGGTCTTGCTCACCCTTGGACGACAGGGCCCCGATCGTCACGACCGCGCCCAGCAGTGCAAGCACGAGCCCGAGCAGGAACGGAAAATATCCGGGGCCCATCTTGGCGGCAGTTCCCATGGAATAGCCGCGAGCGACGAAGGAAAAGCCCAGGCCGACCAGAACGAACATCAGGCCGGAGGCAAAGTCCTTTTGGCTGCGTATGCGCAAAACGATTCTCCTCAAAGTTGTGAAAGCGGTACGCGTGGTTCACCGGCTCTGGCACGCCACGCTGCGAACGCGCGAGTGTGGACACGTTCGACGCGATGGGGCGAACGATAAAAATAGGAACTTTCAGCCGCCTTTCATTTGTCTGGGGTTTAGGGTATTTCCCGATCTCCACTTCGGCGGGCACCTTGCCGCAATACATCACATCGTGATACAAATGCCCGGCATCGACGACATCGGTGCAAGCCAACTGAAAGGCAGAGTGGTAAGACGAATGAAAGGAAAGATTGCGCAGTGAAGCGGCCGCGCGGCGTCCGGGGTGCCGCGCAGCTTTCGACTGGCTTACAGATGCATCGGGCCGCGGGCCGTGGAAATCATATGTGTTGTCATGCGGAGGGCCTGATGCATGTGTGCATGCGTCTTTTTTCTTCAGCGGACCGTTTCGGCGCCTGCGTCGACGTCCTCGCACGGACATCCCATGCTCGTGTCGGGCGCTTGGCCCACCGCTTCGGGTTGCGGCGTGGCGGGCAGGATATGGCTGCGCTTCCAGTTGCCAAAACGGTAGTACAGGAAGGCCAGCGCCACCGAGACCACCGAACCCAGCGGAAAGCTCCACCAGATCGATTCGGCCCCGATATGACCGGCCAGCCCCCAGGCAAACGGCAGCCGGATCACCCACATCGAAATGAACAGGATGACCAGCGGCGCCATCACCGCACCGGTTGCCCGCACCGTGCCGAACACCACGATCGTGAAGCCGAACAGGATGAACGACCAGAGCACCACGCGGTTGATGTGTTGGGCGATCTCGATGGCCACGCTGTCGTCGCCCAGAAAGATGCCAAGCGAATGGCGGTTGAACAGGTAGACCAGCGCCACGAGCGCGCCCGTCATCAGCACGTTGAACAGCAGGCCCACCTGCGTGATGCGCGACACGCGCGCCCACAGGCCCGCGCCCACGTTCTGCGCCACCATCGACGACACACTGGCGCCCACCGCGAGCGCCGGCATCTGCACGTAGGTCCACAGCTGCGACGCCACGCCGTAGGCGGCCGTGGTCTGTGACCCGTAGCCGTTGACCAGCGACATCATCACGATGGCCGACGACGAGATCACCACCATCTGCAGGCCCATCGGCAGGCCCTTGGCCACCAGCGCCCTGAGGATGGCCGCATCGGGCTTCAGCAGCGCCAGTTGCGTACGATGCAGCAGCAGGAAATGCTTGCGCCGGTAGAGCAGCCCAATCATCGCCACCAGACTGGTCAGCTGGGCAATCAGCGTGGCCAGCGCCGATCCGGCAATGCCCAGCGCGGGCAGCGGCCCGACGCCGAAGATCAGCACCGGATTCAGCACCACATCGAGCACCGCCGACAGCAGCATGAAATAGAACGGCGTGCGCGAGTCTCCGGCGCCGCGCAGCGTCATCATCACGAAGTTGTAGAAATACATGAACGGCAGCGCGACAAAAATGATGCGCAGGTAGATGACGGCCAGTGGCGCGGCATCGTGCGGCGTCTGCATTGCCGCCAGGATCTGCGGGGTGAACACGAAACCCAGCGCGGATGCCAGCACGGACATGCCCACGAAGAACGTGGTGCTGGTGCCCACCACCCGGCGCGCCTCGTCGATGTCCCGTGCCCCGATAGCCTGGCCGATCATGATCGTATTGGCCATGCTGATGCCAAACACCACGCCCAGCAGAAAGAACAGGATGATGTTGGCGTTGGACGTGGCGGTCAGTGCCGCTTCGCCCAGATAGCGGCCCACCCACACTGAATTGATCGAGGCGTTCAGCGACTGGAGGATGTTGCTGCCCAGCACGGGCAGCGAGAACATCAGCAGCGTCCGGCCAATCGGGCCGGTGGTCAGTCTGGCATCGGGCTTCATAGGGGAATCTATTTTTTCCGCACTGCAGCAATAAAGACCAGCAGGGCGCGGTTGGATGAGTCGGGAGCGGGCAGCGGACCCGCCAGTCTAGTTGGCGGTCCGCCGCCGCGCCACCGGCATTGCGCTGACACGCCCCGGCCGATTATCGACCACCGCTGATCTCTATGCGCATTTAGCCGCGACGCGTTAAGCTTGCGGCTTTCCGACCGATCGTTCGCGGCCGCCGGCCGGCCGTCCCAACCCGTACAGGAGACACGCATGGCGTACCAGGATCTCGCCCTCTACATCGATGGAGAATTTGTCAAGGGAGGCGACCGGCGCGAGCAGGACGTCATCAACCCGGCCACCCAGGAACTGCTGGGCAAGCTGCCCCACGCCAGCAAGGCCGACCTGGACCGCGCGCTGGCCGCCGCGCAGCGTGCCTTCGAGACGTGGAAGAAAACGTCACCGCTGGAACGCTCGGCCATTCTGCGCCGCGTGGCGGAACTGACCCGCACCCGCGCCAAGGAAATCGGCCGCGACATCACGCTGGACCAGGGCAAACCGCTGGCCGAAGCCGTGGCCGAAGTCACCATCTGCGCCGAACACGCGGAGTGGCACGCCGAGGAATGCCGCCGCATCTACGGCCGCGTGATTCCGCCGCGCAATCCCAATGTGCGTCAGATCGTGGTGCGCGAGCCGATTGGCGTCTGCGCCGCGTTCACGCCGTGGAATTTCCCGTTCAACCAGGCCATCCGCAAGATCGTGGCAGCCATCGGCGCCGGTTGCACGCTGATCCTGAAGGGCCCCGAGGATTCGCCCAGCGCCGTGGTGGCACTGGCGCGCCTGTTCCACGATGCAGGCCTGCCCCCGGGCGTGCTGAACATCGTCTGGGGCGTGCCGAGCGAAGTGTCCACTTACCTGATCGAGTCGCCGATCGTGCGCAAGATCTCGTTCACGGGCTCGGTGCCGGTGGGCAAGCAGCTTGCGGCCATGGCCGGCGCCCACATGAAGCGCGTGACGATGGAACTCGGCGGCCATTCCCCGGTGCTGGTGTTCGATGACGCCGACATCGAGCCGGCCGCCGAGATGCTGGCTCGCTTCAAGCTGCGCAACGCCGGCCAGGTGTGCGTGTCCCCGACGCGCTTCTACGTCCAGGAAAAGGCATATGACCGCTTCCTGGCGCGCTTTACCGAGGTGATCGGATCGATCAAGGTCGGCAACGGCCTCGACGACGGTACGCAAATGGGCCCGCTGGCGCACGAGCGCCGTATTGCCTCGATGGAACAGTTCCTCGACGATGCCAACCATCGTGGCGGCAAGATCGTCGCCGGTGGCTCGCGCATCGGCGACAAGGGCTTCTTCTTTGCCCCCACCGTGGTGACCGACCTGCCCGACGACGCAAAGCTGATGGTGGACGAGCCGTTCGGCCCGGTCGCGCCGGTGACCCGCTTCAAGGACACCGAGGAAGTACTGCGCCGCGCGAACAGCCTGCCGTTTGGCCTGGCCTCGTACGTGTTCACGAACTCGCTGAAGACGGCCCACCAGGTCTCGAACGGCCTGGAAGCCGGCATGGTCAATATCAACCACTTCGGCATGGCGCTGTCTGAAACGCCGTTCGGCGGCATCAAGGATTCCGGCATCGGCAGCGAAGGCGGCCAGGAGACCTTCGACGGCTACCTCGTGACCAAGTTTATTACGCAGGTCTAAGCGCCGTTGCGGCCCCTCTCCCACCCGGAGAGGGGCGCCTTCCGCCTTGCCCTTGCTGTCCCCGCCTGTTGTTCACCGCCCCTGCGCCTTACTTTCCGCCCCTGGCCTTCCTGTAGTCCTCCGCATACGCCTTCCACTGCGCCAGCGACACGTCGCGGCCGTGCCGGGCCAGCCGTAGCGCCATCGACTGCCAGCGCCCGCCCGCGGCGTAATCCTGCAGTTTCTCGATCCGGTCCGCCGCCTGATGGCCGCAGCCACGCAGGTGGGCCCAGGCAGCCGCGCGCGCCATGCAGGCCAGCACATCGACCAATGCGGCCTTGTCACGGCAATACGCCAGGTCCACGCGATCGGTGGTCGGCTGCAGGCTCTTGACGACAAACGACTCGCGCCGGCCTGGCGCGACATATGACAGCAGCGCCGGCGAGGCCGCCTGCATGATCTGCTGGGTCGTCACCACGCGCTGGGCGTCGCTGCTCCAGTGCGGCTGGTGACGCTGCAAATCCAGCCAGGCGCTGGGCGCCGCGCGCTTGATATCGATAAGTCGTTGCGATGTGGGGAATTGCGTGTCATGCGCCAGCACGACGTAGCGTTCCAGTCCCAGGCTGCCCACGCCGGCCACGCGGCGGGCGGCATCTTCGGCAACAAAGCGATGACCGTGATGCTCCTGCTGCGAGTAGAGGGCCAGGATATGCGCGGCCCGTTCGCGCGCATCGCGTTCGGCGCGCAGCGCCCGCCGGTCAAGATTGAGCCGCCTGCGCCCGCCACGCAGCGTGGTGCGCGCCGCCAGCAGCGCCCCCCGCCGGCGGCGTTTCACCTGGCGCAGCAGCGTGGCCACCAGCCCGGTTGCCGTCGCGCGTTCGATCCAGCGCGGCTTGCCGGTGCGCAGCGTATGGGTATATTCGCCCAGCATGTTGGCGCAGGCCACGTGGGCGTCCGCTTCGGACAGGCCGTACTGGTGCGCGGCCACCAGCACGCTCGACAGCATGCGCACGGCGTCCACGGTAAATGGCGCCACCAGCGCGTCGTCGAAATCGTTCAGGTCGAAGTACACCAGCCCGTTGTCGCCCTTGAACGATCCGAAATTCTCCACGTGCAGATCGCCGCAGACATAGGTGCGGGGCGCATCCAGCCCGATCTCGGCCCGCAGCGATGCCGCGTAGAGATGGTTGGTGCCCCGGAAGAATGCGAACGGCTCCGCCGCGATGGCGGCCAGCTTCATGGTCAGCCGGTCCGGGTCGCGGCCATGGTTGTAGAGCAGGATGCTTTCGGTGACGGCGTGCATGTGCGAGGTCCCTGGGAAACGTCGCGGCGCCCGCCGCCAGCATGGGGACGCTAGCGGAAAAACACGCCGCGGGTCAGGAAAGTGTAATCCGCTTCCGCAGCCATGAGCCATACCAGCACCAGCAGGCACAGCGGCGGCAACAGGATCGCGCAGATCAGCGCCAACCGTTCCCACGCCATGTGCATGAACACGGCAACGATCAGCCCGGCCTTGAGCAACATGAACAGCAGAAGCAGGAACCAGCGCAGGTACCCGGTCAGGTTGAAGTAGTCCACCATGTACGACATGGTGGACAGCACGAACAGCAGCAGCCACACCTTCAGGTACAGCTTGATCGAATGCGTTTGCCCCCCGTGCTCCTGGGCCGGTTCGCCGTGCGGCGCCGCTTGGGTTGGTGTCGATGCCATGATGCGCCTCACCACAGGTAGAACAGCGCGAAGATGAAGACCCAGACCAGGTCCACGAAGTGCCAGTACAGGCCGGCGATCTCCACGGGCTGGTAGTTCCCGCCGATGTCGTAATGGCCGCGCAGCACCTTGCTGGCGATCACCAGCAGATAGATCACGCCACACGTCACGTGAAAGCCATGGAATCCCGTGATCATGAAGAACACGGAACCGAACTGCGCAGCGCCATGCGGGTTGCCCCACGGCCGCACTCCTTCCAGGACGATGAGTTTGGTCCATTCGTATGCCTGCATGCAGACGAAGACTTCGCCCAGCCACGCCGTCACGAATATCAGCTTGGCGCAGTTCATGCGGTCGCGCCGGTAGGCGCAGTTGACCGCCATGGCCATCGTGCCGCTGCTGGTGATCAGCGTGAACGTCATGATCGCAATCAGCAGCATTGGCACCTGCCGGCCGCCAATGTTCATGCCGAAAAGCTCGGCCACGTTCGGCCAGGGCACCGTGGTGGCGATCCGCACGGTCATGTAGCCGGTCAGGAAGCAGCTGAAGACGAAGGTGTCGGACAGCAGGAAGATCCACATCATCGCCTTGCCCCACGACACCTTGAACGCGCGCTGGTCCGAAGACCAGTCGGCGACCAGGCCGCGCAGGCCGCCCGGCGGATGATCGTGCGGCGACGCCGCCGGGGTGGAGAGTTGCGAACTCATCGGTGTACCTCCCTCATCCCCGGCCGCAGATGTAGTTGACGAGCTCGGGCGTCAACCACGCCAGCGCGGCCAGCAGTACGATCCATACGCCCAGCAGAAAATGCCAGTACCGGGCGCAAAGACCGATGCGCACCTGCGTGCGCATGCCGCTGCCGCGATCGAACGCCACGAATGCAAAGGCGACGAGCCCGCCAATCATGTGAAGACCGTGCATGGCCGTCAGCAGGTAGAAAAAGCTGCCGGCCGGATTGCTGGCGGGCACGACATGCGCGGCATAAAGCGCCGCCCACCCCCAAAGCTGCGATCCCACGAACGCCAACGCGCCGAGTCCGCCCAGCCGCAGCGCCCCGCGCGCGCGCGCCATGCGCCCAGCCCTGGCCGCACGCGATGCCACCGCCATCGCCACGCTGGCCATCGCAAGCAGGCCCGTTGACAGCCACACCTGCCACGGCAAGGCAATCCGATGCCAGTCCGGGCTGTCCATGCGCATGACGTAGGCCGCCAGGAACAGCGTGAACAACGCGGCCACCACGCCCATGAATACCCACAGCCCCGTGCTGCCCGGTGCACGCTGGCCGTGGCCGTGCATGGCGTCGCCGCCCGCGCCGCTGCCGGGCGAATCGGGCGATACGCGGAAAACGCCGGCTCCCGAAGCGGCCGCCATCGGATCGGCATTCATGCCACGGCTCCCCGGCTGGGATACGGCTCGGGCTCGCCACCCCCGGCATCGGGTGGCGCGTTCTGCGCGATAAAGTCCTCGCTGGCGCCCGGCACGCTGTACGCATAGGCCCAGCGATACACCACGGGCAGATGCGGCCCCCAGTTGCCATGCACGGGAGGCGTCTGCGGCGTTTGCCATTCCAGTGACGCCGCGCGCCAGGGATTGGGGCCGGACACCCTTCCGCGGCGCAGGCTCCAGAACAGGTTGAAGACGAACAGCAGCTGGGCCGCCGCCACCACGAAGGCCGCGATGGAAATGTACATGTTCATCGTATGCGCCGATTCCGGAATGAAGCTGTAGTTGTCCCAGGCGTAGTAGCGGCGCGGCATGCCCATGATGCCCAGGTAGTGCATCGGGAAGAAGATCGCATAGGTGCCCACGAACGTCACCCAGAAATGAATGCGGCCCATGGTGTCGTTGAGCATGCGCCCGGTCACCTTCGGATACCAGTGGTAGATGCCGCCGAACACCACCAGGATTGGCGACACGCCCATCACCATATGGAAGTGCGCCACCACGAAATAGGTGTTGGAAAGCGGTATGTCGACGCTGACGTTGCCGAGGAACAGCCCCGTCAGGCCGCCGATCACGAAGGTGCTGATGAACGCGATGGCGAACAGCATCGGCACCGAGAAATGAATGTCGCCCCGCCACAGCGTGATGACCCAGTTGTACACCTTGATGGCCGTTGGCACGGCGATGATCAGCGTGGTCGTGGCGAAGAAGAAGCCGAAGTACGGATTCATGCCGCTCACGAACATGTGGTGCGCCCAGACCACCACGGACAGCAGGCCGATCGCCAGGATGGCCCAGACCATCGTACGGTAGCCGAAGATGCTCTTGCGCGAATGCACGCTGACCAGGTCGGAGACGATGCCGAACGCCGGCAGCGCCACGATATACACCTCGGGATGCCCGAAGAACCAGAACAGGTGCTGGAACAGCAACGGACTGCCGCCCTTGTAGTTGAGCTGCTGGCCCATCGACACCATGGCCGGCATGAAAAAGCTGGTGCCCAGCGTCTTGTCGAGCAGCATCATCACCCCGGAGACGAACAGCGCGGGGAACGCCAGCAGCGCCAGGATGGTGGCCATGAAGATGCCCCACACGGCCAGCGGCATGCGCAACATCGTCATGCCCTCGGTACGCGCCTGCAGCACGGTGGTCACGTAGTTCAGCCCGCCCATGGTGGCGGCGACGATGAAGATCAGCAGCGACACCAGCATCAGGATGATGCCCCAGTCATGCCCCGGCGTGCCCGGCAGGATCGCCTGCGGCGGATACAGCGTCCAGCCCGCGCCCGTGGGCCCGCCTGGCACGAAGAAGCTGGCCAGCAGCACGATCACCGACAGGAAGTAGACCCAGAAGCTGAGCATGTTCAGGAACGGGAACACCATGTCGCGCGCGCCCACCATCAGCGGGATCAGGTAATTGCCGAAGCCGCCCAGGAACAGTGCCGTCAGCAGGTAGATCACCATGATCATGCCGTGCATGGTGACGAACTGGTAGTAGCGGTTGGCGTCGATGAACTCGAACTTCCCCGGAAACCCCAGCTGCATGCGCATCAGGTTCGACAGCGCCACGCCGACCAGCCCCACGAAGATGGCCACCAGCGTGTATTGCACGGCAATCACCTTGTGGTCCTGGCTCCAGACGTAGCGCGTCCAGAAGCTCTGCGGACCGTGATGGGTGGCGTCGTCGGCATAGGCCATCGTGTCCTCCTTGCCTACTTCCCGGCCTGGGGCGCCGCACCGGCGCCGGAGCCCAGCGAATGGATATAGGCGGACAGCGCCGCCACCTCCGCATCGGTCACGGGCACCTTCGGCATGACCGGCCCAAAGCCCTTGACCACACGCGCCTGCGGATCCTCGATTTCCTTCTTCAGGAAGGCGTCGTCGACGGTGGCACTGCTGCCATCGGCAAACGTCTGCGTGCTGCCATACAAGCCCTTCCACGACGGGCCCACGCCCTGCGTGCCGTCGATGCTGTGGCATGCCACGCAACCTTTGCTCTGCGCCAGCGCCCGACCCTGCTCGACGTTGCCACTGGCGCCCGCGCCGGGGGCAACGCCGGTTCCCGGCAGCGCGGCCGGCTGCGGCGCCTTGGCCTGGGTCATCGCGAAGGTCTGCTGCTTGGCCAGCCAGGCGTCGAATGCCGCGGGTTCCTCCACCACCACATGGCCGCGCATGTTGTAGTGCCCCACGCCGCAAAGCTGCGCGCACAGGATGTCGTACTTGCCCACTTGCGTGGGCGTGAACCAGAACGAGGTCACCATGCCGGGCACCATGTTCATGCGGGCCCGGAACGGTGGCACATAGAAATCGTGCAGCACGTCCTTCGATCTCAGCAGCACCTTGACCGGGCGGTTCAACGGCAGGTGCACTTCCGGACCCAGTACGATCACATCGTCCTGGCTGTTCGGGTCGTCCGGATTCAGGCCCATCGGATTGGTGGCGCTGGTGAAGCGCGGGTCCGTGGTGCCCAGCGTGCCGCCCCGGCCGGGAAAACGGAATGCCCATTGCCATTGCTGGCCCACCACCTCCATCGCCATGGCCTCGTGCGGCGGCCTGACATAGTCGGCGTAGACAATCAGCCCGGGCGCCAGCAGTGCCATGATGCCCACCGCGCTGAGGCCGATCAGCCAATGCTCCAGCCGGCGGTTTTCGGGCTCGTAGGCGGCCCGATGCCCCGCGCGATGCCGGAAGCGCCAGACGATATAGCCCAGGAGCACATTGATGCCGACGAAGAACGCGCCGGTGATGACGAGGGTAATGGTGAGCGTGTCGTCCATCTGTTTCCAGTTGGACGCCAGCGGTGTCAGCCACCACGGGCTCAGGAAATGAAAGAGCACCGAAGCAGCGACCATGATGACGAGCACGACCGCGATCGCCATGTCCCCCTCCTCTTACGCACGCAAGGGAACGGGCCGGAAGGCAGGGGCAGGCAGGTGCGCCCGTTCACGCACGTGGAATAAGACTAGTGCATCGGTTCAGGCCACTGCAAGGCGACATGTGCCCCATATCGTTCGGAGACACTCGCGCGGCCGCACCCGGCATGTCACGCGTGCAGCACAGCAAAAATGGCAGTGGGGACATCCTGGTCCCAACTGCCATCCGTGGGCGCACGCGGGCGGTGGCTCACAGCCATGCCATGCGCTCAACACCTTGCATCACGAGACGATGTATCTAGTGCACGACATCGCGCGATTCCAGCTTCCAGTAGCACAGCGCGATGCACATGCCGAAGATCAGGTGGCCCACCAGCGTATGCCAGCCCCGCGCGTCGATGAACCACGGGAACGCGGCCGTCATCACATGGAAGTTGAACAGGTAGACCACCAGCCCGAATCCGGCGCCCACCAGCATCGACATGCCCACGCTCGAATCGAGCTGGAACGGCGCGATGATGGCGCAAAGCACACACCCCAGCACAATGCCGATCACGAAGTGAATGATCAGCGCCACGGCCACCGTGCTGACACTGAACATCGACGTCTGCAGCACGTCGGGGCCCATCACGATGGCAGCGATCAGGCGCGTGGTGCCCCACGGATGCACGCCGGCCACCATGCTCGACCAGAACATCTCCACGACGATCAGCAACGCCCCTGCGGCCAGGCCCGATACTGCGGCGGCAGACCAGTCGGGCAGGCGGCGCACGTAGTGGTGCGAATGCATGTGAAGTTCCATAGCTTCCTCCCATTGGTGGCCGACGATAGCCATCATGCGTCCAGCATAGGACACCGGCCGCGGCAGATGCAGACGGCCCACCCTCCTGTCACGTTGTGCAGCGCGGCGCAGCGCACGAACGGTCCCATCGGAGCCGCTGGGACGCGACATGCGCCGCAGGACAGAACTCTGCAAGCGTTTCAAACATTGCGGGACAACCCTGACGCTTCCGGCCTTGTATTCGCCACCCACGGCCTATACTGGAATCAGAACGAAACAAGACAGGAGACCGCCATGATTCACGTACAGGCGCACGATCTTGTGTTTTTGATCCCCATGGCGCTCGTCGGGCTGTTGGCGATGGGTGCGATCCCGGTGGCCGCCAAGGCGCTGCGTATCAGCTGCCGGTGCGCGGGCGCAATCATCGGGGTACTCCTTGGGGTGCTCGTGCTGGAGGCGTTGCCGCTGCTGATATAGCTGCGCGACCGCTGGAAGTGAAGCGCCTGTGAGAGAGAAGGAGGCGCGATGTCATTGACACTGCTCGCTGCCTTGATGGCGGCGCTGCTGGTCCTGACCGTGGCGTCCGCGCTATGGCGATGCAGCCATCCCTTCCGGATGCGCTACACGCGATGCGCGCGCCGGCGCGCCCGCGCCGGCCTTTGCAGGGAGTTGCGGCAGAGGCACTCCCACATCCCCTGAATTCCCGCCGGAACTCAGATCTCGATCATCGAGAAGTCGCCCTTGCTGACGTCGCACTCTGGGCAACGCCAGTCTTCGGGAATCGCTTCCCAGCGCGTGCCAGGCGCGATGCCGTCCTCGGGCCAACCCTGTTCCTCGTCGTACACCCACCCGCAAATCAGGCAAACCCAGGTCTTGTAGGCAATCGCTTCCTGCTCCAACACTCGCTCCTTTTGATCGTCAATCGGTCAGTCCGGGGCGAATGATACGCGGTTTCGGTGCAGGCACCCCGGCTGCGGCGTTCGAAGCTTTCGTTCAAACGCCGCACCGGGCAGCATGCCGGGCGACGGCTATTGCCGGATCGAGAAGTCGACGCGGTTGGGCGTGCCCTTGTCCTTGATGCCCTCGGCGGTCAGCTTCGGCGCGGTCAGGAACAGCTTCGACTCGGGCACCTTGCCGTCGCGTTCCAGCGACTGCTTGACCGCCAGCGCGCGCTGGTCCGCCAGCGCCCGCAGCTCGGCATCGGTGACGGGGGCGTTTTCCAGCAGCAGTTTTTCCATCTCGGCCGGCGGCAGCGACTTGTTCAGGCCGATGAAATTCTTCGGCTTCTTGAACGACTCGCGCTTGTACACCGCTTCCAGGTACTTTGGATACTCCTGCTTCGACACGGTCACCTTGGCCCCCTGGTCGCCGCCCTCGCCTTCCTCGGCCTGCGCGCCAGCCTGGGCCGACCGGCGCAGATCGCGCTGCTTGGCTTCGGCCACGCGCTGGTCCAGCCAGACGCGGCGCGCGCCATCGGCATCGGTGGCCGGGTCGATCCGCCCGCTGATTTCCAGCCGCAGCGACGGGCGGTCGTTCAGCGCCTTGCCCACCGTCTCGATTTTCTTGCGGCCCTCATCGGTCAGCGTGGACGATCCCGGCGCGAACTCGATATAGCCAAGCTCCTCGCCGCTGCCGCCGAACGCCGAGGCGATCAGCGAAAACGGTGACGTGATCGCCTTGGTCAGCAGGTTCACGATCACGCGCATGATCACGCCGCCAATGCTGAACTCGGGATCCGACAGCGAGCCCGACACCGGCAGGTTGATGTCGATCACGCCATTGCGGTCCTTGAGCAGCGACACGGCCAGCAGCACCGGCAGCTTCACGGCATCGGGGCTGTCCACCTTGTCGCCGAACGTGAGCTGGTCCAGGTACAGGTGGTTCCTCGCGTCGAGCTTGCCGTTCTCGATCTTGTACGCCACATCGACAGTCAGCTTGCCCTTGGTGATGGGGTAGCCGGCGTACTTGGCCGCGTAAGGCGTCAGGCGTGTCAGTTCCACGCCGGCTGCCTTGGCCGCGATGTCCAGATAGAGCTGCTCGCCCAGCGGATTAAGCTTGCCGCTGATGCTGACCGGCGCGTCGTCGTCGAGCCGGCCGTCGAGCACCAGGTCCGCCGGCGTGGGATCGGCCGACGACACCTTCGACACCGAACCCTTCATGTCGGTCAGGTTGGCCGAGTAGTTCGGCTTGACGAAAAAGTCCGAGAAGTTGATGTTGCCCTTGTTGATCGTCACGCCGCCCAGGCGAATCTGCGGTTTCGGGCCGGCCGCTTGCCTGGCGGGTGCGGCCTGCGGTGCGGGCCTGGCCTCCGGGGCCGACGCCGGGCTCGCCTGCGTCAGGCTCGTGGATGGCGCCGCCTCGCCCTTCTCGGCACCACCGGCCACTACGTCCTGCAGGTTCAGCCGGCCGTTGGCATTGAGAATCACGCGCGCATAGAAGTCGTTCAGCGCCACGTTGCTCACGCCGACCTGCATCGGCCCCTTGGCATCGTCCATGCTGAAGTCGATGCCATTGACCGCCAGTGCGCGCCAGCGCAGGAAGTCATCCCCGGAAATGCGATCGACGGTACGCACGTTGCCCGCAAAGGCGTTGCCGCTGAAGCGCACGGCGATCGGCTTGCCGGCCGGCGCGTCGTACGCCACCTTGCCCTTGACCGTCATCGTGCCGCTGCGCAGCGCCGCGTTGAAGCGATCGGCCAGATAAGGCTGCAGCGGCGCCATGTCGAGATCGCGCAGGTCCAGTTGCAGTTGCGCGGCGGGCCCGGTCGGCACGACCTGCCCGTCGATGTTCATCACGCCCTTGCGGCCGCTTTCGGCATGCAGCTTCATCGGCAACGCGCCCGGCGACAGCGGCCACGTGATGGTGCCGGTGCTCAATCCGATATTGCGGAACTGGTGGATCACCGGACGGCCGCGATTGACTTCGGCAGGCGCGTAGTCCGCCAGCCGTGCCTCGCCACCGTCCACGGCCACCTTGCCCACGCGCACCTTCCAGCCCGGCGCCGCCGCACCGCCATTGGCCTGCGGTACCGGCTTCGCAGCGGCCTTCTGGTCCGCTGCCTTCTGTTCGGCAGATTCGGTGGCCCAGATTTGCGCCGATTCCAGCAACTCGCCGCGACGATCGCGCGTGGCCGCGATGCGCGGCTTCACCAGCGCCACTTGCCCGGCTTCGAAAGTCTGTTTGGCCAGGTCGAGCTGGATATCGTCGAGGATCAGCTTGTCGGCATGGATCAGCGGCAGGTTGGCGCCTGCGGTATCCGCCACGCGCGCCGTACGTGCCGCCCGGGCCCCGCGCCGGGCCGGTGCGGCCTTGGCATCGTCATCGCTGTCATTGGCGGCGGCCGATGCGCCCTGCGCGGCCGGCACCTTGACCGGATCGCGCGTGGCCACATAGACCGGCGACAGCTCGACGCGCGATTTCTGCAGCGTGAACTGGAACACTGGCTGCGCCCACGCCATCGTGTAATGCAGCGCGGCGTTGATGGCCGTCTCGCCCAGCTGGCTGTGCAGCGCGCGCGGCCACCACGCCGAGAAGCCTTGCGGCCGCAGGCCCGCCGTTTCCAGCGTGCCCGTCAGCGTGCCCTGCTTCAGGCCCAGTTCGCCGGTGTGCTTGACGGTCTGCCCGTTGGCGATCGTGATACTGGCGTCAAGCTTCGCGGGCTTGTCGCCGGTACTGGCGAGATTGACGATATCGACGTTGACCGGGCCGACGTCGAGCTTGCCGGGGCCCGATGGCGCCAGTTCGTCGACAAACCCGAGCCTGGCTTCCTTGACCGTCACGCGGTCCACGGCATACGACCACGGCACCTCCTCGGCCTTCGGCGGCGACTGAACCCCTGCGGCCGCGGGCGCGGATGCCGATGCCGCCGATGCCGCCGATGCCGGCGCCGCGGCCTTGGCCGGGGCCTGCGCCGCGGCCTTCGGTGCTGGGGCCGCTGCCGGCAGGAACGCGGTGGCCAGGTTCAGCGTACCGTCCCGGCGACGCAGCGCCTGCAGGTCGAATCCCTCCAGTTCGATGCTTTTCACATGGGCCGTGTGCGCCAGCGGCTGCACGCGGTCCAGATCGACGGCCAGACGTCCGGCCTTGACGATCGGCGCCCCGGCGTGCGTCTGCACGTCGGCATCGCGCAGCGCAATCGTGCCGGACACATACAGGTCCTGCTTGTCCTTTTCCTGTCGGAAGCCCACCTTCAGCCGGGTATCGACGAGACCGCCCTTGACTTCCGCATCCTTCAGTTTTGGCGCGAATGCCATGTACTTCGCCAATTCCAGACCGTCCAGATTCACGTTGAGGTCGGTCTGGTGAGTATCGGAAAACGGTTGCGAGGTGCCGTCCAGCGCCAGCGGCGTGCCATTGATCTTGGCAAACAATGACGGTCGCGTATTGATGGCTACATCGTGCGGCAGGTTCGACAGGAACGGCAGGGTCAGCGTGAAGTTCTCCACGCGCTGCACGGTATCAAGCAGCTTGTCGTCATAAACAAAGCTGCTGTTGGACACGGCGATATTGCTGACCGAGAACCGCGCCGGCTTGCTGTCGGCCGGTTTGGGCGGCTGGGCGGCAAAGCGTTCCTGGATGTCGGCAAAGCTCATGCGGCCGTCGGCATTGCGCACCACATGCACGCTGAGCCGGTCCACATGCAGGAAATCGACCACCGGCGCCAGATGCCAGATCGACGCGGCCGAGGTATTGGCCTCGACCTCGCCCAGCGTCAGCATGGGCGTTTTGCCATCGGGCTCGAAAATGGTCAGGTCGTTCAGCGTCGCGCCCAGTTCGAATGGCCGCACCTGCGCGCCACCCAGCGTGACCTTGCGGCCCAGCGCCTCGGTCGCGTTCTTTTCTACCAGATATTTGATCAGCGGCGGCCCGCCAACATAGCCGGCCAGCCCGAAAACAGCCAGCGCAGCCACCACGCCGCCCGCCACGCGCACGGCCACGCGCCGGCGCGGCGTTGCCATGGCCGCCCCTGTTGCAGCCTGGATGGAATCCTTGAAAGCCATGTCACCCCAGAATATATGACCCCGCGCATTTCGCGCTTTGTGCCCCGGATTTCACTTGCTTTTGTATTATGGAGACGGATTATGGCAGCGCGACGGCCGATTTAGTATTCAATCTGATCAAAATCGCAGATGAAACACATCGATCTGGTATCTTTACGCCTTTGCGAAGCGTCCCGTCGTGCCCGCCGGCTTACCCGCCGGCCCCGGTTCGCCAAGTTCGTGTCGTCATCCCTCGGCCGTCTTCCTCCACGTCATCCGTGTTGCGCGCTTCGCATGTGAATGTATCCATGCGAGTCTTTTCATGTCCACGTCCAGCAGTACTGCCGGGGAACTGGGCGCGCAAGGCGGCCACGCCGCCCGCCCGCTGACCGGCCAGGACTACAAGACGCTTGCCCTTGCAGCATTGGGCGGCGCGCTTGAGTTCTACGATTTTATTATTTTTGTCTTTTTCGCCAAGGTCATTGGCCAGCTGTTCTTCCCGGCTTCGGTGCCGGACTGGCTGCGCCTGCTGCAGACCTTCGGCATTTTCGCGGCCGGCTACCTGGCGCGCCCGCTGGGCGGCATCATCATGGCGCACTTCGGCGACCTGCTGGGCCGCAAGAAGATGTTTACGCTGTCGATCCTGCTGATGTCGGTGCCGACGCTGCTGATGGGCCTGCTGCCCACCTACGCGACCATCGGCCTGCTGGCCCCGGTGCTGCTGCTGGTGCTGCGCATCCTGCAAGGTGCCGCCGTGGGCGGCGAAGTGCCGGGTGCCTGGGTATTCGTGTCCGAACACGTGCCCAAGCGCCACATCGGCTATGCCTGCGGCACGCTGACGGCGGGCCTGACGGCCGGCATCCTGCTGGGCTCGCTGGTGGCCACCGGCATCAATGCGATCTTCGACCCGCAGGAACTGCTGGCCCATGGCTGGCGCGTGCCGTTCGTGCTGGGCGGCATCTTCGGCGTGGGTTCGATGTACCTGCGCCGCTGGCTGCACGAGACGCCGGTGTTCGCCGAACTGCAGCAGCGCAAGGCGCTGGCCGCCGAAATGCCGCTGAAGGCCGTGGTGCGCGACCATCGCGGCGCCGTGCTGATCTCGGCGCTGCTGACCTGGATGCTGTCGGCCGGCATCGTGGTGGTGATCCTGCTGACCCCCACCTACCTGCAGACGCTGTTCGGCTTCGACGCCCGCACGGCGCTGGTTGCCAACAGTGCGGCCACGCTGTTCCTGTCGATTGGCTGCGTGGTGGCCGGCGTGCTGGCCGATCGCATCGGCGCCCGCCTGACGCTGTCCATCGGCGGCGCGCTGCTGGCGGCGACGGCCTACCTGCTGTACACCACCATCGGCACGCGCCCTGACCTGCTGCTGCCGCTGTACGCACTGGCCGGCTTCTTCGTCGGCACGATCGGCGCCGTGCCGTATGTGCTGGTGCATGCCTTCCCGGCGCAGGTGCGTTTCTCGGGACTGTCCTTCTCGTACAACGTCTCGTACGCGATCTTCGGCGGGCTGACGCCGGTCATCGTCTCGCTGATGCTGAAGACCGACAAGCTGGCCCCGGCACACTACGTGGTCGGTGTCTGCGTCATGGGCATCATCACCGCGCTGTTCGTGCGCAAGCGGGAAGCCTGATTCAGGGCGCATTCACCGGCACGTGCGGACAAAAAAGGGGAAGGCCAGAAGCCTTCCCCTTTTTCCATTCCGCGGCGGCCGCGTCACGCCAGGCGGCGATGCTGCCGGAAGAACTGCCACATCATCCAGCTTGCGTCCGGCCCAACGTCGCTGTGGTACTGCACGCTGGCGTCGCCGCCGCTCCACGCGTGATCGAGGCCAGCCACCTCCACCAGCCGCACGACGTCGCGATTCCACCGGCCAAAGCGGGCTTCCCGATAGTCGCCCGCTTCCAGCGGCGGCGCATCGTTGGCGCAGTCCAGACGCGCGCCGGTGCGTTCGCTCAGCCCGTTGTAGGTCAGAAATTGGCGGGCCAGCAGGCGGCCATTGATGGGATTCACGGCGTCATCGGTCATGCCATGCACGACGATGGCGGGCATTTCCGGGCCGCCCGGCGTCACGCCGGCGGCATCGAGCAGCAAAGCCGGTTCCAGCTCGGTGCCATGGCGCATCGCCTTCAGGCCCGCGCCCGGATTGCCGGCCGCGCCGATCACGACGCCCGAGTGCAAACCCACCGCCGCGACTTTTTCGGGATAACGCAGCGCCACCACGGCAGCCATGGCCGCCCCGGCGGACAAACCCGCCAGATAAATCTCGCCCGTGCGCACGTCAGGCCGGCTGGACAGTTCGTCGATCAGCATGGCCACGGCCTGCGCCTCGCGACCGCCCACGCCGTCGCCCAGGTCGAACCATTGCCAGCAGCGGTGTACGGAGCGGCGCAACGGCTGCTGCGGATAAGCCACCATGAATCCCTCGCGCTCGGCCAGTGCGTTCATGCGCGTGCCGGCAGCCAGATCTTCGGGCGTCTGCTGGCAGCCGTGCAGCATCACCACCAGCGGCAACGCGCCCTTGGCGCCAGACGGAATATAGAGACGATACGACAGCTGCGGCACCAGCTCGCCCGGCAGCGGTTCCAGGCCCAGCTTGTGGGATTGCCACGATCCGGGCAGTTCGGCTGGCGCGGGCTCACCCGCCGCGGGGTGTCGCAGCCGCCGTGCAGCCGGCTGCGCCGGATCAAGGCGCCCCAGCCAGGAACGAATTTGCTTCGCGGCCTGGGAGTGCGGGCGACCGAATTGTCGCCACTGCGCATCCCAAGTCGGAGACAGGCTTTTGGCCATATGAAGACTCCTGCTCATCTAGGAACGAGTCTCCTCCTCTATTTGTGCGACGCAGCATAACACAGCCGACGTGACGAACTGTCGTCAATGTTTGCAAGATGCAACATGAATTTTGGAAACAAAGATTTCCTTGTGGAATTCGTCCTGCCCCCGAACGGGTTAATGCCTTCGAAAAAACTTACGTCATGGCGACGAAAGAATGCAGAACGGTGGAAAATCCGTGCCATTTGCGGACACTTATACTGAAACGCATAAACACCCCATGGACCGATCGGCGCGACGATGTCCTTCGAACGTCCCGGCGCAAGCGCCCCATCCTGCACAATTTGTCCATTCCGCCAGGCATGTCGCCATGCCTGCGGCGATAGCGCATTGCGGGCACCCGTGCCGCTTGCGCCCGGCCGGGTGCGGTTACGGGCGGGCGACGTGCTGTATGCGCAGGGCCGGCCTACGCTGGCGGTCTTCCCCCTGCGCACGGGTGGGCTGAAGCTGGTCTACGAATCCCGCCTGGGATGGCGGCAGGTAAGCGGCTTTTTTCAGTGCGGCGATGTATGCGGCCTGGAGCCGAACGAATCCGCCGCCCATGGGGCCAGCGCCGTTGCGCTCCAGGACACCGAGTGCTGCACCATCCCCATCGAGGCCTTGCATGACAGCCTTGCCGATCCGGCATTGCGCGCCGCCATTCTGGCCAACCTGCGGCGGCAGGCCGGGCGTCAAGCCGAACTGATGGTCGCCATTGGGTCGATGAAGGCGTCGCAACGGCTGGCCATGCTGCTGCTCGACCTGGCTGCCGAACAGGCGCGTCGCGGCATTTCCGACGGCGGATTGACGCTGGCGATGACGCGTAACGACATCGCCAGCTACCTTGGCCTGACCCTGGAAACGGTGTCCCGGCTGCTATCGCGGTTCCGGTCGGTGGGACTGATTACGGTACGGCACCGCATGCTGCGGATCGTCGATCCGGACGGACTGGCAGACGTCTACGCGGACCCCGACCGCGTGGCGCTGCGGGGCCCGGGCGACTGAAGAACTCCTACTCCTTTGCCACCGGCTTCCACCCTTGCGGCGCGAACGTCCGGATGGCCGCCGCGCGCGACGCCGTCGCCTTGCCCAGGTCGCGCTCGTAGAATCGGCGCTCGCTGTCCAGCATGAACGAATGCACGCCGGAATCGCCATAGCGCGCCGGCCACGCGATGAACGCGAATTTTGCGTCGCTGCCCTTCGGCGGCGCGATGACGCGGTAGCGATAGCCGAAGAACGCCTCGTCGGGCGGCGTCTCCGGGCCCATGGCCAGGGCATCCGGCCCCAGCGGACTATCGTTTTCCTTCGATGCCGACGGCCAGTACAGGCCATTGGTCTTGCCCGGCGTGCTGACAAGTTGCCCGGCGTAGGCGCCCTTGCCCACCTGCTCGGCATAGCGTTGCTGGGCATCGGCCAGTTGCAGCAGCGTGTCCATGGCCACGATCTCGTTGCGGCCGATCCGGCGAACCCTGACCTCGCGCTCGCCTGCCGTCAGGTCGAACTGCCATCCGGCCTTGCGTTTCACGATCGGCACCGGAAACGTCCAGCCGCTGCCGCCCACTTCCACGCTGGCGGTATTCTCGCCGTCCTTGCGGACAGCATGGTGATTGGCCCAGGCGCCAAGAAAATCGTAGATGTCCTGCTGGTCCAGATGGGGCGGCACGATCCGGCGATACTGCGCGCCCAGCACGCGCTTGAGCGCGTCGGTGTCGCTGCGTGCCACGCCATCGCCCAGCGCGTCCATGGCCGCCTCGGGCGACGGGAATACCTGCTGCGCCAACGCCACGGCCGGCGCAGATATCGACGCGCCGACCAGCACGGCCATGGCCAGCGCGCGCAACGACTTCCAACCGCGTGCGTTTCCGCGAGTTCCCTGGTTGTGCTTCATCGTTATCTCCGACCGTGACCGAAATGACCGCCGCCAGCACCGCCTCCGCCGCCGAAATGGCCGCCGCCTCCGCCGCCACCCTGGAATCCACCGTGGTCCGGCATGGTCCGCTGGCCACCGAAGCTCTGCAGTCCTGTACCGCCACGCTCGGCCTGCTGGCGCATGCGGTCGCCATTGCCGGCATCGTGGAAGGCGTTGGCATGATTGGTGTCGCGGGCCCGGTTGCGCGCGTCCATCTGATCGGCGTGCTGGCGGTCTGCACCGGCCGGGCGAGGATTCTGCCCGCCGCCCGGGCGATTGACGCCGGGCGAGCCGTGTCCCGCAATCGACTGGCCGGTCCGTCCCTGGAACGACTGTGCGGCGCGGTCGCGCGCGGCGCCCCGCTGGCTTTGGGCGGCCCCGGCCTGTCCTGGCCGCTGCGGGTTCTGGACGCCGCCACCGCCCTGCCCCAGCCGCTGACCACCGGCTTGTCCGGGCGGGGGCCGATTGGCCAGGGCCTGCTGCCGCTGCGCATCGAAACGGTTGGCGACGTTGGGGTTGTTGTACGGCACGTTGCCGCGGTTGGCCGGGTTGTGCTGCCAGTTCACGTTGGCCCGGTTGACGTCGAGCCGCTGGTTCACGTTGATATTGTTATAGCGGTTGACGTTGATGTTGACGTCATGCGCGCCCCAGTTGAATCCGCCCCACATCGAATTCACCGCCGCCACACCCAGCCCGAAGCCGATGCCGGCCACCAGCGACGTCGCGAACACCGAGCCCGGCGGCGGCGGATAGTAGGCGGGCGGATAGGCAGGATAGGGCCACGTGCCATAGACCACGGTGGGGTTGTAGGCGGGCACGTACACGACCTGCGGATTGGCCGGCTCGATCTGTACGATCGTCGTACCGCCACTTTGCTGCGTCACCACCTTCTGCTGCTCGGTGGTCTTCAGCGTGCCGGCCTTCTGGGCCTGCACGCGCAGCCGCTGCACCGAATCCATGACGTCGTCAGGCTGCGCCAGGAACGCATCGCCCACCGACTGCACCCATTGCGGCTGGCGCCCCATCATGTCCATGACCGACGGAAAGGCCACCAGCGACTGCACGCTCGGGTCCCATGGCTCATTGGCCACGGCCTTGGTGGCGGCATCGCCCGACAGGCTTGCATTCGATTTCGACCACTGCGCGGCTGCCGCCACGTCGGCGGGATAGGTCGAAGCCATCAGCACCTGCGACAGCAGCGCATCGGGATAAAGCGCCACGGGCGCCAGCAACTGGTCAAGATGAGGCTTGTCCAGCTTGGCCTGGGCCAACGCACTGCCAGCCGTGGCAAGCAGGGTCAGCCCGAGCAGCCAGGCCACGATTCGTCGCACGCGCAACATGATCACTCCCTCAATGACGAAAAAGGACCGCTACACCTGCCTGCCAATGCTGGCCCAGGCCCGTTACCCCGACTGACTGGCTGACTGATTGACTTACTTGCGGGCCTGCGCGCACTCCTGCCGGTAGGCTTCTTCCAGGCGCTTGCGTTCCGGCGCGCGTTCGAGCGTGGAATAGCTGCGCCCGTCGGCGGTGGTGACATTCGACTGGCCCTGCGACCACTGCGGCCCCGCGGGCAATGCATTGATCTTGTCGAGCAGCTGGCGGCAATGCTCGCGCTGCGATGTGCCTGACGCGCCGCCCGGATCATCTACCGTGGACGTGGCGGGATCAAGCATGCGCGGGGGCGGCGGGGCGATCATCGGCGTGGACGGATCCGTCGATGGCGCCTGCCCGTAGGCAACGAATGGGACCACGCATACGGCTGCAGCCATGGCTGCCAAAACCTTTCTCACCAGAAAAACTCCAGAATTCATTGGCAACATCGAAGTTGCCTTGCGACGGCTTCCGGCAGGCGAGGTGTCCGGGCACGATGTCATGCATCCGTCTTGCCGTGGCTCCGCCTGCCGGTTCGGTTGCGCAGCAGCTCAAGTTGCAGCAGCGCATCCGCAAGCATACTCTTCAGGCGCACATTTTCTTCCTCGAGCTGACGCACGCGCCGCGTGTCGGCGCCGTCGCCATGCCGTGTCGGACCATACCTGGCACGCCAGCCGTAGAACGAGGCATCGCTGAAACCATAGCGCGCGCACAGTTCCCGCACGGGCACGCCATTCGCGGCCTCGGCGAGGTACATGCGGATCTGCTCCTCCGAATAGCGTCTGTTCACCGATGCCTCCGCTCGTGGCTCCCCCCGCGCGGCGGGCGCAACGGCCTGCCGTTCATGCCGGTAAGGTAGCCCAGCCCTTGCGCAAAAGGAATTCAGTGTCTTCGCCGCACGAGTTAAGCAAATTGAATGAAAGCATCGGCATGATCAACGACGCTGGCGGCGGCCATCCCATGCGGACTCCGCCCCTATGGCGCAAGCCTTGGCACCGCGACCAAATTTTGTTTTTCCATCTTGGAATATTCCGATTCCGAATTCATGCCGGAACATCGGGTTGAAACACTTTTCTGGCACACCGTGCAATCGCCTCCGGGTCAGTGCCGCGTCAGGTGCATCGCCCTGCGACGTACGTGTCATGCGGGTTTTCGCTTTGTATGGATGTGCGAACAAAGGGGCCTTTGCAAGTCAGATGACAAACATGACATCACACGCCGTTCTAGTAGTTTCCAAAATGTTGTATTAAGATTTCTTCGCATCAACTAAATTTCAAACGCCTGCAGGGCACGCCTCCCCGGCGCACCCAGACAGGCGTCCGGCAGCCCCTTCACCGCCATGGTGATGATGGCGATTGCCGGGTCCGGGCCTGAGGAAGAGGAGCCACTGCCGTACCGCACATGCCTTCGATGCGCTGTCGAAGAAGCGCGGCAATCGTGGATATACCCGCGTGCAAAGACGCGGGTGGCATTGCCCGGGCGCACATGTTTTTCGTTCCCCCCCCCCGTAGTTTCATGCTGTACAGGTCGCAGGCGTTGCGTGATGGCAGGACCGGCAACGGCAGGTCTCGCAGTCACGAAGTTGCAACGCTTCGCCACAACAAGAAAAACAGAAGTTCGGATCGGGAGAAGTCAGTATGCGGCACGTCAGTACCAAGCTATTGCATGTGTTCGTCCTGCTCATGGAGTACCGCGACCTCGGCGCGGTGGCAGCTTGCACACAGGGACGCATTCCAACCGTGGCCTACAGCCTGGCCCGCCTGCGAGAGATCACCGGCGATGCGCTGTTCGTCAAGCGCAATGGCACGCTGGAGCCTACGCCCCACGCGCTGCGGCTCGAACAGACGGCCCGGCAAATCCTGGCGCGCTGGAACCATCTGGTCCAGCCGCAGGACCACTCGGCCCATGCCACCGGCAACCGTCGGCGCATTTCGATCGGATTCTCATCGTCGATCGGCGATCCGGTCATCACGGAAATCCTTACCACGCTGTGCGAACGCTTTCCACATGACAGCTTCGTCACGCGGCCGGTCATTGCCGATGCGTCGCTGGGGGACAGTCTCGACGCCGGCCATCTCGATTGCGCGTTCGTGGTGGATGGCGCCAACGTGCCCGACAGCGTGCTGCCGCATAGCATCCTGGCCACGCCGCGCCGCCTGGTAAGCGCCGCGCGTGGGGGCACGAACGACGAAGCGGAAACCGACTGGATCCTGCTGCAGGAGGACTGCGAAAGCGGCAGCCCGTTGCATGCGTTTCTGGCGCGGCGCGCCAATACGCCAGGCCATCGCGAGACCGTGGTGCCGTCATGGCATACGCAGATCACGCTGCTGCATTCCGCCGGCGGCATCTGCCCGGTCCTGGATTTCAACGTGCCGCTGGTCACCCGCGACCGCAAAACCCGGCTGCTGGCACCGCCTGCCGCGTTTCCGGCCTGGGCGGCGCTGCATTTCTGGACGCCGCAGCGGGCACAGGACCCCGCCGCGCTGCGCGACATCATGGACGTGGGCGCGTCGATCCTGCGCGATCCGCTCAAGGCCATCGACGGGCGCCGCCACGCACAGCACCGCACCCCCGCGCTGGCGGCGATCGCCTGAGCCTGGCGATCCGGCCAGCACCAGCCCCAACTACGGCCCCGACCCACTGACACGGCCCCGCGATGGCGACATCGCGGGGCCGTCTGCATTTCCCCTGCGCAATCGCAGCAGTCTTTCGTGCATTTTGCGAATCCTCTTACTCCCATCCGCGCCTGCGGGCATTAACCTCGCCGGGCATCGCAGTGTTGCGGGCTGTCTCCCATGCAGTCCGCCATGCGCGTGCACGCAGTCGATGCGTGTTGGCGCCGCACGCCACTCCCGCGTGCGGCGCATTTTTTGACGCCAGCGCGAAGCCGAACGCTGAAGAGCCATGTGAACAGGACAGGAGTCGATGGATGACGTTGAGGATTTTGCTGGCCGACGACCACCCCGTCATTACGGCGGCGATCCGGGCCAGGTTGCAGACGCAGACCGGCTGGGAGGTCTGCGGGGAAGTGATCAGTGCCACCGACCTGCTGCAGCAGGCCGACAACTTGCGGCCCGATGTCGTGGTCACCGACTATCACATGCCCGGGCCGGCCGAGCTCGATGGCGTACGCCTGCTCACGGCCTTGCGCCGCCGCTATCCGGCCATGGCGGTCGTGGTGCTGACGATGATCACGAATCCGCTGGTGCTGCGCACGATACTCGATGTCCGCGTGCAGGGCCTGCTGCTCAAGGACAGCCAGCTTTCCGAAATCGTGACAGCGATTGCCCGTGCCCAGCGCGGCTTCACCTATATCGGCAAGTCGGCGCTACGGGCGTTGGCGCCGACCGAAGTGCGCCCCATGATGCCGATCGGGCGCGAAGGCATGCAGCGGCTGTCGGCGCGCGAAACGGAAGTGCTGCGCCTGTACCTGACCGGACGCTCGGTCACCGAGATTGCCGCCACGCTGTGCCGCAGCGTCAAGACCATCAGCCGGCAGAAGAACTGCGCCATGCACAAGCTCGGGGTCACCAACGACCGCGAGCTGTTCGAATGTGCGGCCCTGCAGGGCATGGTGCTGCCACAAGGCGGATGACCATGGACGCCGCTCGCTATAATCGGCCACGCCAACCGGCCCCTCCGAAGCCCTCACCGTGCGGGGACCGGCCCGCCGCACCCGCTACGTTCATGTTGCCGACATCGCCACCGCCTTCGCTACCTCCCGACGCGCCCCCTGGCCGCGCGGTGCCCGCCTTGATGATCGCCGCACCAGCGTCAGGCCAGGGCAAGACCACCGTCACCGCGGCGCTGGCGCGGCTGCACGCACGCCAGGGCCGCCGCGTGCGGGTCTTCAAGACGGGGCCCGATTTCCTGGACCCGACGCTGCTGGCCGCGGCAAGCGGCGCGCCAGTGCAGTCGATCGATCTCTGGATGACGGGCGAAGCCGATGCCAGGGCGCGCCTGGGCGACGCCGCGGCCGACGCAGACCTGATCCTGGTGGAAGGCGTGATGGGCCTGCACGACGGCACGCCGAGCAGCGCCGATGTGGCGCGCCTGTTCGGCCTGCCGGTGCTGGCGGTGATCCAGGCCGGCGCGATGGCCCAGACGTTCGGTGCGCTGGCCTACGGGCTGGCGCACTACGGCGAGCCGTTCCGGGCGATGCATGTGCTGGCCAATGGCGTTGCCACGGCCCGTCATGCCGAGATGCTGCGCGAAAGCGTGCCGCCGGGCATTGCGTGGGCCGGCGCGCTGGCCCGCGACGCATCGGCCAGCCTGCCTGAGCGGCATCTTGGACTGTTCAGTGCCGACGAACTGCCGGACCTGATGACGCGGCTCGACAGGCTGGCCGACGCATTGGCCGCACTGCCGCTGTCGCACCTGCCCGCGCCCGTGACGTTTGGGCCGGCCAACACTGCGGCCCCGCTGCCACGGCTGCTGGCGGGCAAGCGCATCGCCATTGCGCGTGACGACGCCTTCCGCTTCATCTATCCGGCCAACCTCGATACGCTGACGGCTATGGGCGCGCATGTCGCATGGTTTTCGCCGCTGCGCGACCACGCCTTGCCGCCTTGCGACGCCGTGTGGCTTCCGGGCGGATACCCTGAGCTGCATGGCGCCACACTGGCAGCCAACTCGGCGATGCACGATGCACTGCGCGACGCGCATGCGCGCGGCGTGCCGATACTGGCGGAATGCGGCGGAATGATGGCGCTGTTCGAGCGCCTCTTCGACAAGGACGGCGTCAGCCATGCCATGGCCGGTCTGCTGCCCGGAACGGTGACGATGCAGCGCAGGCTCGCTGCGATTGGCCACCAGGCCGTCACACTACCGGGCACAGGCGAAGTGCTGCGCGGCCATACGTTCCACTATTCGAGCGCAGCAACGCCGCTGACGCCAGCGGTCAGGGCCGTGTCGCCACGCGATGGCGGCACGGGAGAAGCGGTCTATCAGGCCGGCAGCCTCACCGCGTCGTACGTCCATTTTTATTTTCCGTCGAATCCCGCCGCGATTGCGGCGGTGCTGGGCGCATGCTGACGGAAGCGCGATAGCGGGCGGCGGGTCAGGCGGCGTCGCGTTCGGTGCGTGCCACGGCGTCGGCGATGCCGGCTTCCAGCTGGGCCAGCCCCTTCGACAGGTTGTGCATCGTTGTTTCCGACACGCCCGTCAGTACGTCCTGCAGGAATGCCGAACGGCGCGGCATGGCCTGGTCAACGATGTCGCGGCCCAGCTGGGTGAGCGTCACGTTGGTCATGCGGTTGTCGCGCTCGCTCGTGGAACGCTCGATCCAGCCCAGTTCCTGGAGCGCCTTGAGTTGGCGCGTGAGGGCGCCCGGGTCCATGCCCACGCGGTCGGCCAGCGGCTTTTGCGCAATCGGGCCTTCGTGTCCGTACAGGGCAAACAGAATGCGCCAGCGCGGCAACGGATGCCCGATGCGCTGTTCGAACGCGGCGGCGTATGCGCGGTAAGTGCGTCCGAACTGTTGCAGCACGGCCAGGCTTTGTCGCTCCAGTTCCAAAATCGAGTCTCCAGTTGGCAGATATCAGTCCGCGGCCATCGCGGGTTCATGCACCCGCGCCAGCCTGATCGGCGGTACGCGGCGCACCCGCCATATGCCGATCAGCGCCGCGACGGCCGCCAGCAACAGGCCAAGATGGATGGCGCTTACCAGCGACACCCGCGCCTGTTCCAGCAGCAGGGCTCCATTGTGCCCTGCCTTTTGCAGATGGGTCAGCAATTCCGCCTGGGCGGCCTTGTCGATCAGGATCTGCGGATCGGTCAGCCGGGACGCCCAGTCCGATGCATTCGCCGCTGCCAGCGACGCCGTCACCCCTGTGGTGTAGCTGCGCGTCACCAGCGTCCCCACCAGCGCCGTGCCCACCATGCCGCCCACCATGCGCAGAGACTGCAACATGGCGGTGGCGATGCCCAGGTGCGCGCGCCCCGCCGTCTGTTGTGCGAATACGGTCAGGTTAGGCAGGACGAAGCCGAGCCCCAGGCCGGCGCACAGCATGATGGCCAGCAGCACATTGTGATGCATGCTGCGCGTCGCCTGCGACAGGCCGAGCAGCGCCAGCGCCAGCATGGCAAACCCTGCATACAGCATGCTGTTGGGCTGCGGAATGCGCGTAATGATACGGCCATTGACGATGCTGCCGACGGTAATGCAGACCACCAGCGGCGTGACCAGCAGGCCGGCTTCCTTCGGCGAATAGCCAAATCCGCCCTGGAACAGCAGCGGCGCGTACAGCAGCAGCGCGAACATCGCAAAACCGCCCAGGACGCCCAGCAGGAACAGCGGCGCCAGCGCCGGATTGCGGAACATGTCGAGCGGCAGGATCGGCGCCTCGCACCGGCGCGACCATTGCCACAGCGCGATGAACGACGCGAAGGACAGCACCAGCAGGCCGATGGTCACGATGTCGAAGCCGCGTTCCGGCAACCATTCCACCGACAGCTGCAGGCTGCCCAGCCCGGCCGCAATCAGCAGCGCCCCGAGCCAGTCGATGCGAATCGGCCCCTCATGCCGCGACTGGCGTAGATGCGGCAGGTAGCGCCAGGCGATCACCAGCCCCACTAGGCCCACGGGCACATTGATATAGAACACCGCGCGCCAGCCATACCATTCGGTCAGCAGCCCGCCCAGCGACGGGCCGAGCGCGTTGGCCAGCCCGAATGCCGTGCTCAGGATGACCTGCCAGCGCAGACGCACATGCGAATCGGGAAACAGGTCGGGAACACAGGCGAACGCCGTGCCGACCAGCATGCCGCCGCCAATTCCCTGCAGCGCACGCGCCGCCACCAGGTACGGCATGCTCGAAGCCATGCCGCATAACACCGAAGCCACCAGAAAGACGACGATCGACGCCAGCACAAACGGCTTGCGCCCGTAGTAATCCCCGAGCCGGCCGAAGATCGGCACCGTGACCACCGAAGTGAGCAGATATGCCGTGGCCACCCACGCGTAGTACTCGAACCCCTGCAGCTCGGCCACCACGGTCGGCAGCGCCGTGGACACCACGGTCTGGTCCAGTGCGACCAGCATCACGACAAAGGCAATGCCGAGCATCGCCAGCAGCGACTCGCGAAATGGCAAGACCTGCCCTTGGCTGCCTGCCTGTGCCTTGCCCTGCGTGTGCCCCGAATCCGATGCCATATCTATTGCCCGATCAATAATTGTGCGATCAATGATCTTCAGATTATAGGGGCGGCAATTTGTTCCGGCAGAAGATTTTTGGCGTTCCTACGATGGTTTTCAGGATCGGTGCGATGATGGGTATCAGCACATTCATTGACAGCGGGCCACGGGTGCATCACAGGAGACATTCGATGCACCGGGCCCACGACACATTCATCCAGCTCCGGGGAGATTGCATGAAGTCAGTCACATTGATTGGCGCGCCCACCGATGTCGGTGCCAGCATTCGCGGCGCTTCGATGGGCCCGGACGCATTACGCGTGGCCGACATCGCCAGTGCGCTGGCCCGCAACGGGCTGCAGGTCCGCGACCTGGGCAACCTGAGTGGGCCGGGCAACCCGTGGCAGGCGCCGGTCGACGGCATGCGGCATCTGCAGGAGGTGCTGACCTGGAACGAGCAGGTTTTCGAGACCGCCTATGCGACGCTGGCGGCGGGCCACATGCCGCTGCTGATGGGGGGCGATCATTGCCTGGCCATCGGGTCGGTCAGCGCGGCCGCCCGCCACTGTCGCGAACAGGGCAAGCGACTGATGGTGCTGTGGCTCGACGCCCACGCCGATGCCAATACCGGCAGCACCAGCCCTACCGGCAACATACACGGCATGCCGGTGGCCTGCCTTTGCGGCGACGGGCCGGCACCGCTGACTGCGCTCAGCGGCGTCACCCCGGCTGTGACGGCGCGGCAGATCCGCCAGATCGGCATCCGCAGCGTCGATGCCGAAGAGAAGATGCGGCTGCGGGAACTGGGCCTGACGGTCTATGACATGCGCTATATCGACGAGAACGGCATGCGCCTGACCATGGAGCACGCCCTGGCGGGTATCGACGGCAATACGCACCTGCACGTCAGCTTCGATGTCGATTTCCTGGACAGCCAGATCGCGCCTGGCGTGGGCACGCCCGTGCGCGGCGGCCCGACCTACCGCGAAGCCCACCTTGCCCTGGAGATGATCGAGGATACCGGCGCGCTCGGCTCGCTCGACGTGCTCGAACTGAATCCCGCGCGCGACGTGCACAACCAGACGGCCGAACTGGTGGTGGAGCTGCTCGAAAGCCTGTTCGGCAAATCGACGTTGTAGGCGGCTACGGCGCCATGCCTGCCGCTCGCGGCGCATGGCACCGGACGCATCGTCGGCCAAAAAAAGAGGCAGCCCGAAGCTGCCTCCCTCATTGCCTGCGGACCATGCCGCAGTGCCGATCAGGACGCCGACTTGCTGCCGTTCGACGTGCTGCCCGTGGTGGTGCCGGCGTCGGGCGCCGGTGCGCCGGTGGCCTCGTTCAGGCCGCCGCCCAGCGCCTTGTAGAGGTTGACCTCGCTGGTCAGCTGGTTCAGGCGGGCCTCGATCAGCGCCTGGCGCGCCGTGAACAGCTGGCGCTGCGCATCTAGCACGGTCAGGTAGCTGTCCACGCCGGTACGGTAGCGCCCTTCCGCCAGCTGGTAGTAGTCCGAACTAGCCTCTACCAGCCGGGTCTGTGCCGCCACCTGATCGGTGAACGTGCCGCGTGCGGCCAGGCCATCGGACACCTCGCGGAACGCAGACTGCACGGTGCGCTCGTACGTGGCGACGTTGATGTCCTTCTGGATCTTCGCGTAGTCCAGGCTTGCGCGCAGGCTGCCGGCCGTGAAGATCGGCAGCGTGATCTGCGGCGAGAACAGCCACGTGCCCGATCCCGCATCGAACAGGCCGGACAGCTGGCGACTGGCCGTCCCACCCGACGCCGTCAGCGTGATGCGCGGGAAGAACGCCGCGCGCGCCGCGCCGATATCGGCATTGGCCGATTTCAGGCGGTGCTCGGCCGACAGGATGTCGGGGCGGAACTGCAGCAGGTCCGACGGCATGCCGGCTGGCACTTCCGCCACGAGCTTCTGGTCCAGCGTCAGGCCCGCAGGCAGGTCGGCCGGGATACCGGCGCCCAGCAGCAGCGTGAGCGCGTTGACATCCTGCGCCACCAGGCGCGTATAGCGCGACAGCTGTGCCCGCGCGTTCTCGACCTGCGTCTGCGACTGGCGCAGGTCCAGCCGCGATGCAATGCCTTCCTCGAAGCTGCGCCGCGTGAGGTTGTACGTGCGCTCGTACGCACCGAGCGTGTCACGCGTGACCTGAAGGTTCGCTTCGTCCGCCAGTTGCGTCAGATAGGCATTGGCCACGCTGGCCACCAGCGCGATCTGCGTGCTGCGGCGCGCTTCCTCGCTGGCGAAATATTGCTCCAGCGCCGCTTCGCTGAGACTGCGCAGCCGCCCGAACAGGTCGAGCTCCCATGCCGTGGTGCCCAGCGACACGCCGTACTGGCTGCTGATCACACGCTGGCCGGTAGAGGAAAGATCCGCCGGCACGCGCTGGCGCGTGCCCTGGCCGGTCGCCCCCACCTCGGGGAACAGGTCGGCACGCTGGATGCGGTACTGCGCGCGATAGGCGTCGACGTTGAGCGCCGCCACGCGCAGGTCGCGGTTGTTGTCCAGCGCGATCTGGATCAGCCGCTGCAGGCGCGGATCGGCAAAGTAATCGCGCCAGCCAAGCTCCGCCGCGGCAGCCACCTGCGCATCGCCGGCAGAAGCGGCGTAGGCGTCTCCTTGCGGATACGCGGCATCGACCGGCGCGGCCGGGCGTTCATACGATGGGATCAGGCTGCAGCCGGCAAGGGCCGCCGCTGCGGCCAGGCAAAGTAGCGTCTTTCTCATGCTTGGGCTCCCGTTTCCTGGGAGGACGGTCCGGACTTGCGGCGCCGCTCCTTGATCGACGTCACCACGACGAAGAACAGCGGCACCCAGAAGATGGCGAGCACGGTGGCGGTGATCATGCCGCCGATCACGCCGGTACCGATGGCGTGCTGGCTGCCCGCGCCGGCGCCCTGCGACACCGCCAGCGGGAACACGCCAAGCATGAACGCCAGCGATGTCATGATGATCGGACGCAGACGCATGCGGCAGGCCTCGACCGCCGCCTCGATCACGCCCTTGCCCTGGTCATGCAGGTCCTTGGCGAACTCGACGATCAGGATCGCGTTCTTGGCCGACAGGCCCACCGTGGTGAGCAGGCCCACCTGGAAGAACACGTCGTTCGACAGTCCGCGCGCCAGCGTCGCCAGCAGGGCGCCGATCACGCCCAGCGGCACCACCAGCATCACCGAGAACGGAATCGCCCAGCTTTCATACAGGGCCGCCAGACACAGGAACACCACCAGCAGCGACAGCGCGTAGAGCGCCGGCGCCTGCGCACCCGACAGGCGCTCTTCGTACGACAGGCCGGTCCACGAGTACGCGATACCCTGCGGCATCTGCTTCATGATTTCCTCGACAGCGGCCATGGCCTCACCCGAACTCTTGCCGGCTGCCGGCTCGCCCAGGATTTCCACGGCCGGTACGCCGTTGTAGCGTTGCAGCTTCGGCGAGCCATACCCCCACTTGCCGGTGGCAAACGCCGAGAACGGCACCATGTCGCCCTTGTCGTTGCGCACGAACCACTTGTTCAGGTCCTCGGGGTTCATCCGCGCGTTGGGACGGCCCTGCAGGTACACGCGCTTGACGCGGCCACGGTCGATGAAGTCGTTCACGTAGCTGGAACCCCACGCGATCGACACCGTGCTGTTGATGTCGCTCAGCGAGATGCCCAGCGCCCGCGCGCGTTCGTCGTCGATCTCGAGCACGTACTGCGGCTCGTCGTTCAGGCCGTTCGGCCGCACGCGTTGCAGCGCCGGGTTCTTGGCGGCCAGCGCCAGGAACTTGTTGCGGGCTTCCATCAGCGCCTCGTGGCCCAGGCCGGCCTGGTCCTGCATGTAGAAGTCGAAGCCGGTGGCGTTGCCAAGCTCCTGCACGGCGGGCGGCGCAAAGGCAAAGGCCAAAGAGTCGCGGAATGTGCCGAACTTGGCTTGCGCACGCTTGGCCAGGTCGAACACGCTCGTGGCATCGCCTTCGCGATCCTTGAACGGCTTGAGCAGGATGAACGCGAGACCCGAGCTCTGGCCACGACCGGCAAAATTGAAGCCGTTGACCGTGAACAGCGATTCCACGATCTTGCCTTCGTCATTGAGCAGGTAGTTGCGCATCTGGTCCAGCACGGCCTGCGTCCGCTCGGCCGACGAACCCGGCGGCGTCTGCACCTGGGCATACAGCACGCCCTGGTCTTCTTCCGGCAGGAACGACGTCGGGATCCGCGTGAACAGGAAGGCCATGACCAGCAGGATCAGCACGTAGACCAGCAGGAACGGGGCGCGGCGCTTGAGAATGCCCACCACGCCACGTTCGTACTTCTGCGTGGACCGGATGAAACCGCGGTTGAACCAGCCGAAGAAGCCGGCCTTGTGCTCGCCGTGGTCGCCCTTTTCGATCGGCTTGAGCATCGTCGCGCACAGCGCCGGCGTCAGGATCAGTGCCACCAGCACAGACAGCACCATCGCGGAGACGATCGTGATCGAGAACTGGCGATAGATCACGCCGGTGGAGCCGCCAAAGAACGCCATCGGCAGGAACACGGCGGACAGCACCAGCGCGATACCCACCAGGGCGCCCTGGATCTGCCCCATCGATTTCCGGGCGGCCTCCTTCGGCCCCAGCCCCTCCTCGGACATCACCCGCTCGACGTTTTCCACCACCACGATGGCATCGTCGACCAGCAGGCCGATTGCCAGCACCATCCCGAACATGGTCAGGGTGTTGATCGAATAGCCAAAGGCGGCCAGCACGCCGAACGTGCCCAGCAGCACCACCGGCACGGCGATCGTCGGGATCAGCGTGGCGCGGAAGTTTTGCAGGAACAGGTACATCACCAGGAACACCAGCACGATGGCTTCGAGCAGCGTCTTGACCACTTCCTGGATGGAGTCGGCGATCACCGGCGTGGTGTCATACGGGAACACCGCCTTGATGCCCGGCGGGAACGACGGCTCCAGCTGGTTCAGCGTGTTGTGGATGTTCTTGACCGTTTCGAGCGCGTTGGCACCCGATGCCAGACGAATGGCGATACCCGAAGCGGGCCTGCCGTTGTACTGCGCGTTGATCGAGTAATCCTGGCCACCCAGCCCGACTTCGGCCACGTCGCGCAGGCGCACCTGCGAGCCATCGGGGTTCACCTTCAGCAGGATGTCGCCGAACTGCTCGGCGGTCTGCAGACGGGTCTTGCCGATCACCGTGGCGTTGAGCTGCTGCCCGCGCACCGCCGGCAGGCCGCCCAGTTGGCCCGAGGCCACCTGGACGTTCTGCGCCTTGATGGCGTTGCTGACATCGAGCGGCGCCAGCTGGAAGCTGTTGAGCTTGGCCGGGTCGAGCCAGATCCGCATGGCGTACTGCGAACCAAACACCTGGAAGTCACCCACGCCCGAAGTCCGCGAGATCGGATCCTGCAGGTTCGAGACGATGTAGTTCGATAGGTCTTCGCGCGTGGTCGCCGGATCGGTCGAGATCAGGCCGACGATGATCAGGAAGTTACGCACCGACTTGGTCACGCGGATGCCCTGCTGCTGCACTTCCTGCGGCAACAAAGGCTGAGCCAGGGCCAGCTTGTTCTGGACCTGCACCTGCGCGATATCGGGGTTGGTGCCCTGCTCGAACGTCGCCGTGATGGTCATGCTGCCGTCGGAGTTCGACTCTGACGAGATGTAGCGCAACCGGTCCAGGCCGTTCAACTGCTGCTCGATCACCTGCACCACCGTGTCCTGCACGGTCTGTGCCGATGCGCCCGGATAGTTCACCGAGATGGCGATCGTGGGCGGCGCGATGGCGGGGTATTGCGTGACCGGCAGCGAGCGTATCGACAGCACGCCCGCCAGCATGATCACGAGCGCGATCACCCACGCAAAGATCGGCCGCTCGATAAAGAAATTAGACATGGAAAATCCTTATGCGTCGGTCCCGGTCAGGACTTGGCGGCCGGCGCCGAAGCGGCGGCCGGTGCGGAGGCAGGTCCTGCACCCGCCTGCGCCGCAGTGGCTTCGGTAGCCTTCACCTTGGCGCCAGGGCGCACGAACTGCAGGCCTTCGACGATGACACGGTCGCCGGCCTTGAGGCCGTCGGTCACCAGCCAGCTGGTGCCGATGGTGCGGTCCGTCTTGAGCACGCGCAGTTCCACTTCGTTGTTGGCGTTGACCACCAGCGACGTGGGCTGGCCCTTCAGGTCACGCGTCACGGCACGTTGCGGCGCCAGGATGGCCGATTGCCGCACGCCTTCGGCCAGGCGCGCGTGCACGAACATGCCGGGCAGCAGTTCATTGCGCGGGTTCGGGAACACCGCGCGCAGCGTCACCGATCCGGTGCTCTGATCCACGGCCACTTCGGAAAATTCCAGCCGGCCGGCCTGGGAATAGGTGCTGCCATCCTCGAGCTGCAGCGTCACCTTGGCGGCATTGGCGCCGGCGCCCTGCAGCTTGCCATCGGACAGTTCCTTGCGCAGGCGCAGGATCGCCGCCGACGGTTGGGTCACATCCACATAGATGGGGTCGAGCTGCTGGATCGTGGCCAGCGCGTTGGCCTGGCCGTTGGTGACCAGCGCGCCTTCGGTCACCAGCGAACGGCTGATGCGGCCCGAAATCGGTGCCAGCACACGGGTGTAACGCAGGTTGATGTGGGCCTGGTCCACGGCAGCCTTTGACTGCAGGTACGACGCCTGGGCTTCGGCGTACTGCTGCTTGCTGACCGCTTCGTCGCCGACCAGACGGCCGTAGCGTTCGGCGAGCAGTTTCGACGACGCAAGCGTGGCCTCGGCGCTCTTCGCCGTGGCTTCGTAGGTGGATGGATCGATCTGGTACAGCTGCTGCCCCTGCTTGACGTCCGTGCCTTCGACAAACAGACGTTTCTGAATGATGCCGTTGACCTGCGGGCGAACTTCGGCGATCCGGTAAGGCAGGGTGCGACCGGGAAGGGACGTATCCAGCGTGACGGTTTCGTCCTTCAGCGTGACAACTTTCACTTCAGGCGTCTGGGCCGCGGGGGCTTCATTCTTCTTGCCGCAGGCGGTCAGAGCCGTCACGGCAAGAGCCAGCATGCCTGGAATCAAAGCACGCCTGGCGCGCATTGCTTGCATAGCGATTTCCTCGAGGATGAAACGGAATTGGTCTTCTTGTTCCCGGCCTGGGCCGGGTGGGCGCCACGGCGCGCGTGGACGCAATTGGCGTACCTGTCACCAGGCACGTATCGGATTACGGCTCAACGGATTGTCACCATGGGCCCCTGCTTTCGCCGGCTTCGCCGGCCTGGAGGAAAATCTGAACACCGGCCACGCCGCGCGCGCGTCCGGCACAGGGCCGCCCATCAGGACGATCCTGCTCCCCGTACTCTCAAATGTCCTGCCCGATCTTCGATTATCGGGATTACCGTTGCATGCGTAGGCCGTGCGCCGATCTGTGCGGGCATCGTCCTGCCGACCGACAACAATAATCGTTTTCACCGATATCTGCAGACGCTCATGTCTGTTGTGGCGCCTTTCACACAATATGCGCCGAAACTGCCGGCTTTGACCGCTCCCTCCTCCAAGGTGAGCCGTCGATACCGCAATGCAGCATTTGAGCCGCCTGCCTGGCAAACAGTTCAATAAGCATGCTGCCTATTTCGCGCGTCGGCCGATATGCTACCAGCTCGGAGATAAATCAGGATGACAGAAAATTGCGCGTAATGAAGTGAAATACTCGATCGAATCGGGGAAACTTGAAACGATGACCGCCGGATCGAAGGGGACCGGGCACCGATTTGCCGGTTCGCGAGACAGTGTGTTGCGTAGCCGGGACAGTGGTTCGAGGCAGTGAGTGCCAGGCGCGCCAATGAAAATCCCCGCCAACAGGCGGGGACGTCGTATTTCGATGACGGATAAGTTCGTTATGCGCCGTCGAGGAAACGATTGCGAGGACCCAGTCGGGTGCCGAGCATCGGCCCGCTCCAGCGCATGTCGCCCCGATAGCCGGGCGCGCTGTCAGGAGCCATGCCAGCAGTCGGCGCTGGCTGGTACGACGGGGCAGGCGACTGATAAGTCTGCGGTTGCGGGGCCAGGTTTTGCCTTGTCGAACTGTCCGCACCCTGGGAGTACGGATCGAACTTGTCGCCGGCGCGGGCTCCACTGGTGTTGGGATCGTAAGTCCCGCTGGTCGCACCACCTTGGGTATACGGATCGCGCGGACCCGGCGTCATCTGGGCGCAAGCCGAGATCGAAAGCAGCGCAAGTGCGCCTGCGGCGATAACACTTCGGGGTCGAATCATTGGCATGGTCAGCTCCGGAAAGCAGTGGAACAACGGAGGTGCTGTCCCTGTAGCCACTACGGAGCGAAAGCCGTGCCGGTTATATTTGCGCCTTATTGGGCACAATATAAGGGGAAATATCGAAGGTTGAGCCGGTGTCTGCATGCGCTTTTACAAGACTACTGTAACGGCTGCACCGCTGCCGACTGTCCGCGCGCCTGGAATGCGCGACGCAGGAGGGTGTGCGGGACTCGAATGCGCTCGCACGTTTCGCACCCGCCAAAGCAAAACCCCCAAGCTTTAAGGGCTTGGGGGTTCTGGGTATAAGAGCCTGGCGATGACCTACTTTCACACGGGTAGTCCGCACTATCATCGGCGCAAAGTCGTTTCACGGTCCTGTTCGGGATGGGAAGGGGTGGTTCCAACTCGCT